>JBBDSZ010000052.1:26060-85051 GCA_040904685.1 Paenibacillaceae bacterium | reverse complement strand
ATAAAATCATTTAAAGCATCTTCGCTTTCAAAGTACCGTACATAAGGCATTATTGCGCAGCCCCATTGAATTTCATAAACTCTTGTTCTAATCAATTCATTCACAACCTTTCATTCAGTTATATAAGTTATATATCTAATATAATATAATCCAAGCTACTTGTCAATATAAGTTATATAACTTATAATAATAAATGAGGTGAAGGACATGGCTATTGATAAAGAAAAAAACACTCAAATATTAGTGACATTCCCAATTGAATTAGTTGAACAAATAGAAAACCATTTTCACAATAAAAAGCTTAAAAACAGAAGTGAAGCCATAAGAGATCTAGTAATTAAAGGTTTGGAAGTAGTGGAGCAAAAGGGATAGATATCTCTTATGCTCCCTTTTTAATGTGAGTTAAAACAAAGTAAGTTGTTCTAATATAGGTACCGGAACTCTCAAAGAGATTTCAATCTTTAATCGTTCATTCTTTGTTTCAGCAGGTATATGATATTTTTCAGCAATCACAAAGAACTTTTCCGAATCAACTGGAAACCTACGATCTCCCAAGTCTAAGGAGATTCCCCGATTTTGTTCATATCCGATTATCATCCCTGAGAAAAATCCATTACCTGTTTGATATTCGATATAATCCCCAATCGGGAAGCGTTGTTGTATTGCATCCAGTGTTAGTTTTGAATCAGTCATTCTTGGATACCTCCTGTTACCCTCGTTTTCTCAATTTCTCGATAACCTTGTCTAAATGCTTGCCCACCTCGACCTGAGCCAACGCTTTATCGTCTTCGCTCTCGGTTTTCTCTCCCATAATCCCAGCGAATTGAGCTGTCTTAAATCCTAACGCTTCCATCATCTGTTCATCGCTTCCATTACCTGCTACAAGGTAATAACTGATTACTGAGTCGCGCTGCCCCATACGATGAGTCCGATCCTCACATTGAGCATGAATACCTGGGCTCCAATCCAATTCACCAAAAACATTTATATTTGCTCGCTCCTGCAATCCATCAATACCGGCAGCAGCGCGAAGTGAAATAATAATCAGGTTTGTTTTCCCACTTATGAATTTCGCCTTTGACTCTTCCTTCTGATTGCCTGACTCAAGACCTGTAACCTTTACCGGACTAAAACTCTTCAATTCTTCCATCCATATTTCATATACCCCATGGTGATATCCATATAAAACAACAGCTTCCCCAGCTTCAAGCAACATTCGGACAAACCCTGCGACATAAGAAGCTTTAGATATCCCAGTAGCTTGTCTCATTTTTTCGCCAATTTCCCTTTTGGCACGTCCGCGCTCGAAATGATCGGATATATTGTCGTAACGATCGATTAATTCAAATACCGACTTCATTTCTTTAGTAAAAGTTTTCTCGTCTGAATCGATCTCTTGAACAATGCGTCGCTTGGCTGGAAGTTCAGACAGAACCTGATCCTTTGTTCTGCGAAGCATCAACCCCTCTCTCCGCAAGTGATCCCCAAGCATTTCTGGATCTGTTACTGTCATTTCACCATATCCATAACACCATTCTCGCGTGAAGCTTCCCCAATCACCCAAACATTGATTCTGCAAAATGTTCATGATGTAATATATTTCGCCACCTTTGTTATAGATAGGCGTGCCTGAAAGACCAATGGCATTTGTGGCGCTTTCCGCAAGCAAGGATGCAGCGCTGTATTTTTCCGTACCGGGATGGCGCAACTCTTGTATTTCATCAAAAACAGCGAATTCTAATTTGTATTGTGGTAGGTCCTGCTTCCAACCTCTCAACAAACCATAATGAATAATATAGAAATTCGCTTCCGGTAATGGGTATGGTGTCAAGCCCTTTATGATGTGAACCATCTTAGACGGATCTGGGAATAGTGCAATTTCATTCGGAAGCGGCTGCGGATGAATGAAACGCATGATTTGCTTCTTCCATTGGGTTTGAACGCTTGCAGGAACAATGATGATGCCTGGAAACTTCTCTTGTGAAGCAATCCAAGCCAAAGCTTCAACAGTCTTTCCCAGTCCCATATCATCAGCAAGAAGTGTTGGGGCGTTGTTATTTAAGAAGGCTACTCCCTCTTTCTGAAACTCTGTAAGTTGCCCATTGAAGATCAATGATGAGGGCTCAGCCTTTTGTGGTCCGTTTCGAATACGATCTCTAGTAAGGATATAGTTGACAGCATCATTAAACTTCCCCTCCCATTGCAGCGGATCATTAATCCTTAATGGATACCGCATCATGAGCCAATTCAATTCACCGTTGGTTCGCTTATTGCTCTTAAATCTAGCAAAACCCTTAATGCGCCCCTCAGCCCCGGGAAACAAGCGTTTTGCAAACTGGCATACTGCGGCTTCTCCTTCAATTACCCAATGATCTGTTTCAGTTTCATAACTAAGCGTGCCGTAATAATAATCACTCTCGCCAGCTCTATTTAAATATGCCGGCATCTCAATAGTTGAATTCATTTTTCACCTCACTTACTGGCTATGCCCCATAATTTTCTTAATCCGATCGATGTAACTGGCTTACCGTTTATTTCTTCCGGAAGATCCATATAGCGTTCTATAACAAGTACCAATCCTTTTACCTGTTCAAATTCAGCATAACGTGACAACTGGTTAAAGACCTGCAACTCATTCGGCTTCCCTTTTTTGGCTTCAATTCCAATACCTGATTCTGTTAAGAAGTCGATTCTATTTCTAGGACCTAGAAGGAACTCGCTTTTATACGAGATCCCTTCACTTTCCATTTCCTTAGAGATCAACCGATGAAGCTTAAATTCATCAACAATTAATTGAGTTCTGATTTTCTTAAGTGCAGCTATAATTTGTTCCATAGAGTCTCTCCATCCCCAAAATTCATTTCACAATATTGACACATTTATGTTACAATCCCCTCATATACATGCCATGCATATTTGATAATATTTCGTTTAATATAATGAGAACAGAGGGGTGATTGTTTAATGTACTATTGCATTAGATGTAAATCATTCCATTTGACTGTTGATTACAGAATAATTTTTAAAACAGGTTATATATTTATAGATGATAGGCAGTATTTGGTCGGCACATGTCAATGATTTTTATAATTCAATAAAATACATAATGTTCAATGAACTAATTGTCTTTCTAAAGTATCATCTGGAATAACGTCAACCAGTTCCATTGCTTTTATTAAAGCTTTCATCACCTGATGTTCTACTTTGTGATGATCGATGCACAATCGAATCAAATTAATAGGTTCGTTATTATAGGGATTTCCGTCTCAATGGTGTACATCTCTGCCGAAATTATCACAATAAGAACATTTCCCTTTTGCAACTAGCTTTCTAGCTCGCCACCTACAATAATCTCGATGTATATCGTTTCTCTTCCAGTTATGGTGTTCTTCGCCCCTGCTAGATACATTTATCATAGTTGCGCTGCGTTTTTCCCTTATTTCTTTTGAAGCTCTCTTACCGGTGAGACCTTTTGAAATATTCTTTTTATTTTCTTCAGTTCGAATTTTCCCTTTGTTTATCATCGAATTTTGCTTAGAAATGGTATCGTAGGTTTTTATAACCCCCATTCTGCTTGCTTTATGTTTAATGGAACTTGCCGTCCTGTTCGGCAAAGCTTGTTCGTATTGTTCAAATGTTGCTGTAGGATATTTATCAACGATCCACTGTATCTCATCTTTTGACCAAGATGCTGAAAATTTTTATTGCTCATAAGATATTCACCGCCAAAGTATGATTTTAATGAATTAGGTGAATCTCTTGCGTATTTTCAGTTTTAACCCAAACGTCTTGATGAGTAAATATGAATGTTTCGCCTGCTTCTGACATGACCATGGCCATAATAATTACATTTGCGATTGCTTCAGCAGCATCGGGAGGGACTGCATTTCCTGTGTATTCCCTCGCCTTAGCATCACTGCATCCTTCAAGCTGGAATGGACGGCCATCTGGCAAATAAGCAGGAAATCCCTGTAACCCAACTGCTAATTCATAGGTTGTGAATGGTCTATGCCATGTACCATCTTCTGCAATTATTATCATCACGCAGCGTTCGGTTTGTTCTGGGATGCGCGGATCAGCGACTGCAGTACTTCCCGAATGAACATCACCGGATCCTGTTACGGTATTTGCCGTTTGGTTCCAATCCTGAACACCATATGAACCCGATCTTGGAGCGCAACCTAAACGAGGGTCGTTAATAGAAGGAGCTCCACTTTGGATATCTGTACTTCCAGTAACGGTAGCAGCTGTTTCATTCCAATCTTGAACCTGCCATTTGTTTGGAAATCTGCCTTTTAAATCTGATACTCTTGGATCGGCAACCGATTGGGCTCCGCTACCAATGGTATCTTCCCCGGTAACTGTGAAAGATTGTCCATCCCATGATCGAACAGGAAAACCATTGCTTTGTCTTTTACCGTCACGGTCATTTACCCTTGGATCGGCTACGGAAGATGGGGAATTCATTATCCTACCTGCTCCGCGCACTGTCTTAGCTGTTTCTTCCCATTCCTGCACACCATAACCGCCAACGCGATTGTATTCACCCTCATAATGATCGTTTGGCGTTCTTGGATCAGCAATTGCTAAAGCCCCACTACCAAACCTAGTTCCTGTCACACAAGGGGAAGGCTCATCAACCCTTACCACCCTGTAGACTCCTGCATGCCTACTATCACGATCTTTCAAGCGCGGATCACCAACACTTAAAGCTCCGTTATTTGGTCTAGCTGCTCCTGTAACAGTCGGTGCAGGTTCATCAGATTTTGACACTCTATAGATTGATGCATGAGTACCTTTATTGAATCCAGTTCTAGGATCTGCTACAGCTGATACTCCATTGCTTATCCCAACACCAGCCCCACCAGTAACCGCTCCGCTAGTGGTATCCCAATCTTCAACCGCCCAAGCTCCAACTCGTGGTTCATAATTTAATCTATATTTCTCAAACTCTACCTTTTCTAAATCTCTCCAATCCCCACCAGCAGGTATAAAGGCAAGTCGTTCCCACGTTTTACGCTGTAGCGTTGGAACTCTGTGCATTGGGCCACCATTTACTTCATCCCCAGGTAACGGCAACGGACCAATTACATCACCAATTGTTTTTAGCGGCTTGATTTCAGGTTTGTAGACGAATGCCGGCATGCGCTTTTCATTTCGAGCGATTAACAAATACCGTTTTCTATGCTGCCCCAGCCCGCCGATCTCACCACAATCGTGTGATTCATCGTTTACTACATAGCCATATTTTTTGAGAGTGTCCTTGATTCGCTTAAGAATGCTTTTCCCACGAGTCATAATGCGCGGTACGTTTTCGAGCAAGAATAGCGCTGGGAGCTCGCCACCGTAATCCCTGCAGGCTGCCAATGAAATATCAATGCCACGAATAGTTAGAAGGTTGAGCGCTTGATATTTCTTGCTCGCTGCCGACTTCTCCGGGAGCAATCCACTGAATCCTTTACACGGCGGGCTGGTGAAAATAACGTCCGGCACTTGTTCTCCAAATGCTTTCCATATATCCCACGGCTCGGCCTCATGCCAATTATCAGGCGGCGATTCTACGCTGTGAAAATCTTTATATTGCTGGCGGTCAAATAGATCAATGCATACTGCTTTTCCGCCCGTGATTGCTTCGTAATTGCGGCAAACCACTGGATCTGAATCAATACTGCATATTGTTCTAAACTTTGCAACTTTCCCCATGTACTCGGCGCGAGCTCCTTGAAAACCCAAGCTACCTCCGCCTATTCCCCCGAACAGGCAAGCAATTGTATATTCTGTTTTCATCTTTTCTATAACCTCCTAATTGAATATCAACAGTTATTTTGCTAGCATTTTAAACACTTAGCTTGGGATAACTTTTCCTTTCTTAATTTGTTATGAAGTTTAATATGTTCAGAGTGCGTCATAACTTGTAGATTATCAGGAGAATTGTCATTTTTAACTTCGTTTTTATGATGAACTATTTCATTTTTTGGATTACATTTTCCGTAGTAAATCAAATAACGTCCAATCATTTTTTCAGCCACTAGGATATGTTCAAATACATAACCGTTATGTGATCTCGGGTGATCCGGAATTCTAACCATAATATAACCATTACTGTGTATCTTTTTGCCTCCATTCCACATATGATTGTTTTCCCCTGTTTGGTCTCTCTTTGCAGCAACTCTGGTTTCGATTCCATTTCTTTTCATGAAATTGTAAATCACTTTCTGAGTAACATTGAGAGATGATGCAATTTCATCCTGTGTCATTCCCGATTCGTACATAGTTGTAACATTGTTTAAATCCAGTTTAGTAGACTGCATTTCCGAACTTTGCTTGCGCCACTCGGGAGTGCACCTTTTCTTTGCCGCATCTGACATTTTCTTTTTGGTTTCTTCGCTGAAGATTTTCATATTAATCCATCGCCTGAAATTTATTTACTATTACTACATCATTATCAATTGCCATGGTTAGTTGATTGAGGTCTTCGGGCTCGTATTTCATAAATTGTTCGATAACCTCAATGTTTGAATCTTCTGGAAATGAACAAAATTTCATATGTTCCGGGCTCATGCTGCCTATTAATTCCTGTTCGCCTTGATCGAAAATAATTAATACCGGTTGCTGTGTAGAATCATAGACTTTATTTCCTATTTTCACTTTCATTCCTTATTCACCCTTTCAAATTCTACAACTAAGCGCGGATTGATTTTATCCACTTCAAAATCCATAATCCACGGCAATGCGTTTTTATCATTTCCATATATTAGAGCATCCTCAAAGGCATCTAATAGAGCTTTTAAGCCATTGTGTGTGTCTATGTGCCTCGCATTAGGGAAATAAAACCAAAGCCTAACAATCACTTTCCCTTTAGCTGTAATCCATTTGTTTTTGTTCCGCCATAAGTTTGTTATAACGACTGCATTATCAAACCACCTTTGAGAATCCGGTGTAAGGATCCTCATCCTTTTTTGGCGTGGTTGACCTGATTTGTCAATATAATTAGATACTCTGTTTTCATAGTAGTGGTTTACACTTGGCGGTAATTCCGGAAGGATTAACTTTTCCATCCGTTAATAACCATTGGATAAGCGACTATGATTAATCTCATTTTTATCAAGAAAGGCTTTTTCAACCTGTTCAAATGTAAAACCAAGTCGCCCTTCGCCCAAATTGTAAAAAGTGTACAGGATACCTCTCATTTGTTCACGCTTGATATTTTTTGGAGCTTTTAATAGAAATCTATCTCCAATCAACATTCCTACCTCATGTAGAAGGCTTGTGAAAATAACTACGGTTTCGCCTTCTAATTCATCCTCTGAAACAAACAAGTCATCCCCAGACAAACCCAATAAATTAGCGATAGATAATAGCAAGTGTAAGCAGTCTGCATATTCTTCAAGCATTGGGTTAGTGATTTTTTCTTCTCCGCAATTGTCGCCAATGACCAGAACGTTATTTCTCGGCCATTGATCATTACTCCAATATTTGAAGCCGCGCCATTCATTGGCTAGCTCCCCAATCTCCACTTGTAAAGCCAATACTGTATCAGGAAGAAGATCCTTACCTTCCAATCCTTTTTTCTTAATGAGTCTCGCATCGAATTCCTTTTGAATCTCGTATAATTCATCTATGTTCAATAAAATCCCCTCCTACTTAATTTTTTTAATTCCCATACCACAGTGACTTCTAAACATTTGCTGAACCCTTCGCACAATTCGAGAGGTATATGGTTTACTAAAACCAACGATTTCCGCTATTTCACCTTGGGTTTTCCCGTTAACAAAGCGCTCAATAGCTACGGTTTTATAAAATGGATTTAACTTTTCCATAAACTCAAACACCATTTTAACCTCAACATCGATTTCAATAGCCTGCGTGAAGTCTATGCCATCCGAAATCACATCCGATAGTGTTATGTCGTTGCCCTCGAAATCGGTGTGTATGCTATCCTCTAGGCTTGTTGTTGCTATGGATTTCCTATCTTTTCGCATGGAAAGTAGAATTTCATTCCGCATACATAACGTGGAAAATGTTAAAAACTTGTACCCCTTTGCAGGATCGTAGGCATTATAGGCTTTAACCATGCCTAGATTTGCAATGCCTACGAAATCCTCATAGCGTTGGTCTTTTTGATTGCAGAATTTCAGTACAACATAATGGGAAAATCGCTGATTGTTTTTAAATAATCGTTCTTTGGCTGCTGTATCACCTGATTTTGCTAAAGTGGCAAGTTCTTCGTTTGTCATACATCACCTCTTAATTTGTGGTTCTATATGGCAAGACTAAAAAGAGTACGTTGTCATCCTCTTCCGGCGTAATCACAATCGGATTCATTGCACCAGTAGCGTTGATTTTTACAAACTCAGATTCAACCGCCTTTAAAGCACTTAAAATATATTCGGCATTTGCAGAAAAGATAAAATCATTTCCGTTTAGATTTTCAACATCTAACGATTCTTTCATTTGCCCTTTTTCGTTTTTACTGGATACAATTAGTTCATTTTTGCTAAATTGGAATTTCGCAACGTTAGTCTTGCCACCGTCTGTCGTGATTTTCGCAAGCTCCAGCGAGCTAATTAATTGAACTCGGTTTATTGTAAATATTTCCGTGAATCTTTCGGGAATGAGTTTAGAAGTGTCTGGATAAGAACCGCTTAGTACCCTTGCAACAAACATCATGTCAGAAGAAGTGAAGTTAACCTGGGTAACTCCTTCTGCGCCGCTTTTTGCGGTAATGGCTATTTCATCCTTGCCGTTGATTATTTTGCTTAGGTTGATCAGGCATGAAGTCGATACAACCATACTTTTTTCAACATCGGTTTCAATATTTTCTCTAACCTTTGCCAAACGATGCCGGTCACAAGTCAAAAATTGAATTACGCCCTCATTCACACTGATTACTGTACCTTTCAGAATCGGGGTATCTTCCTTGTCGGAAGCTGCAAAATGTGTTTGCTTAATTAAATTTTTTAAAACCTCGCCATTGATAATTATTTGCTCATCATCTGCGTCAACTGAATAATCAGGATATTCCGTAGCGTTCATCCCCATGAGCTGAAGTTCTGCTTTCTTTGCCGAGAAGATGGTATTTAGATTGCTTTCCGTTTGAATTCTAATGATTTCATTTGGCATTTTTGCGATGGTTTTTTCTAAATCCCCCTTTTCCAAAACGATAGAGCCTTTTTCGATGGTCTTGAACTGCTCGGAAGGGATGAACATTTGAATCACTGTCTCGGTATCCGATCCTGTCAATGTCAAGCCTTTGTCCGTGACTTCAAACTTAACGCCGCCTAAAATTGGGATTGTAATTTTGCTTGAAACACCCTTTACTGCGTGATCCAATTGCTCTTTGATAACCAACTTTTGAATTTCAATAATCATACTAAAACCTCCACTTAAGAACTGTTGTTCCATTTGATAAATGCAATTGGTCACTGGAATGGTATTCATTCCACAAATCAGTTGTTATTTTTTAAGCAATCTAAGCTTTTTCGGCATTCGCTTTATTGACTTCTCCTATGCAAAATTCATTTAATTCTTTTTCAAAACCCCTTGGAATCCTATACTTTTTTACGAACCAAGTAACAAAAGCCGGTACTTGCTTTATAGATGGTTTATGGATTTTGATTAAATCGGTTAGGCTGTTTTTTATTAATCCAAAGTTTACGGTGTTTGACAACTATCTCACTTCCTTTCTCGATCACTTCTTTAGCAAGGCTTTTGAATTTGTCTTGAACAAAGGAGTCGCACAGTTTTTTTGGAATACCGAACGTCCCCATTTCAGAAAACATGTTTCGGGCCAGTACATCCAATTGTTCAAGTCTTTCCCTTAATAACCATTCATAGCTACGGTAAATACTTTCCATTTCATCTTGCTTGCTCATGGTTCAATCACCTTTTTCAGCAGCCAAGTAATCTCGTTGACATAGGGTTTAAGATACTTGACTTTCATTTCTTCAAAATCAACTTCGTATTCCCAAGCGCAATCAGGTCCGACAATCGGTTCGAATCGTAATCCTTTTGCAGATGGTTTAAGCATTACTCCAAAACAACGAATAGCCCATAAATGCTTTTGTAATGCGGCGGCGACTTGCTTGTTTTCAAGCTCGGGAATCAAGCTAAATAGCTTCGTCCATAAATTGGTATCCTGTATTAACTCGGGTCGCGGATCAACGAACAGATATTGCATCTTAATCCTCCGACAATCGATAATTTATTTCTTTGGCTGCGCCTTTGATCACGACACAATAATCCTTGCACATTTCATAAATGCGACTGCCTATTGCCATATCGAAATGACACATACCATCAATGTCATATTCAGATGAAACCAAAATCGGAAGTTTATTTAGATACCGATAATTGATAATTGCAAAGGCTTGTTCAATTTGGAACGGTGTAGGATCTTTACGCCCTTTCCACATGTCATCCATATAAAGTACATTTATTCGCTGTAACAGCCCTATTCGGCTTTCCAGTTCATCCAGATTGCCTTTTAATTCGTTAAAGCCTTCCACCCACGGAAAATAGATAACAGGAATATTGTTTTTAATCAATCCGTTTGCAACCGCCATAAGCAAATGAGTTTTACCACAGCCTGGTGTTCCAAGTAACGCGATACTGTTTCTCTTGTTGTCTTGAATGGATTCAAAATCCTCAAGATAGGATTCGGCGCACTCCATAGCATCCACAACAATTTGTGGTCTACCGGATGGGTTAAAATTCTCAAACGTCCTTTTCTGGAATTCTTCAGTGATTTGGCTTTGTTTCATGATCTTCTCGGCTTTGCGCCAATCCTTGCAATTTAAGCAAGGTCGCCATACTTCAAACCCTTCGTCGTCCCTTCCAAGTGTGCCTAATTCATCTTTACACGTCTGGCAACGGTACCTCTTTGATTCGTTTGTTTCTAGCAATCCATCCGACTTGGCCGCCTGTGATTGATTCTTCAACGCTCTTTGACGAATCTCGTCCATGTTTAAATCCTTGAGAATTTTCCCCATGCTTTCCATTTTGATCACCACCAATATTAATAGGTTTTGATTTCTCAATCTGTTTTGTCCAATCGTCATAACATCGAGATACACAATAAGAGAAAGTGCTTATCATATCCCTCGGATGCTTTGGCTTATATTCAGCAAAGCAATTGTCAATACTGAGCTTTGCACTTTCGACCGTAATTCCATAAGCGGCTATTTCTTGCATGAGCTTATAATCATCCGTACTAACTTGAAGTCCCTTGCCTCTCTTTTGGCAAAAGTATTTCTCGATGTCGTTTGCCTTTATCGAAGATTCATCCAGGGATTTTGAATCTGCTTCTTCGGCGGGTATATCTTCTTCTGATTTAATTTCATTTAATTTACTTTCCTTTAATTTAATTTCCTTTCCTTTCCCTGTTTCTTCCTCCGTAAACTCCGCTAAATGTACCTTTTGCGTAGTTTCTACCTGCGGAAACTCACCTAATACTTGGTTTACTCCTGCGGAAATTATATTGATAGAAGAAACACGTTTTTCGTCAATTGCAAAACAAGGTTTTTTTGGCACTTGATTAATCCGTTTTTTGAATGCATCCTTCACATTTTCAACTAAGTTACCCACCCATATAATGCCGTTTTCGTTCCATAATTCTTTATCGATTGCCCCTAAAACAACAAGTGTTTCAATAATTTGCAGACACTTTTCTTTATCAATTCGTGTTTTTGAAAGTAAGAAACGGACATTTGCTTCATCACTAAAATCAAAAGTCATTCCGTCCGTCCCTGCTAATACTTCAAGCAATTTGAACCAAAATGTATATCCGTCATTACCGTAATCATTTTCTAAAACAAAGAGTGTTTTCCCTGACTTGATGTAATGAGGGAAATAATCAACCGTTCCTTTCGTTGGTCTTGCCACTCCACCTCACCCCATCGGTTTCAATACTTTTATTGCTCTTGGTGAATCAGGCGTTATCTGAATGTATCCATCCCGCGCAAGCCGCTGTAAGTGCCCAAATACCGTGCTACTGGACAATAAACCTACTGCCTTTCCAATCTCCCGAACGGTTGGAGGATATCCCTTATCGGCGGTGTCCTTAATGATAAAAGCTAGTATTTCTTGTTGTCGTTGTCTCATATCCTCACCAGCTTTAAAAATGCCTGTTTTTTCCTACCGTCAACTTTACTAACACATTCCAAGCGGTCGGGATGCGCTTGATCAACTAGATATAAATCAGGATCCATATTGTTTTTCAACATGATTTTCTTTTGTTTTAGCGTTGGTTTGCTGCATTGTTTCACCAACTATTCCTCCCCAAAATTATTCAAAATCCAGACTTTGCGATTCTCTCTACCAAATTTCAATGCACCTTGTAAATCAGGGATAAACACGTCAATATGATTTCCCTTGATTTTCCCGCCTATATCTTCAGCGTGGCAGTAGCCGTACGATTCAACATAAAGCGAACTGCCAATGGGGATATATGTCGGGTCTACTGCACATACCCCTATCTTGGCTTGTGTTCCTGTGAATGTGATTCCATAGCCTTTCATGCCCTGACGTTTCCCTGTGGACTCTGGACCTGCGGTATATGCTGTAACCATCATCTCTACTGGCTCTGTCTGGTTAACCTTGATAAACTCCGACTTATAAACTATCCGTGTTTCAACAACTGTTTTTACAATGGCTGTCGGTGCTGCCGCGGTCGGTTGATTTAATATCAAACCGATTCCTATAATCACTCCTAATACGAGATTAAGTAATTTCATAGGGCAACCTCTTTTTCCTCGACTTCATCCAGAAAATCAAAAAGTGTCGGCATACCAACCATATTTTCTGCAGCCTTCAGGTACCCAACTCCATCGCGAAAATAATCGGTGTTTAATTCGCACCCCCAACCTTTGCGCCCCATCTTAACCGCTTGTGTCGGAACTGTCATAAGGCCTCCAAAAGGATATGCGACAATATCGCCCGGATTAGAGTAGCGGTTAATAATTCGTTCTACGATGTCGATTTGCAGAGGGCATACGTGCATTTGTTGGCGGCGTTGGCTCTGTGTTGTGTTCAATGTCCGCATTCGGTTGATGTCATCCCATACTTCTTCTGACCAGCTTCCAGGTGCGACAACCATAAAGGATGCTGGCAGCTTTCCGTCAGTATCCAATTGTTTAGCAAGTTCAACATGGTCCTTATAGTTATAAATACTTTCCCTTGTAAACTTCCGATAGGCAGCCTGCAGCTTGGGTACCGGCATTGCTTCGAGTTCTTCCTTAGTTAGCAATCTATCGCCTGAAGTTCTCCAATAACCATGTGCATCTATTTGCCATTGCGCGCGGGTATATTCTTCTTTACTTTTCGATACAGGCTCATCGGCATAAGCTGTGCTTGTATCGCTTGGTAGCTTGCGGAATAATAAAATATACTCCGGACAGCCGACCCCCATTTTTGAACCGTCCTTACATTGTTCGCTCCAACCCAACCGATAGGTTTGATTGTTCTCGCGGACCACATCCGTTACAACTGTGATCATGCCGAAATACTGAAATCCATGTTTGATATAATGCATGATGCAAAGCACATGGAACGGTTCAATCGTAGGCATTCCGGTACCCGTTGCATTCCCAAAAAGCACACGATCCTTAACGTGGACTGCCAAAACTCGCCCGGGTTTTAATGTTCTGTATAAATGAGGCGTGAGATAGTCATTTTGTTCAAAGAATTGCTCTGTATCTTTGGTATGACCGAAATCGTTGTAACTCGGTGTATATTCGTAATGATTGCCGAATGGAATGGATGTGTGAATTAAGCCAAAATTGTTATCTGGAACATTAGATAATTCAAGTACACAATCGTTATTTACTACAGTAAAACGCTCACTTTCAATCTTCACACGCTCAACTCCTATGCTTCTGGCTAATTTGTCGATGATGGATGTTCCGGATAGTCCGTATTTCTGGATGACCTCGGTCATTTTTTTAACCAGGTACTTATGTTGCTCCCATTTCTCTAACAAAGACCTTAGAATCTCATGTTCCGACTCCATATAGATAAAATGGATCTGACATGCATTCTTCTGCCCGAATCGATAAATACGGTGAACAGCTTGGATTGTATCGTTAAACTTATAATCAATACCCGCGAATATGGAAATATGGCTTTGTTGTAAGTTCGCACCTGAGCCAAGAATCTCAGCTTTGCTAAGTAATACAGTATGTTTACGTTCTTTCCATTCGAACAAACGGCGTTCTTTTTCTTCGAGAGATAGACTGCCATACACCGAAGCGACCGATATTCCCTCAAGCTTTAACGCTCGTTCGATTTCATCTTGTTCATCATTTAAGTGGCACCATATGACAACCTGTTCTGACGGGTTATCCTTGACAATTTCAACTACTTTACGTACCCGTTCGCTTATGCTATCTCGTTTTTCTCGGGCAGCATCTTTAAGGCCAATTGCCGCATCACGCAATAGTAGCATCTGGCCATCTCTTTCCGAACCTGCGCCCGAATGGTCAACAGCCAGTTCATGATACCTAATATCTAATGGTGGTAAGTCATATCCTTCGTCTGAATGACCCAAATCGCTTGGTTTTTCAATAAATAATGCCCACGTTGAAAGCCATATCCAAAATTCATCTTCTTTGTGCGGGTACAAAGTTAAGTTATTGGCCTTCGTGCTATCGCGTTGAAAGAACCGCGTCAAAGCTTGTCCCGTATCCATGACCTCAAGGTACCCGGCATAATGAATGAGTTCCTTGTACTTGTTCGGCGAAGGCGTAGCTGTACAAACAAGTTTGTAAAGAACACCCTTAAACTTATCTAAGAATGTCTGGTAGGTCTTGGTTCCATATCCTCGAAGGACAGAAGCCTCGTCAAGTGAAGTCGCTGTAAAATATTTAGGATCGATATCTCCATCACGCACTCGCTCGTAGTTGGTAATTAGAATGGCTCCTGCAGCTGCTCGAACCTCATCCATGTTGCGCACATATTCTGGCATTTCCACACCAAGAAGATTTACCGCATCGTTTATGAATTCGCCCTTAACGCCAAGCGGCATTACAATCAATGCCTTGCCGCCTTTATACTTAATTACGATACGGCAATACTCAATTTGCTGAGTTGTTTTAGCTAGGCCAAACGCTTCAAACAATGCGCGTCTACCGCCTTTGATCGCCCACACTACTGCATCTCTGGCATGGGGTTTCATAATTGGATTTACTTCATCAGGGGATATCTCGAATCCGGATTCTTTCGCATATACAATTTTTGATTTTAAAAAATCAAGATATTCCAAGTGATACCCTCCTACCCTAAATTGGGCCTCCTGCCGATCCTCTCATAGCACCTGCAGGTAGTTCCCATTTCTTCATTATCAAATCATCTTTATTGAAGTTACGATTAAGTGCTAGTTGAACCCACTGACTAAGCCTTGCATCTTTTGGCAGCCTGTCCAGTGATCCCATATTCGCTTTTTGATCAAGCGTAAATTTAGGATCAATCGTATGATTTAGTTCACGCTCAACTCGTAGCAGCTCATTGAATCGATCTGGTGCAATCTCCCGCATCATAGCCCACAAGTCGGCGGTGCTGAAAATACACCCGAAACAACTTGTCCGATTCCAACCTAGTAAATAAGCTGGATGGGGTAAAAACTTTCTTTTTTCAAACAGATCCCAGATATCCCGTTCTGACCAACGTATGACAGGTCTCCAAGCATGAACAATTCGATTCTTTGTATAACAGGCGTGGGCTTCAGTTTCTAAATATAAAGCCCTATTTGCTGATTCTTCGCGGCGCTCTCCAGTGATTACAAGAACAAATTTCTTTGCTTCTTTGGTTGGTTTAAAATCTGGATGATTATTCAACACCCTCCGGAATACGTCAATCTTGGCATATGCCGAACACCAACGAACGCTTAGATTAGGAGACATAGCAGGCCACTTCAATCTTGTTGACAACTTTCCGCTTTTCGTAGGTAAGTGATAGGTCAGGCCATCATCCATGTAATAAACATCACCCGTTATTGAATCCTTTCGCATCATCTCGCCATAAATGCCGTTAGCCCTCCACTGGAAACAAGTCTTTATTCCGAAATGCTGCCCAACCGCTTCAATATAGGATTCCGTAACAGGCCAATCCAGAAAGTCCGTGTATTGATCTCCCCCGCCATCGACCGATTGATGCCAAAGCTCAATTTTACTGGGAGGAATACCAATGTCTAAAAGGTAGAATAAACAAGCCATCGAATCCTTGCCGCCTGATTCACTAATGATAATTTTGTCATACCAATAGAACGGATGAAGGAGTACAGGTTCCTTGTCTAGCAATTTCTTTTCAATCTCCACTTCAAAATCTTCACAGGTCATTTGCGTTACTGCCATCTATGCACCCCCAAACATATCAAGCTGCTTGTCCGCTTCTTGATCCACCAAAAGAAAAGCCGCTCCAACATCCAATCCCAGTCCCATTTGCTTGCTGCGAGCCTGAATAATACGCTCAAAAGATAAGATACTTTGTTGATAATATTCGATTTTATTTTTAAAGTATTTGATATCATCTTGGTTATATTTGTGCGTTTTCAGTTTTTGATCCGCAATTAATTGATTTTCAATAATTATGATTGAGTCTTGATCATCTTTAATGTTTTGAATGTTGAACTCGATGCTGCGTTCAATGTCCGCTTCTGACATATAAAACAAAACATCAACCCCTTAAAAATAATTTTTCCAAGAATCTTTTGTTAATGACCCTATCTCACTATGAGTCATAGGCTTTGTGGTAGCTGCATCAATTAAATTCCAGCCCGATTTAACTCGCTTCCGAAAAGTCATGTACTTGATGCCATTTTGTCGTGCAAGCTCTACCATTTCTAGAGGATATTTTCGTTGTGCTTTCAGAGCGATTAAGATGTTTGTTTTTCTATCGAGCAAGGGTTTACTTGCTGCATCTTCAGCAGACCAACCATAATAATTAATGCGTCTTAGAAAGGTGCCATAAGCGATTCCATTACTCTGAGCTACATACGCCCATTCTTTTCGCTTATTTTTAGTTTGCGGCGGAGTGTTAATTGCCCTCTCCTTTGACCAAGCCAGTGATCTTATACGGACTTCCAAGACTCTAGCAACAATCCCATTTCCCTCCGCTTCTTCATATTCCAAAGGCGAGATATAAAAATCATATGGATTCATCACTTACGCACCCCCATACCTACTACCTACTTGTAATAAAATTAATCCGCGCTTCTTGCTCTCTCCGATGTGCTTCCATCCAGCCTTTTTGAAACAGAATCCAGGGTTTGTTGATTTAATCTTATTTGCATCAACATAGGTAATTAATCCGCCAATCGGAAATTCACCCCATTCTCCCAACGTAGCGGCTACGGCATGATGAATTAATTTACTGCTGCGATATCCCGATTCATTTCTAAAGATTGTACATTCATATGCTTTCAATCCATCGTCACGAATGCCGCTCCAAGTCACCCAAACCGCATCCCCTGAGGATGTGCGAAGCACCAAGTTTTTTCCGGGACGTGTAAACATCGGATGTCCTATGTGCTGCCTGCTATAATGTCGGTCTGCTAATAAGCGGCAAGAATGATCGCCTTTATGCGTTACCATCCATGGTCCGTACTTGGGCATATCCATCATGAGTTGATTCAAACCAATTCACATCCCTTGATACCTACTACCTATCGATCCATCCGCAAAATGAGAATTCATCTTCATCTTTAAGGCATGGATTGTTTCCCTGGTACTAACAAACTCATTGCGGTACTTCATGCTGCGGCCGTAAGCTTCAGCTTCCATTTCCCTAATTTCTCGGGTAGCCAGTTCAGCATGTTCCTTTTTAGGACGTTCTGCTTCTATATAAGCTTGTGCATAGTCCATATCACGTTGAACATGGATTCGTTTGTAGATACGATCATATTCTGCGGATACTTCCCCCAAAAGAACCAGACATTTAGAATGCAACTCAATTTTCTTTAATAGAGGAGCAGCATTATCTTCTGGCAGCTCCTCTATTAGTTCCTTAAAGCCTGCAATGTCCTTTAGATATAGATCAAGGTTCAATAGATTCACTCCTCATTAAGAAGAGTTACATACCGCTCATATATATCCGCAGCTTGTTGAATATCCTTTGCCAACCACAGTTCTTCACCGATCTGCTCGCTCAACCCTGCGATTCTTTTTTCAATAACCTCATATGATCCATTATTCTGATTGACGTATTGGTGAATTGGGCTACCTTCTCGAATGGAGTCAAAAGTGTTATAACGTTCTGATTTTCCTTGCGTGAAATCCCTAATTGCTTCCTCCAAGGGTTTCCGATCCGCCTTCAGTGACTCAATTTGCTTGTCAATCTCTTCGATTTTGGTTAGTTGTTCTTGTAGTCCGAAGTGAGCAAAAGCATCCTTACCGCGCTGTTTTGACTCTAACGACTTATTTTTGCAAATGATTTCAGACTTTTTACCCGCCTTTTGTTGAAACATTTTGATGATTTGTTCGATTCTTTTAAAATCCAACCCTGTATCATTGCGAATAATTTTTGTTTCCACGGTTATCCCACCCTCACCAATTTAATGTATAGTCGCTACCTTGATTTTCAAGCTCTGGTTGAATGACTTCTTCAACCCGATATGATTCACCATCCCAAAACACAAGGTGAGTATTATGCGGTGGTTTGAAAAGTTCCGCTGTTACTTTACCAGTTACCAATTCAAGCTTTAAAATAATGATTTCTTCCATTGAATTTTCATGTTCGTAAGGTTCGTCCATATAATATTTGAAATGTTCCTCTACCTCTTCTTTATCATTGCAGAAAACATCCTCATCACGATGACTATCCAAAACAAGGTATTTCATGGCTTCTTCTCTAGCAATAGAATCCATTGTTTTCTTTATACAGACAGCGCATGTACATTCGTTGCCGTAGGTTCCATAAATCCCTGACCAAGGTTCCCGATAGGTTAAATTTTCAGAGGAACCACAAGTCTTGCAAATAGGTTCGATAGGCAGTAGTTTTAAATCCATACGCCTATATGAGGAACTCTCACAAAGGCATTCAACGACTTCATTCAAGAAAACATTTTTGCACAAAGGGCAATACTTCATTTGTCTGTTCCTCCATTTCAAACTAAATATCTAAATAAATACCAAACACCAATCCGTAAACAACAAGAGATAGGTATTGCAATCAATAGACCGCGATAGAAGTTTAATCCGTCATCATCGGGCAATGCCCTCACCTCTTTCTTGTTGTGCTAAATCCAACGAACAATGCCGCTTTGGTCAATTTCATTCCTTACTAAATATTTAACTTTGCTGCTCGGTTTAAATTTCTTCCACTTTGAACCCTTTTTAGTTGTATCGTTAGCAACCTTACGTCTTTTTGCTTCTCCCATTTGTACATTCCTCCATATTTTTAATTTACTTCCGTAATAGATACTCGTTTATGCCTTGATTCTCGGATGAATTGACTTGGTAGCAATATTTCTTTCTTGCCCCATTTAGTAATAGCTTCACTGGTAGTTGAAAGGAACAATTGCCGTTTAGCCCTTGTTTCTCCTACATAAGCAAGCCGCCGTTCTTCTTCGATATCAACAGTCTTCCTATGAGGGAATACGCCCTGATTCATTCCAATAAGAAAGACAGTATCAAACTCCAAACCCTTAGAGCCGTGGATGGTCATAAGCTTAACTGCATCCTTGTTATCCATTAGCTTTTCAGTGATATCGCGGATACGTACCCATTTAAGGAAGTCCTGAGCAGAGTAGGATTCGCCTAGCTTCTCTTGCCGTTCACACCAATACGTCACATACTGGATAGCTTCGTTCAGATCATTAACCCTATTGACTAAGCTACGCTCCTCATAATGCTTTTCGAGCTTAAGGTAATGGATAAGTTCCTTTAGTGCATCTACTGCAGTTTCTGTGAAATGGATGTTACCGACTAAATCATTAAATCGAGAATGGAATTTAAGGACTCGTTCATCCTTCGAGTAACCCAGCGCTTCACGCAACGTAATGGATTCATCAACCGATACCTGCTCAAGCAACTGTAATTGCGTTTCAGTTACAACGGGTTCAGGGAAGTTTAATACCCTTTTAAAATTTGTTTCATCCTTTTCGTTAAAGATGCAATCCAGATAAGCAATCAGATACTTAATGTCATGCCTTTTCAATGGATCATCCGAGCCGCTAAGAATTACGCAAGGGATGTTAGTCTTCCTAAGTACACTATGAACGTAATCAATCTGAGCGTTTGTCCTAGCCAATACCGCAAAGTCTGAATAAGGTTTGTCATCGTTCTTGGCTAGGATTGTATCAAGGATTGATTGCGCTTCTGCTTCGGAATCAACGTATGAGGTTACGACTACTGGATTACCTTCCCGATCCGTAGCCATCGACTGTCCCATTTCTAAATCGCTATGGGATATCAAGTTATTGGCACTCTCTACAATTTGTTTAGTGGAGCGATAATTCCTGAACAATTCGATGAATTCCGTATTCGGGAACGTGGTTGTGAATTCTAGGATATTTCCTACTCTCGCCCCACGGAAGCCGTAAATGGATTGTTTTGGATCACCAATAGCGAACAAATTAACAGGATTCAGTAATTTAATAACTTCGTATTGCTCAAGGTCGGTATCCTGGGTTTCATCCGTAAAGACATATTTCCAAATCCTTCGATAGTAGTCCGCAACATCAGAATGCTTTGTAAACAACTCAACAACCTTCGGGATAAGATAATCCAAATCCACTGCATTAAACCGCTTAAGCTGCCACTGGTATTCATTCCAGACCGATAACTCCTGAGTGTTCTTGGAGAATATCCATCCTGCATCATCCATCCATTTATAGGTGGTTCTATACTCACCTTTTTTAATAATGGATTTAATAACCTCTTCCCGGTCTTCCCTGCTATAGATTGTGAATTGCTTGTCCAATCCCAGCCTATGCCCCCATTGTTGCAGGATCTGAACGGCTAGGGCGTGAAACGTGCAGCAAATCAATTTCTTTGCATCTTTCCCAATGAGGGGGATAAGGCGGTCCTTCATTTCCTTTGCGGCAGCTCTTGTAAAAGTAATTGCTATAATAGAAGAAACACCAACACGACAATTTAGATTAAGATGAGCAAGCCTATGTGTTAGCGTTTTTGTTTTACCTGATCCTGCGCCTGCCAACATCAATATTCGATCCGACTCCGATAATACAGCTCGCGCCTGCTCTGGATTCAATCCAGATGTTAAATCTTTCATTCCACTGTAGCAGGAGTTAGATCCCATACCTTCCAACCCGCAGCTTCTAAATCCTCAATGAAGATAAACTTATTTAAAATTACATCTGGTAGATTATCAGGGAATAATGAGCGACTAACGATATTTTGAACTGCGCCACAAAGAATAATATTGTCAAAGGAATCTTGAATTGCATTTAATCCCTCAATAAAATCTTTGAATGTGTCAATCCATAAATTTTCTATATTGTCTGCTGCAAATATCTTAAGCGGCGGGTTTTTACGATCGAGCATTGCTTTATACAAAGCGCTCATGAAAACAACCTGCTCGCTTTTTGACAAGACATCATAGTTGGTTTTCGATCCATCTTTAATCCAACCAAACTCGAATTCTTCTTTTCCATTTTCAGATTCAGTAGAGAAATACATCGGGTAAATTTTACCCATTGCCCTCAAATTAGAATTAACAATACCTTCTATGGGAGAAAGTATGGTTTTTACTAACTCACCCTGAATTCCTTTTGCGCCTAAGGCGGCTGAAATGTTTTTGAGAGCGGTGTGCTTATTTTTTGCGATTGTTGCATTGATTGATGCTGTTTTTTGATTAGATAGCGTGGT
Source organism: Paenibacillaceae bacterium (assembly GCA_040904685.1). Classification (GTDB taxonomy): domain Bacteria; phylum Bacillota; class Bacilli; order Paenibacillales; family NBRC-103111; genus Paenibacillus_AC. Next base: position 63,230 of record JBBDSZ010000052.1, on the reverse strand, counting down.
TTTTGCAATCTCCTTATCATCCACTGTTTTTTGGAGAGTAGTTATCAGATTCGCGAGATCTATTAATTGGGGTTCTAAGATTTCAAGTGATGCAAATATAGGCATCTTTTCGCCAGTAAGACGATTCAATTCATCTTCAAGAGCGGTTTTCTTAGTAATGTTGTTTTGCTTTATCTGCTCCGCATTCCGTTGATTGCTGCGGATTTGTTCAATTTCTTTGCGTAATGTTTCATTTCTTTTGGACTCGACATCAGCGGACGCGTATAACTCCCTCTTATTTGATTCCAATAGATCCGTTTGTGCATTGATCGATTGAATTTCTGCGTCTATAGTTGATTTATTTTCTTGAATTTTGTTCAATTCTAACTGGATCTTGGGACTATTGTTATTTACATAACCGATAAACGGGCTAAAATCTTTATTGCAATCAATTTTGTCGTTAATTACGCAAATGGTCGCTCCCTTATCCAAAATCCTTTTTGTGGTAGTTTCGTAAAGTTGAAGTTCCTGCTCTAGCTTATCTGATTCCAACTTTAGCCTGTCCAGCTCAAAAACTTTAGCATCCTTCTGGATTCTAAAAGCATTAATTCCAGATTGGATTGTACTTGCTTGCTCTGAAATATTCGTAGTTTTCATTTTTAAGTTAATTTCTTCAATCTGATTTTCAAAATCAATTTCGTTAGGTATCGCCAGCAGAGCGACCAAAGATTCTATTTCGGTTTTTAGCTCGGCGATGCGTAACTGTTTCTTATCCCATTGCTTCTGAATTTCTATTCCAGCCGTAATCTGCCCATGCACGTCTGTATGATTTTCACGGGTTTTTGCCAAATCACCCTTAGTTTTTACGATGTCCCGGTCTGTCTCTTCAAGATCATTTTTGATCTTACCTATTTCCCGGACAGCTCCAGTAGCATCCTTCTTATCTTTGTTCCAAGTTGCTTGATTTAATTTAGCCCAGTCAATCATTGCCTTTAGGCCATCCGATAATTTAAAGGAGTCTCGATATACCGCCAAACATTCCGATATCATCGTCTGCGTTTCTGAATATAGTTCGGGACTAACTTCCTTGATATTGTCCAAAAGAAGCTTACTTTCTAGCTTCAGTTTTATGGCTTCTTTGTTCCACTCTTCGGCAACAATTGGCGAAAGATCAAATATGTCCTTCCTACGATCCGCATCAGTTTTCTTCATAAAGCCGTCAAAATCAAATATCAATGGGAAATTACCAACCTCAGAAGTAACCCTCGCCTGCATTTGTTTAAGACCGCTTTCTCCATTGCTTGGTGACAAAGTTATATTTGCAGCATAGGTCGACTCGTTCTCGCCTTCCTCGTTCAATTTTGAGATTCTATTAATGCCGCGATTGAATGAAAAGTTATCCAAATCTAAACCAGTAACCATTTCACTGCCTTTTCCAAATTTAAACGCTTCAGATAATTGACTGCCTTTGCCTGGCATGCTTCCATACATAGAAATACCTACTGCTTCCAGCACGGTTGATTTTCCCGATCCATTCGGGCCGATAAATATGTCTTTTCCGGTTAGCACCTGTTCAGAGGTCGTTCCTTTAAAATTTTTCCAAGATACCATTTTTATCATTAGAATCTGATTCCTCCTTCGGATAACAAACTAAATCCTTCTTGATCGTCTACCTTTGAAATGTCTTCCGATGATTCCACAACATCCGCGCCGGATACCTTACCTGTTTCCGAATACTCCTGAAGCATGGCTGCAATTTCGCTCTCACTAAAGTCTGCAATATGGGTACCTACAAGCACACTGGCAAAGCCGTTAATCGCATTAACCCGCACGGGCGGCATGCATGGCTGTCTTTGTAATGCAGCCTTTTGAGCCATGGTAACGACTCGCTTATCTCCATTGTTCTTATTAGAGATAAACTTCTGAATAATTGCTGTTACTTCTGGAAGGCTTCGGTCTACCCAGATCCCCATATCTCCATCAAAAAGGCGATACATACCAGTACTTTTTTCTTTATCCGACAACATGCCATCCATGTAGTACCTGCCAAGGTCTTTGTTTTTCTCCATGGATTTAGAGAGCTCTTCAACAAATGCGAGTTTTGCATCAAAAATGATTGTTGCGGAACTGATATAAGGCTTACCTAAAGAATTTTTTCCAATAGCCACACATCTGGCCATAAACTTATGGGACGTGTTTGTTGTTGCATCAATATCAACATATGGATTGCTTACAACCCTTCCATCAGGAAGTAGTAAAGACTCAGGGGATATAACTTGGATACCTGCCACTTTGTTGCAAGCTTTGTATCCTTCAAAGGTCATCAGCCATTCACCTGAACCTTGTTCAGTTTCATAGATTTCATTCTTGGCTACACTCAGCAGCACAACCCCCGAAACAAGCTTTTTGTTAATGAAGATATCTCCATTTTGTAAATTAGCTGGAGCCCAGTTATGCAGATCTAGAATATTGTTAGGTTGTGTCATTCACATTCTCCTTAAATTTTGATATACTAAAGTTAGATTTTTTCTAAAGCGTTAAATCAGTAGGGTCTGCTCTCGTAAAGCAGGCTCTATTTCTTTGGAACAATACTTTGAACGTAACACGGCTTCAGAGAATTTATGAAATTGGGTAAGCTTGTCCTGTAACATCGTGCTAATCAGGCTAAATTGTGCTGAAGCTAACGGATCACTTGCCCTTTGTGCTGAATCCTGAGAAGACTGTATTAAACGCTTTAGCATTTGGCCATCCATTGGAACGTTTATTGTTGCTACCACCTGGTTTATCCCCCTTTCCTTTAGAATCTACCTTCTTGATAGCTGGCTTCATTTTCTTCACAATTTCAGGAGATAAGTAAGTTCCTGCTATTCTCACGCGATCACCTCCATTAAAATCAACAATAATAAGATTAGATTCAAGCAAAGAGCTGGGCCATACGTCTTTTTCCTCCCGGTGGTAAATATCAACGTATGGGCAAATGTCCTCTTCCGCATAACGTGATGATTTGTGAATTAAGACTAAAACAGCAATGAAGAGAAACATTCCAAGTAGCTGCCAATAAAGATTCATGGACATTTAAGTAACCTCCGGTAACGGTTGACTTAGATATTGATTCTTAATGTTCCTAGCATAGAAAGATCCGATAGAATCAGCTGACATCATTAATTCATAGACTTCTAAAGGTACACCGTGCTTTTGATAGACTATCTCATTACCTTTAAATTGGATATGAAGCACGTTCTGAACATTGTCATAGCCGACTGCCGCAAGGTTTGAGGATACTACTGGAGTGAGTTGCATCATAGATAGTCCAGTGGATCAAAGTTTTCAATAAACATAAGGCAGGCAACATAATCCATTCTCTTGATGTGAATATATTTGCTGGTCCCAAAACGTTTCTTCATCTTGCTCCAGATCATTCGGCGGTATTTACCAACCGTTTTAGTAAAGTTATCGCTTGATTCTGAAGGCCATATTTTTGCCAATTCCAAAGACCTAGCAACTACGGAAGTGTAAACATCATCAACTTCACTTGGTAAAAGTCGGTTAGTATCCCTAAATTCTTTCTCAAACTGGGCCATTTCTTTCCTTGTATCCTTCATGCCCATCGATAAATCAATAACTTCTTCGCGAATTTCCTTCGCTTCATCCGAATATAATTTCATCTGCTCTAACATAGCCTTCATAGCTGCAAGCTGACCTTCGGAGTTCTCAATTGACTTATGAAACAAATTAATAACACTAGGTTCTTTCATTAAGCTACACCTCCACAATTTGTAATTTGGAATTTAAAACATCACGCAATCTAACACAAAATTCCTCTAGAGCGATAATACTTTCCTCAATATCCTTTTTCATAATGGGATTTGTTGCTACGGCTCCTTGCAAAAATATTGTCGGTGCGGCATCTTCAATGAATTTTTTGACTTTTATCTGCATTTCATAGATGCTTGTCCGGCCCTCGATCCGCAACTTCTGTTCCTTATACTCAAGGTCGCTTAAATGCTTGTGTTTTTGGTCCAATTCATCTCGGTCAGTTCGCAATTTACGTATAGATGTTTTTAAATCTTCAATTTCATCCTTAGTTCTTTGCGGAACAACCTCCTTGATTTCTGGTTTCCTTTGCTCAAGCTCCTTGATTTGCCTGTCTTTCTCCTTAATGATTTTCTGCTTATCGATTTCGGATTGTTCCTGGTGCTGCTCTATTCGAATTGAAATCGCATCCTCTAGTTGGTCAAGCGGTACTGCATTCTTCAATTGCTTTTCAAGATTCCGCTTATCCACTTCAAGCTGCTCGGATTGCTTCTCTAATTCGTTGTAGGCCTTCTTTACTTCACGAAGCTCTTTGACGGTCATATCATCGACCATCTTTATTTCACCTGATGATGGAATGGTCTGCTGTGTTGTAACAAATTCTTGGCGATCAATAGAGTCCGGTAAGGAAAGCATTTCGAATATTTTCCCGACTTGCAATGTTGGCGACGTCGCCAAGTTTCCGAATTGTTCAAATGCATGGATAAACTTTTGAGCTGTGCTGTGGTCAATATCAACTTGTTTTAGCCAATCCATCCATTGACCGCGCACTAGATCATTCTCCTTTACATATTTTAGCCGTTTACCAATTTCAAACACCGCTTGTCCAGCAACTTGCTTAAAAGAATTAATCTCTGCAGTAATCACAATAATGTCAGCAGATAAAGCGAGGTTAGAAATACTCATTCATTTACTCCTTTCTATAGAGGTAATTTTTCAGCTTGGTAGTTTTCTTGCTCCTGCTGCCTTTTCCACTTGTCTAAGCTAGACTGACAAAACAAAATTTTAGGTTTTTTGGAACCTTTCACACCAGCCCTCATGTGAGGAATGGATTTTTCCTTGCACATCCTATAAAGAAGCATATATGAAATTCCCATGTATTCTCCTGCTTCTTCAATGCTCAAAGTACGATCAGGCCCAGTAGTTGAAATTTGCTTTTTTAATTCTTCCAAAAGGATAGGCTTTAAATGTTCTGTCAATTTTTCAACTAAAGCCTGAAAAAAATCATTTGCCACTTTTTCTGAATTCAACTTTTTTCCACCCTTTGAGTTCTGATATTTTTGTCGAGGTGTCCTGCCTGCACCATCAAATCTTCATAACCAATGCCGAGTGCCGATGCTAGTTTTTTAATTGTCTCTGGTCGTGGAACACCTCGCTTTCCATTCTCAACCCTGGATATCTGAGCTATGCTAACTCCAGAGATAGTCGAAATATCAACGAGGCTCATGTTTCTTTTTTTTCGTTTTTGTTTGATGTATAACCCGAAGTTCGTATTCACTTCATCACCCCCGTTTTCCCAACAGGTAAAATATAGCACTATTTTCCCAATTGGTAAAGTATCGTTTATAGTCGAATTACGCTTTGATGTGGTTATAATTAACCATTTACTCTGTTTACCTCCAAATTGCACATAAAATATTTACCTTTTGGGAAATTTGATATATAATAATTACATTGATTAAACAAGAAAAAGGGAGTCTGTATGGAAAATAACTTTGGTGAGTATTTAAAGCTTTTACGGAATGAGAGAAACCTTACTCTGATTGCTCTATCTGAACTTTCAGGAATAAGTATTGCGCAACTATCTCGAATCGAAAACGGCAAGAGAGGAATGCCAAAACTAGAAACACTCAATAAACTATCCTCTGCATTTGGGATTAATTACGATGACCTTCTTGAGCAAGCCAGTTATTTAATGTTGCTTGGCAAGCCGGAGATTACAGATAGCGCGACAGGTGCTTCGAGAGAAATGACACATATTGAGCATAAAGAGTATTTAAAAACGATAAGTGGATTCGTTGCTGAGAAAAACCCAGTCCAATATTTGAAACCAGAGATTCAACCAAAAAACATAATTAGTGACGTTGAACTTATTCAAATCCCTATCTACGGAGAGATCAGAGCTGGCTATGATTCTCTTGCCGCAGAAAACATTGTCGGTTATGAGAAGGTTTCTAAAGATACGGTCAAGGACGGTGTTTATTTTTACTTAATTGTTAAGGGCGATTCAATGATCGATGAAGGTATCCGCGAGGGAATGAGGGTTTTAGTTAAAAGCCAAAATACTTGTGAGCACGGGAAGATTGGAATCATTTTGGTTAACGGCGATGAAGGAACATTAAAACGAGTGTTTTATGATAAGAATAATGTGATTCTTCAGGCATCAAATAAAGACATCCCCCCAAGAGTACTCCCAATTCATGAAGTACGCATTCAAGGTCAAGTTAAGAAAGTGGAGTTTGATGTTTGATGATAATATCAATTTATTATTCTGAATATGAAGACAAACTCGCTCCAATGCAGTTTGTAATTTGGTTCGGTAAAGGTAATATTGACTGGGATAGCAAGAAAATATTAATTCCGATCAAAGGACCATTTGAAAGAATTCTACCCGATGAATTTAATGATGATGTTCTGAGCCTCTCCATTACCAAGTCAGACCTACTCTATAATATCAATCAACCTGGGGAGTTTGGAATATACATCCCTACTGTTCAAGCAAGAATAAATAAAATGCATGGTGATAAACACACAATGAAATTTGATCAAAACGATATTGAGCAATTCATTATTCAAATGTGGGATCTAGAGGAATTTTTAAAAATGGACATCTCGGGTACCTACGACTGGAGATAGTAATGTATTTTGACGAAGGGTGGGGGTATTATGGCCAGTGTCGAGAAACGCGGTATAAACTCATGGAGGCTTGTTGTAGAAGCCGGATATGATTCTGAAGGTAAAAGGATTAAGCGATATAAACCGATCACCATTGACGATCAGGCATTGCTTAAAACCACCAAGAAACTAAAAGATTACCTTAATGATGAATTATCGAAATTTAAAATAGAGGTTGAGTCTGGAGAATACATTAAACCTGAAAAAATGACGTTCGATGCATTTGTAGAAGATTGGAAAGAAAAGTACGCAAAACGAGGGCTCTCTCACCTTTCTTATAAAACTTATTGTACTAATTTAAAAAATCACATCCTTCCAGTTTTCGGACATCTTAGATTAGATCAAATAAAAACAATTCATATCGTGAATTTCATGGACGATTTAAACAAGTCCGGCGCTCGAAAAGATGGACGCGGAGAATTTCTAGCTACTGGTACGATTGATTACATTCACAGAGTCTTAAAGAATATTTTTACACGAGCGAAAGATTGGAATTTAATCAATAAGAATCCAATGGCAGGAGTTAAAAAACCTAAAGTAGTTCAAGCAGATATGAATTTCTATGAAGAAGATGAAGCTCAGATTGTTATCAATAAATTATATCTTGAGCCAAAGATGTGGAGGATGTTTTTTATAGGAGCAATGCTTGGTGGTTTCAGACGCGGAGAATTCGTAGGTCTCGAATGGTCCGATGTAAACTTCGAAAAAAATTACCTTTCAGTAACAAAAAGTATATCCGATACCGAAAATAGCGAAGCGATTATCGGTGGTCCAAAAAACAAAAGCTCTAAAAGAGATGTAGCAATGCCGGAATGGTTTATGGCCGAACTCAAAGATTACCAACATGATTACAACTTGAATAAACTAAAAATAATAAATAATTGGAAAGGAAAAAAAGGAACGAGTTATGTTTTCCATGGCGGCTATGGAAAACCTTTGTATCATACTTCCCCGACAACATGGTGGAGAAAATTTATTATTAGACACAATCTAAAATTCATTCGTCTACATGATCTGAGACACAGTTCAGCTACTTTGTTGGTAGAAGCTGGGGCTTCAATGAAAGCCATTCAAAAAAGATTGGGTCACGCAAAGCACCAAACTACTGAGGACTTATATGCACATGTTACAAAAAAATTAAGTCATGAAACAGCAAGTAAATTCGATAAATTTAGCCCTCTTTCAAAATAATTTGTTGGGGACGGATTGGGGACGGAAGGGACATTTTGGGGACTAAATATAGTCTTATTTATAAAATACTAGTTAATATTAGGAAAAATAAAAATACTGCAAACTCTTATAAACACTGTAAAAATATAAATAAGTTAAACTTAGTTTTACAAATCATTCACCTTGACAGGGTAGAGGTCGCAGGTTCGATCCCTGTTCAGGTCATTCATACAAACAAACGATGGTTTAACCCAATATAACACCTTACTTAAAACCCAAGAAGCTTTATTCTAAGCTTCTTTCTTTTTGCTGATATCCTATTGTGGCAAAATAGCTTCTCATTCATAATGAAGGATATTCTATAAATTCATCTAGGTTTTGCCCATATTTTCACTTTTTTCGCTCAAAGCTAAAGTTTATGTTATAATTACACGGGCTTATATAGTAACTATTTTATTGGAGGTAATCAATATGTCTGAGACTGAACAACTTAAAACGCAAACTTCTAATTATAATCGTTCCTGTGATTGTGGGAAATGCAAAAATTTGATTGAGAAGAATGCGCAGTTTTATTTTCTTACAGGTAAACGCGAAAAATACTCTATACATCCGGATTGTTATGTAGCTTTTATTGCACGGTTTAAACCGAAATCATCCGAATAATCTATCAAATTATACAAATAATAAACCTCACTTCCATCTGGAAGTGAGGTTTGTTATTTGTATAACGATTCAATAGAAGAGTGATTATATAAGGATAGCACGACTGACAATAACTAACAAAATGAAAAGAACTAAGATTACACCAGTTGTTGTAAAGCCTCCAGCAATTGCACCCATTTCCATCTCCCCTTTCCTTAGATCATAAGGTATTGTATGTAAGCTGGAGAAAATGTGTTTGGACATTTACCAAAAAATAGGCGGTTTTTGATTTTTACTAATGACGTAAACTTTTTTCTTGCGAATCGGCATAACATTGGCGTAATGTTACACAAACAGGAAATATAAACTAAGACTTAATATTGACAGTTCCAATAACTTGTGTTTTTTATCAAATTGTTATATGATATATTAGTAAATTTAATCTTGTCCCCCTTTTTCTTCCTCCAATAGAATAAGTTTTTCCTCCATCCGTTTTTTTCAAATTCACCATTAACCCAGAATTTGTACAAGTGTTCACTGATTCACACTGGCGCGGCTTCGGAGCCGTAAGGATGAAAGAGAGGTAGGGCTTTCATTGTTTTAGGATACACAGCTATGGTTTTCATTGTTACGGAGTTGAAAAGGCAAGCATATGCACTGTCATGACAGTTAATTTACACCATATTATTCACAAACATGAAAGACTTCCCACCGGAAATCCAATTGTATGTGAATTTTATTTGTTTTTTTACTGATTTTACCCTTGGTCTGTCAAATTTCAGAAAGATATTTTTTCGGCTTTATCCAATGTGCATCACCTCAGTTTTAATGCAAAAAAATAAAACCGCCAAACGAGCAAACTGCGTAATCCAGTCCATTCCTTTATTGGTTCCATTTGTATAAATAGATTCGTATGAATTAATTCTCCATGACTTCTATTTTGAATAGGTTGTCCAGCTTACCATCAAATCTTTTTTTCAATGGAACTTTGATGTCTCTTCCTAATTCCCTATAGAAAGTTTCAATATCACACTCCACATTCTCTAGGATCATGGTTAAGATACCATCCTCAATAATTCTTTGATTGATATCTGCTGGGACATTGACATCCACCATGTACTTCTTCTTAAGCGTATTTGAATAACGTGTAAATATTTCCAGAATTTCATCGTTTTCAAAATTTTTGATGGCGATCTGACCCTTTGCGGAAAATTTTAAATTGATTTTCACTTTGACACTTCCCCTTTTTCTTTTTAAACCACCATTTATTCATTCAGTGATCTAGATGTTTTGGTTATTCGATAAAGAAAAAGTTCATATAATCTAAATCTTCATCCGGTTGATGGCTTACTTGCACACTTACATCTTAAATTGTGTCATATGTTGAACGATTGTGCAACTTAAAAATAACTAAAACTCGTCGATACCAACTATTTGGATGTATTTATGTAGTTTTATATATTGAGAATTCCCTTTCCACGTAATAACGATTCGTCATAATCCATACCAATTCATTGTCAATGGTTTGTTTTCCCCGTTTACGATCAACAAAGACCATTTGTCCACATTTTTCGCAGCTGTTTTTTTGCGTATAGTAAGGTAATTCTTTTACATAAGCTTCTCCACATTTACATTCAATCCTAAATAATTCTTTAGGTTTATTATAAGCTTTTGATAATTCTTCTGCTGAATCCGTTTTTTGAATGGCTTCTACACTTTTTTCTTCGATAGCTTCATGGGTTTTAACAACGATATCTTTCTCATTTAACCCTTTCATATAAGTAAAAGCGACATGAAGCGGATTCAATGTTCTGATTTCGTCACCAACTTGTAAAATCATCGTCTTGTTCTTATCGATACAATCCAAAAAATATTTACATTGCTCTTTATTGAGGGGTAAAGTTCCCTTCTGCCCTGTTGATAATACATAATTAACAATTAAGCAATTTCCTTCGTGCAGCTCTCCGATGTTGTTTGTCATCCCTATTACCTTCTTTTCTCTGCTTTGATTAGCCTATTCTACCAAATTTATTAAACCATAATCAAATTTATTGAAATTCGCCTTATAAGAAAGTGGTTTTTCATGAATAATACGCCACCCCGCAAAGAATGACGTATGACTCAGTTATATAAATTAGCATGGACAACAAATTTAAATCTACGAAACCTTATGTTCAATTCTCAATTTATCCGCAACCATCGCGATGAATTCGCTATTGGTTGGCTTGGACTTGCTGATATTGATTGTGTAGCCGAAGAGGTGCGAGATGCTGTCAATGTTCCCCCTCGTCCACGCAACCTCTATAGCGTGGCGTATAGCGCGTTCTACACGGCTTGGGGTTGTTTTGTAATGGTCAGCTATAGATGGATACAATACTTTCGTGATTCCACCGAGAATTTCGATGTTATTGTAGACCATTGTGATTGCTTCGCGTAAATATTGGTAGCCTTTAATATGTGCTGGGACACCTATTTCATGAATAATGCTTGTGATATTCGCATCGAGGTTTCTACCTTTGGATAAAGGTACAACGTTGGCTTTATGCACAGAAGAATTAGAAATATTGGATGTTACAGATTGACCAATACAAACCAATTGGCGAATACGACTAGTCAGCACTTCCATATCAAAAGGTTTTAGTATGTAGTAAGCAGCTCCCAATTGGACAGCTTTTTGCGTTATGTTCTCTTGACCGAAAGCTGTTAGCATAATAATCTTGGGAGGGGTTGGTAAATTCATTTCACGAAGTTTTTCCAAAACACCCAATCCATCCAGATGCGGCATGATAATGTCTAAAATCAATACATCGGGAGCTTTACGCTGCTGTTCGATAAATCGCAACACTTCATTTCCGTTATAAGCTACCCCAACAACAGTCATGTCCTCTTGATCATCAATAAACTCTGATAATAAATTGGTAAACTCACGGTTATCATCCGCTAACAATACTTCAATCTTTTGCAAATTAATGCTCCCTCCTTGGTACATATTGGATTTTTTGTCTTTCCTAATACATGTAATTCGACATCACCAATTGAATTCCTTCTGTCGAATATTATTTTTCTTTATTTTTTTTCGATTTTAATATATAATTAATACTTTTTTCAATTTTCAACATTATTCGACAAGATTCATACAAAAACAAAAAAGGCCAAAGGCAGTTAGCCAGCCTTTAGCTCTTGATCATTCTTTTTAAATAAAATCCCTGCGTCCTGCAGCATCCATTCAATAAAACATCCATAACCACTTGTTGGATCATTGACAAACACATGTGTAACAGCACCAATTATTTTGCCCTTTTGGATAATCGGACTGCCACTCATCCCTTGCACGATACCGCCTGTTTTCTCTAATAAACGCGGGTCTGTAATTTTAATAATCATCCCTTTCGTGGAGGGAAAGTCTTGCCGAGTTACATGACTAATGACTACATTAAATTTTTCTACCTTTTGTCCCTCTAACACGGTGTAAATTTGTGCGGATCCTTCTACCACGTCCTCAGCAAAAGCAACAGATATAGGCTCTTGACCGAAGCTATGCTCTGGCAGCTCACGCATTTTTCCGAAAATCCCGAAAGCGGTATTCTTCTCAATATTGCCGAGCACCTTACCGTTTTTAAAAAACTCAGCTCTTTTTTCACCCGGTTCACCGTGATGACTTTTGGCAATTGAGGTGACATTCGAATGGACGATTTCCCCTCCACCTACAACAATTGGATTTTGGGTATCCATATCTGTGATTACATGTCCCAACGCTCCATATACCTGTTGATCCGGTGCATAAAAGGTTAGCGTACCAATACCTGCTGCCGAATCGCGAATATAAAGTCCTATACGGTAAGTTTTATCCATAATGTCAAATACAGGATGAAGTGTAATGTTCATCTTTAGATTATTTCGCTGAACAACAAGCTCTAACGGTTTTTTGGCTTTACCTGCTTGGGTAACAATATCGGATACCTTTGAGACATCATTCAGCAGTGTGCCGTTTATGCTCATGATTAAATCACCCACTTGAATTTTGGCCTCTTCACCAGGTGAAATTTTTCGATTTTCGGCAACTGAAACCAAATGATGACCTACAATCATAATACCGGCTGATTTAAGCTTTACCCCGATGGTCTGACCACCTGGTACAACCTTAAGATCAGGCATTACATTAACCTTTACGGTTTTCAAAGGGATTTTACCAAAAAGCTTAAGCTTGAGTTCTGTGACACCTGATTTACCGGTTTGAAGCTTAATCGGCTCATTCAGATTGACACGAAATGATTGCTGTGAATGACCGTTGACACGAACAATATTCGGGTCTGCTACAGTTACCATCGCATTGACAGGCATTGAAAGCTTTAATTCCTTGCCCTGACCGGAAAACAAACGCAGTTGATTCGGAAATGAAGCAAAATTCTGAAACGGTGTGGAGCAGCACATTAAACCAAGTAAGAATACAAGCATAAGTCCAATCCATCTTTTTGTTTGCGTGGGCTTCAAGCAGGTTGCACTCCCCTTCTTCTGCCTGACGAAAAGGTAATCGTCAATTGCGTACCTTTAAGTTAACCCTACCCCACACGTTTTATTACTGAAAATCATCCCTCTAGATCGCAAATTTTCATACTCTTTCCTTATACATTATGCATAACCTTTTTCTTTTCATTAGCCATTCGCAGCATATCCCCTGCATGCTCCAACGTAGTATCCGTTATCTCGACGCCTCCAAGCATTCTGGCAAGCTCATTTAATTGTCCTTCAACATCTAGATCTTCTACTTGTGTAAACGTCCTATCTCCTTCGACTGCCTTTTGAATCAGATAATGGCTATCTGCCATACAAGCTACCTGAGGTAGATGAGTAATGGAAAAGACCTGACAATCTTTGGATAAGACAGAAAGCTTTTCGGCAATTGCTTGTGCAGCACGCCCGCTAACCCCAGTATCGACTTCATCAAACACAAGTACTGGAATCTGATCCACCTTGGCAAAAATCGATTTCATCGCGAGCATGATTCTTGAAAGCTCACCGCCTGAAGCAATTTTGCTCATAGGACGTAACGGTTCACCAGGATTTGCAGAAATGAGAAACTCTACTTGATCGCAGCCGTTTCGTGTCAGCTTGTCCTCGAAGCGTTCAATCCGAACTGAGAATCGGGTTCTTTCCATTTGGAGATCACGCAGCTCCCGTTCAATCTCTGCTGACAATATGGCAGCACTTAGCTGACGTTGTTTAGAAAGCGTGATCGCTAAGCTTACGGCAACCTTATATTCGGCCTCAGCATCAGATTGAATTTGCAGCAGCAATTCATCTTTGTTTTCGATTAATTGAAGCTCACTTTTGATTTTATGGAGGTATTGTAAAATCTCGATCACATTGACCCCGTATTTGCGCCGAAAGGAAGCAATTAAATGCAGCCGTTGTTCAATTTGATCAATCCTTTTCGGATTAAATTCAATTTGATCACGATAATCACGCAGTTGAAAAGCAGCATCCTCTAATTGATAAAAAGCAGATTGAACTTGCTCTAATAATGGTTTTAATCGTCCAGGATCTAAAGCAGCAATTTCCTGTAACCGTTGAATCGATTTATTAATCGCATCTAAGCCATTTTTATTACTATGTAGGCCTTCGTAGGCTTCAGAGGAATTTTGAAATAACTTTTCAGCATAGCTTAGCTTGCGCTTTTCTTCCTCTAATAATTCATCCTCATTTGGTTTTAAATGAGCTTCTTCAATTTCCTCAACTTGAAACAGATATAAATCACGCATTTGTAGGGCTTGCTTGCTTGTTTCCTCTAAATTTGTTAACTGTTTGGTTAACTCAACATAACGATCATAAGAGGCTTGATACTGGTTTCTGAGAGCTTCGATAGCTTGCCCGCCAAAAGCATCTAACCACCCCAAGTGTTCTTCTGCTTTTAATAAAGACTGATGCTCATGCTGCCCATGAATATTTACAAGCCATTCGCCTACCTCACGCAACATCGTCAAATTGACCAAGTGCCCATTGATACGACTGGTGCTTTTACCTTGAATGGTTAAATCTCTACGAATAACCAAACTCTCATCAGCCGAAGCTAAAATTCCTAGCCGCTCCAACACAGCCCAAACGGGATGATGACGAACGATTTCGAACATGGCTTCAATTTCGGCTTTGTCACAACCGTAACGCACCCACTCCGAAGATCCTCGGCCACCTGCAATTAAAGTCAATGCGTCGATCACAATCGATTTCCCTGCGCCCGTTTCCCCTGTTAAGACTTGAAATCCATGGCTAAAAGAAAGCTGTACGGACTCAATTACGGCTAAATTCCGAATACTTAAATGGACTAACATGCATTCACCTCGCTAGTTTATCATCGCTAAAATTTGGTTTTTCACTAAATCACTATGTTCCTTGGTGCGGCATATAATTAGAATTGTATCATCCCCGCAGATTGTACCCATCACTTCTTCCCAATCGAGATTATCTATTAACATCCCGATGGCATTTGCTGTACCTGGCAAACACTTCAATACGACCAAGTTTTCAGCGTAATCAATACTAATGAAATGATCTGTCAACGTACGTTTTAGTCTTTGAATGGGATTGAAGCGTTGCTCCGTCGGTAACGAATATTTAGAGCTGCCTTTATCCGATGGCACTTTAACGAGCTGTAGATCCTTGATATCTCGGGAAACGGTTGCCTGTGTTACTTGAAAGCCCGCTAATCGCAAAGCGTGTACCAGATCATCCTGTGTTTCCACTTCTTGATTGCTGAGAATTTCACGTATTTTAAGATGCCGTTGACCTTTCATTGTCTGACTCCCCTTTATACTTCCAGTTCGAATTGGATCTTTACAATTTTTTGCAACGAAACATCCACATAGAGTATACCCGCAGCTTCAAGATAAATTAACTGATAAGGCAAAAGCTGATCACGGATCGAGCTGCCTCTCATCTCAAATGGATGACGTGAGCGTGCGATTTTGACAATGTACCATTTCTCCCCGCTCTGAGCAAAATGATCGACAAAATAACGGCTGAATAGCTCCTCCTCATCGTTTACGAGTATGCGGATTGGGATTTTTCGTTTTGTGGTCATGACTTCATAGCCAGCGTTTTCAAGTAAAACAACCGCTTCTGTCACTGGAATTTCATCATCTGGCTCTGGTATCCATTTGGGTGAATATCTTGTTTGCAATCGACTACGTAAAACAATAAACGCAACTATTCCTATTATACCGATTATCAGCAATAGCACCAACTGGTCCCCAGCTTGCATGGAATCACCCCAATCTACTACTTCGCTTCGTTTTACGAAAATTCCTTTATTATCCACAAACAAAGTTCTTCACTTTTCCTGTCAAAATAAAAAAACGCCAACTCAGAAAGTGAGTTGAACGCTTTTTTATAGTTGTTTTTTATTTTTTAAGACTGTCCCAAGTGCTTTGGAAATCAGTAAGCATTTGTTCTTTCGTCATTTTCTTGCCTACATAAGCTTGCATGGAATCACCAAATTTTTTGCTCGTGGCTTCCCCACCCGGAAATTTGAACCAATTCCAAGTAAACGTTTTGCCATCTTTGCTGTACTTAATAATGTCTGCCGCTAAAGGACCTAACACTTTTTCATCCGCAGTGATTGTGGAGAAAGCTGGGATAAACTTAAATTCATCCGTAATATATTTTTTTCCTACGTCGGAGCTAACCATCCAATTCAAGAAGTTTTTAGCTTCAGCTTTTACCGCAGAGTTTTTATTGATCACCCAGTTGTTCGGAACACCAACAGGTAATTTATCGTTGGCTGCTGCATCATCACTAATTGGCATCGGCAGAAATCCAACGTTAATTTTTGGATTGGTTTTAGTGAGATCAAGCTGTGTCCAGTTTCCTTGCTGGGTCATCGCTGCTTTACCTAGCGCGAAATCCGTCACCTCTGTTTTGTAATCTGTTTGCAGCGGGTTTTTATTGCCATATTTCAAGGTCATATCGAATAGCTTAACCCAGTTATCAAAAATCGCGTTGCCTGGGATCTTCGCTGTACCTTTGTTTAAACCATCAATAAACGCGTTGGGATCAGGTTGTTGTGCAAAAGGAATGTTTACAAAGTGATTCCCCAATACCCACCACTCCCCATACCCATTAATAAAAGGTGTGATGCCTTTGGCTTGCAACTTTTTCGCTGCATCTTCTAATTGGGTTATTGTTTTCGGGGGCTCAGTTATACCTGCTTGTTTAAACAAATCTTTGTTATAAATAAACCCATAACCCTCTAAATTGAGCGGTTGGCCAAATATCTTGCCATCCTTAGTCATTGGCTCATTCGCGCCCTTCACCAAGTCTTTTACCCAAGGTTGATCTGATAAATCCTCGAGCTGATCGAGCCATAGATCTAAATCTGAATAGCCACCATTGTTAAAAATATCCGGTTTATCACCCGAATTGAATTTCGCTTTTAAGGCCGCCCCATAATCCGCACCGCCGCCTACGGTTTCTATTTGGATTTTTACACCTGGATTTTGTTTCTCATATTCTGCTATCAGCTTAGCTAATGGCTCAGCAATCTCCACTTTAAATTGGAACATTTTAATTGTGATATTCTTGGTACCTGCTGGACTTGTTGTTGCACCTGCAGCTGCTGAGGGATTTACCACTACATTCTTTTTGACGCAACCCATGGCTGTCAGCATAAGTAATCCGAGGATCAAACTAATCGTTGTAAGCTTCTTCACCTTTTAAATACCTCCCTTTCTTTATATTGCGTGTTATATTTGTAAAAAAGCTTGCGCTTTTACAACATAGGATCATCTAGCCCTTTACTGAACCCGCAGTAATTCCTTCAATAATGTGACGCTGTAGAGCCAGGAAGAAAATAATAATCGGGGTAACACCTAAAACCAAGGCAGCAAGCGCCAAATCCCATTGCTTCGTATATTGCCCAAAAAACGAAAAAGTAGATAGCGGAATTGTACGTAAATTAGGGCTATTCAAAATTAAGCTTGGCAGCAAAAAGTCATTCCAGATCCATAGACTATTCAGAATGAGTACTGTAATGCTCATTGGCTTTAGTAATGGGAAAACAATCCGCAAAAAAACACCATAAGGATTTGCCCCATCTACCACAGCCGATTCTTCAATTTCCTTGGGGATGGATTTCACAAAACCATGATAGAGAAATACATTTAACATCACTCCAAAGCCCAAATAACAGACAACTAATCCATAAATGCTATTCATAAGTCCTGCTTTATCGGCTACTCGAACCAATGGAATCATAATGGACTGGAATGGAATTACCATCGCAGCAACGAAAGCTGCAAATAAAAGCTGATTAAAGCGTGTGGGGATGCGAACCATTCTGTAAGAAGCCATGGAGCTTATTATAACCAAACCTATATTGCTAAATACAGTGATCAGGAGTGAATTAAGAAACGCCTGCGGAAATTTCATGATCGTCCAAACTCTCGAATAATTACCAAAATAAAGCTTATGCGGCAGATTGGATGCATTCACTAATATTTCAGAGAAGCTTTTCAAGGAATTAACCAATACAAAATAAAACGGAACTAAAAACAAAATTGCAAGTAGGATGCCTAATACTTCCAGAAGGAATAACCCAACCGTATACCGCTTTGTTGAATCCATCAAACCTCCACCTCTTTTTTCTTCGTATAAGCTACTTGGATAACCGTGATAAGCGCAACAATTACAAAGAAAATGAGCGCTTTGGCTGAACCTAAACCATACCGATTATTGCGGAACGCTTCTTGATAAATATTCAAGGCAATCGATTCTGTTGAATTGTAGGGTCCGCCTTTTGTAAGAGAAAGCACAATATCAAAGATTTTAAAGGCCCAAGAGATACTCAAGAAGAAGCAAACCGTCACGGATGGCATAATTAAGGGGAGTTTAATTCTGCGGAACAACTGCCATCGGTTTGCCCCATCTATCCGGGCCACCTCCAATAGATCATTCGGCACATTAGATAATCCTGCAATATAAATAATCATTAAATAACCTGCACCCTGCCAAACACTAACAATTATGATTCCCCAAAAACCTGTCGTTGCATCCCCAAGCCAAGGTAATTGAAAAAAATGGATATGGGTTATTTCGCCAATTGAGGCAAAGCCTTTAATAAAAATGAATTGCCAGATAAAGCCGAGCAGCAATCCCCCAATGACATTAGGCATAAAGAAGATTGTGCGCAGCACATTTCTTGTCTTAAGCTGTTGGGTTAGCATAAGTGCTAAAATCATCCCTACGGCATTCGTTAACACAACTTGAACCAAGGCTAACCGAAACGTAAAATAGAAATCCTGTTTAAATAGCTCATCGTGAAACAAAATTTGCTTAAAATTATCCAGACCTACCCACGTTACTTTTGAAGAAATCCCATCCCACTCCGTGAATGAATAATAAATACTCATTCCCAATGGAATTACAATGATAATGAAAAAGACGAGCAAGGACGGTCCTACAAAAATAGTTTGTTGCAGCCATTGCCCCAATCTTTTCCTGATCATGTGCACTCACCTCTCACTATCTTTGTTTATAAGATGTGCCTTTAGAAGGAATCTTAAACATCTAGTTTGATTAATTAAGTGCTAAGTCCGACAAACTAGGTGTAATTAAATCGAGAATGTGGGAAGGGCCCCTCTTTGGGGATCAATTTAAATAAGCAAGAATTTGGATTTCATTGTTATGTTGCAATGATTAATTTAGAGAGGATCGCGTATAAGATTAAAAGCTGCTATAAAAAGATGGCATCAAACCATAAATCTATGGTCTGATGCCATCTTTCAGTTAAAATATATCAACTGGGGGCAAATTTTAAGAGCAGAATACTTACGCTAAGCTTTATTAGCTCCTTTAAAGGTTTTGTTTGCTTCAAGTATAATCTCATCGATTTTCTTAAGCCATTGGGACTCTAAGACGATACCGTTGGAAGCTCCTGATTCTTCGGACACTCCCGATTCTGCAACCTCAAGCTTAATCTGTTCATCCAAAGTCCAGTAAGCTAAAAACTCTATATTCCCCTCTCCGCCAGTGATCGGTGAGAAGGTTAAGCCTTGCAATTGAAACCCTTGCTTGGCGGCAAATCCCAAGATCGTCTGCAACACTTCTCGGTGTACGGCTGAATCGCGAACTACGCCAGACTTGCCAACCTTTTCTCGCCCTGCCTCAAATTGCGGTTTAATGAGCGCAACGATTTTACTGTCAGCTGCTAATAAATTTTTCAGGGGTGGGAGCATAAGTTTAAGCGAAATAAAAGAAACATCAATCGTTGCAAAATTAGCTTTTTCCCAAAGCGGCAAATCAGCTGGTTGTAAATAACGGAAATTAGTCCGTTCCATCACATGGACTCGTGAATCACTGCGCAAGGACCAATCCAATTGATTGTATCCCACATCAATAGCAATCACATGGGCTGCACCATTCTGCAAAGCACAATCCGTAAAGCCACCCGTGGAAGCACCGATATCCAGCATGAATACATCCTGCACGGATATATTAAAAAAGCGCAAAGCCTTCTCAAGCTTCAATCCACCACGACTAACATACGGATGTATCGCTCCCTTTACGGTTAGTTTAACCTCACGCGGCAGCTTCGTTCCCGGCTTTTCAATCCGTTCTTCATTGGCAAATACAAGACCTGCCATTAAGGATGCTTTAGCTTTCTCACGACTTTCAAAAAAACCTTGCTCCACAAGCAGGATATCTATACGTTCTTTCGCAGACGACATTACGGCCCCTCACATTAAAGCGCGCTGTTTTTTACGCGGCATCATCGATTTGACTTGCTGAATCAGATTTTCTACAGTTAACTTAACCTCAGCACGCTGTTCTGGGATACTGCCATGCTCAACAAAATAATCCGGTACACCCAAGCATTTCACTTGAACTCCCATGATTTCTTTACTCGCGTAAAACTCCAAAACGGAGCTGCCGAAGCCACTAAGTAAAGCAGCTTCTTCCATCGTGATTAAATGGGTGCGTTCCTTGGAGAGCTTCAAGAGCATATTCTCATCCAATGGTTTAATAAATCGTGCGTTGATCACTTGAAGCTGTATGCCTTGAGCTTCGAGAACAGCTGCCGCTTCTTCAGCTATCTGTACCATAGGCCCGATTGCAAGCACGGCAACACTATCAGCTCCGCCTTCGTATACAACCTCCCACGTGCCGATCTGAATAGGCTTCATTACTTTATCCTGAATAACACCCGTCCCGTTAATTCTCGGGTAACGTACGGCGATAGGACCATTCTCATAGTCCATGGCCGTCTTCAGCATGTGACGAAGCTCGTTCTCATCTTTGGGCATCATCAAAACCATGTTTGGGATATGGCGCAAAAAAGCTATATCATAGACGCCTTGATGTGTTTCACCATCCGGTCCAACAAACCCGGCTCTGTCAATCGCAAAAACCACATTTAAATTTTGCCGGCATATGTCATGAACAACTTGGTCATAGGCTCTTTGTAAAAAGGTTGAATATACCGCAAAAACCGGCTTCATGCCTTCAGAAGCCAATGCCGCGCACATCGTAGCTGCATGCTGTTCTGCTATACCTACATCAATCATCCGATTCGGAAAGCGTTGTCCGAATTTAATTAATCCGGAGCCGCTTGGCATAGCCGGAGTAACCGCAATAATCCGATCATCCTGTTCAGCAAGCTCAATCAGCGCTTGTCCGAAAATATCTGTATACATGGGATGACCTGCAGATTTAACAACCTCACCGGATTCCATTTTGTAAGTACCGAGACCATGCCAAACCATGGAGTTTGCTTCAGCAGGCAAATAGCCTTTGCCTTTTAAAGTCACTACATGCACCATAACCGGTCCGGATACTTTCTCTGCTTGTTTTAATGTATCGATCAATTGTAGCAGATTATGACCGTCTACAGGCCCGAAATAAGTAAAGCCAAGCTCCTCGAACAATACACCGGATACTAATAAGTATTTCAAGCTATGTCTAACCCGCTCGGCAGTTTTTGCTAGCTTACCTCCGATTGCAGGAATTCTTTTTAAAAGATGATCCAGTTCTTCTTTGGCTTTCAAGTAATGTTTGTCGGAACGAATCTTACCCAAATAATTATGTAAGGCGCCAACATTGGGCGCAATTGACATTTCATTGTCATTCAGAATAACCAGCATATTTTTCTTCTCGTGACCAATATGATTTAAAGCTTCAAACGCCATGCCACCCGTTAAGGAGCCATCGCCAATAATCGGAATTACCCTATGCTGTTCTCCCTTAAGATCACGCGCTATTGCCATCCCCATGGCTGCCGAAAGCGAAGTGCTGCTATGTCCAGCCTCCCAAACATCATGCTCGCTTTCTGCACGCTTTTGAAAACCGCACAGTCCTTTATATTTGCGCAGTGTATCGAATAAGGACATCCGTCCTGTTAACATCTTGTGCACATAAGCTTGGTGCCCCACATCAAAGATAAACTTATCCTTCGGACTGTCGAACAAATAATGCAGAGCCAAGGTAAGCTCTACAACGCCTAAGTTCGGAGCCAAATGTCCGCCCGTGGTGGCAAGTTTTTCAATTAGAAATTGTCTAATCTCTGCAGCGAGTGTGTCCAGATCGTCCAAGGACAAACGCTTCAAATCACTAGGTTGATTGATTGTTTCGAGCATGATTTTTCCCTCGCTTTCCGTTAGACGATTTAGATTTACGTTTAGGTCCGAAGATCCGGATATGAAACCGCTTTTCGAGGTGATAAAAAATTTGACCAATAAAAAGCACAATAAAAGTAGAGAAATGGATGGCAAACGATTTCCCCATTGCCTTACCACCTACAGTTAAAGCTGAAACAATTGCTGTAAAAATGACTGTCACAACCGTTCGCAGCAAATCATCGCCATCACCGAAGGAATTCATTAATTTAATCACAACCACTGTAATGGCTGCTCCACTGATTACGCTTGTTATATCGCCAATTACATCATTACAGATATTAGAAAATCGATCTGCATTACGCACTATATTGATGGCTTGCCGTGATCCTTTTACTTTCTCTGAAGCCATTCCGTGGAAAGGAGCCTCATTCGCTGATGCGGCAGCTAAACCCAAAATATCGAATACAATACCAATTAAAATCAAAATGATCACAATCAGCATGCCAATGCCCCAACTAACCCCATCTAATATACTTGATGAGGTTATAGTGAAGATGCATGCCATAACGAAAGTGACCATAGATATTAAAACACTCCATCGCATGGAGCTCTTAATTGAAAATTTCATGGAACTTTCTCCTGTAGTGTACCAAGAATAGTGAGAGAGTGGCAGCTTTTTGAGTAAACGCTGTGGCTTAGGTCCAGTAGGTTTTCCCAGACAAGGCACCCTAGCGTTGCCGGAAGGGCGGTTTCCCTTTATGCTCGTCTTGATGGCGTTGCCGTTCATCAGACTGGATTACCACTTAGTCCACACTATAATCCCCAAAAAGCCTCACATTGTGAACAGCCTAGGAGTTTTCCTCTGCAGCCCTTAAACCAATCCTTAGCCTCTTTTGCAAAGTAGATTTCATATAGCATCCGCAGTAAGTTTCTTTGGCCTAAGAAACAAACTCCTACCATCTATAATCCCCTCATATTCACTCAAGGCAGGCTACGCTGCACACAAGTCATTTTAGGTATAACGAATTAAGTAAGAATAATGTCATTATCCATTTGAGACCCGCAATTGCAGGTTCATACCCCAAGCCGTAACCGAGCGCACGGTGGCGCAAAAGTTACGCACTTGGGCCTCCGCGGAGGCAGGGTCAACGCCCACATGCCATTGTGGATCGCCCTACTACCTTAACTCCCAGCATCAGCCCCCGACTGGGCGTCGAAAGCCAACACAAGGAACTTCATCGATGTGCCCTTTGACGAATTTTTAGACCCGTCCTCAGGAATGGTAGACTGACTAGAATACTGCACCACTCTCAATATACACTGCACTCATTATAGCACAGGATATTAAAATTGCTCAATGGAAGGTTATGAAAGGGATAATCTTGTCAAATGCTAGTGGTCTCTTTGCATTAAATAATCCGCCAGCTGCAGCAAGCGCTCTGGATGAGGAAAGCTTGCAGAGAAAATGGCTGCTTTGGCCTCCTCTGAGAGTTGTCTCACTTTGTCTTGGGAAGGTTTAATGCCCATGATAAAGGGATAAGTCACCTTTTGTTGTTTTTCATCGCTTTTCAAGGGTTTGCCCAGCTTGCTTTCATCACCTATTATATCCAAAATGTCATCTTGTATTTGAAAAGCTAAGCCAATTTTATAACCAAAATCCTCCAGAGCTTGCAATTGCTGTTCCGTCGCATTAGAAATCCTGCCGCCTGCTTTAAGTGAGAAAACAATTAAGTCCCCTGTTTTGTGGCGGTGGATATAATCTAGATCTTCTAACCGGGTGATACCCTGCTCTCCTAAGGTGTCTGCCGCTTGACCGCCTACCATCCCCATTGAACCCGATAGAACCGAGAGCTCTTCAATGATTTTCAAGGCTTGTTCTGCTGATATGGGTGCGCATTGAAAAATCTGTGTGGCTTGATAAAATGCTTGTGTCAGCAGCGCATCGCCGGCAAGAATAGCCATCGCTTCTCCGAATACTTTATGATTGGTTGGCTTTCCTCTACGAAGATCATCATTATCCATCGCTGGTAAATCATCATGAATGAGTGAATAGGTATGAATCATCTCGACTGCGCAGGCAATTGGCATCGCATGATCCAGTGTTCCCCCTAATGCCTCAGCAGCAGCAATGACTAAGACCGGACGCAGTCTTTTGCCCCCTGCCATAAGAGAATACTGCATTGCTTTTCGTAAGGCAGCAGGGATGTCCCAGCTCAGAGGAATGGCTTGATTCAGCTCCTGCTCCACCGTCGCTACATGCTCCATTACATATTGTGCAATTGTTTGTTGACTTTCCACTGCAGTTCACCCTTCATTGTTAAATATTTGGTTATTTAGCTTTCTTCCGTACCACTGGAAAAAGGCTTTTTCGTTAAACTCCCATTTTCTTCAACGAGAATTTCAATTTTGCGTTCGACTAGCTCTAGCTTCTGACTGCATAAATGAGATAATTTCATCCCTTCTTGAAACAAATCAATTGCTTTTTCTAAGGGCACATCGCCATTTTCTAATTTACCAACAAGCTGCTCTAGCTGATCCATGGCTTCTTCAAAGCTTAAGACTGCTGGTTCCTTCTCCTTAGCCATCTGTGTTCTCCTCCATCGCCCAAATATAACAATCCATCCGTCCATCTTTTAAAGTAATATTCACTACGTCGCCTAATTGCACCTGAGCAATCGATTTTATCAGATTTTGCTTGCTCTCATCATAGACCAAGCTGTAACCACGCTGCATAACCTTCAACGGACTTAAGGCGTCCAGCTGGTTAAGCTGCGTTTTCCAACGATATTGCTGCATTTTTAACATTGTTTGCATGGCTTGCACCAGCTGACGCTCCGCATTTCCTACTCTACGTTTGGTATATAAAACCTGCTCTTTGGGATTAAAGCCGCTTAATCGCTGTTCTAGCTTTAATTTCTTCTGTTCTGCACGCGTGATACTGTTCTGGATGCGATATCGCAGCTGCTCCGATAAGCGGTCAAGCCTTTCCATAGGCTGAATCAATTGCTTGCGTGGATTAAGCATGGAAGGAGAACGCTTCACTCGTTCAAGCCGCTCACGTTTAGCTTGCAGGTCTTGAAACAACCCCCGCTGCAAGCGTTGCGTAAATTGCACCAGTTGCTGTCTGAGCTCAATATGATGCGGTACAGCCAGCTCCGCTGCTGCTGTTGGCGTAGCTGCACGTAAATCAGCCACAAAGTCAGCAATTGTGAAATCCGTCTCATGACCTACCGCGGAAATAATCGGGAGCCGGGAGGCGAATATACTTCGCGCCACAGTCTCCTCATTAAATGCCCAAAGCTCCTCAAGCGAGCCCCCACCACGCCCAATAATGAGAACATCGACCTCTTGCCGCGCATTCATTTCCTGAATCGCTTTAACGATTGCTGGTGCGGCTTGTGTCCCTTGAACCAAAACAGGATATAGCAGAATCGGTACTGCGGGATATCTCCGCTGCAGGGTTATGATAATATCGCGAACGGCTGCACCTGTTGGTGAGGTAATAACACCGATCGCCTTTGGAAAGCGCGGAATTTGTTTTTTGCGATTTAATGCGAATAGACCTTCCGCCTCAAGCTTTTGCTTCAATTGCTCATAAGCCATATACAAGCCGCCAATACCGTCTGGCTGCATTTCAGCCACATAAAATTGATATTGTCCATCACGTTCATAAACGGAAATATTCCCTCTAACAATCACCCGTGTTCCTTCACGTGGAATAAAGGGCAAGCGTTGATTCTGTTTCGCAAACATAATGCTTTTTATGCGGCTGTCTGCATCCTTTAAGGTAAAATACATGTGCCCGCTGGAATGATGGGTAAAATTAGAAATTTCACCTCGCACCCAAACGTCCTGCAATAAGTCTTCACTCTCTAAAACCGCTTTAATATATTTATTCAGATCCTTAATGGATAATATCGTTTCTCGTTTCATAGCTGACCAACTAAGCGAGCACAGAAGGCAATTTCGCCCTCTTCGCCGCTTCCAGCGTATTGCGCAATAGCATCGTTATCGTCATCGGACCTACACAGCCTGGAACAGGGGTCAAATAGCCTGCAACCTCAGCCACATCGTCAAAATCCACATCACCCACGAGCTTGCCACTCTCCAAACGGTTCATGCCTACATCAATGACGACAGCACCCGGTTTGATATAGCTGCGTTTTACCATTTGCGCCCGACCTACCGCAACAACAAGAATATCCGCTTGTCGCGTAATCTCTTCCATGTTCGGTGTTTTGGAGTGGCAAATCGTGACAGTCGCATTCTCGCGCAATAACAGCATAGCCATTGGTTTGCCGACGATATTGCTACGTCCAATTACAACAGCATGCTTGCCTGCAATATCAATATTCAAGTGTTTTAAAATGGCAATAACCCCTGATGGTGTGCAAGGCAGAAAGCTTTCCTTGCCAATCATTAAATTACCCACATTGATCGGATGGAAGCAATCCACATCCTTTTCTACAGCAATAGCATCAATGATGCTATCCTCATCGATGTGTTTAGGCAATGGAAGTTGCACCAGGATTCCATGAATTTTCTCATCCACATTTAAACGAGCAATTAAAGTCAGCACCTCCGTTTGAGTGGTTTCAGCAGGTAATCGATAAACCTCCGAGTAAATGCCTGCTTCTTCACAGGATTTTGCTTTATTCCTAACATATACAGCTGAAGCCGCATCATCACCTACGAGAACAACGACAAGACCTGGCTGAATTCCATTGACCGATAACGCTTGAACCTCTTGCTTAATTTGCTCCCGTACTTGCCCAACGATTTCTTTACCATTAATGATTTGTGCTGACATGCTTGACCACCCCTTTCCCGAATCTCATGATCCCGTTATCAAAGGAATCTTCGCTTTAATATCATCTAATTCCTTAATCATCTTGCCAAGCACTCCATTAACAAATTTACCTGATTCCTCAGTTCCAAAATGCTTTGAGAGTTCGATCGCTTCATTCACAACAACCTTCGGCGGAACATCATCACGAAAAATCATCTCATAAGCAGCTAAGCGTAGAACCTCTTTATCTACTTTGGACAAACGGTCAATTTGCCAGCCTTTTAAATATTCGACTAACAGCTCATCGATTAAAATATTATTCTGCTCTGTGCCAACTACCAGCTCTTCGATATACTTTGGATCAATTTTTTCATCCTTGAACTCCATTTCACTTTCATTCTCATTCTCTGCTTCATGAATAGCCATTGCAATGGCAACCGGTGCTGTAACCTCATTCATCTGCATTTGATATAGGCTTTGAAGTGCAATTTCTCTCGCTAACCTTCTTCTCATGTATGATCCCCCTAATTGTTTTCTTTAGAAAACTTACTTCGTAAGCTTAATCTGAGTTTTCTTTAGAAAACTTGCTTCGTAAGCATAAGCTAAATTAAAAACCCTATGAATGAACAACCTCATGTTAAGAGGAACTGCCCTTCACAGGATTTCATCTGAACATTCTCCATCGATCAGTTAACCAATGCCATAAATGCTCCGCACGGACTGCAGGTTCCTTATGATCCAACCTTTTCCCAACATAATACCCAATATAAACAATGAAAGCAAAAATCAGCATGTCCCAGAAACCCCAAATCAAATAAATGATTCCAAAGAAGATACCGACAATAACACCAATTAATTTACCTTTATGATTGGTCAACCATTCGTTCCACATGGAATCGCCCACCTTTTATTCCACTCTACTTTTAAATGCTTGATTGGCTTGTATTACATTCGCCACAAACACTGAAACCGATGCAACTGGAATACCTGTTACCTCTTCGATTTGTATCTTCACCGTTTTCTGGATTTCTTCCGTTAAGCTTGGAATTGAACTTTCACCATCAACCAAAGTCCGAATGATAATCTCCAATCCGCTAGAACTGACGGACACCCTGGCCTTAAGATCCTTAACACCCCGTGAACGTTGAGCAGCCTTCAAAGCTAAATTCTCAACTGTTTCTACGGAAATACGAATATCGCCGAAATCCGTTCGTTGATCAATTGAAGCCGTATTCAAATTGCTCGGGCGGACAGCTATATAAAACATCCGAACGCCGATTAACAGGATGATTGTACTTGCAAGAATAAACCATACGGCCGGCTTCGTATCATAATAAACTTTGTGTACAAATGCAACCGATCTATCATATGGAATTACGCCAAAAGCCGCTAATAACAACAAACATGCGCAACCGATAATCGTTAAACTCAGAATAAACAAAAGAAGTCGGTCAATGATTTTGGCCACAGTGCCTGTCCCCTTCCAATATTAGAGGGAACCCCCTGCATCCTGTAGGGGGTTCTCCTGTTATTCCAATATATCCTTATTTAACACGAAGCATAATGCCGTTGTCATCCTCTGATTTTTCTTTATCGACTGCTTTAAAATGCACATCATGAATATGAACATTCACTTCAACGACATCCAAGCCAGTCATGGATTCGATAGCTTGCTTCACATTGCGTTGAATATGGTGGGCAACTTCAGGAATCTTGAAGCCGTAATTAATAATAATTGAAACATCAACCGCAGCTTGACGCTGACCTACTTCAACCTTCACGCCCTTGGACAAATTTTTCCGTCCCAATAGCTCGGCGATACCTCCCGCAAAACCACCGCTCATCCCGGCAACACCATGAACTTCAATCGTTGCTAAGCCCGCAATGACTTCAATAACCTCTGGTGCTATCTGAATGGTGCCCATATCTGTTTTCTCATAATCTGCTGCTATCGTAGTCATACTAAAACGCCTCCTAACTCTTATAATTACTATACCATCCATGAAAATATATGACAAATACCATCTTAGGAGTGCGGATCATTTACATCATGATCTTCAAGGAATTTAATATCAAAATCACCTTTAAGGAATGAATGGTGCTCAAGCAACCTTTGATGAAAAGGAATGGTTGTATGGATGCCTTCAATAGAGAATTCGCCAAGCGCTCTTTTCATACAAGCTATCGCATCCTCACGCGTTTTACCCCATACAATGAGCTTAGCAATCATTGAATCATAATGAGGAGAAATCGTATAGCCCGGGTATGCTGCACTATCGACACGAACCCCCAAACCTCCAGGAGGTAAATAGAAGCTTATCGTGCCAGGAGAAGGCATGAAATTGCGATTGACATCCTCCGCATTAATTCGACATTCAATGGAGCAGCCATTAAACACAATATCCTCTTGTGTAAAAGAAAGCGGCTCCCCTTCAGCGATACGCACCATCTCCTTAATCAAGTCTACCCCTGTGACCATTTCAGTAACCGGGTGCTCCACTTGAATCCGTGTATTCATTTCCATGAAATAGAACTTACCGTCAGCTCCTAACAAAAATTCCAATGTTCCTGCACCGGAATAGTTGACTGCTTTAGCCGCCCTGACAGCCGCATCACCCATTTGTTGACGAATTTCTGGTGTAATCATTGGACAAGGTGATTCTTCAACGAGCTTCTGTCTTCTGCGTTGAATCGAACAATCACGTTCTCCGAGATGAATAGCATTGCCGTGCTTATCTGCAATAATCTGAATTTCCACGTGCTTCATGCCTGTTAAAAATTTCTCCAAATAAACACCCGCGTTACCAAAAGCTTTATGAGCTTCTTGCTGTGCGGATGTAATTTGTTGGATTAAGGATTCCTCGTCTTCTGCAATACGAATGCCTTTACCACCGCCACCTGCAGTTGCTTTGATGATGATCGGATACCCAATATCTCTGGCTATGCTTAATGCGTCCTCCATACCCTCCACTAAACCGTCTGAGCCCGGAATAATAGGTACATTAGCTGCCTGCATCGTCGTTTTCGCGACAGATTTATCCCCCATCTTACGAATAGCTTCAGGTGAAGGTCCGATGAAGGTAATATTACATTTACCGCAAATCTCTGCGAAATCTGCATTTTCCGCTAAAAATCCATACCCCGGATGAATAGCGTCTGTATCTGTTAATGTAGCCACGCTCATTATATTTGTAAAATTCAAATAGCTGTCACGCGACAAGGTAGGTCCAATGCAATAGGCTTCGTTTGCAAGCTTCACATGAAGCGAATCCCGATCCGCTTCGGAATAAACGGCAACTGTATAGATTCCCATCTCTCGGCAAGCTCGAATAATACGAACCGCTATTTCACCACGATTCGCAATGAGTACCTTATGAAACTTCATTTATGTATTCCTCCTGATTATTGCTTTACTAAGAAAAGCGGTTGGCCGTACTCAACCAATTGACCATTTTCAACAAGGATTTCGACAATTTCGCCAGTGGTATCTGCTACAATATCATTCATTAGCTTCATAGCCTCAACGATACAGACCACGGTTTTCTCTTTTACCTTGTCACCGACTTTTACGAATGGATTTGCCTCTGGGGATGGAGCATGGTAAAACGTACCTACCATAGGTGATACAATAGGATGCAAGTGAGATTGATCCACAACAGGTGATGCCACTGTTTGACTTTCTATAGCGTGGATCGTTGCTTCGATTGCTTGAGGCGCATGCACGGGTGCTGATGCTGCAAGTGCATATTGAGCAGCAGGTGCTGATGTCATGAAGACGGATTCTGTTTTATTCGGCTTACGAAGGAGCAGCTTAGATCCTTCATTCTGAATCTCAAGCTCCTGTAGAGATGACTGATCGATTAGTTTAATCAATTCTTTAATTTCGCTTAATTTGAACATCAAGAAACTCACTCCTATAATTAACATTAAAAATACATAGACCTTGATAAGGATAAGACTAACGTTAGTATTATAACACAAACCGATGAAATGGAAAGAGCCCAGTTTTACCGGACTCTTAAAGCTGAACATATTCGATTCGAATTATTGCGGCATAACTTGGATGGAAACACTCTCAGAGCCAATATTCATTTCCTTCATTACAAGGTCAATAATGCTCACTGCCTGGCTTTTTTCTAATTTGTTGTCCTGCAAAACGACCTTCCATTTGTTCGCAGCCTCCGTAACAATGACATTCGGATAATCCTTCATGAGTTCATTCTCGATGCTGTTTATCTTTGCTGTTCGTGTCTGAATCACTTCCAAATCACTGTATGCCTTACTAACAGCTTCTGTATTTTGCTTGGAATCCGTAATAATGGTCATTAGGTTTTTCATTTGTTCCGCTAAATTATCGTTACGCTGCATTTGCTGAGCCATAAAATAATCATCATTTGATTTTCCTTGTTGGGCTACCTTTTCTAATACAGCTTCATCTGTTAATTGCTTTGTTGTAGCTTGAGTACTGGTTTTGGCTTCCTTATTCTTTTGTGCCTTTGAGTCTGTTTTCCCTTGAGTTGCGGAGTCAGTTGTTGCCTGCGTTGTTGTGTCTGTTTTATTAATCGATTCGGGTGTTGTGACTTCAGTATTGACATGAATTTGTTCGGTTTGTGAAGCGTCCTTAGCCGTGTTCATTTTACTTGCATCTTCCGTAAATAAATAATAAGCGGAAAGCACCACCATCAAGCTTAACATGGATACCAACCATATGGTTTGTCGTTTAGAATTCATTGTTATATCCTCCTGGAATCATTATTTTTTTAGGATTGTTTACGCGGTAATATCGAAATTCGATTGCTTGGGACATCCAATCCTCGTTCCACAGCTTCGAGAAGCAGCTTTTTTACCAGTAAGTTCTCTGCGCCGTTGGCTACGACAACGACCCCCCTTATTTTGGGTTTCGTATATTTCAATACATACGGATTTTGATCGCCTGAGCCTTGATATAACACGGATTCACTGCTGCGTGTACCATCGGTAATATGGCGTGTCGCTCCACTGCGATCATTTTCGCTTGTTACTTGCTGTGTATCCTTGACATTCTTATCAAGCTGCACTTCCTCTGTGGAATCAATCGTAACCATAACCTCGACAGCTCCAACACCTACAATTTTTTGTAAAATATCGCGCAGCCCAGCCTCGTATTCATACTCATAATCGCTAAAGGCTTTGTTTTCCTTGCTGCTTCCACTGGTAAAAGCGGGTTTGGTTTCATCATTTAGTGGGGAAGCACGGCCAGTTGCGTTGGAGTCTACCTCGTGAACGGAGAGGAATGAGAATGAATTCATTATCATCAAAGCACCGCCGACTAAACCAATGAGCAAAAGCCAACGGAATGTTTTCACCCTCTTGGTTCCACCCGGACCACCACTTAACCACATCTCAATTACTTTCAGGAAATTACCCATAGCGCGCTTCACCTCCTAACTTTTTTATCTCGGTGATTACGATTAATTGCAGAGCTTGTCTATAATTCTATGATAATAAGTCATAGAAAATGCTAGGGATATTTAACAATCAGGAAAAACTTTCGTTATTGTATTTTCCAAATTGGAGTGAAATAACGAAATAGTTTTGCTATTAACGAATCCTTTTCGCTAATTACGCCAAAATTTCGTTAATTCGTTGGAAATACTCATTTTCGGAACAAATAGCGAAATTTATGTATGAAATAACGAAAATATTTCCTTAGCTAGGAAAAAAACTTGCCAATCCCTCTGAAACTGTTCATCTCACTTGAATTTGACTCGGTTTTATCTGCCACTCACGAGCGATATATTGTTTTACTTGTTCTTGGAGCAGGTTGGATGATTGTTCTTTAGTTGAATTCAGAATGTTAGTTGATCCCTGTTCCTTAGTTGACTCCTCAATCTTAGGTGTGTCGTCTGCTTCAGACTTCATTTCAATAATGACAGGCGAGATGGGCTTCATTGCGGCAATGGATGAATGCTCGAATGGCTTTGGAGTAACATCTGCATCAGTACTTTTCCTACTCCCTGCCAATACCAATAGAACCTGATCTATGCTTGGCTTCTCATTCTTATCTAACTTCGTGCTGACTTGCAGTTGTTCAACAGACACATTGTTCTGGCTTTCAATCCCTTTTTTCATGGAATCCGCCAGTTGTAATTCCAATAATAGCTTAGCTTGGTTTTGATTTGCCGTTTTGAGGGTATTGGATTGCTTAGCGATATCCGTTAAGGGCTGCATTTGTTCTTCAAAGGCTGTCGGCTCGCCAAGTGTAGCTTGCATCCATTGACTTGGCATCCAACGATGATGAAATAGCTCATAGATCGGGGATAACAGTACCAACAATAAGAACAATCCGATCACAGTACGGACATATCGCTGAAGCGCATGGCTAGGTAGTAAAAGGTCTGTGAAAGCAGCAAGTAGAATAATGAAGATCAGTTCCTTGATCCAGCCATTCAACCACTCCATGACTAGCCTCTCCTTAAATGCTGCAGATATTGATACTGGTAGATGGATTGCCAAAAACAGCTAACGCATCATAACGGATATATTTCCTGCGGTGATAATAATGGTGATCGCTAAGAAAAACATAAACCCAACGGCAGCCAATGCTGCAAACACATAAATCATATTTTTACCAATGGTTTGGAGACACTGGATAATCGGGCTGTCGCCCATCGGCTGTAAGATTGCTGCAGAAACCTTAAAAATCAATGCAAGCACTAAGATTTTGACTGCTGGAAAGGCACAGAGTAAAACAAGAATAACTATCCCCGTAATCCCAACTGCATTCTTCACTAACAACGACGCTCCCACAACTGTTTCAGAGGCATCAGAGAACATCCGTCCTACTACAGGTACAAAGTTTCCCGCAACATACTTGGCTGTCCGAATCGTCACCCCATCCGTAATAGCCCCGCTTGCCCCTTGCACAGACATCACACCCAGAAACACGGTTACAAAAAAACCCAACAAACCTATAGCAATAGAACGCATTAAATTGGCTAACTGAGTGACTTTATAGCGTTCAGATATGGAACTGATCACATGCAGCAAGGTTGAGAAAAACAACAATGGAAAAATTATCAGATAAATAGCGGTGCCAATCGTATGAATCATAAAAATAATCAGCGGATGAAAAATAGCTGCAGACGTTAAATTCCCCGTAGAAACCAATAAAGTTAGCAAGAGTGGCACAATGGCAATCATAAAATGGATCATGCCTGCAATGGCTTCCTTTGCATAACCCAAGGAAATATTTAAGCTATTCATGGCAAGCACGATAAGCACCATATACGAAACGGCATACGCGACCTTGCTAACGGCACTTTTCTCAAAAGAGCTTTGCATGGTTTCAAGAATCATACTGAAGACTGTCAAAATCACGATGGTTGCCAGCAGCTTTCCATTCAACAAGACTTCCCGAAAAAAGAATTGGAGTAAGCCTTTGAGGATATTGGAAGGGTGCAGCCCTTTGCCTTTGGGCACCAATAATTCCATAAAGCTAGGAGGTTGATTCTCTGTGAAATAACCGCCATAATCCTTCGTTAAGTCACCCCAATATTTCTCCACCTGATCCATGGGCAAAAGATTCACTTGCTCTGTAATCATAGGGTCTGGGCTTGATGGCGCAGGTGTAGGTGTTGCCGCATGAACAGTGGAGATTAAACTGCAATAAGTAAAACCGGTTATTAAGAAAAGAATCATTATCTTAAAGCGCATTCTGCCCTCCACTATGTCGGCATGAGTTGAATGACACTTTCTACGATGACAGAAATGATCGGTACCGCCATCACCATGATCAATATTTTTCCAGAAAGCTCAATCTTGGCTGCTACCGCTTCCTGTCCGGCATCCCGGACAATTTGTGCACCAAATTCAGCAATGTAAGCAATCCCAATAATTTTTAGAATGGTTTTTAAATACATGGGATTGATGCTTGCATGCAACGTTAAATTTTGCAACAGCTCTATGATGGTGTGAATCTTGCCAATGAGAAACATGAAAATAATAATGCCTGTAAACGTAGTTAATAAAAAAGCGAATAATGGCTTTTGTTCTTTAATGATTAACGCTAAGACCGCTGCCATGAGACCCAGTCCGACGATCTGAATGATTTCCACTCATCCACCT
The DNA here is from genome assembly GCA_040904685.1 of Paenibacillaceae bacterium. Classification (GTDB taxonomy): domain Bacteria; phylum Bacillota; class Bacilli; order Paenibacillales; family NBRC-103111; genus Paenibacillus_AC. The sequence continues at coordinate 28,232 of JBBDSZ010000052.1, read as the reverse complement.
TCATTCACCTTCATCTACCTAAAACAGCCTTATTGAAATAGAAATATGGTTTTAATTTCCTTGAATAAATCGTTTAACATCTGGATCACCATGAACATAACTACGACAAAGCCAATTAATGTCACCCATTGTGCCATATCTTCTTTCCCCATTTGCTTTAAGACCGTATGAATCATTGCAATAATGATACCGATGCCAGCAATTTGAAAGATGGCATTCACATCTACGTTCATGTTTGGCACCTCACCATAATCAATACATTAGGATTACGACGAGCGTCGCACTGAGCAGCCCTAAGCTTTTCCACATTTTTTCATACCGTTTCTGTTCCTCCCAAGCCGTCAATTCCTCCGTTTGCAGCTGATTCGCTGTTAAACGTAAATGCTTAATTTGATCGTCACGGTCAGTAATTCCTAAAGTTGAGCCAAGCTGCAGGAAAGCTTCCTCTTCTGTTGCTTTCATTGCTGTATGCTGCCAGCAGCTCTCGACCGCAAATCGCCAGCTTTCTTCCGTTGTGTGCTCCCTTGATGCGGTTAATTGCTCTCCTACAATATGAAATAACTGCGATAGCGGCTGCGGTACTTGACGGCTGATCGTCAGTAAAGCACGCGGAAGGGGAGTAAAGCCATAGGATATTTCCGTTTCCAGCCGTTGCAAGGCTTGGATCAATTGACGGATTTGGCGTGGCCGACGCGCCAATTGTAAAGCTTGGTAGAATCCTATCATCGTTCCAGCGAATAAAATCAAGCAAGCTCCAATTAGCTTTACCATCGCAGTTGATTTCCTTGCTGATCATAAATTGCCTGCACAGAGGGAGTTCCCCCTTCGTTACGCATCAGAATATAACGCGAGAATACCTCACTCTCGATCAGCATCTTCATCACTGGCCGCTGGCGAATATCACTTAAATCAGAAGCATGTGCGCTTGCAAGGATGCGAATACCTGCATGAACGGCTTCTCGGATAGCCGTTGCGTCTTCTTCACGACCAATTTCATCTACGACAATGACATCAGGCGACATGGCACGAATCATCATCATCATCCCCTCCGCTTTCGGACAGCCATCCAGTACATCCGTACGCGGCCCAAGATCAAAGGCAGGTACACCTTGTACACAGGCAGCCAACTCAGAACGCTCGTCCACTACAGCAACCTTTAGGCCCCTTATATTCGTTCGCCCCCCCCAATATCCATAGCTAATTAGTCTTGCTAAATCGCGAATTAAGGTGGTTTTTCCTTTTTGCGGTGAAGAGATGACCAAGGTGTGATGAATCGTTTGTGATTCCAGATCAAGCAAAGCTGGCAATACCTGCTTGCCACAATCCAACACTTCACGTGCAATCCGAATATTAAAGCCGCTGATGTTACGAATATATTTCACACGTCCCTGTTCTAATACCGTACGACCTGCAAGCCCAACTCGATGTCCGCCAGCAATTGTTATGTAGCCTCTTCTGAGCTCTTCCTCGAAAGAATAAACGGAATGATTCGTTAGAACGTCCAGAAGCTTAGCGCAATCATCCCTTGTTGGATGAATCGCGTCCTGCGGGTTTAAGCTTACCTTGCCAAGTGTTGTGATAAAGCCATATTGACCTCTATAGACAATTTCCAGCGGGCGCTCTTCTCGGATTCGAATTTCCTCTAATCCATTTCGTATATCGAATGCAAGCTGATTCAATGCCAGCTTGATCTGCTTGGGCATCATTTCATCGATACCTCCAAACATTGTAAGCCGCCTCCCTCGAGGTATCTGTTCTATAACATATTTATGCAAGGACTAGCTAAATATGCTTGTTCATTTTTTCAGAATACCAAAGAAAATACAGCTTACCCCTGCTATGATCCAGATCATTTTACTGTAAGATAACTTATCCGCTATACCTAACAGCCCAATAGTTGTCGTAGATAAAAGAATGAACGGCCCCATTACAGCAAGCCCTGAATTAATTAACAATGCTTTTTCCACTTGGTTGAAGCGGATCATAAACAAGGCTGCTATTACCTCTAAGCTGCCAGAAAGAACCCTTAAACTGGCCATACTCATTACAAATTTATTAACCATTTGCTGTCCTCCTAAAGGCTTGCTTTAGCAAGCCAACTTCGTAAGCATAATCTTAGGCTTGCTTTAGCAAGCCAACTTCGTAAGCATAATCTTAGGCTTGCTTTAGCAA
>JBBDSZ010000052.1:0-25960 GCA_040904685.1 Paenibacillaceae bacterium | reverse complement strand
GCCAACTTCGTAAACATAATCTATCTTTATCAGGCTTTTTATTACTTTATGCCAGCTTGTTCTAATTTAGATGTGTTGGGCACGCCCAGAATCCAATTCGCATATGATGATTTAGTAAGCTACCCTTCAAAGACAGCGAGGAGATTCCTAAATGAGAACCATGAAACAATATCAATGGCATCCTAGTCTACTTGATCCAACGGGTCAAAGAGCAGAAAAGCCGCGTTTATCTGGTAAGACCATGATCATGGATAAAGGTCTAGGCTGGAATGCATTCGAAGACATGTTAGAAACAGCAGCACCCCATGTAGATATGATAAAAATTGGCTTTGGTACTTCGCCACTCTACCCGCATCATGTCATCAAGCAAAAAATAGAAGCTGCAAAAGCACGGCAAATCTCGATTTATCCGGGTGGAACCTTTCTAGAGGTTGCAGTGGCTAATGATCTGGTAGATGAATATTTTCAAACGGTAAGCTCTCTTGGTTTCACGGGTGTCGAAATATCGGATGGAACCATTGAGCTTGATCGCAGCATGCGCAGTCGTTTGATTCTAAAAGGGTTGGATGCGGGTCTAACGGTTTATACGGAATACGGGAAAAAATGTTGGGGTTCAACGATTGAAATGAAAGCATTGAGCCAAACGGTGGCTATGGATATTCGCCTTGGGGCTGACTTGGTTACTATCGAGGGCAGAGAATCGGGAATGGGTGTAGGGATTTTCGATAAAAATGGAGACTGCAAGGACGAACAAGTTTTCGAAGTTTTAGCCCATATTCCTAATCGCCATTTATTGTTATGGGAAGCACCGCAAAAAGCACAGCAGGTTCATCTTATTCGTATGCTTGGATCTGAGATCAATCTTGGCAATATTAATCCGCAAGAAATTCTGGCTTTGGAAGCACTTCGTCGTGGGCTTCGTGCGGATACTTTCATCTTCCCTAATCGCCCGAAAGTGGATGAGATCTATGAGCTAAACTACGACATATAAACAAAAGGCGGGAGTTCGTGCAAATCACAGTCCTATCCCATGTGAAAGAAGTTCAATCGCAGCTTATAAACGATCAAACCGTCATTGTCATCGATGTTTTACGTGCGACCAGTAATATGATTACAGCATTAACCCATGGCTGCAAGGAAATCATCCCACTTGAATCGATTGAAGCCGCTCAACGTTTGCAAACAACTGGGGATTTACTCGGCGGAGAGCGAAATTGCTGCAAGCTGCCTCATTTTAATTTTGGCAATTCGCCTTTTGAATACATGACACCACTTGTTAAGAATAAACGTATTCTGATGGCAACAACGAATGGAACACGAATAATCAAACATGTAAATCAAGCTAAGCATATCCTCGCGGGAGCATTTCTGAATGCCAAAGCTTGTGCCAGAACTGCCTTAGAATTAAACGAGAACATAACGATCTTATGTGCAGGGACGAACGATATATTCTCTTGGGAGGATGGGCTTTGTGCGGGGCTAATCGTGCATGAGCTTCAATTATCAACCAATCATTCACTTCAGGTTAACGATTTGGGACTTTGTATGCTAAGCAGCTATTTAAGCGTTCAATCCAAGCTGCTGCAAACTTTATTACAATGTTCCAATGGGAAAAGGCTCCGTTTTTTAGGCTTTGAGTCAGACATTACTTATTGCGCAAAAGTAAATACAACCGATATGGTTCCATCCCTCGCTGGCGAAACGCTTATTCCACATCGTTCTAAAAATGTTTGTCCTTCATAAACTTTATTAGTTGAACGGGGGTTATGAAGATGAATGGCAATGCTTTATTAGTCATTTTAATTGTTATTGGTTTAATAGGGCGATCCAACATTATAACTTCTGCTGCTTGTATGCTGTTAATCGTAAAGCTGTTAAGCTTGGATCGCTACTTACCCAGTATTGAACGAAGGGGGCTAGAGCTTGGTCTTCTATTCTTGACGATAGGAGTTCTTGTTCCTTTTGCAAGCGAAAAGATATCCCTCCGTGACGTGCTTTCTGTCTTCACCTCATGGCCAGGCGTTATAGCTTTAACAGGCGGTGCTATTGCAACCTATATGAATGGCAAAGGACTTGAATTGCTAAAAGTAGACCCGCAAATAATTGCGGGTCTTGTGATTGGTTCTATATTCGGTATTGTGTTTATGCGAGGGATTCCAGTAGGCCCATTAATGGCGGCTGGGATTACAGCGCTGTTATTAAAAATTGTTACTTTCTTTTTCAAAACATAGGTTTAACTTGCTTTAACCGAGATCTATCTGCGATCGGCTGGCCCGCCAACAATTGCCTGTTGATCTGTATCTAAGCCATAAGCAGTATGCAAGGCATTAATAACTTCATTCAATCTAGCATTATTAATTACACAAGACATCTTGATTTCTGAAGTACTTACCATGTTAATGCTAATACCCAATGCCGAAATCGTCTCGAACATCGTTGCCGCTACACCAGGGTGACTAACCATACCTGCGCCCACAATGGAAACCTTAACCAAATTCACTTCAGAAATCGCTTCTTGATAGCCCACTTCAGCTTGAATCCCGCTTAACACTCGAATCACTTTATCCACGTCAGCCAATGATACAGTAAATGAGAAATCAGCCGAACCATTCTGAACGCCGCTTTGCACGATAATGTCAACATCAATTTGCGCTTTGGCTAAAGCAGTGAATACAGTTGCCAATTGTCCTGGTTTCTCCGGTACAGCAATAATACTAATCCGTGCTACATCTTTATCAAAAGCGATGCCGCGAACGACAATCCCCTGCTCCATACTGACTTCCTCCTTTACCTGAGTTCCTTCATTCTCGTTGAAGCTAGAACGAACCACCAAGGCTACTTGATTGTGTTTAGCATATTCGACAGCTCTAGGATGCAACACGGCTGCCCCTAAATGCGCTAATTCGAGCATTTCATCATAAGAAATTTCTTCAAGCTTGCGAGCTACTTTAACCACACGTGGATCTGTCGAGTAGATGCCGTCCACATCTGTGTAAATTTCGCAGATATCTGCTTGAATAGCTGCTGCCATTGCAACAGCCGTAGTATCAGAGCCTCCACGACCTAATGTCGTGATTTCCCCTGCTTCCGTCATGCCTTGGAAGCCTGCAACAATGACAACCTTATCTTGAGCAAGAGCTTCCATGACTCGATCCGGTTTGATTTCAGAGATGCGCGCATTGCCATGTTTGGCTTCTGTCAGCATACCTGCTTGCCAGCCTGTAAAAGAAACCGCTTGTTCACCTAAATTCTGTATCGCCATAGAAAGCAATGAAACTGAAACTTGCTCACCTGTACTTAATAACATGTCCATCTCACGCGCTGGCTGTTTGCCATCATGAATTTTTTTGGATAAGTCGATTAAATCATCCGTGGTATCCCCCATTGCTGATACGACAATAACACACTGGTTCCCTAGTTGTTTTCTTGCAACAATACGCTTAGCGACACGGATCATGCGCTCCGCATCCCCCACAGAGCTTCCGCCAAATTTCATTACGATTAAAGACAACCTTACTCACTCCCAACCTTTTTACCTAAGAGTTTCTTTAGAAACTCACATCGCAAGCATAACCTAAGAGTTTCTTTAAAAACTCACATCGTAAGTACAACTTTCTTACGCACGAGAAATATATCTGCCTTCGCGAGTATCGATTAACAATACATCGCCTTCATTGATAAACATCGGAACTTGAATAGTCAAACCAGTTGACAGTGTTGCATTCTTTGTTGCGCCTTGCGCAGTGTTGCCTTTTACACCGGGCTCTGTTTCCGTTACCTTTAATTCAACCGTATTCGGTAAATTGATCCCGAGAATTTCTCCTTGATAGCTAACAATGTTAACCGTCATATTTTCCTGAAGGAATTTTTGCTCCCATTCCAATTGCTTGGATAACAATGTGAATTGGTCGTAGGTTTCTGTATCCATGAAAGAATATTCACTGCCGCTATTGTAAAGATATTGAGTTTCGCGGGTTTCTACAATCGCACGCACAAGATTTTCACCTGCACGGAATGTTTTTTCCACTACATTGCCATTACGAATGTTTTTCAGCTTGGAACGAACAAAAGCCGCTCCCTTGCCCGGTTTGACATGTTGAAAATCAGTTACGGAGAATAAATCGCCATCTACTTCAATCGTTACACCTGTTTTAAAATCGTTTACTGAAATCACTTGTATTTCCTCCTGTATAATGGGTTATTTAATCAATTACAATAAAATTCTTAGACGAATGGGTTAAAATTCGGATGCCGTTTTCAGTTAGAACAACATCGTCCTCGATACGAACCCCACCGAAGCCAGGAATATAAATGCCAGGTTCAACTGTGACAACCATGCCTGCTTCTAAAACAACTTCACTTTGGAACGATAGTCTTGGCGCTTCATGAATTTCCATACCCAACCCGTGACCTGTACCGTGTCCAAAATTGTCGCCAAAGCCTGCTTTACGGATTATATCTCTTGCAACAGCATCCGCTTCTTTGCCCGTCATTCCCGGCTTAAGCTTATCCAATGCTTGCATCTGAGCTTCCAAAACAATGCCATAAATTTGCTTATGCTTTTCAGTGGGTTTTCCTAAAATAACAGTCCGTGTTATATCCGAACAATAGCCCTTATAATAAGCCCCAAAATCAAGCTTAACAAATTCATTGCCTTGCAATATTCTGTCACTTGCAACTCCATGCGGTAATGCGGATCGTTCCCCTGATGCAACAATAGTATCAAAGGAAGAAGAAGTCGCCCCATGTTTACGCATATAAATTTCCATATCTAAGGCAATTTCCTTTTCAGAAATACCTGGAGTAAGCTTGGTCAATATGTACGAAAACGTTTGATCTGCAAGATCGCAAGCTTCTTGCAGGATTTGCAATTCAGCCGCATCCTTGTACATTCTTAGCTTTTCTACAAGCTGATCTGTAGGTACAAGCTCAATTGGATTTAAAACAGCCGTATAGGCCTGGTGAAGTCCGTAGGTAACCTCGTTTTGTTCAAAACCGAGCTGTTTTATGGCTTGTTTCGATAGTAGCTCTTTGACTGATTCTATCGCTTTTGGTCCATGCTCAATGACTTCATAATATTTCGCTTGTGCCGGCGCTTGTGTCATATAACGGAAATCCGTTAATAGAATGGCTCGATCTAACGTAATAACTAAGTAACCCGAGCTACCTGTAAATCCACTCAGATACTTACGATTAAAGGCATTTGTTATAAAAACAGCTTCGAGCTTCTGCTCCTGCATGGCAACACGCAATCGAAGCAATCTGATTTTTTCCAAATTACATCACCCTTTTTCTTGAATGTGCTGCGTTAGTGCAAGCAGCCCTAACTCATAGCTATAAGCCCCAAAACCAGCAATTTGGCCGACAACAACAGGCGCAATAACCGATTGATGGCGAAACGCTTCTCTTTGGTGGATGTTCGACAAGTGAACTTCTACTGTTGGCAAGCTAACCGAACTGAGTGCGTCACGAATCGCATAGCTATAATGCGTGAAGGCACCCGGATTAATCAGTATCCCATCCTTCGCGCCATAAGCACGATGAATATGATCGATGAGTTCACCTTCATGATTAGATTGAACAATCTCTAATTCCAAGGCTTGCTGTTTGGCTAGCTGCATTAGATTCAAATTAATCGTCTCAAGTGTGACTGTACCATATACACCAGGCTCGCGAACACCTAACATATTGAGATTCGGGCCATGCAAAATCAACACTTTTTTCATGCGAAACCACCCGTCCGATCCTACTTCTTTTTAACGTAGACATTTTACCATAGGTAGCTACGCTTTGAATAGCTTTAATTTCAAAATGATTGCAATTAGTATGTTCAATTAAGGGATTGATTAACAAGTGGTAATCCAACAATAAATTCGTTACAATAGAAGCATATTACATCTATAGAAAAGAAGGTGCACGTTTTGTCACAAATCAGTAGCATATACGGTGGTCAAGCTGTTATTGAAGGAGTCATGTTTGCAGGGAAATCCGTGCATGTGACAGCAGTCCGTCGTAAAAATAATGAGATCAGCTTTCTAGAGGTACCTAAAACTGAAAAAGTGTGGGTGCGCAATTTAAAAAAAATCCCTCTCCTTCGTGGGATTGTCGCTATTATAGAATCAAGTGCTAAAGGATCGGTGCATCTCAACTTTTCGGCTGAGGCCTATGCAGAGGAAGAAGGCGAAGTTAAACAAGAAGAGCCCTCTTTTTTCGGTAAAATATCCCTGTATCTGGGTGTTGCTGTTGTCGGTGTTCTTTCATTTATAGTTGGAAAGCTCTTCTTTACACTGGTGCCCCCAGCTATCGAGGATTTAGTATTCAGACACGTATTTAATGGACAAATTTATCATAATTTACTAGAAGGTCTTATTAAAATTATCTTTCTTGTCGGTTATATTTATTTCATTTCACTGACCCCCTTAATAAAAAGATTATTCCAATACCATGGAGCTGAGCATAAAGTCATTAGCGCCTATGAGGCAGGTTTGGAGCTTACAGTAAAAAATGTGCAAAAGTTCAATACACTGCATTACCGTTGCGGCAGCAGCTTCATCATTCTTACTGTGATTATTGGTGTTATCATCTATTCCTTTGTTTCTTATGATAGCTTTACAGAACGAATTATCCAAAGACTTATCTTATTGCCCGTCGTAATTGGTGTCTCCTACGAAGCACTGCGAATTACGAATACTCTCCGTGATGTTCCGGTGCTGCGATACCTTGGATATCCAGGATTATGGCTGCAGAAATTAACTACCAAGCAACCTGAAGATGAGCAGGTTGAGGTGTCAATCGCTTCATTTAATCGCATGAGAGAAATCGATATGAGAAATGCATAAAACTCAGATTAAGCTTAAACTCTAAGGAGGCATTCAAATGAAAAGACGGTTCTCAATACCGACACAGCTGATATTGGGATTGATTGTAATTGGACTTTTGAGTAGTATTATCCGCTCACCTTCCAGTTATTTAATTCCGCTATTCATCTTTGCAGCTATCTTCATTTTGTATAAGTATCCACCCAATCGTTTCATTCACCGGGGAAGCTCTAAAACAACCTACACCTATCAAAATAAACCAAGGGAGAAGAAAAAGCCCTCTCCCTTCCGTGTTATTCAAGGTAATAAAGACTCTTCTGATGATGATGATACGCCTAAATTTCATTAGACATAATTCGAACCATACTATTCATTCCTCTATGCACCTATGACGAAACGATCGATTCATTAACCATTGAATCGATCGTTTTGATTATTTGGGCGCTTATTTCCAATTCATTGGAATTATTGCATTATTCAATTTGCAGCATTTTTTTCACTATGGATTCCAGTTCAATCATTGAAAACGGTTTAGCAATATAATCATCTGCACCTAACATCATGCCGCGAGCAATATCTTCTTCACTTAAGCGACCTGAAAGCATGATTATCTTCATATCCTCGTTTAATGGTTTTTTATGATCACGTAGTTCAAGCAACAAGCTGAACCCATCCATTTTAGGCATAATAGCATCCAAAATACAAAGATCAATCACCTCCGATTCCAGGATTTCCAAGCCTTCCTTTCCATCGCTTGCTTCCTTCAATTCTACTGGCAAATGGGCTAGCTTAGACATCAGAATAGCACGAATCATCCGGTCGTCATCGACAACGAGAATTCGCTTACGAATGACCTTTATTGGTGCTTCCTCCAAGGTGTGATCATAAAGCAAGCAACGATTTCGCCCTTGCACTTTGGCTTTGTACATCGTTTCATCTGCGGTTTGAATCCACTTATGCCCATCTGAGCCAGGCTGCCACTCCGCAATACCTGCTGAAAATGTAATGTTAAAGGCTTGTCCTTCATGTTCCGTTATGGGACTGCGACGAATTTTGTTTAAGATATTTTGAATAAGCGCGGTAGCTTGTTGTCCATTTGTATTAGGAAAAATAATGACGAACTCCTCGCCACCAAAACGTGCAACAAGGTCTGTTGAACGCACACTTTCTTGTAAGGTATGAGCCATGGCCTGTAAGACCAAGTCACCAACAGAATGTCCATACGTATCATTCACTTTCTTAAAATGGTCGATGTCAATAAATGCCAACGAAATTGGAGCCGGAAATCGTTCAATTCTTTTTAATTCAAGCTGCATCTGATTATCGAAATAACGTCGATTAAAAATACCCGTTAACGGATCACGAAATGCTAACTGAGAGAAAATCATCGTTCTTCTTAATAAGCTGAAAATACGTGCAGCTAGCTCTTCATATCGAAACGGCTTGGTTACATAATCATCCGCACCAAGCTGTAAGCATCGCACTTTATCCAATAAATCATTTTCACCCGATATTACAATAAGAGGTATCCACTTTAAGGTAGGATCTTCTTTAAGAAAATAAAATAAATCGTAGCCGGATTGTGGTTGGATCTTTAAATCCAAGGTGATTAAATCATATTCATTCTGATATAATTTGGCTTTTGCGTCATTAATATTATGCGCTCCATCCACTTCATAGCCATCTGCTTGTAAGCTTTTAACCAAATAGGATCTTAATGCTTCATCATCATCTACAATAAGAATTCGGCTACCTGAATGAGCGTAAACATGAATCGTTTGTACAGATTCATCTCGGTCAATCTCAATCATTTTTTTACTTATCTCGTATTCTTCTTTTAATTGCGAAATTTGGCTTAAACTACCTTCAATTGACGCAGCAATCAATTCTTCTGTTTGCCCCGCTTCTACTGAATTTACCCATTCCCATTGCTTTACCAGATGCTCGGCAATATGACCAATCCGAATTAACCCGAATACTGGAGCACTGCCTTTTAAGCTATGTGCTAGACGATAAATTTGTTGCGCTCTAAAGAAATCGACTGAACCGTCTTCGAGTTTGTCCAAAATGATAATTTTTTTACCTAGCTCATTAATTAAAATTCTTCGTCCGACTTTTAGTTTATTTCTTTGAACCAAGTCCACTTTATCCCCACATCCAATTAGATCATTTGTTTACTATGGAAACAAGCTGCAATGGGCTGATTGGTTTTAAGTAATAGTTACTCCTGCGGCCATTGCCTGCTCCTTAACTTTATCTGAAGTTTTCGGTTTGAAAGAATAAAGGGATTGGGAAGATAGCTTAAAAGGGGAAAAAGATTTTACAATTACTCTTGATCTAATTCATCGCGAATTTGTTTTAAATCTTCAGCACGTGCGGAATTTCTGCGAAAGTATTCCAATAAAGTCTCAATGCATGTAATAGAATCCCAGCTTAAATGATGCTCAATGCCCTCAACATCACCATAAATATTACCTTCTTGCACACCAATTACAGCCAAAAATTCTTCTAACAGATGATGGCGATCCATTAAGCGTTTACCCATCTTTTTACCTTTGGGAGTTAGAATTAACCCACGATACTTCTCATATACCAAGTAGTTGTCTTTATCCAGTTTTTGAATCATTTTCGTAACTGAAGAAGGATGTACTTGAAGACCTTCTGCAATGTCAGATACGCGCGCATAGCCTTTTTCATCAATTAGCTTATAAATGCGCTCTAAATAATCTTCCATACTTGGCGTCGTCATGTGATTCTCTCCTTTATCTATAAGCATTTCATGCTTACAACACTCTATGTATGATAAACCATTTATACAAAACAAAGCAAGCACATTCCCCATAACATGATTGCAAAATACGAACAATTTCATATGAGTGATATCTTATAAAATCCACATAATAAACAAAAATTATGAAAAGGGTGATCCTATCGAAACAGATCTTCTAATTAGACCCAATACTACACAGTTATTTGTTCCAGAGCTTGTTTATTTTGAACCTGACGCTTTAGAATACCCCAAAGGACAACGAATCCATGCTTGGGCAAAGCAGCAAAATCTACCTATTCATATTACGAAATCACATAATCGCATTACCAATTTACCTGGTGAATCTGAGCTCGATAAATATCGAATTGCCAAAAGAACGCTTGTTGTCGGCATCCGAAAAACCTTAAAATTCGCGCAATCGAAACCATCTGCGGAATATGCCATTCCCATTGCTACAGGCTGTATGGCGCATTGCCATTATTGTTACCTGCAAACGACCCTTGGTGCTAAACCCTATATCAGGATCTATGTGAATACGGATGACATTATAGACGCTGCACAAAATTACATCAATGAACGTATCCCCGAATTGACACGGTTTGAAGCTGCTTGTACCTCTGATCCTGTAGGGCTTGAGCATATCTCTGGATCTTTACAGGAACTTATAACCTTTATGGCAGATCAGGACTACGGACGTCTGCGTTTTGTTACTAAATTCCATCATGTCGATCCTTTATTAACCTTACGCCATAATGGACACACGAGGATTCGCTTCAGTGTAAATGCGGATTATGTGATCAAAAATTTCGAGCCTGCTACATCTAGCTTCATGGAACGCATAGAAGCTGCTGGACGAGTCGCTAAAGCGGGTTATCCTCTAGGTTTCATTATTGCCCCCATCATCTGGTATGAAGGCTGGCAGGATGGCTACAGACAGTTATTAGAAAAGCTTAAAGCAACACTGCCTCATGAAGCTGCATCATCCTTAACTTTCGAATTAATTCAACATCGATTTACGAAAACCGCGAAACGTGTGATTGAATTGCGCTATCCCAAATCGAAGCTCGAAATGGACGAGGCCAAACGAAAATACAAATGGGGTAAATATGGACAAGGGAAATACGTATATCCCGATGAACAAGCACAAGCTCTGCGTGTATTTATTACAGAACAAATTTTCGAGAAATTTCCGCAGGCCAGCATTGATTACTTTACTTAAAATTTAAGCCAATCCGGTGTGTGTTGATTGAAAAAGATTGTGATTCGAACCATTTGATCCGTATAGAGTAAAATAGAGATAATAATCATCAAACCGCCACCGATTTTCATTAAGCTAGCCGAATAACGTACGATCCATTTTGTTGAACCCAGAAAAAAAGTAAGCACAAAAAATGGAATAGCAAAACCAAGCGAATAAGCCGAAATCAAATAAAACCAGGTGCCTGGCTCAATGGTGGATAAAGCAAGAATAGCTCCCAGCATGGGTCCAACACATGGCGACCACCCTGCAGCAAAGCCCATTCCAACTATAACTGAACCCAAATATCCTGCCGGCTTCCATTTAATCTGCAGCTTTCGTTCCTTCATCAGCCACATGGGTTGAAAAATACCTACCATCATCAAGCCCATGATGAAAATTAAGAGAGCTGCGATCTGACGAATCAAATCTTTATTGTCTTGGAATTTCTCAGCCAGCGCACCGGCAGTCATTCCCATGAGCATGAAGATAATGGTAAAGCCGAGAATAAAAAACAAGGCATGCAGCATGGTATTGTTACGCATTTCACGTGTTTTACTGCCGCTTTTCAATTCACTGACGGATATCCCCGTAATATAGGAAAGAAAAGAAGGATACAGCGGCAGACAGCATGGTGAAATAAAGGAAGCAAGCCCTGCCCAAAATGCAAACCATACATTAACATCTGCCACTTATATAACCTCCAATTTTTTCACTTTATTTATTTCACAATTGCGCCGTTTGGTAGATCCTCTGCTACTGTAGCAAGAGTGAGCTGCTCTCCGTGAGATGCTGCAAGAATCATGCCTTGCGACCATTCGCCGCGAAGCTTTACAGGTTTAAGGTTCGTCACACAAATCACTTTACGTCCTATCATTTCTTCAGGAGTATAGAATTTAGCAATCCCGGAAACAACCTGTCTTTGCTCTGTTCCTAAATCAAGCTGCAGCTTCAATAGCTTATCTGCATTTTTCAAAGGCTCGGCAGCAAGCACTGTAGCAACACGCAGCTCGACCTTGAAGAAATCGTCTATTGATATTTCTTCTGCTTGTGATGCTGCTTCCGTGTTAGTAGGACTTGCGGATTTTATTTCTTCAGGCTTAACTGCAGCTTCATTATGTGCACTGCCTTTCATTGCACTTGCAATGTAAGCTACTTCCTGCTCCACATCCAATCGCGGGAAAATGGGATCACCTTTATGAAGCTGTAAACCAGCTGGCAAAGTTCCGAAAACAGATGCACTTTCCCATGTAGTAAGCTCCCCTGCTTCAATCCCAAGCTGCTGCCAAATCTTAGCTGGTGCCTGGGTTAAAAAGGGTTGAATCAAGATGGAAGCAATGCGCAGGCTTTCAGCCAAATGATACATAACTGAACCAAGCTCGGCTTTACGTCCTTCTTCTTTGGCAATATTCCAAGGAAGGGTTTCGTCTATATATTTGTTGGCTCGCCCAATGAGCTGCCAAATCGAGCTAAGCGCAACGGAAAACTCCATTTTCTCCATTGCTTCTTCCACTTTAATGACTGTTGCTTGCGCTGTATCAACCAGCCCTTGATTATACGCAGTAGCATTGGCAATATATTGGGGCAACACACCGGCAAAATATTTCTCATTCATAGCAACAAACCGATTTAATAAATTACCCAAATCATTTGCCAAATCAAAGTTCAAGCGATCCACAAAGCCTTCTGGGGTAAATGTGCCATCCGCTCCAAAAGGAACTTCACGTAATAAGTAATATCTTACCGCGTCAAGCCCATAACGATCAATCAACGTCACAGGATCGACAACATTGCCCTTCGATTTCGACATTTTACCATCCTTCATTAAAAGCCAGCCATGTGCAAAAACCTTCTTGGGGAGCGGCAATTTCAATGCCATCAGCATGATCGGCCAATAAATCGTATGGAATCGAACAATTTCCTTGCCGACAAGATGAACATCCGCTGGCCAAAACTTTTGGAAAAGCTCATCGTTCTCTGCACCGTAACCAAGTGCTGTTATATAATTCGATAAAGCATCGATCCATACATATATCACATGCTTAGGGTCGCCTTTTACAGGGATGCCCCATTTTAAAGTCGTTCTCGAAACTGCCAGATCTTCAAGGCCTGGCTTGATAAAGTTGTTA
The DNA here is from genome assembly GCA_040904685.1 of Paenibacillaceae bacterium. Lineage (GTDB taxonomy): Bacteria > Bacillota > Bacilli > Paenibacillales > NBRC-103111 > Paenibacillus_AC. The sequence continues at coordinate 13,006 of JBBDSZ010000052.1, read as the reverse complement.
ATCATCTCATTGCGCCGTGATTCCGGTTGAATAAATTCTGGATTTTCTTCATAATAAGCAAGCAGTCTATCTGCGTATTGACTCATTTTGAAAAAGTAGCTTTCTTCCTTCACAAGCTCAACAGGATGACCGCTATCCGGACTTTTGCCGCTGATGATATCCCCTTGCTCATTGCGCTGAATGTCCGTCAATTGGGTTTCCGTATAGTAAGTCTCATCCGGAATGCTATACCAGCCCTCATATTCACCTTTGTAAATGTCCCCTTGCTCGAGCAATTGAGCAAAAATCGACTGAATAACCTTCTTATGCCGTTCTTCTGTTGTGCGAATAAAGTCATCATAGGAAATATCAAGCTTACTCCACAAATCCTTAATGCCTTTCACGATACCATCAACCAGCTCCAACGGTGTCTTGCCCGCTTCCGCAGCCTTGCGTTCAATCTTCTGACCATGCTCATCCGTCCCTGTCAAAAAGAAGGTTTCATAACCCCTTAGCCTTTTGTACCGCGCCATGGCATCGCCTGCCACAGTTGTATACGCATGCCCAATATGCAGCTTGTCATTCGGGTAATAAATCGGTGTTGTCAAATAAAACGTTTTTTTATTTGTTGTCATTACATAAACCTCCTGAAAAATAGATTTTTGAAAAACAAAAAAAGCCCTCATCCGTATTGGGACGAAAGCTTATAGCTCACGCGGTACCACCCATATTCCCCAGATCCTTGCGAATATTGGGCTCAGTTGGTCTGCTTGCTGGCAGACCCTCCTTTTAACGTCGGAACACGTCACTCCTTTACGTGCAGCATAAAGCCTACGCTCAAAAGTAAATTCTCCAGGACCATGTTCGGAAGCGCCCCCTAACCGGATTTCAGCATGCCCGGCTCTCTGTCGTAGGGTATACGATCTACTTATCCCTTCATTGAATGCATCATTCAATTAATAGAAATATACCGAAAACCTGAGGTAAATGTCAAGTCGGCTGCTTCGGCTCCTTGCGTGGCGGCACCTTATCCACACCACCCTTGTGAAAAGGATGACATTTGCAAATTCGAACAGTTGCTAGCCAAGTGCCCTTCAAAGCTCCATGCACCTCGATTGCTTCCAACGCATATTCCGAGCAGGTCGGATAAAACCGACAGGTTGGCGGCTTTAAAGGTGAAATAAATTTTCGATAGAATCGTATGGGTAGCTTGACAATCTTCTTCATTATTAACGGACCTCAATTTTGGATAGCTTTTTTACAGATTCACGCTCAATTACGATGTGATTTCCATGTTATTGATGAGAATTAAGTCTTTTTTATCCCTTACAAGAGCATATAAAAAAGAACAAATTTTCTGTGATAATATATGTATTATATCACTAGCTTTGCATAAATAAATTTTCTATTTTATAAATTATAGAGTAAGTTAAATAAGTTAACCGATTAACTTTAATTATATGTCAATTTTTTTTGTTTTCCAGTAGTTCAATTGATACAAAAAAGTTAATATTTTAAAATAAGCTTTCTAAGCTCTAAGCTCAGAAAACTCGTTTTCAAGAGAAATTCAATTAATTCAAATGAACTTTTATAATATTTTGCTGAGCAGATAGTTGAATGAAGATATCCTCATCGTTCTGACAAACAGTAAGCTCGCTTAATAGCTCCAAATGATTAACTGTGTCGAATGAACCACTATTCCCCTCAACACAGGTTACTTGTCCAGCTTTTCTAAAAATAAGCGTAATTGGCTTGTCATAGCTCATGGTCACTACTGCATGGATAAGTCCCGATTGTTGGATGGCACTAACATGAATCATGGTTCCTAAATCATCTCTAAATGTATAATCGATTTGATTCGTCATGTAGATGACTAAACAAAGCTGCTCATATTGATCTACTCGGTTACCAATATGACTGCCTAACTGATACGTTTTCGACAAATTAACCGGAATGACGCTATTTTGTTTAATAAAAACTGGAATTTCATCTAGTGGCGCCTTCCAAGTCTTCATTATGCTTCCAGTCACTTCTTCATTTCCAAATAGCGAAAGCCATTTACCCTGCGGAAAATATACTTTTTTGGTTGTATCGCCTTCATAGGTTACTGGTGCAACAAGCAAGCTGTCACCGAATAAATATTGTTCTTTAAGCTCTGAACAGCTTAGATCATCGGGATAATCAATGAACATAGCTCGCATTAATGGGATTCCGAATTTACTGCAGGCTGTTGCTTGATCATAAATATAGGGCAATAAATTCATTCTTAAATCGGCAAACCTTTTATACTGCTCTAAGACCAGCGGACTTTCCGTTCTTTCCGCGATATTCCAAGGTGTGCGGTCTTGATTAAATTCCCCCTTGGATTCGGCATGATATTGCATCACTGGACAAAAAGTAGCCATTTGTGTGGAACGAATAAACAGCTCCGCTGTAGGAATATCTCCATGAAAGCCAGCCAAGTCCCAGCCCCAGAAAGGAATCCCTGATGCGCTGCAGCTTAACCCCGCAATAATGGAAGCACGAAATGCCGCAAAGGTCGATCTCTCATCTCCAGCCCAATGCAGCGGATACTTTTGCGATCCGACATATCCCGCTCTGCTAAAGGTAATACCGTTGCCTTTTACATGTTGTTGCACAAAATCATAGTAACTGCCAATATAATCGTTCGGATAACGATTTCTCATCTTATCTGCAGGTGTGCCGTCAAAAAATAATACATCTTTGCCGAAAACACACTCCCCCCCATCGGTTTTAAAGCCATCAATCCCAACTTCGTCCAATAAATATTCTCGTTTACTAAACCACCATTCTTTGGCAGCCGGATTGGTAAAATCAATAATCAAACAGTCTTTAAACCAATTATACGGAATACGATAAGGCTCGCCATTACTTAACTTAACATGATAACCCGATGCAAGCATGGCTTTTTCATCCTCATCCTTTTGCGCATGAAGAGCTCCATACAAGTGTTTTTGTATCGGTATTTGCCACAGCAGTACTTTAAGTCCAGACTCATGTAAATACTGAACCATCTTTTGCGGATCAGGCCATCGTCCCCATGCTGGAAAATCAAAATCCGCATAGCTCAAATGATCTAATCCTTCCTTTGCCTTATACTGCGCATCGTTAAAAACATAAAAGGTAGCTTCATCACTCCATTGCTCCAAGACAATAACGGTTGCCGGAATTTGGTATTTATTCGTCAATTTCACTTGTTTCACAGTTTCTGCTTGGCTATCCCAATTATTACTTGACATCCACGGGCCAAATGACCATTTAGGAGGCAGCATCGGTTTTCCAGTAATGTCCGTATACTGACGAATGACATCCAAAGGCTTTCCTGAGAAAAGAAATAGATCAATTCCTTCATTATCGCCGCTGACATCTGCTTCGATTTCAAGCATGTCGTTAAGTGAAGTACCAAATTTAAACATGGAATAAGACAAAGTATCCAAATAAATGCCATACCCTTCCGAACTTATCGCAAAAGGACTAGGAATATACGTTTTCAATTGCTGATCCCTATATTCGTTATAAACATAATTGTCAATGTTAAGTCCTCTAAATTGCATATGAGAGTATCGCTCTCCCATGCCAAACCATTTTTCACCATTTTTCTGGGCAAATTTGATTCTTATCTTGAATACAGTTCCAGATCCATCGGTCAAAACCTCAGCAAAGCTTTCGCCATGCTTTGTATAGGTTTCCCAGATTGTGCTTTGTTCATTGCATCCCAAGAAATGATAACCATTTTCGTCCAGCTTTACCTTTACGGAGTGAGCTTCAAACTGCAGTTTCGCATTATTCCCTGATATACCCACAAGGCTTGGTGCTGCCAAACTACTGTTTAATCGAAAGGATAACTTCAACTCTTCCGTCTCATTCTTACTGATTACTAGCAAGGGAATAGGCCCATTGGGTACAAGCGGTTTAAACGGCAATTGAATCCGCTCATTGTCTGCAATGAGCTCTGATGTATGAATTAAAGGCAGCCATTGCCTTACTTTAAATACGTAGGTATCGGAACAGGAGACTCCACCTGCTTGATCTAGCTGAAATCTGTATTCAACCTCATCTCCTAGCTGAAAAGAACCTAATTCAGCTTTCCACAATTTTTCACCATCTGGCGCTTGAACCAGCTTCATTCTTTCAGAAGTCTGTAATTGCCCCCCTACACTCCATTCAACTTTGATGTTTTGTTGCGGATTTAGCGGCTCAGTAACTAAGTTCAGGACGACATTCTCATTTGATTGCGGATACCTGGGGATTCTTTCAAAATTTGCTTTAAAATAAGGATCATCACTCCCGGTAGGTTGATGAATGAATTTAATAGCAGATCCGTTCTTTTGACTGTTGTTTTGAAGCTTTTTACTAACATTGCGTTCAGCAATTGCATATAAAATATGACTCAGCTTACTTTCAATCACTTCTTTGTTGTTTTGCTCCATCCAATATTGATGATACAATGCCTCTTTTGCCGTCTTATCATCTACCGCATAAAGCTTTCCGCTTGGATCTCTTTCTGCTTGCAATTTTACTTGCTCCAAAAGTTGTTTGGCTCTAGACAAGTCACCTTTCTCTGAATAATACCAAGCCAGAATACAGGTCAAATCAGCTCGTTCACAGCCTCCGTAGTACATATCCGAATTGGATAATCTCACCCCTTTGGTTACGAGCTCTTTCTCTGTTATGTGCAAAGCTTCAATCAAAATCCGATCTTCAATCCCAAGCATTCCGTAAGGGACAGCGCTTAAGATAATATCTCCATGGATTTGGTTATCCCCAAGCTCGCTTACGATTTTTTCACTTTTAATTAACTTGGCAAATAAGAACTTGCGTATCTCATTGAGTAGTTTTTGAACCCCTTCATGCGAATAATGATGATTTATGGCCAATAAAGCCCCATATGCAATCGAAATATTACTTGTGTATATACCCATCTCAAAATCATTTAACCAATGTTTCTGGGGTTTATTCCATAAACTCCGAGTTTCCTCAATTGCGTTAACGATCTGATCTTTATATTCAGTAAGTAAAGACAAATCCTCAGTTTGATTCGTATACTCTCCAACAATCCATAACCAATATACCAACTCATGAAAGTCGTTTGTAGTATTAAAGCTGTATTTAGTAAAAGGAAGAGATTTCCTCGGTTCATCAAATTTAATAAAAAAATAACTGAGAAATGCTCCTTCTCTTCGGAAGCTCTTTTGAGTTAATAATAGCGTGGTTTCTTCTTCATTTAATATTTCTTTGAAATTCGATTGCATTTGGAGTTCTCCTTTGAAAATTGATGATAAATAGGGGACAATCCAATTCTCGCAATTGTCCCTCATGGTGTTAAAGCTTATTTCAATAATTTTTCAGCATTGGCTTGAGCGTTATCCAAAGCTTTTTTCGCATCTAATCTACCCAATTTTGCTTTATCAAGCTCACCACTTACGGCCTTTTGTAAATCATTCCATTTATCAGGAATTGGACCTACTGGAGGCAATACTAGGGAATCCAATGCCTCAGAGATGTATTTTCTCGAGTCAGGAGGTGTCATCTTGTAATAAGCGTCCATCGTTGCAGGATCAGCAACTGCTGGAATACTCCATCCTTTGGCAATACGCACACCTACTGCTGCTGGATCAGAGGACATGAACTTAATATATTTCCAAACGGCATCCGCATTCTTTGTAGTGCTTGAAGCTACCAAGCCATCTGCAAAGAAATGATGCGCCTTTTGTGTATTCCCTGGTTCAAGCGCAATATCCCACTTGAATTTAGCGTCTTTAGTGAATGAGCCTAAATTCCAGACTCCCGCTCTTAGCATAGCTAATTTACCAGCTTTAAAAGCATTTAAATCTGCATCCGGTTGGTTAAACGTATCATCATTTAATGCCGGTGAAACTTTATATTTACGCGCCTTGTCCAGCATCCAATTCAATGCTTCAACGTTTTCCTTGCTGTTGATGGTTAATGTTTTATTGTCCTTGCCCCAGATGCCGCCACCATTTTGAGCTACGGTTTTAAAGAACTCGTAGAATTGAATCGGAGCGAAAGTGCCCCAAACGCCAGCTTTGGCATCCGTCAGCTTCTGTGCAGCTTCCAGTTCTTCCTTCCAAGTCCAGTCTGGTTGCGGGTAACCGACTTTTTTGGCATCAAATAAATCTTTATTATAATAAAGGATAACATTGGAGAAGCTTTCAGAAACACCATATTGTTTGCCATTGTAATTGAATGCATCATAAGCCAGCTTCTTGTAAACATCTGGTTTAAATGCTGTATCCGCAGCAATAGTAGAAGATAAATCCAACAATACATTCTTAGCAGCATAGGATGCAAAACCTTCGTAGCCCACTTCGAATACATCCGGCACTGAACTTCCAGAGCCTATTACTGTATTGAGCTTAGTAAAATAATCTGCATAGGCTAATATCTGAGAATCAACTTTAATACCCGGATTTGCAGCTTCAAATAATTTCACCATTTCGGCATACGTTTCTTCTTGACCGCCATTTGGCGTATAGTTCATGACTTTAATCGTTACTTGCTTAACCGGTTCAGGTGTCGGTGACTCAGTTGCTGGCGCTTCGGTTGCCGGCGCCGCAGTAGGTGCCGCCGTAGCTGGTGCTGTGGTGGCTGCCTCATTGCTTGATTTGGAACAACCTGCGAATACAACTGCAATCATCATTATGGCCATCATTAATACAAACGTTTTTTTCATTTTCCCCTCACCCTTCAATTAAAGTTACAAACCCCTAGATAACCTGTTATAACGCCAATTAAACAGACACCATACTTACTGCATCACCTCCCTAAATAGTACCTTGATTATTTTATGCCACTCATTGTGATCCCACGTATAAAGTATCTTTGTGCAAAAAGGAAAACAATGAATATGGGTATAAAACTAATCACATTACCTGCCATCAAAAGATTCCATACCGTAGAAAATCTTCCTTTTAACATGCTAAGTCCTAACGGAAGAGTCATTAAATCTTTACTGTTAATGATAATCAACGGCCACAAAAAGTTATTCCATACGCCCATAAAGGAGAAAATTGATAGTGTTGCCAATGCGGGCTTGCTCAATGGAAGCATAATACGCCGGAATACCGAGAAATAGGATGCTCCGTCAATAAAGGCTGATTCCAGTAACGCATTAGGAATCGTCAACATATGCTGCCGCATTAAGAATGTCCCATAAGCACTGAATATTCCTGGTAAAATTAATCCCCAGTAGCTATCTAACAAATGAAGCTTTTGAAAAATAACAAACAATGGGGTCATCGTAACTTGAAACGGGATCATCATCGTGATCAGGTAAATAAGAAATAGTGCGTTATTGCCTCTAAAACGAATTTTGGCAAAAACGAATGCCGACATCGCACAAACTAGAACTTGGAGAACAGTTGTCGTTACCGAAACAAAAACACTATTCCAAAGAAATTTGTAAATCGGAAAGTACTTGGCGATTTCTTTGAAATTATCAAAATTATATTTAGACGGAAGGAAATGCGGTGGTATCTCTACGGCCTCTAAAGTGTCTTTAAAAGCCCCGGAAAGCATCCATAGAAAAGGCACGATTAAACAAATTACTGCAATAATCAAGCAAAGATGCGTAGCCAAATTATTGAAGCGGGCAGAATTACCTATCATATATAACCCACCTTTTTTGTATTTGGTTTTGAATGATCGTGACGATAAATATCATAATGAATAAAACCCATGATTGTGCGGATGCAAATCCCATACGATTGCTTTTGAAAGCATTATTAAAGATTTCAAGTACAATCGAGCTTGTGCTTCCAGCAGGCCCACCGTTCGTCATCACTATAACCTGGTCAAACAATTGAAAGGAATTAATTAATGAGATAATAACTACAAAAAACAAAGCTGGAGTTAACAATGGTAGAGATATTTTAAAAAATTGTTGTAAAGATGAAGCTCCGTCAATTTCAGCAGATTCATAATAATCCTCTGGAACTTCCTGTAAACCCGCCAACAGTATAATCGAGATAAATCCGATATCTTTCCACACGCTTACCATAATAATAGCCGGCATGGACCAGAAAAAATCTTGAAGCCAAACTGGTCCTTGAATTTGCAGCAAAGATAACAGGTAATTGATTAATCCACTTTGCCCATTCAAGAGCCATCTCCAGATCATCGATACAGCGACCCATGATGTAATGACAGGAACGAACACCGCTGCACGATAAAATTTCATAAATCTGATTTTACGATTCAACAATACAGCTAGGAAAAGACTGGAGCATAAGGTAAGCGGCAGGTAACCTGCAATAAATTTATATGTATTGCCTATCGCTTGAATGGAGTACTCATCCCTGAAAACATCCAAATAATTTTTAAATCCGATAAAATGTGCTTTAGTTATTAAATCCCAATCCGTTAAACTAATATATGCCGAGATTGAAATTGGTAAAAGGTTAAAAAGGATAAGTCCCAGTAAGCTCGGTAGTAAAAACAATATGATTACAACCCATTTTGTGAGCTTTCTTTCTCCGATCATGTTCGCCCCTCCATTCTCTGTTGTAAAATTTATTTATTTATTTTTTTAACTGTCTGTCTCTCAACTAATTCAAGTGGCAATAAGATTTTCAAAGGATTATTGGTAGCGTTCTCATCGATCGCCTCAAGCAAGCAGCGAGCGGCGGTTATTCCTTTAGCTTTGATATCTTGCCGGATAGTAGTCAATTGTGGGACGAACATCTTCGCCATGGGGATGTCATCAAAGCCAATCACGGAAACGTCATCGGGAACCTTCTTTCCATATTCAGCCAAACCGCTAATGATTCCAAAGGCTACCATATCAGCAGTTGCAAAGATTCCAGTAATTTCAGGATGCTTCTGGGCAATGATCCGCCCTGCAATCACTCCGTGCTCATAGCTTACGGAATCTTCAAAAACAAAATCAGGATTATAAAACAATTCAGCTTCCTCTATTGCGCTTTTGTATCCTAAAAATCGTTTTTCCACAACGCCATCCTTTTTAATTTTCCCTGTAACTAGGGCGATGTTGCCGTGTCCATTCTCGATTAAATGCTGTGTTGCAATTTTTCCCCCATACTCATCATCGATGCCAATTTTTTGAAAGTAGCTATCATTGATGTAGCTGTCTATTAAGACAATCGGGATTTTGACCTTCTTTAACTCTTCATAAAAGCTTTCACCATATATACCCATGATAATAGCTCCATCTAACTTTCTTTGCATCGAGATATCTAAATATCCTTTTCCTTTATCCACTCCCGATAAGATAAAATGATAACTTTGCTTACGTAATTCTGATTCGATACCGCTCACAATTTCACTGTAGAAAGGGTTTTCAAGAATCAACTGGCTATGATCCTCGGTTTGAGGAATGACCACTCCAATCAAATATGATTTATTATTAGCAAGACTTCTAGCAGAAAAATCCGGAATATAATTTAAAGTGATGATTGCTTCTTTAATTTTTTCCAATGTATCTGCAGAAACCTTTCCCTCTTTCCCATTTAATGCATAAGATATTGCGGCAGTTGATACCCCCGCTGCTTTAGCTACATCTTTTATAGTTATTCTTTTCATTTGTCATCACCTTTTTGTTAAACGTTTAACTTATTATAATATAGATTGTTAAACTATTCAATAACAAATATTTAACTAAAAAAAGCAGCTTCTCAATTCAAAATACGCAAAAAAGCTCGGCAATTAAGCCAAGCTTTCATTATAAATAGGGGGTATTACTGAACTGAATGAGTTTACCGCTTAACTAGTCACAATGAAATTGCTGAATCTATGCAATTTGCGTTTTATTGGAAGGCAAAACAACCACTTCGGAAATCACATGGTCGTTTCTCTTTAACGATTTATTACTTGGCTTCTACTGATTCTTTAGTTTCAACTTTACCTTCTTCAGCAGCTACATCAGGTTCAAGTGCTTCATCCTTCTTTTGAATAGCGAGGATTGTAACTAGCATGGCACTAGGATCTGTTAGAATCTCTACACCTTGCTCAAACATTAGATCAGAAACTAATAGGTGATCCCCAATCCCAAGCTTGCTGATGTCAACTTCAATTGTATCCGGCAGCTTTTTGGGCATACAACGCACTTGGACAGCATGCGTTTCTACTTGAAGAATTCCGCCTTCTTTCACTCCAGAGGATTCGCCTGTAAAGTGAATGGTTACCATTGTTTCTATGCTTTGATTCATATTGATTTGATGAAAATCGATATGCAGAAGCTTTCCGCTTATCGAATCTCGTTGATATTCCTGAATCAATACGGGATGCATTTTGTTTGATGGTAAAACGGCTTCGAGAATTGCGCGCGTATTTTTCTTCATTGCAGCTACAATTTCTTTTTCACTGACCGTAACCTGGATACTGCCAATCTCCTGCCCATATACAACAGCCGGAATGTTTCCCTGTGCTCTCATTTGCTTTAAATCTGATTTAGTGGAACCTGCTCTTTCTTGTAAGTGAATAGTATCACTCATGACTTGCACCTCCTGAAACTAATCATAGCGACCCATGGCCCTATTTCATTGTTTACCCAATTTTCATCTTTCTGAAACAAATACGTGAATAAAAATAATGGGATAGCATAAATTTTTAATTCATTTCATAAATAATAGCAGGCGTTAAAAACAATGATAGCGAATACATATGTAAACAATAATACATAATTAAAGGAGATGAATATCTTGACGCAAACAAAAGGGAAATCATCTACAGGAATGGACGAGAATGTAGCATCTTTGCTAACTTACGTTTTTGGTTTAGTTACTGGTATCCTATTTTTGGTGATTGAAAAGGAAAGTAAATTAGTTCGATTTCACGCCTTTCAATCCATTATGATCACAGCTGTATTCATTATTCTCAATATGGTTCTAGGCTTTATCCCAATCATTGGTTGGCTGATCAGTCTAATCCTCTCACCTGTGGCTTTTATTTTATGGCTTGTGCTATTGTTCCAGGCTTATCAAGGAAAATGGTTTAAGCTCCCTATACTCGGGGACTATGCAGAAGAACAAGCAAATAAAATGCAAATGTAAGTATGCTTAAATGACAACGCATTTAGCATATAAAATCTCACGAGATTTTATTTTTTTCATAGTAAATCGTGGTCATAATTAGAAGTATTTATTAATACTGAGAGCATTAGTTACACCCCCATCTTTCTGATGCTTGTTCCTTATTTTAACATAAGCTTACTTCATATAACTGCCGTTAGTTCATCTAATGAAAAAGGAGCCGTGGCATAGCAAGTTCCTCAACTATCGTTTTCGTTAGTTTAATCTCACATTATGTTTCCTTTTTGTAAATCTAAATAAAATTGCCCTCATTGGGTGCTTTTAAACGGGTCCGTTACAACCTCGCCTTTGAGTGTCAAATATACTTTCCCTGTCCCATCATCGAAATTCCAAAATAAATTATTGTTGATTTCAAACAAGTGTAAATTTTGCACGGAAGTTGTTCCAACTTTAATTATATATCCCTCCGATCCTATTTGTTTTATTGTATTTTCGTAAGGAATAGGTAGTTTTACGGTTTCAACCTTATCGGTAGAGTGAAATACAACTGCAAATTGTTGCCCATCTGCGTCTTTTGCCACACAGATGAACGGTTTAGTAAAATAGGGGAGCGGTGCTACTTCAGTTAATTTCAATGAAGAAAGTTTCATTGTATAACCCTCTGGGACGTAAAGTTTGTCTCCTGCTACAGCATCGTTTTGCTGGGAACTCCGTTCACAACCAAATAACGCTACACTTATTGTCAACAGTAAAATAAGCTGTACTGTGATTTGTCTCATATGACCCTCCAATGTAGTTTCTTAATTTTATTTCGCTAATGTAGCAATAGGTAAGCCTTTGATACGATCTCCGGCTTTTCCCCTGCTCCACACGGAGCGTGCGAGTTTCCCCGCACTAAATGCATTTCGGCTTTTACGCTTATAACAGAACTTGTCGAACCTGCCCTTTACTTCTATAAACACAAAAAGAGCTGCCTTAGCAAGCTCCTCCGCTTTAGTATCTGTTAACTTAATAAACACTGTTATCGGATGATCCGTCAGTATGACTTATCATCCTCCTTACACATCGGCGATCCGAGGAGCGAATATCCCGAAGCGTGGAAACAGTTTTATGTGCAGTCACTTTGAGTTTCTTATAAGTCCTTTATCCATTTAACTTGATATTGTAGTTCTGCTGATAAACAGTATGTTCGTCGTTATGGAGTGGATGAGGCTTGTTACCATCTGTCTTCGTTTCTTCTAACCATTCTTCGAATAATTCATTTCTACGGACTAACAATAATTGTTCTTCATCCGTTGTAGGTCTCAGTCTATAACTATTATAACAAAGACTTATTTCCATTATTCTTTCACCCATCTTAACATATATGGTTAATGGAGGAATACTACTATCATTCCGTTAGTTCAATGCCATCTTCATTTGTTCACTTGTTATTGAGTGAGACCGCTATTGAAAGTAAAAAAAATCACTTCCGCTGCGGCATCTTCTTCTAACCCCTCGCATTTGCCTAATACGAGATGCTGCTTATCTCCTTCATCTTGGATTTTCATCGCCCCGCACGTGAATGTTGATTCCTTACCACCGTAGATGTCCCTCGTGCTATCCATTCTGATGGTTAGCAAGTTACCATCTGACTTCAAATCGTAAATCGTGTATCCGCCGTCAATGATAGGCGGAATTGCCAGAACGTAGTCACCATTTTTATCATTGAATCTATCTACAAATTCCTGCATCCGCATTAAGTCTTCGTCACCAAACGTTTTCAAAATATTGCTGCCTGTATGGATTTGTTGCTCTTGATTATTGCTTGAACTTGAACATGCTGATAATCCGAAGCAAACAAGTATCAGCAACATGAGTTTGAAATTTTCCATGATAATGTATCTTCCCCCTTTTTTTACACAGACGAAAAGCATAGGCAAATGTTTCAGAGGCTATTCCGCTATCGTAGCAATAGGTAAGCCTTTGATGCAATCTCCAGCTTTTCCCCTGCTCCG
>JBBDSZ010000051.1:244467-245076 GCA_040904685.1 Paenibacillaceae bacterium | reverse complement strand
AAGTCAGCCTGCAATGCTGAAAATCAGCATTAGAACGCTGAAGTAACATCAAAGTCAGCCTGCAATGCTGAAAATCAGCATTAGAGCACTGAAGTTACATCAAAGTCAGCCTGCAATGCTGAAAATCAGCATTAGAACGCTGAAGTAACATCAAAGTTAGCCTGCAATGCTGAAAATCAGCATTAGAGCGCCGAAGTAGCATCGAAGTTAGTCTGTAAAGCTGAAAATCAGCATTAGAACGCCTAAGTAACATAGTTCAGTTGAGATAAGGAAATTTTGTAGTTATTAGGGAAAAATTTTCTCAAATAACGAAATTCTCTCGTCATTTGATACAGATATGGGAATTCCGAGGGTCATTTAAAGAAAATAAAGACACTAATTACGAAATTCTTTCCTTGAGAGTTCAGAGTATGGAGCTAATGAGTTCAGACTATGAGCTCAGTTTATGCGTTCAGCTTGTCTTGAAAGGGTATACTTTTGAGCAGAGGAAGCAAGATGCCATGAAGTCGTGAATCAGAGTTACATCCAACAAAGCTTATGCTTACGATGAAAGCTTGCCAAGGCAAGCCAAAGCCTATGCTTTACGAAGAGGGCTTGTCAAGGCAAGCC
>JBBDSZ010000051.1:0-244367 GCA_040904685.1 Paenibacillaceae bacterium | reverse complement strand
AAAGCAAAGCAAAGCAAAGCAAAGCAAAGCAAAGCAAAGCAAAGCAAAGCAAAGCAAAGCTTATGCTTACGATGAGGGCTTGCCAAGGCAAGCCTTAAGGAGGTACAAAATGCCACAAACTTGGTCAAGCCATCCATTACGAGTGAGATATCAGGAAACCGATCAAATGGGTGTCGTCTACCATGCAAACTATTTGAATTGGTTCGAAATTGGCCGCACCGAATGGGTACGCGCAAGAGGAATGACCTATGAGGACTTGGAGAAACGCGGATTATTACTTCCGCTGACGGATGCGGAGATCAAGTTCAGACTACCGGCTCGTTATGACGATCAATTGATGATCTATACAAAAATGATTGAATATTCCAATATACGTGTCAGATTTAATAGTGAAATTCGCAGACTACCGCAGCAAGAAGGCTCATCACTATTAGAAGTGGATCAAAGCCAAAGCCTGCCGATTGAACCTAGAGGAGAGCTATTAGTCAGTGGTGAAACGAAGCATGTCTGGATAAACAGAGCGTGGAAACCCGTACGCATCGACAAAGTTGCACCTGATTTGTTTAAGCTTTTTACAGGGGGATAATTGAGCTAAAGCTCTTCGATTATCGGCGGACTGCCTTTCACATATAACATAATATCTTTAAACACATTGGCATTGTGGAAAGATGTCAGAATAATCAATGATACAGGACCTATGATTAAGCCGAGCACACCGAATAGTTTAAGCCCAATAAACATGGAAACCAAAGTAGCTAAGGCATTCAAACCAACACTGGATGCCAATACTTTTGGCTCGATGGTTTGGCGGACTACTAATACAATCGCATAAACCACACTAACTCCAACGCCTAAATAGATATCACCCTGAATGAATAAAAAGATAATCCATGGTACCATAAAGGCGCCGACACCTAGATAAGGCATTAAATCACATAGTCCAATAAGGAAGCTTATCGTGATGGCATATTTGACATTGAGAATGATCAAACCGATAAGAACAAAACAAGCTGTAGTCGAAATAAGTATCATTTGTGCTCGAGCATAGCCGAACAAGGCTTTTTGTAAATCATTCCAAATGGTTAAAGTAGAAGTACGGATTTTATCCGGGAAATACGCTGCAAATCGTTTAATTAATTTGTACCAATCTTTGCTGATAAAAAAGGCGGCGAGCAATCCGATAATCATAAAGGTGGCATAGCTTGGTAAAGATGTAATGAAGCTCACTACCAGATTAAAGACAACTGTAACGATGGAAGAGCTTAAGCCGGCAATTGTTTTCGCTGAGTTGGATAAATTTGAGTTGATCGTATCATGAAGCTGTGGATTCTCTTGATAAAACACGTTTATTTGTGTAACAATGTTCTGTATATAGTCTGAATTTATATAGACAATGAGTTCATCTCGCCATGTGTTAATATTATGCTGAATCGTATCAGCCAAGGCACCAATTTCAACGATAATATTAATTGTTAAAGCGGTGAGAATAGCTAACGTCACTGCACAGAAGAGAAACAATGAAATCAGTGTAGCCAGAATCCTCGGCAATTTTGTTTTATTATGGAGTAAATTGACCAACGGGTTGAGAATATAAGCAACAATCCAACCAAAGAGGAATGGATACACCAAGGGAACTACATAAACAAAAGCTAAAGCAATCAATACAATTACGATACCTACAAAGAAACCACGTAAAATTTGTTTCTGTAATTGTTTATCCAAGTTTTTCATCCTTTCAGCTTTCAACTTTATACCTGTATTGTATCATGAGAAGGGTTATACTGGAATAAAGATGTGGCAAACCAAGATAATGCCCGAATTTACAATACGTTTATATAACCTTAACACACTGAGAACGTAGTTGATTCATACTAAGATGAGTCTATCTAAATGGAGGCCCTATGAGTACATCGAATTATATAAATCGTGATTTGAGTTGGATTGAATTTAACTGGCGTGTTCTTGAGGAAGCTCAGGACTCAGAAACACCGTTATTGGAACGAGTTAAGTTTCTATCGATTGTTTCTACGAATCTAGACGAGTTTATGAGCGTTAGATTTGCCGGTATCATGGATCAATTTAAAGCAGGGTATTTAAAAAAAGATTTCACAGGCTACATACCATCGGGTTTAATTAAACGAATTACAAAAAGAACCGCGCGCATGGTTGCTGAACAATATAAAACCTTTCGTGATATTAGCAGGCAGCTTACCAAGAAAGGGATTATCTTTGCTTCTTATGATGAGCTATCTACCCATCAACAAAAGCTGTTGGATACCTATTTTCATGATATTATATTTCCTGTTCTGACGCCAATGGCAGTAGATCAAAGCCGGCCTTTTCCGCTTGTGCACAATCAATCCTTATACCTAGCCACTTTGTTGTTAAAAGAGGGTGATGATCCGGATGACGAACCCTATTTTGCAATCGTCCAAGTCCCTTCTAATTTATCGCGATTTGTGCGTATTCCAGTACGGGTGAATAGTAAAAAGCAAGAATTTATTCTCTTAGAAGAGTTAATTCAGCGACACATTCAGACGTTATTCAGCGGTTATATCCCGCTTGCTGTACATGGATTTCGGGTTACTCGCAATGCGGATTTGACACTAAACGAAGAAGGTGCAGAGGACCTGCTCGAAGAAATTGAAAAAGAGCTGCGTCGGCGCCGCTGGGGATTACCGATTCGTTTGGAAGTGCAAAAAGGGATGCATCCTTACGCTTTGGCGATGTTAAAAGAAGAATTTGAAATTGATGAGAATGTAATTGAAATTGATGGGCCGATTGATATCAGCTATCTAATGAAGCTATCTAATGCCATTGTCGGGCATGAAAAATTGCGTTTTACTGAAATTGAACCTGTATATCCGAGTGAATTTGATGAAACGGATGACTTTTTCCAAGTATTACGCCAAAAGGATGTTTTGATTTATCACCCCTATGAAACCTTTGAAGTCGTCAGTGATTTTATTGCTCAGGCCGCAGAGGATACTCAGGTATTGGCGATCAAAATGACGCTCTATCGGGTAAGTGGCCAATCTACACTTATTCAATCTCTTGCAAGAGCGGCTGAATCTGGAAAACAGGTGACGGTTCTTGTGGAGCTGAAAGCACGTTTCGATGAAGAACGTAATATCGCTTGGGCGCGGATGTTGGAAAAGTCTGGATGCCATGTGGTTTACGGTTTGGTTGGGTTAAAAACACATGCCAAAATCACCTTGGTTGTTCGTCAAGAGCAGGATGTTTTGCATAGATATGTGCATGTCGGTACAGGAAATTACAACGATATTACAGCACGTTATTATACTGATATTGGTTTGTTTACTAGTCATTCAATAATCGGCGAGGATGCTTCAGCATTATTCAATGAAATTACAGGTTATTCCGCACCGCAACATTTACAAGCCTTTGGTGTTGCACCTACGGATATGCAACAAAAGCTGTTTAATATCATTCGCCAAGAGGCTAAGAATGCGGCTGAAGGCAAGCCAGCTCGTATTATTGCCAAGATGAATTCACTTTCCAATCAAGAAATGATCGATGAGCTTTATGCAGCTTCGCAAGCGGGCGTGAAGATTGATTTGATCATTCGTGGCGTATGCTGCTTAAGACCTGGAGTAGTAGGCTTGAGTGAGAATATAACGGTACGAAGCATTGTGGATCGATTTTTGGAGCATTCGCGTATTTTCTATTTCCAGAATGTTAATGATCCATCGATCTGGCTTTCTAGCGCGGATTGGATGACACGTAATTTAACGAGGCGCATTGAATTAATGTGTCCGGTATTGGATAAACCTATCAAAAACAACCTCATTCGAATTCTGCAGCTTACTTTGTGTGATAATGTCAAAGCAAGGCATTTGCAAACGAATGGGTTGTATCAAACGATTCTTGATCCTGAGAAGCCACGGCGCAGTCAATATGAAGCGATGAATATTAAAGCTTGGAAGTCAGAACAAGTTGAAGCTCCCAAGTTTTCTTGAATTCCTTTTGCAGCAACTGAACTTCGCGCATTTCAATAACGGGTGAATGACTGCAAACCAAATCCAGAGCAAGCTTTTTTTTATTGAGGAATACATGAAGTGATTGAACGGGCTGTGTCTCACTGCGGTCTAAAGCAATAGCTAACTGCAGAAGCATTCCCAGCTTCTCTATGATTTGTAAATCGGCCCCTGTTAAAATGTCTTTATATTCTAAGCACATTTTCTTTGTCCGATTTTTATTTTTGTAAGAGGCAATAAATGCACATATTAAAATTTCACGGTGACTCAAGCCATCAATTCGCGAATGTGCCATTAAATAGAAGGTGTGTTTGACGTATTCGTAATAGAGCACGGTCACACCAATTCGATAAAGTAAGGAAGCCGTGTCGAGATAATCACGAGTTCGGGCAGCTAATGTCTGTGCAACGTTTAACTTATCGAATAGCTTCAAGGCAAGCTGATTAATATGCTTTACATGTATGGAAGGTACAGATGGATGTAAGGCGAGTAAATTACGCACACTATGTTTTAAAACATCAGTGATTTTAGGCTGCTGAGGATTGACGATTTCGTAATATAAGCCATCGCGGATGCCAGACCCACTGATTTTGTAATAGCTGGCACCGATAAAGCGGAATAGGGTCTGTAAAATGACAATTCCCGGTACAATGATATCTGCACGATCCTTTGACATACCTTCTACCTTTTTTCTATTTTCCAGGGAAAGAGCGGACAGTTCTTGAACTAAACGATCAACTGAAGTGCTATCCATGTCGTAATTGTGCGTTAAAGGTAAAGAATATTTTTTTTGACGCTGATCGATTTTGCAAATACTGCGAATGGTTCCGCCTAGTCCTACAAGTGCAAGTCCCTTATGGCTATGCAACCATGATTTTTGCTTCTCCAGCTCAGTCACAACCATTTTTTGAATACGTCCGATATCGTCAGGAGTCAGTTCGCCATTACGTGTATAACGTTTTGTTGTATTGACAGATCCAAAGGGAAAGGAAACACTGTATACAAGGCTTCGATCGCGAAATAAACTGATTTCCGTGCTGCCGCCACCGATGTCAACAAGAAAGCCCTCTTCCAAGTCTATGGCGTTGATCATCCCGAGAAATCCTAAGCGTGCTTCTTCTTCACCACTTAATAGCTCGACGGTTAATCCAGTTTCTTGAATTAAAAAGCGAAGAATATCTGCAGAATTGGTGGCATTCCGAATAGCTGCTGTGGCAACCGCACGGATGACAGCTGTTCGATTCGCTTCACATATTTTTCTGAAATAATTGAGGATTTGCGCAATGACCTGTTGATCTTCTAGCTTTAAAATACCATCGGGGCCTATTTTCTCACTGAGTCGTGCAGAATCCTTGCTTTCATCAATAACATGATGAGCCCCATGCTCCGTTTCTTCATTTATGACCAAACGAATGGAATTGGAGCCAATATCGATGATGCCTACCCTTTTGAACTTGATCATGTGAACCTCCTGTTGCATGGTTGGATTGCAGTAAGTCAAAATTCATTTTAACACCAATTGTCATATCTTCAAAACGGATACGACAAAAATAGTTTATAATGCTGATAATGAAGTTTTATGTCTGCCATTATTCACAATTACCCCAAAATAGATTATTATTAGAAGATGGATATTGATAAACATTACTTATTGAATGATGCATTTGCATTCATATATAAATCTTAAAACACAAAGGAGAGAATCAACATGACGGCAACTAAAGGCTTGGAGGGTATTGTCGCAACGACATCTTCAATCAGCTCGATCATTGATGGGATATTAACGTATCGAGGTATTGACATTGATGAGCTTGCTGAGAAAGCAACATTCGAGGAAGTCGCTTACCTGCTGTGGTATGGCAAGCTTCCGAATCAAACTGAATTAACTCAACTTCAAGCAGATTTGGGTGCTCATTCAGTGATCCCGAATGCTGTAATTGACCAAATGAAGCTTTATCCCAAGGATACAAATGCAATGGCTGCACTACGTACAGCAGTTTCAAGCTTAGCTTTGTATGATGTGCACGCCAACGATATGAGCCGAGAGGCCAATGTTTTAAAAGCGGTCAAGCTGCAAGCGCAAATCCCTACAGTCATTGCTGCTTTTGCTCGAATTCGCGAAGGCAAAGAAGTGATCAGTCCCAAGTCAGGCAAATCCATAGTCGAAAATTTCTTATATATGCTTACAGGTGAGATTCCAGATAAAGTCGCTATAGAAGCTCTGGATAAGGCTTTGGTTTTACATGCAGATCACGAACTGAATGCTTCCACTTTTGCAGCACGTGTTACGGTTGCAACCTTGTCAGATATCTACTCTGGTGTAACCTCTGCAATTGGCGCTTTAAAAGGTCCTTTGCATGGTGGGGCTAATGAGGCAGTTATGGCTATGCTGGAAGATGTGGGCACATTGGAAAATGTAGATACTTACGTCAACCATAAACTGGATAATAAAGAAAAGCTCATGGGCTTTGGTCATCGTGTTTATAAGAATGGCGACCCTCGTGCAAAGCACCTTGAAAAAATGTCCCGTGCATTGGGTGAGATTACAGGCAACATGAAGTGGTACGATATGTCAGTTAAAATCGAAGAAATAGTTACAAGCAAAAAAGGGCTTAAGCCAAATGTGGATTTCTATTCAGCTTCCTGTTATACCTATTTAAAAATTCCACGAGATTTGTTCACGCCAATCTTTGCGATTAGTCGTGCTTCAGGTTGGACAGCCCATATCCTTGAGCAATATGACAATAATCGTTTGATCCGCCCGCGTGCAGAATATATCGGACAAATTAATCAGTCATATGTGCCTATAGATCAACGTTCATAAAATTTTTTTGGGAGGAAATCATTCATGTCAGCTTACGAAAACTATGCTCCACCAACAGAAGGACAAAAAATTACGATCGACAACGGGAATTTAGTTGTTCCCAATCATCCCATTATCCCTTTCATTGAGGGAGATGGCACAGGTGCTGATATTTGGGCAGCTTCCAAGCGGGTTTTAGACGCAGCTGTAGAAAAAGCCTATAAAGGCGAGAAGAAAATTGCCTGGTATGAAGTGTATGCTGGGGAAAAGGCATTTAACAAATATAACAGCTGGTTGCCGGCTGATACTTTAACAGCGATTCGTGAATATATCGTAGCGATAAAAGGTCCTTTAACAACACCAATCGGTGGCGGGATTCGTTCCCTTAACGTAGCGCTTCGTCAAGAGCTTGACCTCTATGTATGCCTTCGTCCTGTGCGTTATTTCACAGGTGTTCCATCCCCGGTTAAACGTCCGGAGCTTGTAGATATGGTCATTTTCCGTGAAAACACAGAAGATATTTATGCTGGGATTGAGTATCAAGAAGGTACAGCTGCAGTTAAAAAATTAATTGACTTCCTCCAAAATGAAATGGGTGTTAAAAACATTCGTTTCCCATTGACATCAGGTATTGGGATCAAGCCTGTATCTAAAGATGGTTCCGAGCGTTTAGTTCGTGCAGCTATCACTTATGCAATTGAGCATGGGCGTAAGAGCGTTACTTTGGTACACAAAGGCAACATTATGAAGTTTACTGAAGGAGCCTTTAAGAACTGGGGTTATGAGCTTGCAGAAAGAGAATTCGGCGATAAAGTCTTCACTTGGGAGCAATTCGACCGAATTAAAGCGGATAAAGGTGCAGATGCAGCCAACCAAGCGCAAAAAGAAGCTGAAGCTGCCGGCAAAATCATTGTAAAAGACGCGATTGCAGACATTGTTCTACAGCAGATTTTGACTCGTCCAACAGATTTTGACGTCATTGCTACCTTAAACTTAAACGGAGATTACCTCTCCGATGCATTAGCAGCTCAAGTTGGGGGCATTGGGATCGCACCTGGCGCTAATATTAACTATTTAACAGGTCATGCGATTTTTGAAGCTACTCATGGCACGGCACCTAAATACGCTGGTCTTGATGTAGTTAACCCAGGTTCTTTAATTCTTTCAGGGGTAATGATGCTTGAGCATTTGGGTTGGTTAGAAGCCGTCGAATTGATTTACAAAGGTATGGAAACTTCGATTAACAACAAAACGGTTACGTATGATTTTGCCCGTTTGATGGAAGGCGCTACTGAAGTGAAATGCTCGGAATTCGCCAACCATATTATTAAAAATATGTAGCTTTTAAAAAAATAGGCAAATGAACGAAGAAAATTCTAAGGAGGAATAAACAATCATGGCGATCCAACGCAGAAGAATCACCGTAGTCGGTGCAGGCTTTACGGGTGCAACAACTGCATTAATGCTAGCGCAAAAAGAATTAGGTGATGTTGTTTTACTGGATATCCCACAATTAGAAAACCCCACTAAAGGTAAAGCATTGGACATGCTCGAAGCAAGTCCTGTACAAGGCTTTGACAGCAACATCGTGGGTACTTCCAACTATGAGGATGCTGCAGGTTCAGACATTGTCATTATCACAGCAGGTATTGCTCGCAAACCTGGGATGAGCCGTGATGATTTGGTTAATACGAACGCTGGCATCATGAAGGCTGTTTGCGAAAATATCAAGAAGCATTGTCCAGAGTCTATTGTCATCATACTTAGTAATCCAGTTGATGCAATGACTTATGTCGCTTACCAATCTTTAGGGTTCCCGAAAAATCGTGTAATTGGCCAATCCGGCGTTTTGGATACAGCTCGTTATTGCACATTTATCGCACAGGAGCTTAATGTTTCCATAGAAGACGTTCGTGGCTTCGTGCTTGGTGGCCATGGCGATGACATGGTGCCATTGGTACGTTACTCCAACGTTGGCGGTATTCCAATCGAAAAGCTAATTACTTCCGAGCGGATTGAAGCTATTGTTCAGCGTACACGCACAGGTGGCGGTGAAATCGTTAACCTTTTGGGTAATGGCAGTGCGTATTATGCTCCCGCAGCATCATTAGTCCAAATGACTGAAGCGATCATTAAAGACAAAAAACGAATTATTCCTTGTATCGCCTTACTTGAAGGTGAATATGGTTACGATAACTTATTCATGGGTGTTCCTACCATCATCGGCGGTAACGGTATTGAAAAAATATTTGAGTTGGAATTAACTGCCGATGAAAAAGCAGCATTAGATAAATCAGCTCAATCTGTGACAAATGTTATCAAAATCGTCAATATATAATAATATGGACACACAAAAGAGCCTATTTTAGGCTCTTTTGTTGTATAGTAAGAATTGTGAGATTTAATTAAATGATTGAAGGGAAGTTTGAAGGGATGACGAAGTTTATTTTATTTTTACACATTCTTGGGGCAGTCGGCATGGGGTTTTACCTGGTATTTCCCATTCTAGCTGCACGAATTAGTTCTTTAAACAAACAAGTACAGGAGGGGTATGTGCAAGCTTTAGTTTCAGCCAATCGTTTCGGACAAATTTTATTGCTTGTGCAATTCCTCACAGGAGGGTATTTAATCGGGAAGTACACAGACCTCTCGCCAGCTTGGATGATAGCGGTAATTGTATTGGTCATTCTTGCAGGAGCGCTCTCAGGTATGGTTGGTGGCCCGTTAAAGCGTATTGTCAAAGGCTTACAAACTGGAGCAGGTACGGATAAAGATGTAACAAAAATCAATACGTTTAGTATATTGTTAACAGTAATTCTGATTGCTCTCGTTGTTTTGATGGTTTACCCGGAAATTTTGCCGAAAGCTTAATAGTAGAGGGCGACTCCGATGTTTTTAGGGTCGTCTTTTTCGAAAGTATAAGTTTTTTGGGACGAGAAGTAGGGGTTGGACGGCGTAGCGGTTTATCCTTGTTTGTAGAGATGTTTTAGAATCTACCTGCAATAATACATTTAGAACGTACAAATATAGCGATAATCGGCGATCTACCTGCAATAATACAGTTTGTTTCAACAAAAAGGCTTGAAATGAGTGTATTTCGGGTCTTTCCACAAAATCTGACTGCACTTTTGCAGGCAGATCACTCAAAAACACATTTTTCAGCGAGTGAAATTGTACTTTTACAGTTTCATCACATTCAAACCATCACCTATACCTCCTCCAACCTTTACCTATACCTCCTCCAACCTTTACCTATACCTCCAACTTATACTGGGATGGATCTGAGCAATTGGCTGAGTTCTTTCATAAATTCATTGTGTACCACGGTTTAAACCCTCATCAATAATCTGATTGACACCGTCAGAATGTGCTCCATTCACTGACTAATTGATTTGGTCTTCATCCATTTTTCATGTATAATTTACTAATGCTCAGATGAGCTTTTTGAGAGGTGATTTGGACGTGTTTGCTCCGTACGTGTCCATATCGTCGTTAGGATGATAGCCGTTAGTCCAAAGGCTCCACCCAGATAAAAACCGCTAGCTAGACCCCATGATTCATTCAACCAGCCTGCGAGAAAAGGACCTGCGAACATGCCGATGGAATAGACCGACTGATAAAAGCCCATTGCAGTAGCACGTTTTGAGATTTCGACACCTTGGATAGCTAAGCCAAGCAGCAAGGGCAAGTGCATGCCTTGAGCAAACCCATTGAAAATTTGCGAAAAAGCCAGCCAGCCAAATGAGGGCGCTAATGCTAAAGCAACCGTACAAATGGAGCTGATTGTAAAACCAACAAGAACAGCGTTCCAAGCACCGATTTTGGGGACAATCCACCGACTAGTCATATAAGCAGCAGCTGCATGCGGGAGCATGAACGAAAAGACGAGCAGACTTAATTCGGTTTTGGACGCACCTAAGCTAACGGCTTGAGACGGGGTAAAGCCGAACATCGTGATGAATAACACACAATGCGCTAGAATGGATAAGGTAGATACTTTAAGCAAGGTAGGCATGCGCATTACATTAACTAAGTCTTTGACTTGTATTGGGATTCGTGAAACACCCTCTTTAGGCTCTTGGATGGCAAACGTGATCACAAGCCCGACTAATCCGATTCCAGCTCCAGTCCAGAAGGCAGCGTTCCAGCCCCAATGGTCGGCCAATAAGCCGCTTAAGCCCATGCCAATTAGCTGTCCGCATACGGTTAATGTACTGATGCGTCCCATGGCCAGGGTTGCATCATTCTTATGATAATAGCTGGCATAGAGGACGGTAAAGGCGACCCAGCAGGATGCAGATATACCGGAAACAGCTCTTGCGGCTAGCGTCCAGCCCCATTGATCGCTAATGGCAAATAAAAAGCAACTTAGCGCACCTGTTGCAAGACCGATGGCTAGAAAAGGTCGTCGCACGCGTAAGCGATCGGAGAATATCCCTAATGGTAAACGGACAATGATTTGCACGAAACCGTAGCTTCCAAGAATGACACCCACCAGTAAATAGCTCAATCCGCGACTTTCCAGATAAGGGGAAAGGATCGGTACGTAAATGTATAAAGTGATCCAGTATAATAAAGTAACGATAATAAAAATGAGATGGTGCAAACGGCTGGTATGAATAAGAACACCCACTCTAGCTAGATTTTTTCCTTTTACTATAATAAATAAACACACCAAGGAGATGATTTTTCATGGACAGCTACAACTTTCCAGCTTTTCTTTATCGAATGAAGAATATTTATAGATGGTCGCTGATGCGTAACACTGAACATGAATCCGTCGCCCTTCATTCTTATTATGTATCGATTTGGACACATATGTTATGCTCCATAGCGAATGAAATCTATAAAAGGTCTGTGCCAACTGACCAAATCGTTTCAATGGCTTTATTCCACGATGCTACAGAGGTTTTTGTTGGGGATATCGCACAGCCTGTGAAGCATAGCAGTCCTCAAATTCTGGAACATTTCCGTGAGATTGAACGCTCCGCTGCTACAACTTTAATGGGTATGCTGCCCGCTGAGCTTCAATCGGTGTACCAACCGTTAATTTTGGAGCATGATCCTGAATTATATAAGTTTGTTAAAGGTGGAGATTTACTGGATGCCTATTTAAAGTGTGTTTCAGAGCTAAATGCAGGTAATGCTGAATTTACTTTTGCCAAAAAACAAATCTTAGAATCCTTGCATAAGCTGGAAATGCCGGAAGTTGACTACTTTCTAGCCCATATGGCGCCTGGGTTTGAAAAAACGATAGATGAGCTGACCTAGCTTTAATTGTTGACTGGAATTATGCTGCGTTGGATTGATTTTTCAAGTGCTTGCGGCGTGATATTAGGGCTACCGGCATTGATTCGCGGAATTCTGAGATGATCTACATGTCGGGTTGTCATTTTGCTAAGAAGTGTGAACGCATATTGAATGCCAGCTTCATGAATGTTGTCAGCAGCCTCTTGATTATAGATGCCGTAAGGGTAAGCCAAAGTATCTACAGAGGCTGAATTGAGCGGCTCCAGCTTGGAGATGCAGACTTGGGTATCGCGAACAATCCGCTGTTTATATTGTGCATCCGTTTCAATAGATCCAGATAAAGAAAGATGACTTACGATTAATGCCTTTCCTTCGGCGTTCTTATTATGCAAGGAGTCGGTATGGCACTGTACTTCGATTAAAGCAGAATCGCTCAGCATAGCTTTTATTTGATTTCGAGACATTTTCTTGGGAATATCCTTTTGGGGATGCTCTAGTGAGTCAGTTATGATAAAATTAACTGCAGGAATCGCCATTTCCTTGAGAATCGGATAAGCATTGTCGTAAAAGCTCTCATACCCGTCATCAAACGTCACTAGCACGGCATTCTCTGGAATGGAAGCACCTTGAAGAAAATCTTTCATTTGCTGCAAGGAGATAAAATGGTAGCCTTTGT
Source organism: Paenibacillaceae bacterium (assembly GCA_040904685.1). Classification (GTDB taxonomy): domain Bacteria; phylum Bacillota; class Bacilli; order Paenibacillales; family NBRC-103111; genus Paenibacillus_AC. Next base: position 231,640 of record JBBDSZ010000051.1, on the reverse strand, counting down.
TTTTCAATAAGGCAAGCTGGTCGGAAAAGAGCTTGGTTGTAATGGTGCTGGAGCTTGTATCTTGGTCATAGACGTGATGGTACATGAGGACAGCTAGCTGATCCTTATAGACGACATTAGATCTATTAAAGCCTAGAACGAATAAAAGAAGGGATAGACCGATTACGGCTAACATCGCAGTTTTGATTATTGTATGAATCATCGTATTTCTCCTTAGCTCAAAACAAGATATAATCTAATGTAACATAGTTTGAATTACGAGAGGAGTTTTAACTGTTATGCGTCAATTTCAAGAAAGCATTTATCAACTTATTGTCGAAACCTCAACAAACTTGCCTAGAGATGTAAGAAAGGTGATTAATCAAGCGCGTGAGCTTGAGGACCAGGGTACAAGAGCTGCGTTATCCTTATCAACTATTGCTGATAATATCATCATGGCGGAGAATAATGTATCTCCGATTTGTCAGGATACCGGCATGTTAACCTTCATTATACATGTACCTGTTGGAGTTAACCAAATTGTGATGAAAAAACAAATCATCGAAGCTGTTAAGCAAACAACCAAAGAAGGCAAGCTGCGTGAAAATTCTGTGGATTCCCTAACTGGAGCAAACAGTGGTGATAATGTTGGACCGGGCACTCCCGTGATCCATTTTGAACAGTGGGAAAAGGACGTCATCGATGTTCGGCTCATTCTTAAAGGCGGTGGCTGCGAGAATAAAAATATACAATACAGTCTGCCTGCTGAGCTAGAAGGCGTAGGTAAAGCAGGACGAGATTTGGATGGAATCCGCAAATGTATCCTACACGCGGTTTATCAGGCGCAAGGCCAAGGCTGCGGTGCAGGCTTTATAGGCGTGGGGGTTGGCGGAGATCGCACAACGGGTTACGAGCTGGCTAAACATCAATTGTTTCGTCACGTAGACGATATTAATCCGAACGCAGAGCTAAGTGATCTTGAAAATTATGTCATGGAGAACGCAAATAAATTGGGGATTGGAACTATGGGTTTTGGCGGACAAGTGACGTTATTGGGCTGTAAAATTGGGGTTATCAATCGGCTGCCTGCTAGTTACTTTGTTTCTGTTGCTTATAATTGCTGGGCTTACCGTCGTCAGGGTGTCGTACTGGATAGGGAAAGCGGCAGCATCCAGGAATGGATTTATCAAGGCGGTTCGGAGGTTTCGATGAATCAGGCGGAACCTACAGGCGTTGAAACGATTGTCTCAGAACCAGCACCTGCTGCAGGACGTGAGGTTGTACTGCAAACACCAATCAGCGAAGCGCAAATTCGCGAGCTTCGTGTCGGGGATGTCGTTGTGATTAATGGATTAATGCATACGGGACGTGATGCGTTTCATAAATATATGATGGACCATGATTGCCCCGTTGACTTAAATGGATCGGTTATTTATCACTGCGGTCCAGTTATGATGAAGGACGAGCAGGGAGAATGGCATGTGAAGGCCGCGGGGCCGACGACTAGTATTCGTGAGGAGCCTTATCAAGGTGAAATTATGAAGAAGTTTGGTATCCGTGCAGTAATCGGTAAAGGCGGTATGGGAGCGAAAACATTAGCTGCTTTACAGGAGCATGGCGGTGTTTATTTGAATGCCATTGGTGGCGCTGCACAATATTATGCGCGATGCCTAAAAAAAGTCGAAGGTGTAGATTTCCTTGAATTCGGCATCCCTGAAGCGATGTGGCATTTGCAAACGGAAGGCTTTGCAGCGATTGTAACGATGGATTCACATGGGAACAGCCTGCATGCAGAAGTTGAGATTAGCTCGCTTGAGAAGCTGAAAAGCTTTAAAGAGCCTGTATTTAAGTAAGTAAATAAGTGCGGGTTACGAAAAGGTCACTGGAGTGAATTTATATGGGGGACTTATGAGCAAATTCCGTGTACGCTTAACGCTTATTTTTATTATCATGCTTGGGTTGTCAATGTTAGTGGCTGGGATTTTCACGGCAAAGCTATCTGAAAATAAATATATCGTTTTCTTAGAAGAGAGTACTCAGCATGAAATTGGAATGATCGAAGCTGCAACAGACCTTCATAAAACGGGCTCTGAGCCGGAGTTAATTTCATATTATGACGAGCAAGCCAAAAAATTAAAAGCAGTTTTTCAAGCGCGTATCACTTTTATCAGTAAAGATGGTAAGGTGCTTGGTGACTCCGATCACGATCCGAATATCATGGACAATCATCTAAACCGTGATGAAATTATCAAGGCGCTGAAGGAAGGCAGCGGTTCAATGCAGAGATTAAGCGACACTCTGCAAGAAAAAATGTTATATGTCGCAGTAGCAATTAAGGACGATGCTTCACAAATTGGTTTTATTCGCATGGCGATAACCTTGGAAACCGTCGATCATTCTGTGCGTCAACTATGGATGCTCCTTCTACTTGGCCTGTCGGTATTGTTTATCATTGCAGCTTTGATTAGCTATCGAATTGCGCATAACCTCACACGCCCGTTAGAGAAAATCACGCGGGTTGCTCATCAAATTACACACATGAATTATCGCTCACGCGTTACGATTCGCAAGAACGATGAGATTGGCCAGCTCGGCGAAGCCATCAATACGATGGCAGATAGCTTGCAGTTCCAGATGAATCGCATTTCACAGGATGAAAGTCGACTTAAGAACGTGCTCGAGAATATGATGAGCGGTGTGGTGATGATTGACCGTGAGGGTCGCATTGTATTGATGAACCGCTCTGCAGAGGATTTTCTTGGCTTCTCTGCAGATGAACTGCTTGGTAAAAAATTCGATGAAGCCAAACAGCAGTTTGAGCTAACACAGCTGATTCGAGATTGTATCGATGCACGTGAGCATATTAGCGATGAGATGATTTTCTATTTCCCAGAAGAAAGGATTCTTGAAGTCAATATAACCCCTATGTCGCAGATTGGTGATGATTGGACGGGGGTATTGATTGTACTTCACAACGTTACGGCTGTTCGCAGATTAGAGCGGATGCGGAGTGAATTTGTCGCTAATGTTTCTCATGAGCTGAAGACACCTATAACAGCTGTTAAGGGCTTTGCTGAAACACTTTTGGCTGGTGCTTTGGATGATAAAGAAATTGCAAAATCGTTTCTGCAAATTATTTTCGATGAGAGTGAACGCTTGAATCGGTTGATTGGTGATATTCTCGAGCTTTCCAAGATTGAGTCGAAACGGATTCCATTGCAATTTTCGCCTGTAGAAATGCATTCGTTGGTGGAGCGCTCCTTGCACATGATGCGACCAGAAGCAGACAAGAAACATATCACACTTGACATGCAGGTAGAGGAAGACATCTATATCGAAGCAGATGAGGATCGGCTGCGACAAATTCTAATTAATTTACTTTCGAATGGGATTAGTTATACCCCTGAAGGCGGCAAGGTGAAGGTACGCTTAGAAGCGCTGCATAATCCAAATGATCGCGATAATGAATACGAGCGTGTACGATTGACGATTTCCGATAGCGGAATTGGGATACCCAAAAAAGATTTACCGCGTATCTTCGAACGGTTTTATCGGGTCGATAAAGCAAGGTCACGTGTTTCTGGCGGAACGGGATTGGGATTATCGATCGTCAAGCATCTCGTAGATTTGCACAAAGGCACGATCCAAGTCGAAAGCGAAGTCGGCATTGGCACTAAATTTATTATTGATTTGCCCGTGATTTATTGATCCCTTTAGAAAAGCTTAATATTGTGTTTACAATTCAATGATATGATGGGAATAAAGACTTATTAGATCGAGGGAGCCTATGTCGCAGAAAATTTTAATTGTCGAAGACGAACCTACGTTAGCTCGTCTATTGTCCTATAATTTAACGCAGGAAGGCTATGAGATCAAAGTAATTGACCATGGCTGGGATGGTTACCAAGCTGCGGCTCAAGCGGCTTTTGATTTAATTATCCTAGATATTATGTTGCCTGGGATGAATGGTTTTGAGATTTTATCGAAATTACGTCAAAAGGGTCTAAAGACGCCGATTATTATATTAACCGCACGCAATGCGGAAGAAGAAGTTGTGCAGGGTCTTAAGTATGGGGCTGACGATTATATTACGAAGCCATTTGGCGTGGCAGAGTTGCTCGCTCGGGTTGCAGCTGTCTTGCGGCGTACCCAGACGGATAAAGCTTTATTTGACAAAAATGCCAGTGGTGAAAAAGTAATTGCAGCCGGTGATCTGAAGATTTACCCGGAAAAGTACGAGGTTGTACTGAATGAGGAAACGATCTCGCTGCGACCAAAGGAATTCGAGGTTTTGCTGTATTTGGTGCAGCATCCTGGCGTTGTGGTCACACGCGATGATTTAATGAATATCGTCTGGGGCTTCGATTACATTGGCGGCCAAAGAACAGTAGATGTGCATGTCAGTTCACTTCGTAAGAAGCTGGAAATGAATCAGCAATCCGTACAGATTGACTCGATCCGTGGGGTTGGATATAAGCTGGTTACTACGAGTAATAAGAATAAATGAAATAAAACTCTATCGAAGTCTGTGGATGATTTATTAAACTCATCAAGTTAACGGTATAGCCATACATTAGTATATTTACAAAACAAATTTAAGGTGATATAGTAGCTCTAGTGAATCGATTAATCCATTATGTGAACGCTTGTTATAGAAGAGGTGATTGCAATCAGAATTAAAGATATTGCTAAAATGGCCGATGTTTCAGCGGCAACGGTTTCTTATGTATTAAATAACCGAGGAAGCATCAGTGAAGAGACAAAAAGAAAAGTACTTGAGATTGTTCAAAAAATGAATTACAAACCTAACAATATCGCCAAAAGCTTAAAAACAAATAAAACGGGCACAATCGGGGTTATCGTCGAGGATATAACAGTATTCAGTGCTCCCGAGATTATAGATGGAATTAATGAATCTGCGGAAGAGCACGGATTATCGATTATTCTTACCAACTTACGAATTAATAAGCGAATTGGGAACAATTTTAAAGATATCGATCGTTATAAAGATACGATTACAGCAGTTGTAAATGACCTGTTAAGCAAGAAAGTAGATGGAATATTGTATGTTGGTGTTCACCCGAGGGACATCACAGGACTTATTGAGATTGATAAACCTATTGTTTATTTGTATTCTTACTCTACTCTGGAAACGAATTATTCAGTCAATTATGATGACGAGTTTGCTGCTTATGAAGCTACGAATTATCTGATCCAACTGGGACACCGAAAAATTGCTGTTATTAGCGGGCTCATTGATTCAAATCCTTCTCGCAGCAGGTTCAATGGATATTATAAAGCCATTATGGAACATAACTTGATTTTTGAGCCTTCGTATATCAAGACAGGCGACTGGGAATTGGACTCAGGTTATTTATTGTGCAAGGAATTATTGTCTCATCAAAGCAGGCCTTCGGCTATTGTGGCTATGAACGATCTAATGGCTGCGGGGGCGATACAAGCCTGTAAAGAAGCGGGTATAGAAGTGCCACGGGATCTATCCATTATAGGATTCGATAATCGGGAATTTAGCGCGTATATTACGCCTAAATTAACTACAATGAATTTGCCACTAAGAGAGATGGGAAAAAAATCGATAGAAATCATTTTGGGACTTATGAAAAATGAGATGCCTTCTGAAAGCAACGCCACCTTTAAATGTGATTTGGTAATAAGAGAGTCAGTTGGTGTAATAAGCAATTAATTTTTCGAATTTAGTTAATCGATTAATCTATAAATGGCAATTAATTTGAAAAAATTCCCTATATATTAGATAATCGATTAACTTTATTGTAAACGCTTTTTATATTGATAATCGTGGGATTAAAGGAGGTGATGGCTATCTAAATTATCCGAATTAGATCAAGATTGGAATAATTAATTTTATGTTAGGTTAATTTAAAGTTGGGGCCAAATCAAAGGAGGAATTAAGTGTGAAGATTGCAAAGAAACTAAGCTTAATTTTGTTAGCAGTACTCATGTTAGTAATTACAGCTTGTGGAACAAAAGGTAATGGAACTACACCTTCAGGTACTAGTACTGCACCTGCAGATGGAACTACGAAAGAAAAAGTAGAAATCAGTTTCTCGTTATGGGCGGATAAAGATTTTTGGCAAGTACAATTGGATAAATTTGAAGAACTTCATCCGAATATTAAAGTAAATTTTCAGTTTATCCCGGATGCTTATGAAGATAAGCTCTTCACCTTGATTGCAGGTGGGAATCCCCCAGATGTTATGTCACAATATGAGACAACAACTCCAGATGTTGCAAAGAAAGGGATTGTTGAAGATTTAACGCCTTACATCGAGAAGGATAAATCTTTCGATTTAACAGACTTTTATGATGTAGCTCTTTCTTTGTCGAAAGTGAATGGTAAATTGTATGGCCTAAGCAATACGCTTGCGCCGCAGTTTATGTTTTATAACAAAACTGCGTTTGACAAAGCTAAGGTTGCTTATCCGACAGCAGATTGGACATGGAATAATTATTTGGAAGCTGCAAAAAAACTAACCATAAAAGATGGAGATAAAATAACGCAATACGGTTCGGATGCCAATTCTTCTTGGTGGATTCCTACCGAATTGCAAATTCGCCAAAATGGCGGTGATATTTTCAAAGACGGTAATGCCAATTTCAACTCTCCTGAAGTTATCGAATCCATTCAATTCTGGGCAGATATGAATCTAAAACATCATGTTGCTCCAAGCTTGGCCGAATCATCTGGTCAAGGAGATCTGTTCCCAAGCGGAAAGGTTGCCATGACTCGAAACGGGATTTGGATGAAAGATGTTTATAAAGATATCAAAGGCTTTGAGTGGGATATAGCGCCGCTTCCAAAAAACAAAAATGCGGGAACCGTTTTGCATACAAATTACCTCACCTTATCTACTAAATCAAAGCATAAAGAGGAATCGTGGGAGTTAATTAAGTGGTTAAGCGGTCCTGAAGTGCAAGAAGCACTTAGCAAGAAACAAGGATTTTTACCAACAAGGAAATCTGTAGTAGCTAATAAAGCTTACGATACGAAAATGCCTGCATCCACTGCGATTATTGGCGATGCAATCCATTACGGTCAATTGCTGCCTTATGCGCCTGGTGTCAAACTAGTGACGGATGAGTGGACTAAAGTTCTTGAACAAATTTATTGGGGTAAAATTACGGCAGAGGCTGGAATGAAGGATTTCCAACCCAAAGCACAAGCAATTATCGACAAGAACAAATAGTAGTGAAAAAGTACACGGAGCGAATTAGTTTCGCTCCGTGTTCCTTTGGAAGGAGATATGGGTATTCATGAAGACAAATAATCTTGCTGGATTTTTGTTTATTTCGCCTTGGATTATCGGTTTTTTGTTATTTACGGGGGGACCCGTACTTTATTCTTTCGCAATCAGTGCTTTTCAATGGGATTTGATGACCACACCCACCTTTATTGGATTTGATAATTACAAGGCTTTGTTAAAGGATCCGCTCTTTTTTCAATCTGTCAAAGTAACGCTTATCTATACCCTAACCAGTGTTCCTTTGCAATTAATTGTCGCTTTGTTCGCAGCGCTTCTCATTAATCAAAAACGAAAAGGGGTTAATATATTCCGAACGTTTTTATATTTGCCGACCGTTATTTCTGGAATAGCGGTGGCGATGATTTGGAGTTGGATTTATAATCCACAATTCGGATTGTTTAATGAAATTTTGAGTTGGTTCGGAATTGCGGGTCCTGATTGGATTTATGATGAAAATTGGTCGTTACCCGCATTAGTATTGATGAGCTTATGGAGCTTCGGCGGTCCGATGGTTATCTTCCTGGCAGGTTTACAGGACATTCCAGAATATTTATATGAAGCTGCGGAACTGGATGGAGCATCGCGAGCCCGTAAATTATGGCATGTTACCTTACCTATGGTATCACCAGTTATCTTGTTTAACGCGGTTATGGGCGTTGTTGGAAGCTTTCAAGTCTTTACGCAAGCTTTTGTGATGACAAAAGGGGGACCCAATAACTCTACATTGTTTTTGGTTATGTATATTTATCAGAATGGCTTCCAGTATTTCAAAATGGGATATGCGTCAGCGTTATCTGTTGTCCTTTTCATTATTGTTTTATTACTAACTATTCTGCAATTTAAACTTGCTAGTAGACTTGTTCATTATGACAAATAAGGGAGATGACAAGAGAGTGGCTACTCAAACATCATTGGTGCGCGGCAAACGGACCTTTGCCATAACAATACAGTATATCATATTAATACTCAGTTCCTTCATAGCGCTTCTACCGATCATCTGGATGATATCGTCTAGTCTAAAATCCAATATAGGCATATTTGAGCTTCCGCCTCGTTGGATACCCACTGAACCGCAATGGGGAAATTACCTGCATGTTTTAACGGCAATTCCTTTATTGACCTATACAAAAAACACCTTGATTGTAACCTTTTCCGGCATAGTAGGTACGGTGATTTCGAGTACTTTAGTTGCATTTGGATTAGCCAGAATCCGTTTCAAAGGCAGCGAAATCGTCTTTTATTTAATTATTGCAACGATGATGATTCCGCAGCAGGTTACCATCGTACCTCAGTTTCTTTTGTTTAAACAATTGGGTTGGATCGACAGTTTAAAGCCGCTGATTATTCCGGAGTGGTTTGGTTCTCCTTATAACATATTTTTGTTCAGGCAATTTTTTGTTAGTATTCCTAAAGTTTTAGATGAAGCAGCAATGATTGATGGGTATGGCTTGTTCCGTATTTATTGGAAAATCATTTTGCCGCTTTCTAAACCGATCATAACCGCTGTGTCTATTTTTGCATTCATATTTTTTTGGAACGATTTCTTTCGTCCACTCATTTTTATCAATCAAGATAGTTTGAAAACACTAACGCTTGGCATTCAGGATTTCAGGAGTGCTTTTAACGTAATTCAATGGAATTACTTAATGGCTGCCTCTACTTTGATGCTTGTTCCTTGTGTTGTGCTTTTCTTCGCGGCGCAACGTTATTTCATTCAGGGGATTTCTGTTTCGGGTATTAAATAAGCGGATTAAAACTGAGAAGGTTGAGCTAGGGCTTTGAAGCCGGTAATCCATTCCCCCGGTATATGATAGCAAGGATTTTATGGATGTTCCCTACTTAGAGTCTGTTGCGGTATATGACGAAGAACGGGAGGAGCTTACAATCTTTGCTGTTAACCGGGATTCTGAGTGAGCATTGACATTGGAGTTGTTGACAGCTGATCTGTCGAAAGTATCCTGGAACGTCATTCGATTAAAAAAACATAAACGCTATCCATTAGATAAAGAGATTGATGCAGCGGAGAAAACAAACGGAGGGAATACTATGTTTTTGAGCAATCATAACTTCAGGGTTCAAGTTCATGAATCGGGTTATTTGCAACGCCTTATTATAGAAACAGATAAAGAACAAATGAATTGGGTCATAGATAAAGCTTATTTGCAAAGTCGTAGTTTTCCGGACGGGGATAAGCTGTTCGGTCTGTTTGAAATCAAGGCAAACGACCGTGTATTTAGAAACAATGGCATGAGGCCTGAATGTGATTACACTTCAAAGAAAATTTGTATGAAGTACGATTTTGAAATTTTCAGCGTGATCTACACGTATTCGACAGAGGATGACAATGCATTCGGATGGGGCATTGAATTGATTAACCAGAGTGATCAGGTATTAAGTATGGATTCTTTTCATATCTGGTTTTCACTTGCTTATATCATGTATAAAGACCTTGATGTTAAACGCAACATGAATCAATCCTGTGCGGTGTTTCCGTTCATTTCCGATGATTATAGTAAGTTTGCAAATATCAGGAGAAGCAATCAAGGTCCTCACTTGGGGATATACAATACAAAAGGGAAAACCTTATCGATTGGTTCCTATTGCCGTTATGAAAACCAGTTTCTTAAACAGGTATCCCCTTCGCTGGATGGTTTAATCTATCATACCCTCATACTTGCTGGGAAGGGATTATATGAGCCATCACAAACACCCTTTCAAAACTGGATTTATCCGGATATCTATAGTACAACATTAATTCTTCAGCCTGAGGAAAAGAAGGAGTGGGCCTATTCCTTCCTTCCGTTTAACGAAGTAAATGATTTTTATAACAATGGGGCTCAATTAAAGCACCCTGTTATCAAAAGTATGCCTGCTCTTATAAAAGGTGGGAGTTTTGAAGCGGAAATTGCTGCACCTTATGGAGCTCGTATTCAAAAGGTTTCCATTGAACAATGGAAGGGTAATCATGATGTTACAGATTGTCTTATCGAAATTTCTCCTGGTAATTACCGACTCAAAGTTAAAATGAATGAATCCGGTGAAAGAAAACTTTGGATCACATTCACGAATGGTATGAAGGATTTCGTTATTTTTAATGTTATGGAGAATATAGCGGACATTATTGAAGCTCGTGCTGACTATTTGTGTACTCATTCTTATATAAGTGATGAAAAGGACATAAACTGTTTTGCTTTTGGACCGGTATCCAATCAAGGTGAATCTCTGGGTAAAGCGACTTTCTTATTAACAAAAAATTTGATTGCGGATACCGACCTGCAGCAAGTAGCTTTGGCAGAAAAATCTGCGGTTCATTATATTAGAAACAAATGGTTTGAAAAAGGTGATTTTCACCATCCAATCAAGCTCTATGGGTCTTTTTACCGAATTTACGATTTCGATTATATTGCCCATGTGTTTTACTTGCTGTCCTGCTTTGATGCGGAAGAGCTGCAGCTTCATTCACCGAACATTTACCTGCAGTGGGCGGCAGAATTAATGATCGTTCGTTTTGATGAACAGGCCCATTCAGAGGATAGGGAGAAAAAGGAGACCGGATATACAGGGGTTTTCGTTCTCTATATTATTGAATTGCTGGAAGCGTTGAAGGAGCGAGGTTTTGCAGAATTGTATGAGAATTTGGCAAAACTGTGGGAGCAATTTGGGAATCGTCTGAAAGAAGAAAGTGCAAGCTATAAAGGGGCAATTACCGAGCATTATTATGATAATGCGGGTTTTGGTCCAAGCTGCGAAGCTTTGCTTCTTGCTGGACATAAGGAAGAAGGAGAATTATACGGTCCATTGATTTTGGCCAATATCGGAATCAGCAATGACTATCGCAGCCAAAATCCGGATCGCTGGTGGGAATCTTTGGCTTATATGACACATTCTTTGTGGGGAGGATTAGTCTCACATTCTGCTCTGAAAGCGTACGAGCATCTACGTCAAATCCCCTATTTGCATGCAGCTTATCGTTCAATGATTCCAATCTTTCAATGTTATGATTGGAACATCAGATCGACCGAGAAAATTTTGGCGAAAGGGGAGGCTGCATCGACCTACTGTGTGACAAGTCCGAATATGAACAAACCGTCTATCTCTCAAAATCGATTTGGACAGTCCGTCTTTATGGACGATGAGGCGGAGATTTTCGCTGGGAGCGCAACGGGCGATGATTGGGACATGGGAGCAGAGCTTGCTACATATCTGGTAGGTTTCGGTTCGAAAACGTACCTATATTACGAAGGCCAAGAAATAAAATGCATCAACGGCTATCTTAGCGAAGAAGAAGGACGTTTGGTTGTGACCAGCTGCGCCGCTTACCCGAAACAATATTATTTCTTTGAGGAGAGCCTTTCACTCATTGCTGAGAAGGGTGAAATTATTTCTCAAGTTTATATCCTAAACAACAAAATGCATCGAATGGATCACAGATGATCCATTTGTGATCCGCCTAAATCCAATTTATGTGACGAAAGGGGAAATCCTATAATGAATACATTATATACTTCAAGAACATTACCTTTAGCAAAGGTTTCCATTCAAGACTCCTTTTGGAGTCATTACGAAAAACTTATTCGTGATGTCGTGCTTCCTTACCAATGGGATGCTTTGAACGATCGAATACCTGACGCCGAACCGAGTTGTGCGATTCAAAATTTTCGTGTGGCAGCGGGAGAAGTCAAGGGTGAGTTTCACGGTATGGTGTTCCAGGATAGCGATGTCGCTAAATGGCTGGAAGCGGTTGGTTATTTATTAACGACGCAACCGGATGCCGAATTAGAACGCATTGCGGATGGAATAATTGATACGATCTCGAAAGCACAGCAGAAAGACGGTTATTTAAATACGTACTTTACGTTGAAAGAACCAAACAACAAATGGACTAATTTAGCCGAATGCCATGAATTATACTGTGCGGGACATATGATTGAAGCAGCTGTAGCTTATTATAAGGCAACCGGTAAACGCAAATTGCTCGATGTCGCTTGTCTTTTATCTGACCATATAGATACCGTTTTTGGAACAGAAACAGATAAAATTCACGGTTACGATGGACATCAAGAGATTGAATTGGCACTCGTCAAGCTTTTCCACGTAACTGGTAATGAGAAGTATCTCAAACTCAGTAAATATTTTTTGGATGAACGCGGCAAGACCCCCCATTTCTACGATGAAGAATATGTGAAACGTGGTAGAACTAATCATTGGCCGTTGCTAAATGTAATCGAGAAAAAGGAATATAGCCAAGCCCATGTGCCCGTGCGGGAGCAAGATAAAGCAGTAGGCCATGCAGTCAGATTAGTCTATATGTCCACAGGAATGGCAGATGTGGCAGCTGAAACGGGCGACAAAGAATTACTTGAAGCTTGTAGAAAGCTGTGGCATAACATGGTATCAAAAAGCATGTATATTACCGGCGGAATTGGATCTCAGGTACATGGAGAAGCATTCTCTTTAGACTACGATCTTCCCAACGATTCGATATATGCGGAAACATGCGCTTCCATTGGTCTTATCTTCTTTGCTCAACGCATGCTTCAAATCGAAGCGAAGAGTGAATATGCGGATGTTCTGGAAAGGGCGCTTTATAATACCGTAATTGCGGGCATGTCACAGGATGGGAAACACTTTTTCTATGTGAATCCATTGGAAGTCTGGCCGGAAGCTCATGGCAAAAACGCGAATTTTGATCATGTGAAACCGCAACGGCAGCGTTGGTTTGGGTGCGCTTGCTGTCCACCTAACGTGGCAAGGCTGATTGCTTCTCTTGGACAATATATATACACTGTAAACGATACTACGCTGTACACTCACCTGTATATCGGTGGTGAAGCAAAGGTTGAATTCAATGGCAAGCCAGTAAAAATCATTCAACATTCGGAGCTGCCTTGGAATGGGAAGACATCTTTCTCGATTTTTCCTGAGCAGTCTGTTGATTTTGCTCTAGCGCTGCGGGTTCCGTGGTGGTGTGAAGATATAGAAATAAAAGTAAATGGGGAGCTCGTTAATACAGCAGCTGTAATGATGGATGGTTACGCCCATATTCATCGTACATGGGTTGAAGGAGATCAAGTAGAAGTATCTCTTTCGATGCCTATTTTATCCATTCGATCGAATCCTTTGGTTCGGGAGAATGTGGGAAAAGTTGTATTACAGCGCGGTCCTTTGGTTTATTGTTTGGAAGAAGCAGATAACGGTTCTAATCTTCAGGAAGTATATTTATTGCAAGAGGGAACACGATCGGTTCATTTTGATAATGATCTTCTCCAAGGTATTCAGGTCATTAGTGCGGATGCAGAACGAATTGATCATGAAACATGGGGAACTCAGCTTTATCAAAAAAATGTGACAGTTGAAAGTCGCCCTGCGGTAGTCAAGCTGATTCCCTATTTTGCTTGGGCTAACCGAACCGTAGGCGAAATGAGGGTTTGGTTAAATGAAAAGTCTTAATACATTGGATACTAACAAATTACGTTGGGGAATTCTTGGCTGTGCTGGCATAGCAGTTAAGTCTGTCATTCCGGGAATACAGCAGTCACAAACCTCAACGGTTTCTGCAATCGCAAGCCGAGATGCTGGAAAAGCGGAGGCTGTAGCAAAACAACTAGGGATAGCTCAAGCCTATGGCAGTTATGAAGAACTGCTTGCAGATCCTAATATTGATGTCGTGTATATTCCGCTACCGAACCATCTTCATTGTGAATGGACCATTCGAGCGGCTGAGGCAGGAAAACATGTGCTTTGCGAAAAACCGATTGCTTTAGATGCACAAGAGGCGGAGAAAATGGTAAAAGCTTGCTCCGATGCCGGCGTGTTACTAGCGGAAGCATTTATGTACCGTCATCATCCGCGATATGACCGGATCAAAGAAATTATTCGATCCGGTGAGATCGGAGCCATTCGCGGCATCCATGGAGCTTTTACATTTAATGAAGCAGCAAATTCAGAAAATGTACGTTTTAAACGATTCATGGGTGGGGGATCCTTATATGATGTAGGATGTTATCCTATAAGCGCAGCAAGATATATTCTGGAGCGTGAGCCGGAAGCTGCAACTGTTCATGCTATTTTTTCATCTGAATATGATCACGTTGATATGATGGCTGCGGGAATTCTCGAATTTTCCGGTGGGGTTGCATTAACTTTTGATTGCGGGATGTGGGCAGCCTTCAGAAATACGTTAGAGATCCTTGGAACAGAGGGAATCATTGAAGTTCCATCAGGATTCCTGAGTAGAGCAGATAGTTCTGCGAACTTCTTTGTTCAAGCAAACGGTGTACGAAGAGAAGAAGAGGTAACACACGTAAATTCATATTCCCTTCAAACGGACGATTTCGCCAATAGCGTATGGGGCAATCAACCCCTGCGTATTCAGCCTGAGGATGCGGTATACAATATGCGGGTTATTGATGCCTGCTTGAAGTCGGCAATGGAACGGAAACGGATTGAAATCTTTAAGGGGGCGACATCCTAATGAAAGTATTGGTTATTGGTGGAAGCGGACATATCGGAACCTATTTGATACCAAAGTTGATAAAAGCGGGACATCATGTGATCAATATGAGTCGAAATCAGCGGAAGCCTTACAAGGTTGATCCAGCATGGAACGATGTCGAACATATCCAAGCAGATCGGGTTGTATTAGAAGCGGAGGGGCGATTTGGACAGCATGTAAGTTCCCTCCGTTCAGATGTCATCATTGATTTGATCTGTTTTTCGGCGGAAAGTGCGAAGCAGTTGGCAGAAGCGGTTGAAGGGCAGATTCAGCATCTCATCAGTTGTGGTACGGTCTGGGTGCATGGCTCCAGCGTCCAAGTTCCTCTGTCGGAAGATCAACCTCGCCATCCTTTCGGCGAGTATGGCATCCAAAAAGCTCAGATGGAAGCCTACTTATTGGATAAATCACGCAGAGACGGTTTCCCGGCTACTGTACTGCACCCAGGGCATATTGTCGGTCCGGGATGGGTTCCGTTAAATCCTGCCGGACATTTTAATCCAAATGTTTTCGTCCGCCTTGCACGCGGCGAAGAAGTTGCCCTGGTGAATTTTGGAATGGAAACCGTGCATCATGTACACGCGGAGGATGTGGCTCAGTGCTTTTTAAAAGCGATGAATCATTGGAGCGATGCCGTTGGAGAAAGCTTTCATGTCGTTTCCCCGGCTGCCGTAACCCTGCGCGGTTACGCGGAAGAAGTGGCATCCTGGTTTGGGCGTGCCGCAAATTTACGTTTCCTTTCTTGGGATGAATGGAAATCCACAGTTACGATGGAAGAGGCCGGTGCAACCTTGGATCATATTTCGCACAGCCCGAGCTGCAGTATCGCAAAAGCAGTAAGGAAGTTGGGTTACAATCCCAGGTATAGTTCATTTCAGGCCGTTCGTGAATCTGTCGATTGGTTGATCGAGAATCATGTAATGGATATTGGATCGAAAGTATAATCATATAGGGAGAATACTATGAAAGTACTAACGAGAAGCTCATCAAATCGGATAATTTGAGTATTGAATATCTGAGATAGTTTAGATACGGATAGCAAAAGCAGCCCAGCTGCTTTTGCTATTCCCAGTGAACTTTTGCAATCCAACTTTTAAACACGTTCCTTGCCTTTAGCGCCCCAAATAAATAAAACAGCGACAGCTATCACAACAACCAATCCCGGTGCAATCATTATGAAGAAGTGTACCATGATTATCAACCTTTCTACGATTTAGTTCCCTCCACATAAGGAGCATTGAATAAAAACAAGCGCAATAAGATCGGTAATGGTGCTGTAATAACCGAAAAATACAGCTCCAAAATCAATAGATGCCACGATCATATAACAGTTAATTCCATAGCAGCGAGTTCTGCTTCTGCCGGATGATTGTGGAACAGCCTGCGCAGCACTTTAATAGAGGTAAAGCCTAACAATACATATAGCGATGCGAACAGAATGAGGATTAAATCTACATGCTCAGAAGTCGTTGCACCCTGCGAGGTCCTCATATAGCCGCGTAAAATCCAAGGCTGGCGGCTAATCTCCGCATAGATCCAGCCACATTCAATGGCTATCATCGCCAAAGGTCCTCCCCATAGAATACAACGCAGCAATAGACGATTGTAAGGATTCCATTTGGGCCAAACCAAGGCTAAGCTATAGAGCAAGGAAATGAGAATCAAGAAAACACCGATCGAGACCATTCCATCAAACAAATAATGGACATACAACGGCGGTCTTTCATCCTCGGGATAATCATTTATTCCTATGACGACGCCACTAGGCTTATTATGTGCTAGAACACCCAAAGCATAAGGGATTTCCAATCCAAATTTAATTTCATTATCTTGATTAAGATAGCCGCCAAGCACTAAGGGGGCATAAGCTTTGGTTTCAAAGTGCCACTCTGCTGCAGCTAGCTTCTCCGGTTGATAAATGGCGAGAAATTTACCGGATAAATCGCCACCTGCTGCAGCAGCTACAGAGAAGACCAAGGCTGCAACCATAGCTAGCTTTAGAGCTTTTTTATAATAAACATGATCTCGTTTACGCAATAATGAAAAAGCGGCAATCGAAGCCAGGATATAGGCGGATGTCATATAAGATGAAATTAACACATGTGAAACCTCAGTAGGCGTTGCAGGATTAAACATCGCTATCAGCGGATTGATATCCGTGATTCGATTACCTTGTATGGTAAAGCCTTGTGGTGTATTCATAAAAGCTTTGACAGTTGTGATAAAAAATGCAAAAGCAGAAGAACCAAGAACCACAGGAATGACCAATAGAAAATGTGTCGTTTGTTTTTTAAATCGATCCCAAGTGTATAAATAGATGCCTAGAAAAATCGCCTCGAAGAAGAAAGCAAAGATTTCCATGAAAAGCGGTAAAGCAATTGCCTGTACAGCAATCTGCATGAAGCTTGGCCATAATAAGCTTAACATAAAGCCAATGGCTGTTCCTGTAACAACTCCCACCGCAACGGTGATTACAAAGCCTCGAGTCAAACGTTTAGCCAACAGAACGTAATGATTGTCTTTACGACGAATCCCAATCCACTCAGCTAGTGCAATCATGAGAGGAACGCCAACTCCGATGGTAGCATAAATAATATGAAAGCCTATTGTAAGGCCTGTGAGAATGCGACTTAATGTTTCCGGATCGTTTGGAAAATGCATAACAGTCAACTCCTTAATCCATTAATGTTATTACTATACCCAAATAATCTGGTTTATATCTTTAGTATATCGAAGAAGTATGTAACAAAATTCACAACTTGTGAGGAGATCATGGCGGAGTCAGTGTACAACTTAAAGTTCATTGTTGTTTTTTCTCACTAATCAGGATAGTTTAGGATAGTATAAAACCTACGATAAAATCGTACTAAGTTCCTAGAGCCATGCAGGACTATAAGCTAGCTAATCGTTGGTGTGAATACCTATGGAAAAGGTGTAACGCAAAATATAATGCAGACAAAGTCCATTGTATTCACATGTTTCTATGGAATGGAATCTATGTTTGCTATATAATTTTGATAGGGGAGAGTGAAAAATGAAAAGGAGAATTTTGGTTGGTTTAATGGTAGTCATGGCTTTGAATTTTTCAAGTAGACAAGTTTTTGCACAAGAGCAGGTGCAACAAACCAGGGTTTATGTTGATGGTGACGGAGTTAACTTTACTGTCGATCCTTTGAATGAAAAAGGGACTACTCTGGTACAATTTAAACCGGTATTTGAAAAGTTAGGTTTGGAAGTAGCGTGGGACAAGGATACTCAAACGGTTATAGGGACTACGTATAATTTAAATATTCAGCTAACCATCGGCAGCAAAACAGTTTTAGTGAATGGTGAAGAAAAGCAACTTCCTGTTGCACCTAAGATCGTAAAGGATGTAACTATGATTCCTCTACGGTTTGTAGGCGAAGCATCGGGGCGGGATGTAAGTTGGGACTTCAGAACGAAGACGGTATATATTGCTTCCACAAAGGAACAAATTCTCCATGTAGTTGATCAAAATTTAATCTACTCGCAAAATGAAGATTTGGATGGGTATATATCTACATTGGATCCAAGTACCCCTGGCATTGAGCAGATTAAAGATCAGGTAGGTCAGATTAATGCAGCTTATGATCTAAAATATGAATATGAAAACATAGAAATTAATAGCGTGGAGAAAGAAAAAGCATCCGTAAAATTGACTCAGTCTACTACGAAAGTATCTGGACCGGAATTTGGAAATAATAAAATCAACTTGATCATGGATCTAATTAAAGTTAATGGAGAGTGGAAACTGACAACATCTAAGATTCTCAAGATAGAATATTTGAAATAGATGATTTAACCATTGAGTACATCCAATAGATCCCCCTGAACATTTAATCCCAATACATCCTCCATGTTATAAAAACCGCATTGTTTTTTACTCAACCAATGTGCTGCTTGTAAGGCACCTTGACCAAATGAAGCCCGACTGATGGATTCGTGTACCAAGCGGATAGTTTGATTAGCAAGTCCGAATATAATTTCATGTTTGCCAACGATACCTCCTACACGAATAGAGTTTACACTCTTGTTTGCATCAAGCCCCAGTGTTTCCGCAATCCTCAATGCTGTTCCGGACACATCCTTTTTCTCACGAAAGTGCTCTTCCACAATTTCAATATCGGCTTCCGGTATGATGGCTTGCAATGTTCGGGCGATCCCTGTTAGAAAATTAATGCCTAGAGAAATATTCGGTGAGTGGAGGAGGGCTGTAATCTTGCTGCAGCGTTTTAACTCGAAATACTGTTCACTCTCATAATTCGAAATGGCAGAAATGATTCTTGTTCCGTATTTGGCAGCAGTGGCATAATAATGAATCGAGTTTGCCGCAGAGAAATCAATGAGTATATCCACAAAATTTTGCTTAAAGAAAGTGCGAGTATCAATTTCTTCATTTGAATAGATCAAACCTTGGTTGCAATCTTGGCCTAATAAATGACTCGCATATTGCCCAGAGTGAGTAGGAGATTGTTTTAAAACCCACGATAGAGTTAGTCTTTTGTCTTTCATAATTTCTTCGGCAACCGATTTTCCTGCTCTTCCAAATCCAATCAATCCTATGTTCATACAGGTATTCCTCCTTTAATGTCGTGTTAAGTTGAGAATATATCAGCACGTATGAATGGGTGGTAGGTTAATGATAACAAATCTTTTCGAAACAGACAACTCTTAATCATAAATAAGTTGTTAGTTACAAAAACAGACAAAATCAAACAACCGCCACCGTCCTATTGGGATGGCAGCGGTTGTTTGTCCTGCTAATCGAGTTAACTTTCCAACGTTTGGTTCATAAATTCATTAATGCGGTGATACATTTGTTCATCGCCAACAACGACTAGCACATCATTGGAACGCAGGATAACATGGGGACCAGGGGAGATGGCGATACTCTTATCCCGGCGTAATGCAATGATCGTTGCACCTGTACTTTGCCAAAATTGCAGATCAGCAATCGTTTTACCTACAACGTGAGACGTTTCTTGTATAGTTACCTCGATCGGATTATAAGGTCTAAGATTGCGAAGTCTGTCGGAAAAATTAATAATATCCCCCAAAACCTGCTCAAACTTATGATCGATTTTCTTTTTTTCCTTAAGCAATAATTCTAAATCCTGTTTGAGCGAATGCACAGATTTTAGATAACGAAATTTATTGATGTACTCATAGGCATTTTCGCTGGATAGCACATGAATTTCTTTGCCTTGGGAAACCTCGACGATGTTTTCTTCTTTTAACAGCCCAACAGCCTTACGAATCGTTTCTGGAGATACACGATATTGGCTGGCTAGTAAAGTTCGTCCGGATATTTTATTGTTGACATGAAACTCTCCGTTCACAATCCTTTGTGCAATATCCAATGAAATGGATTGGTAAATGGACATTTCCGACATGAGGCACACTCCTTCTTGTTAAATGATGGAATGTAGATCATTTTCCTATAAAGCACATTATAATTCAGTTCATATCGAAATACCATTTATTATAAAAAATTTACCCTTGGATAATTTTACGGTTTGACTGCTTGGATTGCCGCTGAAACTATATATTGATCGATATTTGCACCAGGTACCCAATCTTTAATAAATGCCTTTGATTCGTCTTTTGGTTGAATGGAGATATCTACAAAACCACTTTGTCGCAGCATCAGCTCTAGCTCTGTAATAGCGGAGGCACCGGATATACAACCTGAATATAGAGACTCAATATCATTTTTTATCTCTGGCGGTAACTCTGTAGTCGTTACAATGTCGGAAATGGCAAGTCTTCCGCCCGCTTTCAAGACCCGGAATGCTTCAGCGAAAACCCGAGGTTTATTGGGGGATAGATTGATTACACAATTGGAAATAATCACATTCACTGTGTCATTAGGGACTGGAAGATTTTCGATTTCACCTAACCGGAATTCTGTATTCAAGAAACCACCTTTGGATGCGTTCAAACGCGACTTACTAATCATTTCCGGAGTCATATCCACACCGATTACTTGCCCCTGATCCCCAACCTGTTTGGATGCCAAAAAGCTGTCGAAGCCGCCGCCACTGCCTAAATCTAAAACGACTTCGCCGGGTTTAAGTTCTGCGATCGCTTGCGGATTGCCACAGCCAAGCCCCATATTAGCCCCGATGGGCACTGCAGATAATTCATCAGCGGAGTAACCAATTTTTCCGGATTCTGCATCGAAATCAACAGGAGTATCACAGCATCCGAATTCAGGAGAACAACAATTGTTTGAACTAATTTCTTGCAATGCAATTTGTTTGTAGCGACTGCGGACATTTTGCCGAATTTGATCTTCATTTATTGTATTCATCATTTACCATCCTTTACGAAAGCTAGAATACGGGCTTTGATGCTATCACGAACTTCACGGAATTGGGTCATAATTTCGTCCTCAGTCCCGGTAGCTTTAGCTGGATCATCAAAGCCCCAATGCCATTTGATCACATTTTTGTTCGAGATAACGGGGCAATGCTCATCTGCATGACCACAAAGTGTAATCACATAATCGGTTTTGTTTAGTATCTCTGGATCAATTACGTTCGATGTATTTTGACTAATATCTATACCTGCCTCTTGCATAACCTGAACGGCACGCGGATTTAATCCATGCGCTTCTAATCCAGCACTTTTCACATCATATTGTTCAGATCCAAGTGCTTTAAGAAAACCATCTGCAATTTGACTCCTACATGAATTACCTGTGCACAAAAAGTAAACTAATTTCTTTTCCATCCCAATCCATCTCCTCGTAAGGGTGAGTTACCCGAATATTAAAATAACAATAACCACAGATACAATCCGAATAGCGTAATAAATAATGTGGGAATCGTCAGAATAAAGCCAACTTTGAAATAATATCCCCAAGTAATGCGCACACCTTTTTTGGCAAGAACATGCAGCCAGAGTAATGTAGCCAAGGAGCCAATAGGTGTAATCTTGGGTCCCAAATCACTGCCGATTACATTGGCATATATAAGTCCTTCGCGGATGATACCGGTAAATGAAGTTCCTTTTATAGCAAGTGAATCGATTAAAACCGTAGGCATGTTATTCATAATGGAGGATAAAAATGCAGCTAAAAACCCCATTCCCATCGTCGCAGCTAGTAATCCGTGCTTGGCAAATGATTCAATAACAGTTCCCAAGGCATCGGTTAAACCCGCATTCTTTAAGCCATACACAACCAAATACATGCCCATGGAAAAAATTACAACGGTCCAAGGTGCCTCTTTGATCACTTTTCGGGTATGGACCACTTTACTCAAAGATGCAGCGATAACAAACAAAATAGCGGCTAATCCAGCAATAAAGCTTACTGGGATGGTCCACAATTCACTGAGCACGTAACCAAGCAGTAATACCAAGAGAATGACCCATGAAAGCTTGAACAGTCCTTGATGTTTAATCACTTCCTTTGGTATCTTCAACATCTTTAGATCGTAGTCTGAGGGAATGTCTTTCTTAAAATACATATAAAGCACTGTAATACTGGCAAGAAGTGAAAAAAGATTAGGAACGATCATTTTCACAGCATATTCGATAAAACCAATATCAAAATAATTCGCAGAAACAATATTCACTAAATTGCTAACAATAAAAGGTAGGGAGGTTGTATCCGCAATAAACCCGCTGGCCATGATAAACGGAAGAATCATTTGATCTGGAAGCTTTAAAGCCCTAACTTGTGCAAGTACAATCGGGGTGAGAATAAGTGCTGCACCATCATTCGCGAATAATGCAGATACGCCAGCACCTAATAAAATGGTATAAATAAACAGTCTTTTACCATTCCCACGAGCTAGCCTCGCCATATGCAGGGCGGACCATTCGAAAAATCCAATTTCATCGAGAATAAGTGAGATGAGAATCAGTGCCACAAAGGCTATCGTAGCATTCCAAACGATTCCTGTAACAATGCTGATATCAGCTATGGAAACGACTCCACATACCAGAGCGAGAATGGCTCCGCCCGTAGCCGACCAGCCTATACTTAAACCTTTTGGCTGCCAGATAACAAAAAAGATCGTAATAACAAAGATAAGAATAGCTAAGAAAATCATACGTGCCCCCAAGTAAGTTTAAGTTTAAGAGAAAGTGCTTAACATGATATTGTTTTACTTTTCTCCATTTGTTCAATGCTGTCTTTTTGTGACGGGACATGCTGTAAAGCGGCTAGAACATAAGGTTTATCCAGATTTAGCGAATAATAGACCCACTGGCCACGTTTTTTTTCATTCACAATGCCACCGCTCTTAAGCTTGCGTAGATGTTGACTCACATTTGGCTGTGTCATCTTTATAATTTCAACAATGTCACAGACACACAATTCTTTTTCTTTAAGTAAAGCAAGTATAGTCAATCGGGTTTTGTCAGCCAATAACTTATACATCTCCGAGATTTGATCCATGGTTTCCAATGGCAATCATCCTTTCTTCGTAATCTCATAATGCCATAATTATATAATTAATTGCTTATATATGTAAAGTGAAAAAATTGTGAAGAGGGGAATGTATCCGGGTTATGCAAAATAATTGTTGCAAATCAACGTATTACTGTGTTTAAATCAGATGGTAATATTTACATTCATTCACAAATTCGCTGGGGGAGATTAAATTGAAAAAAAATTTTTTACTTGCTTTAATGCTTTTGATTGTATTGAGCTTTACGCCTGCAAATGTATTTGCTGCTGCAGCACAGCCAAAACAAATTGATGTTTTCGTTGATAATGATCAAATTGTATTCAATGTCAATCCAGTAATTGAAAGTGGCTCGACATTGGTGCAATTTAAACCTGTTTTTGAAAAGCTGGGTTTGGAAATTGTTTGGGATGCAAAGACCAAGAAAGTTACCGGAAGCTCAAAAGATCTTAATATTGAACTTACGATCGGTAGCAAGAATGTATTGGTAAATGGCACGAAGAAGCAAGTTACTGTAGCACCAAAGATTATTAATGGAGTCACTATGGTGCCGCTTCGCTTTATCGGTGAAGCATCTGGACGAGACGTAAGCTGGGATGGCAGAACCAAGACCGTCTATGTGGCTACTACCGAAGAGCAAGTTTATTTTGCAACGGCACTTTATTACACTTATTTGGATGATAAAGATGTTGAAGGTGTATTAACAATTTTTGATCCAAGTACGATTGTGCCAGATACCAAAGCAAGCTTCGAGCAATTTTTTTCTGACTTTGATTTAGATTATGAGTTGGAAAAGATGGAGCTTATCAGCCTCGAGAAAGAAACTGCATCTTTAGAAGTAACTGTGAAAACTACAAAAATAACAGGTCCAGAATTTGAAGATAATCGGACTATATTAATTCTGAATTTAAATAATGTAAAAGGTGAGTGGAAGGTTTATACACTTCAAGACACGAATATTGATTATTTGCGGGATGATCTTAGAAAGGAAGAGGTGGTTACCCTTTCTGCTGAAGATCAAACGCAAGTATTGGCTGTCATCGAGAAGAACAGAGATGCAGGTATTAAAGGTGATTTAGAAGCGTTAAAATCAACTTATGATTCAAGCACTCCATATTACGAAAAGAGCCTTTCAAACTTTCAACAAATAACTGCTGCGGGATTGAAAGTGGATGTGACTTATTCCAACGTGAAAATTGTCAAAGGCGCTGATGATGAAGCAAAGATATATTATATGGCTCATGTACACAAAGTTAGTGGGCCTGATATTCCAGATATGAATATAGAAAGTGTGGATACAGTCAAGAAAAATAAAGATGGAGAATGGAAAATCACCAACTCAGCGGATTTAACGACAGAAATTCTTTAAATAATTCACTAAAAAGCTCATTGAGTAGAAGAATCTACTTAATGAGCTTTTTCACTGTAGAAAATTTAAATTCGTTCCTTCCCCCTTAGCGCCCCAAATAAACAAAACAGCGACAGCTAGCACAACAGTCCTTGCCTATAGTTGTTAGCAAATTGGTGAATATCGTGTCTGCATACTACTTTAATATTGGGTTTGTTGAATATGCAGTGAAAATGATTGTTCCGAATATATTCTCACTTCTTGCCAGTATATTATACCTTTGGCAAGTGCTGGATTAGATGCACACGGTTTGAATCCTCGTGCAGTACAAGTTATGCAAGAAGCCGGTGTCGATATTAGTCATAATACATCGAATGTAATAGATCCGGAAATACTAAATAGATCAACTTTTGTCATTACACTTTGTGGATCGTGAAGTGCGCGATAGCATTAAAGAACGTATTCAATCCTTCGTAAACGAAGGAAAATAATAGTGAGGTAAACTCTGATGATGAATCAAATTGAAATTTTTGATCCGGCAATGTGTTGTTCCACGGGTGTATGTGGTCCTGGTGTGAATGCAAGCTCCCTAGATGAAGCAGGAATTGAGCTCCTGAGAGAGGACTTGGCTTCACCATGCAATGCATTATAAAAATATTAAAATTTACATTCCGTTAACAATTAAATAAATTGCGAAAACAAATAGAGTGTAAGATTATATTTGTAAGAGAAATAAAAACAAAAAAGAGGAGTGGTCCAATTGTTAAAAGGTTTCACAAAAAAAGGAACGATTGTATTAACATCAGTTATCTTGGCATTTTCTTTAGCGGGTTGCGGTACTAAGGCAGAAGATAAAACAGATGCAGGAGCTTCACCTATTGCAGCTTCAGCTACACCAAAGGCAGCTGCTGAAACATCTATCCCTAATCTTACAGGCGCATTCAAAATTGATGGTTCTTCTACTGTATTCCCAATTACACAAGCTGCAGCGGAAGAATTCATGAAGTTAAATAAAGATGTTAAAATTACAGTTGGTGAGTCTGGTTCATCCGCTGGCTTCAAAAAAATCATTGCTAAAGAAATCGATTTAGCAGATGCATCACGCCCCGTTAAACAAGCAGAGCTTGACGCAGTTAAAGCTAATGGCGATGAATTAATTGAAATGCCGATTGCTTTAGACGGTCTGACTGTTGTTGTTAATAAAAAGAACACTTTTGCTGCTGAAATGACGGTTGCAGAATTGAAGAAAATTTGGGCAAAAGACAGTACTGTGAAAAAATGGAGTGAAGTTCGCGCAGGTTGGCCAGACAAAGAAATTAAATTATTTGGTCCTGGTACGGCTTCCGGTACATTTGAATATTTCACAGAAGCTATTAATGGCAAAGCCAAAGAATCTCGTTCAGACTATACACCGTCCGAAGATGATAATGTCTTGGTTTCAGGAGTAGCTGGAGAAGAATTCGCCATGGGTTACTTCGGATTTGCTTACTTTAAGGAAAACGAAGACAAGTTGAATGCTGTTAATATCAAAGTGGATGATGCTTCTCCAGCAGTTGCACCTACACACGAAACCATTAATGATGGTTCTTACAAACCGCTTTCCCGCCCAATCTTTGTATATCCTTTGAAAAGCAAATTAGCTGATCCTGCGTATAAAGAATTTTTGAAATATTTAAATGGTCCAGATGGACAAGAGTTGGTTGAAGCTGTTAAATATGTAAAGCTTCCGGCTGAAAAGTACCAAGCAAATCTTGACCTCTTGAAATAAGAAATAATAAAATCAAATTTATTAATACTAATGGAACCGTGGTATCTATGAGGTCATCCTCAAGACACCACGGTTATCTACTTGCTTAAACAGGAGGATTTAACATGGCTAAAAGTGTTACCAGCCGAGAGAATAATTTAAGGAAAAAAAAGCATCTTTTTTCTACTGATAATATCATGCCATTAATTTTATCCCTATTTGCTTTACTATCCATTTTGACTACTATTGGCATTGTCCTTATTTTGCTAACAGAGTCTATTGGCTTTTTTCGAAAAATTTCGTTGATTGAATTCTACTTTGGAACCGAGTGGACTCCCTTATTCGCGAATCCTAAATTTGGGGTTCTGCCTTTAATTGCAGGTACGTTTTCAATAACTATAATCGGTACGATTATAGCCGTTCCCATTGGTCTTGGAAGTGCCATATATCTTAGTGAGTATGCACCAGATGGTTTACGTGCTGTATTGAAACCTATATTGGAAATTCTTGCGGGAATCCCTACGATCGTGTATGGATTTTTTGCCTTAACCTTTGTAACTCCAATTATTCGTTTCTTTCTTCCACAAACTGATATTTTCAACGCTTTAAGTGCAGGTATTGTTGTTGGGATTATGGTGATTCCCATGATTTCTTCTTTAAGTGAGGATGCAATGACAGCTGTTCCTCGTTCTTTACGAAACGCTGCTTATGCATTAGGTTCCACACAGTTAGAGGTAGCAACCAAGGTAGTCGTTCCTGCTGCACTTTCGGGAATCGTTGCTTCATTTGTGCTTGCAATCTCTAGAGCTTTCGGGGAAACGATGATTGTAACCTTGGCATCAGGCATGCTGCCTAATATGTCCTTTAACGTATTGGAGAGTATGCAAACTCTTACCGCTTATATTGTGTCTGTAAGCACAGGCGACATCCAATTTGGTACAACAGAATATTTAACCATTTATGCGGTTGGTATCACATTATTTATCATTACTTTAACGATGAATTTAATTGCCAGCTATATCTCTAAAAGGTTTAGGGAGGAATATTGATGGATCAAAAACTAGAAATTTCCATCATGATGAGGCGCAGAAGGAAAAACAAATTATTTCATTTCCTTTTCCTCTTGGCTACCTTATTTGGAGTCGTTGCACTAGCTTTATTATTGGCACAAGTTCTTGTTCAAGGATTAAGTTGGGTTAATTGGGACTTTATATTCAATTATTCTTCACGGATTGCCAAAAACGCGGGAATAAAAGCAGCTATTGTCGGTACATTTTATATCATGATCATAACTGCCCCGCTTAGTTTAATTATAGGTGTATCCACTGCAATATATCTGGAAGAATATGCAAAGGACACTTGGATTAGTCGATTGATTCAAACCAATATTTCCAATTTAGCTGGAATTCCTTCCATTGTTTATGGGTTGTTGGGGCTTACTGTTTTTGTAAGGATTTTAGGTTTTGAAAGAAGTATATTATCAGGGGCTCTTACTATGACACTTTTAGTGCTTCCCATTGTAATTGTTGCTTCTCAAGAAGCCATAAAAGCGATTCCGAATTCACAAAGAATGGCTTCCTATGCGCTAGGTGCTAACCGATGGCAGACAGTAATCCGCATTACTTTACCTTCCGCTTTACCCGGTATTCTAACGGGGGCCATTCTATCTATGTCGAGGGCGATTGGTGAAACAGCTCCATTGATTGTTATTGGGGCTGTACAATATATTGCCTTCTTACCAAGCTCCATTTTCGATTCGTTTACTGTATTGCCCATTCAAATTTATAGTTGGTCTGCTCTACCGTCCAAAGAATTTTCAAATGTAGCTGCAGCAGGAATTATTGTTTTGTTGATTATGTTGTTAAGCATGAATGCTATTGCGATTTTCTTGAGAAATAAATTCCAAAAAAAAGCTTAGAGGATGGAGCGGTTTAATCATGTCAATCGTAGAGATTGAAAATTTAGATTTGTACTATGGAGATTTTCATGCACTACACCAAGTGAATATGGAGATTAAGGAAAAAGCGATTACAGCTTTTATCGGTCCTTCTGGATGCGGTAAATCAACGCTACTGCGAACATTAAACCGCATGAATGACATGATTAAAGGCGTTCGTATTCAAGGGAAAGTCATTATTAATAATACTAATATTTATGATTCGGACGTCAATGTCGAGCTGCTTCGCAAAAATATCGGTATGGTTTTTCAACAGCCCAATCCTTTTCCAAAATCAATCTATGATAATATTGCCTATGGTCCAAGAATCCATGGGATTACATCTAAGACGGAATTGGATGGTATTGTCGAAAAAAGTTTGAGATCCGCGGCTTTATGGGATGAAGTGAAGGATAATTTAAAAAAATCGGCATTTGGTATATCTGGGGGGCAACAGCAGCGACTTTGTATTGCAAGAGCACTTGCGATTAATCCGGAAATTTTGCTGATGGATGAACCTACTTCGGCTTTGGATCCCATATCAACTTTAAAGATTGAGGAATTAATCCAAGAATTGAAGAATAAATATACGATTATTATCGTGACTCATAATATGCAACAAGCTGCAAGAATTTCTGAATTCACTTCTTTCTTCTTAAACGGATTTATAGTCGAATCCAACAAGACAGACAAAATATTTACTAATCCGACGGATCAAAGAACAGAAGATTATATCACAGGTAGATTCGGATAAATTTCCAAAAAAAGTATGAAGATGAAAAGGGGATAGAACAAATGTATACAAGAATTAGTTATCATCAATCACTCGTGGAATTGCAGTCAGATTTGATGAAAATGGGGCGGCAGGTCGAGGTGCAGATTCAAAGTGCGGTTGATTCCCTTTCTAAATTGGATGAGCAGAAAGCGCGTGAAACCATTAGTAATGATGATCAAATTGATGACATGATGCTGAAAATCGAAGAGCGTTGCTTACGTCTCATTGCGTTACAGCAGCCGATGGCAAGCGATTTGCGCATTATTGGTACAGCAAGTAAAATAGCCGTAGATTTAGAAAGAATCGCAGATCATGCAGTGGATATTGCCAAAATCACCAGACGTTTAGCGGGTGAAGAATTATTTCGACCGTTAGTTGTTATTCCGCAAATGGCGGATATGGCCATCGAAATGCTTCGTGAATCTTTACTTTCTTACTTAAATCAAGACGTTAATCAAGCGGCTTCTTTAGCTGATCGCGATGATGAGGTGGATCAGTTATACAGCTCTTTAATGCAGGATATGACAGGTCTTATGAGCACGGATATTGCGCATAATCGGCAATTATTTCATCTCATTATGGTTGCTCAATTTTTAGAACGTGTCGCGGATCATACCACGAATATCGGAGAAGGCGTTATATATATGGTGACGGGGAAAAGGAAAGATCTAAACGTATAAATGGAATAACTTGTTACCAAACTAGAGCCCATCCGGTTGAAATATAACCAGACGGAGCTCTTCTTTTGATTCGACAAAATTTCACATACAGATAACATAATTACTCATTTCATTTAACAAGTATTTAGTAAAATTATAATGAGAGGTGGAGAATAAGCTATGAAAAAAAATATATTACATATATTCAGACCAGAGCAGTATTCATTTAAGGCAAAATTAGTTATTGGTTTTTTATTTCTAATCCTTTTATTTGTAGGGGCAGGCATTTATAATCTGTCTAATGTTGAAAAAATTCAAGATCAAATTACCCTACAGAATCATGAGTCGGACAAACATCATCTTTCACTTGATTTAAAGCAAAAAATTGATGATTTTAATAATCACATGTCTGGTTTCATGATAACCAAAGATTTAGCGGAAAAAGAAGCTTATGAAACAAAAAGAAAAGAGGTCGATACTATCATCTCCAAAATAGGAGATACCGCCTCATCACCTGAACAAAGAAAATTGAGAGCTCAATTAATTACGACGAGTCAAGAATATATGAATGTATACCTCCAAGCTGAAGAAATTATTAAAGATACAAGCCAACGTCCTGAAGATGTTACGGTTGGAATGGAGCGATTATTTAAAAGCTCTCAAGTCTATAAGAATTTTGTTTTTGAAAAGATAGATAAACTTATAGCGATCTATTCCACTTCCGCTGTTTCTGCAGCTAGCCATTCAACCGATATGCTAAAGAAAACCTCGAATTTATCTTTAATTACACCCATTGTTATTTTGATTTTTGCTATTATACTCGCCTTCTTGCTCATTCGTTCTTTTACTAAGCCGATCCAACGTTTATTAAGATCCGTTACACTCATTGCTAACGGAGATTTACGTCATAAAATTAATAGTACATCCAGAGATGAGCTTGGCATTCTGAGTAATAACTTTGATCTGATGATCGATCAAGTACGTGAAATGTTACGTAATACACAGCAAATTGCCTCTTCTCTTTCAGATCATTCGCATTCGTTTCATCAATTTGCAAATCACACCGCACTCTCGAATAAAGATATAATTAAAGCAATTGAAGAAATTTCTTCAGGAGCAGACCAACAAGCAGTTCACTCCGAACAGAGCGCAAACATCATTGGGGTATTGGATTCAGAGCTTGCTGATATTTGGCATCAGACTGAGAATATCCAAACTCGAAGTAAAGAAGCTGAGCGTATCACATTGTTAGGCTCTGAATCTGTTGAAGAACTTAATCAAAGCGCGCAAAAAACCGCACAAATGATTGAACAAGTTGCTCAAGGAATGCATGCCTTAACGACTAGCTCGAATCAAATCGGGAAAATTGTGAATACGATCACAGAAATCTCAACTCAAACGAATGTATTATCCCTTAATGCTGCAATCGAAGCTGCACGAGCTGGTGTACATGGCAAAGGTTTTGCCGTAATAGCTGAAGAGGTTAGATTACTGTCACAGCAAACGAATCAATCTTCAAAAACAATCGGACAGTTGATCGATACCATATTAAACCAAATGCAAGCAGTTGAACATCAAATGAACGGTGCACGCGATGGATTCCGACTTCAAAACACTAAGGTAGATGCAACACTTACATCCTTCCATTCAATCCGAGAATCGATGCAAGAAATGATTTTACAAATGAGCGATATTCATCAAAAGATTGATCAAGCGAAAACAAAAAATCATAAGCTAGTTGAATCTATTGAATTTGTCGCTACCGTAGCTGAAGAAACCGCAGCGGGCGTTCAAGAAGTGAATTCTACCTCCATTCAGCAGGATGCTTCGATTCATCGTATTGCTGGTGAAGCGGATGATATACATCTGCTATCACAAAAGCTATTTGCGGAAATCAATAAATTTAAAACAGATGATATTAGCTTCCATATAGATGAATTTGAACAAGTATCAGAGATATTAGAAGAACATAGCGATCCATCATCGTTTGAACAGCTTGAAAGAGATGAGCCCATACCAATTACAATTGTGACGGATAGGGGGTTAAATAAATGGATGCAAAATTAAGCTATTTAATTATGGTGGCTCAATTTCTCGAGCGCGTCGCAGATCATACGACGAATATCGGTAAAGGCGTTATATACATGGTATCAGGAAAAAGGAAGGATCTGAACATTTAATATGCACATCCAGATGACGCAACTTGAGGAATTCAATACAATTCTAGAAACCCAAAACATTCGGATGGTCTATCAGCCAATCGTGTCTCTATTTGATGGCAGTTTATTGGGTTATGAAGCGCTGACGAGAGGACCTGCGAATAGTACGTTTCATGCCCCATCTGTCCTATTTGAATATGCTGAAAAAGAAGGTTACCTCTATGAATTAGAAAAGCTTGCACGTGAAAAAGCCATTCAGCATTCAATTCTCCAGCATAAGCAGCAAATGCTCTTCATTAATATATCTTCGCCTGTTATTGTCGATCCTAAATTTAAAGCCGGTCAGACACTTGAAGTGCTTCAGCAAACAGGACTTCATCCAAGTAATGTCGTATTCGAAATTACGGAACGGAGCTCAATTGAAGACTTTACACTGGCCAAGAAAGTATTGGAGCATTACCGGAGCCAAGGCTATAAAATTGCCATTGATGACGCTGGAGCGGGTTATTCCTCGCTTCAGGCAATTGCAGAGTTGCAGCCTGATTATATCAAGGTAGATCGCTCGCTTGTGCAGAACATTCATCAATTCAAAGTCAAAGAATATATTATGGAAACCTTCGTCACCTTTGCCCAAAAAATGAATATTCATCTCATCGCTGAGGGCATAGAGAATGAAGAAGAGCTGTTGAAGTTATCAAGAATGGGTGTACATTATGTCCAAGGCTATTTATTGGGACGACCTGAATCACATGCGATAACCCTGCCTGAACGGTTAACGACGATGATTACACAGCAAAAGGCAGAGTATACACCTTCAGGGGTGACTTGGACGATTGGCGATATCAAGATGCCCATTCAAACCTTCGAGCTCACGAGCCGAATATCGCGTGTAGCTGATTATTTCACGCTCAATGAAAAGGCTTCTGGAGTAGTGATTACATCGGACAACAAACCCATTGGTCTCGTAATGCGTGAACGACTCTTTCAACAGCTTGCAGGACAATATGGCTTTTCATTATTTTGGAAGAAGTCAATTGAGTATGCTATGGATCCTGCACCGCTCGTTGTAGATGAATTTGTTCAGGTGGAGCAGGTTTCTCAGTTGGCTATGTCCAGACCGCCAAATAAGCTGTATGACTATGTCGTGATTACAAACAATGGCTTTATGTCCGGTGTTTCCTCCGTACAATCCATCTTGGCTTGCATTACTAACGTACGTCTGGAATCCGCTCGTGTGGCGAGTCCTTTAACCGGGCTGCCCGGGAATATCCAAATTCATCGTGAATTGCAAAAGCGAGCAAGCGCGCAGAAAAAGTTTTCCGTGATCTATGCAGACTTGGATTATTTCAAGTGGTATAACGATCTCTATGGCTTTCAAAAAGGGGATCAATTGCTGCAATTTACCGCTGATATCATTCAGCAATCTGTCGTGACTTATGGTCATGCACAAGATTTTGTCGGCCATATTGGCGGAGACGATTATATCGTTTTATCACATATGGATCAACCAAGAGTGCTTTGCGAGGACATTATTCGCAGGTTTGAACAGGGAATCCATTTGTTCTATGAAGGTGAAACGACACATGGAGTCAGGGACCGACAAGGGAATATCGTGGATAGTGATGGCGTAACCATATCGTTAGCACTAGTCATATGTGAATGTGAACAACCGGTAACCTTAGAACAAATTTCAGAAGCAGCAGCGAAGCTGAAGAAACAGGCTAAGTCGCAAAAAGGAAGCATTTTTTATGCTTGTGATTTACATAGTGGAAAAACAGAATGCTGCAAAATATCTTGACTATAAAAGCTGATTCAATTGACTGAAATGACGAATAATCATGACTTGACGGCTCCCAAGCTTGCGCTGGGGGTTTTGTTTGTTGCTATGAAGCGGGCGGATCCAAATCGCATCCATTCCGGCATTTGTTGCACCGACGATATCATTTTTCCAAGAATCCCCAACCATAACAGCTTGTGATGCAGGAATGCGTAACATTTGTAAGGCGTGCCGGAATAGCTGGGGGTTTGGCTTGCGTAAACCGCCTTGCTGAGAGCTAAAGAGATGCTGATCGGGGATAAGGGCTTGCAGCTTTAAATGCTTGAGCTGCTGCTCCTGCTTGAGCTTGCTCCCATTGCTAATGATCGCCAGCTTATAGGATTTCTCATGAAGCTGCTCCAATGTTTCCCGTACATCTTTGTATAAACGTGGAGATTGGTCTTGTTTGGTTCTAGCCTGCTGCCAAAAGATGCGTAGAAAACGCTCCTTGTTGGGGATCGGAATGGACTGGAAGGCATGAGCTAAGCAGCTGCGACGAATTTGCTCCAAGGGAACTGCGGTATTTCCTTTGGAGCGTCTTTGCTTTTGCCATTGCTCCAGATAGGTTTGCAATATCTTCTCTGCTGCAAAATCATCATTGTCCTGCCACCTTCCGATATAGTCCTGAAGCGTTTCGAGAAAGCTGTCGCGAAACGCTCGTTGTGGATCCAATAGGGTTCGGTTCATGTCGAAGAAAATCACCTTTTTGTGCTCTAGCGTATGCAATGATGTCATTTTTCCTTATACCTCCTAAGGGCTTGCTTCAGCAAGCCAGCATCGTAAGCAAAACCCTTATATATGTATGCAGAGCAAAAAGATTTTATCCGGCCGTCTACGTGTGATATGATGAACATAAGCTGAGATTCACTAAAGAAGCTTTCAGGAGTGGTACGTATGACAATTAAAGATACGTTATTAGGAAAAGAGGAGCCTAATGAGTAAATTGATTTTGATTGATGGAAACAGTATTGCCTTTCGTGCGTTCTTTGCGTTGCCTTTACTGAGCAACTCAAGCGGCTTGCATACGAATGCCGTGTATGGATTTACGACCATGTTAATGAGATTGATGGATGAACAGAAGCCAACGCATTTTCTCGTCGCATTCGACGCAGGTAAAGTGACGTTTCGACATAGTGAATTTCAAGATTATAAAGGCGGCAGAGCAAAGACACCTCCCGAGCTTTCCGAGCAATTTCCGTTAATTAGAGAGCTGCTGAAGGCTTTCAGTATCCCACAATATGAGCTAGCTGGTTATGAAGCAGATGACATTATCGGAACATTAACTCGAATGGCTGATGATCAGGGAATGGAGGTCATTGTCGTATCTGGGGACAAGGATATGCTTCAGCTTGCTTCTGAGCATGTGAAAATAGCACTAACCCGCAAAGGGATTAGCGAAGTTGATCTTTATGACCCGCATGAAGTTAAGCAAAAATATGGCTTAACGCCGCTGCAAATCATAGATCTGAAAGGGCTGATGGGTGATAAATCGGATAATATTCCTGGCGTTCCTGGTGTGGGCGAGAAAACAGCAGTTAAGCTATTGCAGGAATATGGATCGGTTGAAGAGGTTTTAGCACATGTTGGCGAAATAAAGGGAAAAATGGGCGAGAAAATTGCTGAGCATGCCGATAATGCGCGAATGAGCAAGTCGCTGGCAACTATTTTTCGAAAAGTACCCTTGGAGCAGACCTTGGATCAGTTGCAATACAATGGGTATGATGGACAAGCTGTTGCAGCACTGTTTCGTAAGTTGGAATTTAAATCTTTGATTGAAAAAATGAATTTATCGGGTGGCGTTTCGGACGAGCTCGATCCAGGACAAGAGGATTTACAATGGGCGGCTGTAACATTAAAACCAGATTCAGCTCTTGCTTCAGAAGCAAGTTTAACGGAATTGGTAACAAACTTGACAGAAATTGAAGCGATCCATGTAGAAGCGATTGGCGATAATCCCCATACTGCGGAGCTAATTGGTGTTTCATTTTACTCGGAGCGTTTGACATATTATTTGCCGCTTGAGTTGCTTCTATCTGATGAGGCGGCTGATATCCGGGAATGGTTAGCTGATGACAAGGCGACTAAAAAAGTATATGATTTACATCGTTCTGAAATTGTTTTGGGCTGGAGAAACATTGCAATAAAAGGGGTCAAGTCCTGTGTTTTGCTCGCTGCTTATCTGTTAGATCCTACGGAAACCAGTCATACGCTGCATTCCATTTGTCTGAAATATGGCGTTTCGGGTATACGTGCTGACGAGGATGTCTATGGAAAAGGTGCTAGATTTGTCCTTCCAGAGCTAGCTATCCTAAGCGAACATGTTTGTCGAAAAGCGAATGTCGTACATCGTGCTGCAGATATTCTGGAGAAAGCGCTTGAGATGAATGAAATGAATCAGCTTTACCATGAGTTGGAGCTGCCACTTTCTACTGTACTTGCAGCAATGGAGCTTAAAGGAATTAAAGTCAATACAGATGAGCTGAAAATACTGGGTGAGCAGCTGGCAGTTAAACTAAACGAGCTGATTATCCAAATCCATCAGCATGCGGGCGGGGAATTCAATATTAATTCGACCAAGCAGATGGGTGAAATCTTATTTGACCGCTTGAAGCTGCCTGTCTACAAGAAGACTAAAACAGGCTATTCCACCAATGTCGAGGTTTTGGAATGGTTGGAATCAAAGCATGATATTGTCAAGCACATTTTGCTTTATCGTCAGTTGGCCAAGCTGCAGTCAACTTATGTAGAGGGACTTTTGAGAGAAGTACGGCCAACAACGGGAAAGATCCATACGTACTTCAAGCAAACAATTGCTGCCACAGGACGATTAAGCAGCCAATATCCCAATCTGCAGAATATACCCGTTCGGTTGGAGGAAGGGCGCAAAATACGTAAAGTATTCGTTCCGTTTCAAACAGGCTGGTCGATACTGGCGGCGGATTATTCCCAAATTGAATTACGGGTGCTTGCCCATATTTCACAGGATGCGAATATGATGGAAGCTTTTCATCAGGATATGGATATTCACACAAAAACAGCGATGGACGTATTCGGTGTTGAAGCTTCCGAGGTTGATTCCAATATGCGCAGACAAGCCAAAGCTGTCAATTTTGGAATTGTTTATGGTATCAGTGATTATGGACTCTCCCAGAATTTAGACATTACTCGTGCCGAAGCTGCGAAGTTTATTGAGCAATATTTTGCTATATTTCAAGGTGTCCGTCGTTATATGGACGATATTGTTAAACAAGCACGGCAGGATGGCTATGTGACAACGATGCTGCAAAGACGCCGTTATCTCTCAGACATCACAGCATCGAATTTCAATTTACGTTCGTTTGCGGAACGGACAGCTATGAACACACCGATTCAAGGCACAGCAGCAGATATTATCAAGCTGGCCATGATCCATATTTCAGAACGTATGAGTCAAGAGAAATTAGCGAGTCGCATGCTGCTTCAAGTGCATGATGAGCTTGTGTTTGAAGTTCCTGCCGAGGAGATAGATATTATGCGTCGAATCGTTCCTGAAGTTATGGAGCATGCGCTTGAGCTTAGCGTCCCTCTGAAGGTTGATGTTGCTTTCGGAGCCAATTGGTATGAAGCAAAGTAATGAATCATAAAGGAGTTTATCTAACATGCCTGAATTACCTGAGGTTGAAACCGTAGTACGGACATTAAACCAGCTCGTTAGCGGCAAGCGAATTCAGCGTGTAGAGGTATTGCTAAACCGGATTATCCAAAGACCTGTTGAACCTGAGCAATTTGCAGCTGCGTTGGAAAATCAAATGATCCATTGCATTGAACGGAGAGGCAAATTCATTCGATTCATTCTCGATGATATCGTGCTAGTTTCTCATTTGCGGATGGAAGGTCGTTATGGTTTATTTACGATGGACGATCCTATAGACAAGCATACGCATGTTGTATTTTATTTTACAGATGGGTCTAAGCTACATTATAAAGATGTTCGGCAATTTGGAACGATGCATCTTTTCGCGAAGGGTGATGAATTTTTAATGGCACCATTGCATAAGCTTGGACTAGAACCGCTGGATCCAGCGTTCACATATGAAGCCTTTCACGCCCAAATAGCCCGCCGCACTACAAAAATAAAACCGCTTTTGCTCAACCAAGCCTATATTGTGGGTTTAGGTAATATTTACGTCGATGAATCGCTATATAAAGCGGGCATATTCGCAGAACGCGAAGCCAATACATTAAGTGAGCTAGAGCTTCAAAAACTGTACAAGTCCATCATTGACACCTTGCAAGCCGCAGTAGAGGCAGGTGGTTCCTCGATTAAATCCTATGTGAACGGGCAAGGGGAAATGGGGATGTTTCAACAGCAATTGCTGGTCTATGGACGAAAAGGCCTGCCTTGTGGGCAATGCCTTGGTACAATCGAGAAAATTGTCGTAGGTGGCAGAGGTACTCATTTTTGCCCGCATTGTCAGCCTAAGGAGATACACAGATGAATATAGGTCTAACAGGTGGTATTGCATGTGGAAAAAGCACAGTAGCATCCATGCTTGTGAATCTCGGCGCGATCCTCATCGATGCGGATCAGTTGGCTCGAGAAGTCGTTATGCCCGGTCGTCCTGCTCTCCAGCAAATTGCGGAACGCTTTGGTTCCGAGGTGATATTGCCAGATGGGACCTTACATCGTAAAGCTTTAGGGAC
Organism: Paenibacillaceae bacterium; assembly: GCA_040904685.1. Taxonomy (GTDB): domain Bacteria; phylum Bacillota; class Bacilli; order Paenibacillales; family NBRC-103111; genus Paenibacillus_AC. Next base: position 193,319 of record JBBDSZ010000051.1, on the reverse strand, counting down.
AATTATCTTTAATGAGCCTGCTGCCCGCAAGGATTTAGAGGCCATTACACATCCGCTGATTCGTCAAGCCATGTGGGATCAAATGCATCAGGCCGAGGAAGCTCATCCGAATACGTTAGTGGTAGTAGACGTTCCCTTATTATATGAATCGAAGCTGCAGAGTTATTTTCAAAAGGTGATGGTGGTGTATGTTCCGGAGACAGTACAATTACAACGATTGATAGATCGTGATGGGCTTTCATTGGATGCGGCTCAGCTAAGGTTGCAAGCGCAAATGTCGATCGAAGAGAAGAAGCGATTAGCAGACATCATTATCGATAACTCTGGAAATGTAGCCGATACCGAAAAACAAATCCAATTATTTTGGCAGAGAAAGGGAGAACGATGAGAGCCAAACAAAAAAAACTTATACTGATCCTGCTCTTAGTACTTTTGCTTGGTGTTCTCTTTTATCAGAGTAATTGGCTTGGCAGAATGATGTATCCAATCAAATATCGTGAGGCTATTGATGCCAGTGCAAACCAATTCGGAGTGGACCCACTGTTGATTGCTGCAATTATCCGGGTGGAGAGCAACTATAAGCCTGAGCTTGTTTCAAGCAAAGGTGCAATGGGCTTAATGCAGCTTATGCCAGATACGGCAAAATGGATTCTTGAGATGGACGGCTTCTCTTCGTTGAACATGAAATCCATATACGAGCCTAAAGCGAATATTCAAATGGGCACCAAATATATTGATTTATTGAATCGACAGTTTAACAGCAATCTTGCCGAGGTTTTAGCTGCTTATAATGCAGGGCCTGGCAATGTTAGTAAGTGGCTTGAAGCGAATGTTTGGGATGGTAAACTGGAAAATATCGATCAGATTCGCTTTTTGGAAACAAAGAAATATGTGAGTCGAGTCGTTTATTACTATAAAAAATACCAAAAAACCTATTTGTAGCTTGCATTTTCCAAATATTATGTAAGAGAGCACTGGATAAGCATTAAAAATGCTTGCCCAATGCCTAAAAATGCTTCACAATAGAAAAGAACTATTTAAATTGTCCAGCTAATTGTTGCTCTGCGATTTGTACAAGACGACGTGTGATGTTACCACCAATTGATCCTGCGTCCCGGGAAACCAAGTTACCGTTGTATCCATCTTGTGACAGCTGAATACCTAATTCTTGTGCTACCTCGTATTTAATTTTATCCAATGCTTGTGTAGCTTGTGGTACAACTAGTGTGTTGCTGCTGCGGTTTTGTCCAGCCATGTATGCTCACCTCCTTGTCGGTTGGTAATTGTATTATGTGCAATATTCGAAACTCAATTCAGGAAACCATTGGAATCCCTTAAATGAAGGAGAGATCACTGCAATGAAATGCCCTTTTTGTGATTTTGCTGGTACCAAAGTATTGGATTCTCGTTCAGCCAATGAGAATAAATCGATTCGTCGTCGCAGAGAATGCGAGCAATGTTTTCGCCGGTTTACCACCTTTGAAATGATTGAAGAAACACCTTTAATGGTGATAAAGAAAGACGGAAGCCGTGAGGAATTCAGCCGGGACAAGCTTATGCGTGGTCTTATTCGTGCCTGTGAGAAGCGTCCGGTTTCGGCTGAAAACTTAGAATCCCTAGTTGCCGAAGTGGAGAAACAAGTCCGTAACACAGCCCTAGCAGAGGTAGAAAGTCGCGCGATTGGTGAGATCCTTATGGGATTGCTCTACAACGTCGATGAAGTAGCCTATGTTCGGTTTGCATCCGTATATCGTCAATTTAAAGATATCAACATGTTTATGAAAGAGCTTACGCAAATTCTAGTTACACATCAGAACCCACAGAACCCAGCGAACACATTGACAGATACTTAATCGCTATGGTATTATCGGATTTGTCGCTTCATGGGGTCTTAGCTCAGCTGGGAGAGCGCATCGCTGGCAGTGATGAGGTCAGGGGTTCGATCCCCCTAGACTCCATACAAAAATAAGTCGATCCATTGGGATCGGCTTTTTTGTATGGAGTTATGTAGGGGGCGAACCCTGGGGTTCAGTCCCGCGCAGACGGAATGGGTGAATAGGCTTCGAAGGGTTACTTCTAGTGTAGGAGCACGGCGTTTGAATCTACCGCTAAGATCTCCAGTGAGTATGCTTCGTCAGCCTTCAAATCAAAGATTCATACATCCCCCTAGACTCCACCAATTTAATAAAGACATAAACCCTTGTACTATACTATAAGGTTTTTTTTGTTGAATATTATTATTTTTTTAAAAGATAAAATATAAAAAATCTAATCGCGGTAACAATCTGGTAACAAAATGTGAAAGTTATTAAACAATAACGAAGAGATTTTCGTAATCCAAGATATTCAAGTGATGCAAGCAGTGATATTGGGATGCTCTCCTAACGCGTTTAAATATTGGAAAGAAACATATGTATGATTTTTCCAATAAGCCTGCATAAAAGGCTTGGCCAGATGCTCAACAGGTATTTTAATCGAATGCAATCGTAATCGCCTTTCCAGCTAAATGATCAAGCACTGATTTTGAAGTTGAGTCCTCTATTTTACAACAAATTATTGAGGAGTACATTAGTATTACAACAACGAATGTTTTCAGCAAAAAATTAAACTACCTGTCACCAAAAGACTTATTGGCAACAGGAAGGGTGGTGCTTTTTTAGCATTACTTGCTGATTTGTCCCCGAATTTCACCATCCGGATGCTGCACAGTATGCACGTTGACGTAAGTGTTGCCTCTTTTGATCTCCCGGATTAAATCAAGGAGAGTTTTGCCTTTTAGAGGACCGACCAGATCGCGGTTGTTCAGGACACCTCTAACAACGCCACGTCTTACTGAAATACCGAATTTAGTCGGTCCGAACAAAAAAGCGACAACGGGGCCGTTTTGCCCCCTCCGTCCAAGATGGATATGGGCTTGAGTAACCCGGGAGATATTATTGACGACAAGGCGGAATCTTAGTTGAGTGCCGTTAGCACTAAGCTGAAAAACCGCATTTCCTGTAGCAATAGTTCTCACAGCTGGTACCTCGTTGCGTCCAGATAAGAAAGCTCTAAAGGTTCTGATAAGTTTTCACTCCTCTCTTTTCATGATATTCTAATGTATTCGGAAAAGAGAGGAGTGGATTGTTTATTAGCCTGTGTTTCTTGCAAAAAATATGAATAGAGGGAGCTTCTGAAACGAGACGGGATAGTTGGCAGCAGGATTCGGATCATCGGACTGATGAGGTAGCGAGTCGTCAACTTTTCGAAATCACGATAATCACTTTTGGTTTCCAGCTCATGATTTTCACAAACTCTACATAAAAATGTTCAAATTTGGGGATGTTTACTTTAGAGATTATAATTTGGTAGGTTCGTCCGAAATCGATTTCCATAAAAGCCACTTTAAGACCCAACGATAGCCTGCGACTCCAACCGGCAATGAGTGTCGATACGAATAGTATTTCAAAAATAGGAGGTCTGCAAATCAATGAATACACAAAGAGCTGCAGAGATTGCCGTGTCACCAGTTATGGTGAATGTAACCTACCAGGTATTCCTATTGAAAAAGATACATACAAAAAGGACTAAATATCATCTCATACCAGGCGGAGTTTCTCTTTGGATTTTAAGCTTTAATCACGAGGGAGGCTTCCTCTTCTTTAGTTCTGAATAGACCCGTACGTTTTCGTTTTCGGTGACGGTCGCTAATATCACATCGCTGATACTCGCATTAGTAGGTGCTATCTTTGTATTAAGCCATACAAGATCTTTTCCAATTTCCTGAAGAAGCGCCATATCGATTTTTCCATCTATGATGATCGGCCTTGAGATAGTAAACGGTCGGGTCTCTAATTTCATATCTGCCGGAGTAACCGGTTGGTATTGGGTGTCAATGAAAACGGATATTGTTCCACCCGGTTCCCATACTGCAAGGGATACTTTTTGTATATCCTCTACTTTTTCTTTTCTAAGCTCAGAAAATAAAAAATCAATAGAGATTCTTGCTTTAGATAGGTTATGAAATTGGATGAGTCCATTTTTAATGAGTGTGATTGGTGATGGATCTAGATATCGTTTGAAAAACGACCACTTCAGGCTTAACCACGTCGCTGTAACATATAACACGATTAGAACAATAGTGGTAATCATAGATCCTATTAATCCCAATTCCTCATCTGAAAGCGGGTGAGCTATAATATTGCCGAGGGTCAGAGCAATAATGAAATCAAGAAACCTTAATTGGGAAATGGAACGCTGTCCCATTAGTTTAGTTACAAGGAGTAAAAAAATAAAGCTAACAGTGCCTCTTAAGATTCATTCAATGGTTGTCAACGATTCTTTACTTTCGAAAAAATCCATCCATTCAGCCCTTCCCCAAAAATCCGAATATAGAATAAGTTCCCCTCATTTTCCAACCTCTATACCCAATTGCCTATAAAAACGGCCATGCTATTGCTATTTTTTAAAAATGGTTTGTCCAAACACGCGCCAAGTTCCTTGTTATAATTTATCGGGAATGCAGGATACAAAGCAAAAAGACATCCGCTGTCCATTCTGACTGAGGGACGAATCCCATTCATAAAGGGTGTCAATTGGCACTTTACTTGCGTAATTGGCGGTACAATTTGCATCTTCGGACAACTATGCTTCGATGCGTTCAAAATGATACCTGCGCATACGATGACATTGCTGTCGTTTTGGGCGATCGTGGAATGCATTGTGGTTGGGGAAACGGTTGGATCGGCATTATTACGGCACCGGTATTCCGCCGCGATTGTTTTCCTTGCTACCTTGATGGTAAAGCCAAGGGGATAATCGCCGAATAAAGTTTGAAATGGGAAAGCATACTACATTAGAGAGCAGCGGTACGATGTCAAGACCCTAATTGGAACTAATCTTAAGGTACCGTTACTAAGAGTCGGTTGGAGCGTAGCAGATAATCGACCAACCGCACTAATTTCCGAGCTGTAAGCGCAAGGGCACGTTTTTCGGCGTATTTGGCCGGCTCCGCTTTCTTTAGACTGTAGTACTGCGCAATACGGTGTCGTGCACCTGGACACTTTTTGCGGCTTCTGTAAAGTAGTACTTCAGATAGCGGTTGCCGGATTTAATAAGCCGAGATTCAACGCCTTTAAGGTCGCCAGACTGGTTTTCCGTCCAAGCGAGGCCCGCATACTTCGCGAGAGCCGTCTGGTTGGGAAAGCGCTGGATATCACCAATTTCTGAGATCAGGCCTGCAGCGAAAATCGTAGCGATTCCCGGGATAGACGTGAGCGTTTGGGGAATCGTGGCCAGATGTTCTTCAATGGCTTTCTTCAGTGAGTTCGCCTGTTCTTGAAGCGAACGAATGATCCGAATGTTGGAGGCCATCGCGAGGTTCACGGCGTCCGACTTCGCCTTGAGCAAGCAATAGGAAGAGCGCGCAGCCTTCTGTAAGGCCTGTGCCACTTCCTGTGGATTCTCAAAGCAGTTCTTACCGCATTCGACGACGAACGCCATCAAATCCTCGATAGACATGTTTACAATGTCTTCGACGCTGGCAAACTCCTGGATGACTGCCAAGCTGGTCGCCGATATTTTCTTCCCGAAAGGTTCAGTCGAATAGCTGCGAACTTCAAAAATAAGTTGGTCAGCAGGAAATTCGTCTCCCGTGCCAAAGTCTGTACAACGTGGTAACGAGTTCTCGTCAGGCGCTGCAAGGCTGCAAGAGATTCGCTCCACGTGAAGGCACGGGGTAGATGACCGGATCGGAGCTTCGCGGAGATGAACCAAGCGTCTACCTGTCGTTTTTTGGGGCGTCAAGGAAGTGTGTTTTCTTGAACACCTTAATGAGCGATCCTGATAAATATGATGTGTGGCATGGAATTCACCTGGATGGTCACATACGGGGTACAGTCAGCGTGTAGGGAAATACGGAAGAGACCAAGGGAACATTCTCAATTGGAAAAAACCGAAAACTCGGTTCAACAGGAGTGAAAGGAACAGTCCCATCGGTAGCACCTACTGGCATTGCCCCAAAGACATCCTAAGATCGTAAACTCCTTTTTTAAAGATATTACGTCCCGGAGGGACGGCTCCCGCGCCTTCGCTTGGGCTACGCTCTCCACCCGTAAAAAGATACAGAAATTCAATTTCAATGAACCAAAATTAATAAGAGCAATTTCCAATTCCCTAAAGAATCGGTAACTGCTCTTAGCATACAAGGAGTGAATTGCAATGATTCCAACAAACAAGAAGATATTTGCCCTGACCTTAATGTTTATCCTGTCAGTCTTAGCGGCCGGGTGCATGAATAATAATGGTGGGGTAAGGCAACAAGGAACCCAAATGAATCAGCAGGGAAATGGAGTGCGGCAACAGGGGCTAGCCCGGCAACCGAATAATGCAGATAATCGGATTCAAGTAGCCGACCAGGCCGCGAATAAAATTACAGGGATTACCGGTGTCCGACAAGCCAATGTACTAATTACCCAAAGAAACGCGTATGTGGCTGCGGTTTTGGACAATAATGAAGGTCGGTTAACCAGAGAAATTGAAGACCAAATTGCTCAGCAAGTAAGGGCAATAGACCCTAACGTTCAAAATGTATATGTATCAACCAATCCAGATTTTGTCGGTCGGATCAATACTTATGTCAATGATGTGCAACAGGGTAGACCAATTGCTGGTTTTGTCGAACAGTTTAACGAAATGGTGCAACGAATATTCCCGAATGCAAGATAGTACAAACTTTTGCCCATCCTTTTGTTATACTAAGGATGGGTATTTATTTGCCGGGATACCCAAATCAATTCACAAATTATCGATATAATTAAGTTATCAACCGGTGTTCTTTATAAATCCGGCTTCTCTTTTATTGGGTCGGGTATTGGGCAGCCCTATTTACATAATTGTCAGGTGCATAAGTTCGGCTTCAATCGGGTAAGTTTACCAATGGACCATACCCAAATTAAGGAGAATCGGATTGACATTGAAAATTATGGTTGAAAATTGTAGCATGAAGCAACCGGAAAAATGTAAAAATTGTATTTGAGGGCCTTGTGAATGGAGTAACGCAGTTTTGTCCCAAACCCGTATGTGTCAAGGAAATTTGCTTTATGCAGGAACAACTGCCCATAGCTAACATCCAATAGCGGCTCTGCCAGGCTGGTCAACAAAGATTGCACGCATTGTTTAATCTACGGTGCGCAGAACAAACATCGAATTATAGATGATTATATGGTCAAATGCGTCATCGAGGGAGAATTGTCATGATTCTCTCTACTTTTTCATTAAAGAAACAAACCCTTGTACTCTAATGATATATAAGGCTTCTATTTTTAATTTATTTTCGGAGAATTTGAATAAACCAGACAAGCTTTATCCTTTTGCCGACCCCACGCTATCCGTCATAGAATCTTGGACTTGACGCAGCAATTTTCATGTGATAATATCCAGCTATAAATCACACTTGTGATAATGAATCTTATATGTGATTTAATGAGGGGGTGTTTAATTGTCTGTTAAATCAGCCACAAGGGTTTTGGATATTTTTGAACTACTTTCGCAATACCCGAATGGACTCAATATCAAGGAAATCAGTGAGCAACTTTCCTTTCCACAAAGCAGTACATTCAATCTCGTACAAACGTTATCCGTCAGTGGTTACTTGACACAAACACAGGTGAAGAAATATAAGTTAGGTCCGAAACTGATTCAAATCGGCGTTCAGGCTATGGAATCGTTGGATTTGTCGTCGGAGGCTCAGCCGTATCTCGCGCAATTAATGGAGAAGGTTAATGAAACAGTATTCATGGCCGTTGTTTCTGGAAAAGAATTGGTGTACGTCTTCAAGCTGGACAGCAACCGTTCGATCCGGACGAGTGCCCAAATCGGTTCCAGCAAGCCGTTATACTGTACTGGTCTTGGTAAAGCGTATTTGGCTTTCACTGCACCGGAAGAACGGGAACGTCTATTGGCCGACATTGAAATGACAGCCATTACACCAAAGACAATTACCGAACGCCAGACGTTAGAAGATCAACTGAAGCAGTTTCGGGAGATGGGTTTTTCCATCGACGATGAAGAGAGTGAGGAAGGATTATTCTGTCTAGCGGCACCGGTGTTCGGCGCAAACGGAAGTATGACTGCGGCGGTAAGTGTAGCGGGGCCTAAAGAACGTGTTTTTACCCGCAAGGAAGAAATAAGCCGCGAATTGCTTTCTGCGGCTTTGAAAATATCGGAACGTCTAAGGTATACGTAACCTAATAGGAAATAATTAAAGTGATAATGAAACTTGTGTCTAAAGGATTGGAGGAGCTTAATGGATGTGATCACTTTCGGTGAAACAATGGTGTTGTTAAATCCGGATCAAATGCTGGCGTAGGTTCACTCGTGGTGGGAGTCAATGGAGATATTGAAGGATTGCCTACCCGTGAAGGCGCTGACTTGATGAAAATTTTCCCCGGACAATCGCTTGGAGCCGATTACATCAAGGAGCAAGCCATAGCCGAGGAACGATATGAGATTTTAACGGAGTTAGCCTATAAATTTACTGCAGCCATACAATTGGCTCGAGAGGAAAATGAATAATATGAAAATCACAAAAATCGAAACATTTATTGTACCTCCGCGTTGGATGTTCTTGAAGATGGAAACAGATGAGGGAATTACGGGATGGGGAGAACCGGTCATTGAAGGCAAAGCGGAAACCGTGAAGACAGCCGTGGATGAACTAAGCGACTATTTAATTGGTAAAGATCCACTGCGTATCGAAGATCATTGGCAAGTGATGTATCGCGGGGGCTTCTATCGCGGGGGACCCATTCTCATGAGCGCTATTGCGGGAATCGATCAAGCGTTGTGGGACATTAAAGGGAAATACTTCAATGCCCCGGTATATCAGCTTCTTGGGGGAGCATGCCGGGATACAATCCGCATCTATTCATGGATAGGTGGGGATCGTCCGAACGATGTAGGCGAAGCGGCATTGAAGGCTAAAGAGGCCGGGTTTACTGCAATAAAGATGAATGCGACTGAGGAACTTCAATATATTGATTCCTACGAAAAAATCGATCAGGTTTTGGAACGCGTGGCGGCTATTCGGGAAAAAGCCGGGAAATATTTAGGTATCGGGGTTGATTTCCATGGGCGGGTTCACAAACCGATGGCCAAAATTCTAGCCAAAGAACTGGAGCCGTACCGCCTCATGTTTATTGAAGAGCCCGTGTTATCGGAAAATAACGAGGCATTAAGGGAGATTGCGCGTTGCACCAACATTCCGATTGCCACCGGCGAGCGGATGTTCTCCCGCTGGGATTTCAAATCGTTATTGGAAGACGGTTACGCAGATATTATACAGCCGGATCTATCCCATGCAGGAGGTATTACGGAGTGTAAAAAGATTGCCTCGATGGCGGAGGCTTACGATGTGGCTTTGGCACCGCATTGCCCGCTCGGACCGATCGCTTTGGCTGCATGTCTGCATCTGGATGCTACAGCTCACAATGCCTTTATTCAGGAGCAAAGCTTGGGAATTCACTACAATGAAGGTAGTGATTTATTGGATTATTTGATCGATCCGTCTGTATTTGCCTATCAGGACGGCCATGTGAAGATCCCTCAAGGGCCGGGGCTTGGTATTGAAATAAACGAAGCGCATGTCAGAAAGATGGCTGAAGTCGGACATCGCTGGAGAAACCCGCTTTGGCGTCATAAGGATGGAAGTGTGGCCGAATGGTAAGGAATGTTTTAAAACCAATCTATAAACAGGGCGCACCGCTATTGCAGGAGATTCAAGGGACGAATCTGCCTGAAGGCGCGGTAGCTGTTTGGAGTTTGGGACAAGCCGGAGTCTTGTTAAAGGGAAGCTCTTCGGATGAAGTCATTTGCATAGACCCTTATTTAACTTTTTCGATTGAAACGGCCCATCCCGACACTGAATTCAAGCGTGAGATACCGCCCCCTCTCTTACCTGATGAACTGGAAGCAGATACCATCTTGATCACGCATTACCATAATGATCATATGGATCTGGCCACTATTGATGGAGTGTCCCAGGCGTATCCGGGTACGCGATTCGTTGCGCCTGCTTCGCATGTGCATCTACTTCTGGAGACGGGATTGGACCCAATCCGTATCATACCCGCCAAACATTTACAATCCATTTCGGGCAGGGGGGTCACAATTAAGCCAGTGGCCGCTGCCCACACACAGTATGAGACTGATCTGGAAGGCAACCACTTCTATTTGGGTTATTTGATTGAAATGAACGGCGTGCGAATTTTTCATAGCGGAGATACTGTTGTTACACCCGAGCTGATAGAGCAAGTCAAGGAATTCCGGCCTCATGTATCCCTACTGCCGATCAATGGAGGAGATTATGCGAGAACCTCGCGAGGGATTGTAGGCAACATGAGCTTTCGAGAAGCGGCAGACTTTGGTGTTGAGATCGGAACAGATATCCTCATTCCAATTCATTATGATATGTTTTCCAATAATCGGGATAACCCAGCCTATTTTGTTGATTATTTGTTAAAAACTTATCCGGCACAAAAAAACCATATGATAGTGCCCGGAGAGCGGATGATCTATTTCATATAGACTCTTCATTTTTATGTTAAATTTATAGGATAAGGCGCTCTTTACATCGATAATATCGATGTAAAGAGCGCCTTTTGTTTGCACTAATGCTGATTTTCAGCTTTGTACGCTAAATTAGAATTTAGATACCGCTTACCCGCTTCACAGCTCATATACTGACAATTAGATTCTTTAATGCCGACAATATATATTGGAGTTCTTTATGCAGATGTCATTTATGCTATGATTGCTCTTACGAATGAAACGACTTTATTATAAAAACCCGAACTTGGATCGATCTGTCCTATGACGAACGCATTTCGAGCATTGAGATCAACCGTCCGTGCGTGATCCGTAAGCACTACACCTGTGAGCGTTATGATTTCCGTCTTATTAATGAGATTGCTGTCGATGACGATGCCATTTGGAACAGGAACTTCAAAAGGGCTGTTCTTAACTACCGTAGTAATTGGAACGATGAAAGCCAAAGTCGAGTCGGTATACGATTTTATAAATCCATCTGATAGTACGATTGCGGAGCGGAATCCGGATTGTTCATGACCTATTATCGGGAACAACTTAATCCAAACCACGCTTCCACGAACCACAGTTCCAGTAACAGCCATTAGAAAATTTCATCCCCCACTGGTTCCCAAAGATTATCCTCTTCCTCATGGCCTTCCATATTCGGTGTGACCTGAGAGACAAGCAACAGATATAACGCGCGCAAACCCTCTTGATCGTCAGCATCGGGGAAGCGTTTAGGACGAAGAACTATTTCATCTTTATCCGAAACAAGGAATTCAATATCCACACCCTCCGCAAGTCGAGCCATCTTCAGCACATCAGCAGGAATCCTTATCCCTAAGCTATTCCCCCAAGGCTTTATCGTACTCTTACCAATTGGTTTAGCAGAAACCGTCACATTTATCAACTCCTTGCTTCTTTTATATTCCAATATTATAACTCCACTTTCTACAGATGTATATACTATAGTTTATACACAATTGACGCTTTTGAACCCTCCACGTACCAATTACTTTATTTGTGACAGATAAGGAATATTTGATTTATGATTTTCAGCAATGCACTGCCGATAAGGTCTTGGATCTTAGATTCTTCGTGTTATTCATTAATTCCGTCCATATAGTAGGGAAAATGTACGCATTTTTCAAAATGCGGAACAAGCTCTGTCAGCCGCCTTTCGTCCTTGTAAACGTTGCAAACCGATTGGTACATCTTTACAAATGAATTAATTTGTGATCTTTTGGACAAAATTAAATTGAATGTAAGCACTGCCGATTAATCCGCTTATTAATAACTTTATTCTTGAGCGGGATGTGAAGGAAGGGAGGACAAGTATGGAACCAACAAACTTTAAAGATCATACGATACGAGTATTCGTTGCTTTGCCTATACCTGAGCATATTGCTGAGGAGTTGGAGATTTGGACGCATACGAATAAAGAAAGGCTCCCATTTCGAAAATGGACACATCGAAAAGATTACCATATCACATTACAGTTTCTTGGCGAAACGTCACTGGTAAAGCTTGAAGCATTACAGGCTGCATTGAGGAATGTAAGAGCAACTCCCTTTTCATTATCCCTAAACGGAGTGGGTTTCTTCGGCTCGCCAAAAGCTCCCCGCGTTCTATGGACTGCCGTTTCTGGAAATCTTAAGGGATTAAACTTCCTTCACTCAGCGGTAATCCAAGCGACTCACACTCTAGGATATGTCCATGAAGACCGTCCGTATGCTTCACATATTACGCTTGCTCGGGATTTCGCAGTTGGTAAAGAAATATCAATGGGAGCCATTACTTCCGCTCCTGTTGGAGCAGAATGGGAAGCAGACCAGTTCATCCTTATGCGAACCCATATGAAGACATCACCGATGTATGAGGTTATCGATAATTATTCTTATAATCTGCAATGAAAATAAAAGCAAATCGTTGTCTAATCAATAATGATAACGCTTGCAAAAAAGCCGGATTTGTTTTAATATATGAATATCAACATTAAAAGCATAAATAGTAGGCAATGGTGCCTAAGGATTAAAGAACGTGAAACCGTTCTTCAACCTTTGGCACTTTTTTGTTTTCATTTTTTAGGTGAAGAGGTGAAGGGAGTGAAACAACAACCAATACGCGCCATTCCGCTTGCCATTCGGATCATACCCAATGTCGACCCTGGCTTGGCACTTCAGTTGAATTTAAAACCGGGTATTCGCAGCCTTGGTTTACTGACATCCAGCATCGACGATGTCGGCTACACAGCGGTCGATGAAGCAACAAAGAATGCCGCAGTTGAAGTGGTGTATGCTCGTTCTTTTTATGGAGGTTCTGCGCACGCTTCGGGTCCACTTTCGGGTGAATTTATTGGGATCATCGGTGGTGCGGCACCTGACGAAGTGAAGAGCGGGCTAGATGCGGCTATCCGAATGATGGAGACCGGTGCCTGTTTTTATTCTCTCAATGACGAGGGCACACATGCTTATTATGCTCATGTCGTCTCCAGAACCGGATCGTATCTTTCCAAGGTGGCGGAAATCGAAGAAGGAGAGCCGCTTGCCTATCTAATTGCTCCACCCTTGGAAGCGGTATTCGGGTTGGATGCCGCACTTAAGGCGGCAGATGTTCGACTTTGCCAGTTTTACGGCCCGCCTACGGAAACGAACTTCGCTGGAGGTTTATTGACAGGTAGTCAATCGGCCTGTACTGCGGCAGCGGAAGCATTTGCGCAGGCAGTCCTTAGTATTGCCAGAGACCCGAAGAAAATAGGTTAAGAAAAAGTGGGTGATCTAAATTGGAAGTAAAATTATTGTCTCTAGGCATGATTGAAACTTGGGGTCTACCTGCGTTAATTGCAGCAGCGGATGCTGCCGCAAAAACGGCAGATGTTCGGGTGACTACCTATGAAAAAGTAGATGCAGGTCTCGTAACCGTATATATCTTAGGTGATGTTGCAGCAGTTAAAGCCGCTGTAGAAGCGGGAGCGGCAGAAGCGAAGAGAGTGGGCAAGCTAGTGTCCACGCATGTCATCCCCCGACCGGATCCTTCGGTGTATGCCATGATTCAGAAGAAGTTGTTGCGAGAGAAACCAGCTGTAGTAACGAATGGTAATCTAGGCGTATCGACATCCGATAATAGACTACCGCCTACTACCGAAGCGATCAAGGTCAGTGACCCGTCAATCCATAAGGATTGGAACATGATGACCGTACAGCAGCTTAGAGAAATGGCTCGCATCACCCCGGAATTCCCGATCTCTGGCCGAGAAATCAGGTTGGTTAGTAAAGCCGAACTGGTGAGGATATTCACTCAGATGGATGCTGGGGGAGGTGAGTGAACGTAATGAATTTGGACAGCGATTTACAAGCGATCCAGGAAGTCCGCGATTTCCTTAAAGAGGCGAAGCTGGCACAAAAGCAGCTAGAAAGAATGACACAATCGCAAATAGACGCAATCGTTTCGGCTATGGCTATAGTAGCGGAAGCGGAGGCAGAACGGCTAGGTGCAATGGCAGTAGAAGAGACGGGCTTCGGTAAAGTCAGCGATAAAAAGGCAAAAAACCTATTCGTGGCAAAAGACGTCTATTCAGCAATCAAGGATATGCAAACCGTTGGGATTATCCGCAAAGACGATGTCAAGAAAGTATGGGAAATCGCCCAGCCTGTTGGGATTGTTGCCGCGATTATCCCATCAACAAACCCGACCTCGACCATCATCTTCAAATGCATGATCTCACTCAAGTCGAGAAATGCAATTGTGATCAGTCCACATCCATCGGCGCTGCAATGTTCACTTGAAACGGCGAAAGTGATGCGGGATGCAGCGGAGAAGGCGGGGGCTCCAACCGGACTTATTCATTGTTTATTGCATCCGTCCGTTGAAGCGATTAACGAGCTGATGAAGCACAAACTTACAGATCTTATATTAGCTACCGGTGGAACAGCGATGGTCAAGGCAGCCTACAGCTCGGGTAAACCCGCGTATGGGGTCGGGCCTGGCAACGTTCCAGTTTATATACACCGCAGCGCGAATATTGCTCAAGCTGTGAGACATATTTTGCAAAGCAAGACTTTCGACTATGGAACCATATGCGCTTCCGAACAAGCCCTTGTCGTCGACTATGAGGTAAAAGCTAAGCTGGTTGCAGAATTGAAGCAGCAAGGCGCTTACTTTTTGAACGAACAGGAAAAGCTTAAGGTGGCCTCTATCCTGACCATTGGGAAAGGAATGAATCCGAATATTGTTGGCCGTTCGCCACAAGTGATTGCGGGTAAGGCTGGGATATCCGTTCCCGAGGATGCGAGGGTATTGATCGCCGAAGAGTCGGAGGTAGGGCATGAATACCCTTTTTCCCTGGAAAAGCTTAGTCCCGTTTTGGCCTTATACACAGTGAAGGATTGGCAGGAGGGCTGTCGTCGCTGCATCGAGCTTTTGGAGCTTGGCGGACTTGGACATACGCTCGGTATTCATGGCGAGGACTTATCGATTATCGAAGCGTTTGGGCTGGAAAAACCCGCATCGCGCATCGTGGTCAATACGGGCACAACGTTTGGAGGAATCGGCGCAACCACCGGAATTATGCCGTCCATGACATTAGGCTGCGGCTCTTATGGCGGCAACATTACTTCCGACAATATCGGACCGCAGCATTTATTCAATATCAAACGTGTCGCTTTTGGTATGAAAGAAATGCCTGAGGAGCTGGATACAAATCTTGTGACAGCGCAGGTAGTGAAGAGTTTAGAGGGTTCCAATAAACTTGGTATTACGCGTGACGAAGTAGCGCAGATCATAAAAAGCGTTCTTTCCGACATGCAATTGAATAAATAATCTTAAGGAGGAATTTTAAATGGCAGGAGAATTGGCAGCATTGGGTATGATCGAAACTAAAGGGTTAATAGGTTCCATTGAAGCGGCGGATGCAATGGTAAAAGCGGCAAATGTGAGGCTGGTCGGTAAAGTACATGTTGGCGGCGGTTTAGTTACGGTGATGGTCAGAGGAGATGTGGGTGCCGTAAAGGCAGCAACAGATGCAGGTGCAGCAGCAGCCCAAAAAGTAGGAGAGCTTGTATCGGTTCATGTGATCCCGCGCCCGCATTCCGATATTGAGTTCATTCTTCCTAAGCTCGAAGGATAAACGTGTCTATGGCCATTATTACGGAAACACATTTACGTGCTCAACTGGTTAAAGGCTTGCCGAATCCGTATCCAGTAGCCGAAGGTGATAAATTAACGCCAGCAGCAGTCGATTTCTTGAAGGATAGGGGAATCCCTTGCCAACAGGTGCTATCGGAACGAACGATCCTTCCTGAAAACATCGATGCTAACTTGATGCAAATACCTGTCGGGGTGTCGAATCGGCATGTTCATCTTTCCCCTGCGCATATCGAAGCATTGTTCGGCAGCGGCTTCAGTTTAACTCCAATGCGCGAGCTATCTCAAAGAGGGCAGTTCGCCGCAAACGAAACAGTCACTCTGGTAGGTCCAAAAGGGATTATTCAACAGGTGCGCATTCTGGGACCTTCTCGTGGAGATTCACAAGTGGAAATCTCGCTTACGGATGGTTATGCCCTGGGGATTCATCCGCCTGTTAGGCTATCAGGTGACCTCCAAGACACGCCTGGGATCACGCTTGTCGGTGCGAGCGGAACTATCGTTTTGCATAAGGGCTTGATTGTTGCTAAAAATCATGTGCATATGTCTCCTGAAGATGCTCAAAAATTCCAGGTCAACCAAGGGGACCGCATGATCGTTCAGACAATGAGCGATCGACCACTTATTTTTGCTGATATCATCGTAAGGGTAAGCAAGCAATATTCGCTAGACCTTCATATCGATATAGATGAAGCGAACGCGGCTCACCTTTATACAGGAAACGTTGTTCAGATGATCGGCAAAAATGGTGAAATTATAGGTGCCGGAAGGAGGTAGCTGCAGATGGAGATCAAACAAATGGTCGAATCGATCGTTCGTGATCTCTTGGAGTCATTGGAGAAGATGAGGGTGAATCGACCCAAGGTACTGTATATATTTTATGATAGTACGGCTCAAGAGGCTTTTACAGATCACTTTATTACGTTAGACAAACACCAGATTGATCACGATATTCTGTTCTTAGATGGAGAAGCGTCGTCTTGGCTAGGCAAGCATCATATCGAGAGCATAGGTACTGGGAAAATTATTGCTTCTGACGAATACGCCCCGGCACCGCTTGAGGTTCCCCTGGAATACGAGGGCATCGTTCTTCCGGAAATTGATCTCAATAATGCGGGAAGGGCTGCTCTTGGCCTGAAAGGGACAATCATATCAGAAATCATTTTTTCCACATTAGTTCTCAATAAATTCGTGCTAATTGGAGATGATGCTCCTGGGTTAAAACGGGCTGACAGACGGACGCTAAAGACACTTACTCTATCGAAGCCTTATAGTAAGCTCTTCGACTATTACAAACAGGAATTGCAAATGTACGGTGTAGAGTTTGGTCCGCAAAAGCAGCTCGCTGAAATGGTTGTGAGCAAATGTGGCGAAGCTGCAGCAGTCATTGGAGATGACACCGCTGAGAAAGTTGAAGATCGTAACGAAATCGTTGTTTTCAAAGAAAAGCTCGTCTCCGCGGATTGGGTAATACAGCAGTCCAAAAACAAGTCATTTCGCTCTCTAACGGTTGGTAAGGGAACGATCCTTTCTCCGCTGGCCAAAGACATGTTGAAGGAAAAGGGCATTCGTCTTGAATATGCGGATGAAAGGTGAGTTCTTATGTTTTTAGGAAAAGTAATCGGCAGTGTCTGGGCAACGCAAAAAGAAGAGGGTATGGACAATTTGAAGCTGATGGTGATTCAACCCATTGATTTCAAAGATCGTGAATCGGGTCTCCCCATCATTGCCGCAGACCGGATTGGAGCAGGTGTTGGTGAGAACGTGATCGTGTCCAGAGGCAGTCCTGCCCGTATCTTGTTTAATCATAAAGCGGTTCCTGTTGATGCGATGATCGTGGGCATTGTAGACAGCTTTGATGTCGCGGAGGAAACTGAGGATGCTGAGGAATTTGAGCAAACTGGGGAGGAAGCATGGAAGAACAGAAACAGAGAGTGATTCAGGAGTATGTGCCTGGTAAACAGCTGACACTGGCTCATATCATTGCCAATCCCGATCCAATTCTATATACAAAGCTCGGGATTGAAGAAAAAAGTGCCATTGGGATCTTAACACTTACACCGACAGAAACAGCCATTATTGCCGCTGATATTGCGACAAAAGCTGCCAATGTGGGTATTGGGTATTTGGATCGTTTCACAGGTTCACTCGTCCTGGTGGGGGAAGTATCCGCCGTGGAAATGGCGCTTGAAGCGGTGAATGAATTTTTGCAGGAGAAGCTGAAGTTTTCTATCCCTCCAATAACGAGGTCATGATGCAATGAAAAAAGTGATGATTATTGGTGCAGTCAGCGCTGGAAAGTCGACATTAATCAAGGCGCTTTTCGGTGAATCGAATCCAGCAACCAAAACCCAGAGTCTCGTATATCGGGATTGGTTGATCGATACACCCGGTGAATACAGTGAGAATCCATTGTTTTATCGCTCGCTTATGGCGACTTCTCACGAAGCTGCAGCTATTGTGCTTGTGCATGACGCTACACGTGACAGAAACTATTTTCCGCCCGGTTTTGCCAATGGTTTCCCGGTGCTCTCCATCGGAGTAGTAACCAAAATCGATCATCCGAAAGCGGATGTTGATCGGGCGATCACACATCTCAGGCAGTCCTTGCCTGAAGGCAGCATCTATTTGACTTCTGCTGCGACCTCGCAGGGAATGGAGCAGTTGAAAGCAAAACTTATGGAGATTGTAATCTTCTAAATAAAACAAAATATGTATTTGTAAGTGCTTCTAATTATGTGTTAATTATGTGACAATAAAATGGATGATTGGAAAATCTAAAGTTTAAGAGGGATTCAAGATGGCATCGATTTTGGAATTGTGTGCGAGTCACACGATATTAAATGAGATAGAAGCGCTAATTATTGAAGATATGGCGCGTCAGTTGCAGATGATTGCAGACGTGTCCGAATCGGATGTCTTTATTGACTGCCCATTGAATGACAAAGGATCAGCGCTCGTCGTTGCAGAAGCACATCCTTCCTCGGCACCTTCCCTGTATAAGACATCTGTCGTGGGACAATACGCCTTTGCGCAAAACGAACCGGCCGTCATGTTCTGTCTGCTATCCGGGCAATCTGTCATCGGATCACGGGGCATCTCCCAGGAGAATATTGCCATTGAGCAAAATGTAGTACCGATTCGAGCAAAAGACGGAAATGTGATTGGTGCGTTAATTATGGAAAAGGATATTTCCAAAAAGGTCGAGCAGGAGAAAAACGTGACGAGACTCATGGAGACGACCGAACAATTGAGTGAAACGCTGCTTACCGTTGCAATGTCGGAAGGAAGCATGAAGTCGCTCATGCATGAAGGCATCGTTTTATTTGATGAAAAGGAACGTGTGAACTACTCCAATCCGCGAGCACTTGATATGCTGAAGGAAATCGGGCATGTCGGTATGATCCAAGGCAGCCCAATTGCTCAATTGTTTTATGGCAGAATGGAAGGGACTCATGTGATTGGTCACACAGGGGTTTTCCATCAGGAACTGCAAATCGGTAATATTTCCTTCGATTTAAAAGCAATATCCATTTACCGCGACCAGCGAGTGGTTGGTGGACTTATGCTTATTCGTGATATATCGGATTTAAAAGAAAAAGAAAAACAGTTGATGATTAAATCGGCCGTTATCAAAGAGATTCATCATCGTGTCAAGAATAATCTGCAGACCGTATCCAGTTTGCTCCGCTTGCAAATGCGCAGAACGAAGCTGAAGGAAGTAGAACGAGTCTATCGCGACAGCATCAACCGTATTAACAGCATTGCGATCATTCACGAGATGTTGGCCTTTGAAGGTCTCGAAACGATCCACTTCAACGAAGTAGTGGATCGGATAACCAAGAACATCATCTCGTCTAGTTCCAAACCGGATCAGGCCATTCGTGCAAGAGTTTTTGGGGATGAACTTATTTTACAATCGGATATCGCCACGACGCTTGCACTTGTTGTCAATGAGCTTGTGCAAAACTGTGTTCTCCATGCTTTTGCTGAGAGAAGTACAGGGAAGATTGAAATTTCTCTGCAATTTAACGGTAGAATTGTCAGCTTGCGAGTATCCGATAATGGCATCGGAATTGAAGCTTCAATTAGTTCAGAGCGGAAAAACCATCTTGGGTTGAAAATTACGGAGACACTAGTGGAGGAAAATCTCAGCGGTGTCATCCGCATTACTTCCGATGAACAGGGTACAGACGTTCAAATCACATTTCCGCTTTCCAAAGCTCAGCTGAAGGAGGAAGAACAGCCATGAAAAGCTCTATCGTTGTTGTGGATGATGATCCGATCATTCGCATGGATATTCGCGAAATGCTTGAAGAGGGTGGCTATTTTGTGGCGGGGGAGGCCAAAGATGGTCAGGAAGCGATTGAACTCGTTGCCAGAGTAAAACCTGATTTGGTCATCATGGATGTTAAAATGCCGGTTATGAACGGTATTAAAGCGTCGCAAATCATACTCAAACTGCAGCAGAATACATACGTTTTGCTGTTGACGGCGTACAGCCAAAAGGAATTGGTAGAGGATGCCCGTGATGCTGGCGTTGCCGCTTTCTTAGTAAAGCCGGTGTCAGAGGAGAATTTGCTGCCTGCTGTGGAAATTGCACTTAGTCAGAAAGAAAAGATAGATTCGCTAAAAAACGACATCAAGCAGTTAAAGCAAACGATCGAAGAACGGAAAGTGATCGAAAAAGCGAAAGGCATAGTCATGCAAGTTTTTGCTTTAGATGAGGGAGAAGCATACCGAAAAATGCGCGCAGCGAGCATGTCTACTCGCACCTCTCTTTCTCAGTTGGCAGCATGCATTCTTACGGACGGTGTGGCGCGGTTATCCAATGGGCATAGAACAGATGAATGAGGACATGCATAACCAGTGGATCACTAGTGTTGGGCTTGATATCGGAACGAGCACGACTAAATTGGTTGTAAGCCGGTTGCGGTTGGTTCGCTCGTCAGGTGTTCTAAGCTTGCCGCGTTTTGAGATTACGGAGCGGGAATTGTTGTACGCAAGTCCGATTTACAGCACTCCTTTGAAGAGCGGTGACGAAATTAATGCAGAAGGCATATGGGAAATAGTTACCAAAGAATACGAGCAAGCTGGAATCCGCCCAGTCGACTTGAAATCAGGTGCTGTTATCATAACCGGGGAGACCGCGAATAAGGCAAACGCGAGACAGATTCTGCATCTGCTCGCCGAACGATCAGGCGATTTCGTCGTGGCAACGGCTGGAGCTGATTTGGAGGGATTGCTTGCAGGTAAAGGTGCTGGTGCGGAACGTCGATCTATGGAGATTAGAGGTGCCGTCGTCAATATTGATATTGGCGGGGGTACTGCCAATGCGGCGATTTTTCAGCGAGGCAAGCTGATCGGAACGGTTACCTTTCACGTAGGAGGCAGGCTTATCCAGATTAGCTCCAGAGGAACTGTTCTGGCTATCTCGCCATCCATTCTGCCATGGTTGAAGGTAAGCGGTTACAGGCTTGAAGCAGGACATACGCTAAGCTTCGCTTTGCTTAAGGAAATTTGCTGCGGAATGTGCCGCTGCATGTTGGATTACTTGACTGGCCGCATTATTCCTGAACAGGACGAAGTGCTTCGTGTTTTGCTTCTTGGTCAACCACTTAAAGAAATCCCGCCCATTGAAGAGTGGATGGTGTCCGGAGGTATTGGCCTTATGATGGAGGCAAAGAAGCCGGAAAACCTAATGGATACGACGCTGCATTATGATATAGGACCGTTGCTTGCGCACACTTGGAAGGAATGCGCTGTTCAATATCCCATTAGGCTTGTGCCTGCTGATCAGACGGTCAGAGCGACCGTGATCGGAGCGGGGATGCAAAGCACAGAAATCAGCGGAGCAACCGTACATCTGGACGCATCGTTGCTGCCGTTACGCAATGTTCCTGTATTGAAGCTTGATCTTTCGCTTCCAATGTTGGAACAGCAGCAGCTGCTTGCGGATGCGATGGAAGCGGTGATGCGCAGTGGCGCCAGCTTATTTGCACTTGATGCTTCTCCCCCGTTCGCGTTGGCTTTGACAGGTTTGAATCATTGTACCTACACATCGCTCCAACATTTGTCCGATCTGCTGCATAGAAGCTTTGTGAAACATTTTCCTGCTAGTGAAGCTATCGTGGTCATAACTGAAACGGATATCGCTAAGGCGTTAGGTCAAGCATTGGCAAGGCGATGTGGGCATCGGCCGAAAGTGATTTGCATTGATCAAATTAGGGTGGAACATGGGGATTACGTGGATCTGGGTGAGCCAATATTGGGAATTATGATTCCAATCGTTGTTAAAACATTAGCATTTCATAACAGATAGGAGGGGATCGATGAGTGAACCTGAAAACCGCATTGCTTGGTACAACATTTCAATTTAAGGATTTAAAAGAAGTGATGGCAAAGGCTAATGAAGAGAAATCGGGCGATCAATTGGCAGGTATTTCCGCTCAGGATGCCAAGGAGAGAATCGCGGCCAAAATGGTGCTTTCCGATTTGACTCTCGGGGATATTCGCAATCATCCTCTGCTGCCGCCGGAAACCGATGAAGTGTCGCGGGTAATTGAGGAAGCGATGAACGAAAAAATATATATCGAGATTCGCAATTGGACAGTAGCTGAGCTACGGGAGTATCTGCTTCGACAGGACACGGGAAACAATGAAATTCGTCGGCTTTCTCGAGGTTTGTCGAGTGAGATGGTTGCAGCAGTTGCCAAGTTAATGAGTAATATGGATTTGATCCAAGCTGCGGCGAAGATGGAGGTCACCTCGCATTGCAACATTACGATTGGTCAAAAAGGGGTGCTTGCTGGACGCGCCCAACCGAATCACCCTACAGACAGCATTCAAGGCATGAAAGCGGCCTTATATGAAGCGTTGAGTTATGGGATTGGCGATGCTGTGATAGGCATTAATCCAGTCATCGATTCAGCGGAAAGTGTAAAAAACATATTGAATGCTTCTAAAGAAGTCATAACGAAGTGGCAGATTCCAACTCAAAACTGTGTCTTAGCGCATATCAAAACGCAAATGAAGGCTATTCGCCAAGGTGCACCCGCGGATTTAGTGTTTCAAAGCTTAGCGGGCACGGAAGCTGGCAATAAAGCATTTGGCATCAGTATTGATCTGCTTAACGAAGCGGATGAGCTTATTGCACGGGAAGGAACGGGCACTGGACCGAATTTGTGGTATTTTGAAACGGGTCAAGGCTCCGAATTATCTGCGGAAGCCCATCATGGCATCGATCAAGTTACACTTGAGTCCCGCTGTTATGGACTCGCCAGAAAGTATAAGCCCTTTATCGTCAACACGGTTGTTGGATTTATTGGACCCGAGTATTTATATGACAGCAAACAGGTGATTCGTGCTGGCTTGGAGGATCATTTCATGGGCAAGCTGCAGCAGATCCCCATGGGTGTGGACGTATGCTACACCAACCATATGAAAGCGGATCAAAACGATATGGACAATTTGGCAGTGCTGCTTTCCACTGCAGGCGTCAATTACCTGATCGGAGTGGCCATGGCAGACGACTGCATGCTCAATTATCAATCGACTAGCTACCATGATATTGCTACCCTGCGGGAAATGATGAAGCTCCGGCCCGCTCCTGAATTTGAGAAATGGCTTGTGAAAATGGGGATTATGGAGAATGGCAAATTAACCGCTTTGGCAGGAGACCCGACTATTTTCATGTAAAAGCGTGAAGGGAGGAATAGACATGAATCGAACCCCTCAATTGGATCAGCTTGTTGATCGGGTAATGGCAGAGCTCGAGAAAAAGCTGTCTGAGAAATTGATATTGAGCGCAGAGAGCCTGGACAATCGTTCTGTGCACCTAACCAATACGATGGAAGAAACAGAATCTTCAGCAGGGGCGACTTCAGAAGCGGAATCGATCACCTCCAAAGTACCAAATCCCAAATGGGAGGAAGGGATGAGCGAGCTTCTTGCCAGCACACCTGCGCGTATAGGCGTTTGGCGTACGGGAACGAGACCGCTTACAAAAGAAGTGCTGAAATTTCGTCGTGATCATGCCGCCGCGATTGATTCCATTTATGGTGAAGCGAGCCAGGCGCTATTGGAACAATTCAATTTGTTTACCGTGGAGACGTGTTATGAAAACACGGATAATTATTTAAAACGCCCCGATATGGGTCGGATGATCTCGGATGAAGGTATTGCAGCCATTCAAAAAAGATGCAAAATGAAACCGCAAGTACAGATTGTCATATCGGACGGTTTAAGTGCCAATGCGGTAGATGCCAATTTACGCGACGTTTACCCGGCTCTGCTGGATTCGTTAAACGCTTATAGTTTATCCGTAGGCACTCCATTTTTCGTACGAGGCGGCAGGGTAGCGGTGATGGATCATATCGGTGATATTTTACAACCAGAAGTGCTTGTGTTGCTGATCGGGGAAAGACCTGGTCTCGTTTCGTCCAAATCTCTCAGCTCCTATATGTGCTACAAGCCTCGAAAAGGAACTGTAGAAAGCGATCGCACGGTTATTTCCAATATTCATCGCGGGGGCACACCTCCATTGGAAGGTGGTGCTCACATCGGGACGATTGTCAAAAAAATGCTTGAGCAAAAAACGAGCGGCGTTCATTTGGAAGTTTAAAATATCAGAAAGTATATCATTCGCATACTTCTTGATATTTCTAGGTAAACGCGCTCGTCTTATAAGGACGGCGAAGCCGTTTACCCTCGGCCATATTCTTTAAGTTAGAAGGTGCTTCGATCAGAAGCTTTTCTATAAGAAGTGTTCTGGAAAAGGAGGTGGGAATGGATGGCGCTGACGATTGGAATCGTAATCATTGTGGTCACGTGTTTGTTTGCCTTATGGATTGTACAAATCGCAAATAAAAGCATTCGCGAATTCGATGAAAGCAAGCATGAAAGCTTCCTTGGAAAGTAAGACTCGTTACATGTTTGTACATATTGTATCTTATTTTTCTAAGGAGGATAAAAAATGAGCGCACATTCCCATCACCATGAAAAGGATAAAAGCGAATTACACAAGTTCGGTTACGCCCAAGAACTGCTGCGCAGTATGGGTGGGTTTTCAAACTTTGCAATTTCATTCTCGATTATTTCTATTCTAACTGGAGCGGTATCGTTATACGGCCATGGATTAACCTACGGCGGAGCAGGCATGATGGGCTTTGGTTGGCCGATCGTTGCCTTCTTCGTGATGTGCGTAGCCGCAGTTATGGCTGAGCTTGCATCCGCAATTCCTACGGCTGGAGCTTTGTATCACTGGGCAGCCATTCTGAAAAATAAGCGCTGGGGCTGGTATACTGCTTGGATCAATCTGATCGGCCAAATTGGGATTGTAGCAGGTATCGATTACTCTGTGGCACTGTTTGCTGATCCTTTGATCGCGAGTGTGTTCGATTACGCCTCTACGAATACTACCATATTGATTTGTTTCACAATCATTTTACTTACACACGGTATTCTTAACCATATTGGAATCCGAATCGTTGCTAAGTTTAACGATTTTTCGGCATGGTATCATATCGCCGTCGTAGCCGTACTGGTTTTTTCACTTGCTTTTTTCACCAAAGGTCACTTGAACCCCGTTGATTATTTATTTAAAGTAGGCGAAACGTTTTCCGATAAGCCTTATATGTTCGCTTTTTTAATCGGACTTCTACAGGCACAGTGGACGTTTACGGGATATGATGCGTCAGCGCATACGATTGAAGAGACGATTAACCCTCGTGTGCGTGCACCTTGGGGTATTTTCACTTCCGTTGCCTATTCATTTGTAATCGGTTTTATTATGCTTGCTTTTGTTACCTTGTCGATCAAGGATGCCGCAGCTGCTACCGGTTCACCCAATGCTTTCATCTATGTCATTAGTCAAGCGCTTGGCGGCACATTTGGTTCAGTTATCCTTTGGCTGGTCACTGCTGCAATGTGGTTCTGCGGACTTGCGTCTATCACATCCTTTTCACGGATGATGTATGCGTTCTCACGTGATAAAGGGATGCCGTTCAGCAAGCAATGGGCGCAAATTTCGAAAAAATATCGCACACCTGCTAAAGCCATTTGGCTTGCCATTATTCTTTCGTTCTTGCTCGCTTTCATTGACTACATTATTAAATCTGTAAATCCCGATGCGACTTATACAACGATCGCCTTCCTTACAGCGGTCAGTGTGGTCGGCTTATACGTTGCGTATGGCATTCCGATCTTTCTGAAGCTGAGAGCAAAAGCGACGGGGAGATTTCAAGACAAGCATCTCGGACCTTGGAATCTCGGAAAATACAGCAATTTCATATCTGTAATCGCTCTTGTGTGGATCATATTCATTTGCATCGTCATGGTGATCCCTCCGAATCAAATGGCTGGGTACGCCGTTGCGGGGATGCTGATTCTTTTGGTAATCATGGACTTTGCTTATTATAAGAATCACTTTCCTGGACCACAGGCTGCACTGGGTACCTCCATAGAAGAGTTAATGCGTCGAGAAAAAGAGCTTGAGAAAGCGTCTACTACGGGCTCCGGTCTTTCTCATAAAGCCTGATTTTCGGGAGACAATTTCTTTAGATAGAAGGTTGAAAAAAGAAGGGTTAATTAGGGGCTGTCCTGTAAGTGGATTTTTTCTACTAAGGGAAAAGCCCCTTTTCCTTTTGTTCAAATATCGCTGTCCTTACCTTTCAAGTTGCCTTATCTTCTGAATGAACATTTTCACGGCCATCGTACCAAGGGAGGATTTCGTTTCCTGTAGAACGTAAAAATTGCGGGTCAAACGTTTCCCTTTTACTTGAATGCTATGTAATTCTCCCGATTCCAGCTCCTTACTAATTACCCAGCGAGAGAGTATAGCAACACCCAATCCAGCCACAACGGCCTCTTTGACGCCTTGAGTACTACTAAACACGAAGGATCGTTTGACGCGGAGGCCAAGATCTTGGATAAAATGATTACTGAACGCCCGAGTACCAGATCCACTTTCTCTAAATACCCAAACTTGATCTTGCAGCATGTCAGGGTCAACGGCTTTCAGCAAATTCAAAGGATGGCTGGAAGGAACGACTAATACCATTTCATCCTCCATAAAAGGAGGCTTTACTTGAATTTCCGAATATTCTACATCACCTTCTACTAAACCGAGATCAAGCTCATTGGAATAAACAGCTTGAGCAATTTCTTCTGTATTTGCTATCGTCACCTGGATTTCGACTAGCGGGTATTGATTTATAAATTGTGCTAGAAGGTGAGGCAGAATATACTCACCAATCGTAAAGCTTGCACCTATTATTAAAGATCCAGTAACCTCATTGCGCAAAAAATGGATTTCCTCCTTGGCCGCTTCATACTGAGATAATATTTGCTTAGCTCGCTTGTACAAGATAGAGCCTGCTTCAGTCAACCTCACATACTTGGAAGAACGGTGCATGAGCTTGACTCCGAATTCATTTTCCAAATTTCGAATATGAAGACTAACCCCTGGCTGAGAAAGATTGAGCATTTCTGCCGCCCGTGAAAAGTTGCTCTGTTCTGCCACCGTAACAAATACCCTCAATGTATCTACAATCATATTTTCCTCCGGATCCATAGCTGCAACTGCTGATATCATACATCTATTGTATCTCTTTCTGTCTTCACGAACAAACCATTTGATTTTGTAAACGGAAGCATAAGTTTTACTCATGCTTCAAATAGTATATCGGCATTTCACTTCCGAGCCAGAACATATTATTGTTGAGTTAGAGATTGAGAATTAAATTCGAGCGATTGTTTTAGCGAATTATCGGCAATTCGATAAAACCGATAGATTTACTGTGGTAAATGTGGTATTATCTTAATGATGATTTAAAACAGAAGAAGGCATGAGGTGGATATCGGTGCAACTCCAAGTAACAAACAGTCCTTTTAATCAGGAACAAGTCGAACTTCTCAACCGTCTCCTGCCCCAATTAACGGAGATACAACAGATTTGGTTGAGCGGCTATCTTACCGCTTTAAACAGCTCGACTGGATCAGTGACAACTAGCGCAGTTCTGCGGACTATCCCAACAGCGGCTGCGAACTTAACTCAAATGGATCAATCTGTTATTTCCAAAGAGGTGACAGTTCTCTTCGGATCTCAGACTGGCAATGCCCAACGGTTAGCTAAAGATCTGTCGCGAAGGTTGGAAGAGCGCGGTTTTCAAGTGACGCTGTCTTCAATGAGCGACTTTAAACCAGCTAACTTAA
The DNA here is from genome assembly GCA_040904685.1 of Paenibacillaceae bacterium. Taxonomy (GTDB): domain Bacteria; phylum Bacillota; class Bacilli; order Paenibacillales; family NBRC-103111; genus Paenibacillus_AC. The sequence continues at coordinate 165,398 of JBBDSZ010000051.1, read as the reverse complement.
AGAAAATTCGTAATCTGCTGATTCTTGCGAGCACGCACAGTGAGGGAGATCCACCAGACAATGCCTTGCCATTCCATGAATTTCTCTATAGCAAGAGAGCGCCTCAATTGGAGGAATTACAGTTTTCCGTGTTATCTCTTGGGGATAGCTCCTACGAGTTTTTCTGCCAAACTGGTAAAGATTTCGACCTTCGTTTGGAAGAGCTTGGAGGCAAGCGGTTCTGCCCGCGGACAGACTGCGATTTGGATTATGACGAGCCGGCTGCCAAGTGGTTTGAAAGTGTCCTAAACGCATTGAGTGCGGCTTTTGAAGCTCCTGCTGCCGTAACGGTAGTCGGTTCAGTGACGAATAAGATTGAATCATCTCAAAAATCAACATACTCAAGAACGAATCCCTTTAATGCCGAGATTCTTGAGAATTTGAATCTTAACGGTCGTGGATCACAGCGGGAAACCCGCCACCTCGAGATTTCTCTTGAGGGATCCAATCTTCAATATGAACCGGGCGACTGTTTAGGTATCTACCCGGAAAATCATCCCAAACTTGTTGACACTCTGATCGCAACATTGGGCTTTAAACCGGATGAGCCCGTTACGGTGAATAAAAACGGAGATGTGCGGTCATTGCGGGAAGCTTTACTCTTCAATTATGAGATCACTGTACTTACAAAGCCATTATTGGAGCAAGCGGCAAAGTTTTCACTCCATTCCAAACTGCATGATCTTCTGCTGCCGGAGCATGAGCAAGAACTCAGAACCTATGTTAAGGAGCGAGATCTCTTGGATTTGGTGCAGGACTTCTTACCTTGGAACGCTTCTGCTGCAGAATTTGTTGCTATCCTGCGGAAGATGCCTGCCCGCCTGTATTCGATCGCAAGTAGCTCTAAAGCTAACCCTGATGAGGTGCATGTTACCATCCGGACAGTACGTTACGAAGCCCATGGACGCGAACGTTATGGTGTTTGCTCTGTACAAACCTCGGAGCGTCTGAAATTGGGAGATACTTTGCCAGTATATATACATGACAATCCAAATTTCAAGCTTCCATCCAATCCTGAAACACCGATCATCATGATCGGACCAGGTACAGGCGTTGCTCCGTTTCGGGCATTCTTACAAGAACGGGAGGAGACAGGGGTCGATGGAAAAACGTGGTTATTCTACGGGGACCAACACTTCCTCTCAGATTTTTTATATCAGGTTGAATGGCAGAAGTGGCTTAAGAAAGGCGTGCTGACGCGAATGGACGTAGCTTTCTCCCGCGATACGGACAAGAAAGTTTATGTCCAGCACCGCATGCTGGAGAAAAGCGCTGAGCTTTTCCAATGGTTGAAAGCGGGGGCTTATGTCTATGTCTGCGGCGATGAGAAGCACATGGCACATGATGTCCATGCCACTTTGATAGCCATCCTCGAACGGGAGGGCGAAATGAGCTTAGAGGAAGCAACGGCGTTTTTAATTGATATGCAGCAGCAGAAACGTTATTTACGTGATGTTTACTAAAAAAATTGAAAAAACCGAAAACCCATAAATGAAAGTGTGAGGAGATAGCAAAATGAAAGCAGATCCAGCAATTCCGTCGCAGAGCGGCCCGCCCAGCGAGGTTGAGCATATTAAGAGAGCAAGCCGCTACCTTCGGGGGAATCTTGCAGAGACCCTGGACGGCTTAATTACAGGGTCAATACCTGAGGACGATAATCGTTTATTGAAACATCACGGAAGCTATATGCAAGATAATAGAGATGAACGAAATGAACGCCAAAAGCAGAAGCTGGAGCCCTCCTATCAGTTTTTGGTACGTGTGCGGGCAGCCGGCGGAGTTATTACACCAGAGCAATGGTTGGCCTTGGATAAGATTGCTCTTGATTATTCCAGTGGTACACTACGCTTAACCACGAGGCAGTCCTTTCAACTGCATGGAATTCTCAAGTGGAACATGAAGAAGAGCATTCGAGAAATTAATGATGCCCTTTTAACAACATTAGCCGCTTGCGGAGATGTGAATCGGAATGTAATGTGTAACCCCAACCCTTATCATTCGGAGAATCACGAAGAAGTTTATAAATGGGCTGCGCAGCTCAGTAAGCATCTTGATCCAAGGAGCAGAGCCTATCATGAAATATGGCTTGATGGTGAAAAAGTAATAGACAGTCAAGAGGATGAAAAAGAACAGGAACCGATTTATGGACCTGTCTATCTACCGCGTAAGTTTAAAATTGGTATAGCCGTTCCACCAAATAACGATGTCGATGTATTTACCCAGGATCTAGGACTTATCGCTATTTTCGAAGGGAGGCACCTGTTGGGATTCAATATTGCTGTCGGAGGCGGCATGGGGATGTCATATGGTGACGTGAAGACTTATCCTCAGTTAGCTCGAGTGATTGGGTACTGCACAACAGATCAAATTATCGACTTGGCGGAGAAAACAGTCATGATCCAACGCGATTTCGGAGATCGTTCCGTCCGGAAGCATGCACGCTTCAAGTATACGATTGACGACCGTGGCTTAGAGTGGTTCGTTAACGAGCTACAAGAAAGACTTGGGTGGAAGCTTGAGGAAGCGCGTCCTTACAGCTTTGATCATAACGGTGACCGCTATGGTTGGGTGAAAGGGAGCAATAATAAATGGCATTTGACCCTCTTTATCGAGAATGGCCGCATCCAGGATGTCGACAACTACCCCTTAATGACCGGTTTGCGGGAAATTGCTAAGATTCATTCCGGAGATTTCCGCTTGACACCGAACCAGAACGTCATTATAGGTGATATAACGACCCAGAAAAAGCGAAAAATTGAGGAATTGGTCAAGCAATATAATCTCAACGATGGAACGCATAACTCTGCATTACGAAGAAGTTCAATGGCCTGTGTAGCACTGCCTACCTGTGGGATGGCCATGGCAGAATCGGAACGCTACATGCCCATTCTATTGGATAAAATCGAGTCGATCTTGGAGGAAGTTGGTCTACGCGATGAGGAGATCATCATTCGTATGACAGGCTGTCCAAATGGTTGTGCTCGCCCTGCCTTGGGCGAGATTGCATTTACGGGCAAGGCTCCCGGCAAATATAATCTGTATTTGGGAGCAGGTTTTGCTGGACAGCGACTAAACAAGCTTTACCGCGAAAATATCGGTGAAGAAGAGATTCTGGAAACCTTGAAGCCGATTATTCATCGCTATGCAAAAGAACGACAGGTAGGCGAACACTTTGGTGATTTTGTCATCCGCGCCGGTTATGTCAAAGAGGTTCTTTCGGGAATGGACTTTCACGTTTAATGGTTCGATTTACTTGGGATCAGCTATCTATAAAGTGAACGAAGCCTTGTATTACAAGGCTTCGTTTTGCTCGTCATTATCTTTGTACCCACCAGACAATAGGAATGAACAGTACACTGGTTATAATACCGGATAATGCCATCGCAAAGGCGCTATAGCTTCCCTTGATTTCAGAGCTATGCATAAGCTTGGCAGTTCCAATGCCATGTGCTGCGGTTCCCATGGCTATGCCAATTACTAATGATCCGTGTATTCCTAACCGCTGTAGAAAGCTTCTACCTAGCATACTCCCAATCAATCCTGTAAGCACAGTAAGCACTGCGCTTAATTCAGGAATACCACCAACAAGCTTTGAGAGCTCGATAGCTATAGGGGAGGTGACTGATTTGGGCATCATGGTAAGAACAAGCTGTTTAGATCCGCCTAACATCCACATAAATGTCCCAGCCGATAGAATACCCGCTAAAGAGCCTGCAAATACACCTGTTAAAATGGCAAATAGCTGCTTTTTTATCCGACTCCTGTATTTATACAAAGGTACACCAAGGGCAACTGTAGCAGGTCCGAGTAGAAAAGAAAGCCAGTCACCACCAATTTTGTAGGTTTCATAAGGGATGTCGGCTACTAAGAGCAGTAAGATAATACTGAAGGAGCTAACAAATAACGGATGAATCCGTGGATACCGCTGAGAGAGTCCAATTCCAAAAGCATAAGCGATAACACTAACTGTAATGCCAAACAAAGGCTGATTAAACATTTCATAAGTCATGTTGCTGTTCTCCTTGGGCATCCTTGTGCGATATTCGCATTGTGATCCATCCGGTTACCGCCAGAACGATAAAAGTGCTGGCGAATAAGCTGACAACCATCGTGAAGAAGTGTGCACCGATATAAGGAAAAAAAGTCATCGTACCAACCAGAAATGGAATGAAGAATAACATCATATGCTTGGTCATGAATTGTGCAGATGCTTCCACCCAAGCTAATTTAATTAGCCCTGAATAGAGGGAGACTGTAAATAAAATAAGTCCAATTACATTAGCAGGTAAAGGGAGCTGTATGAGTTCCTTCACCACCACTCCTAGGAAATTGAAACCAAGCAAGATCGCAATGCCTAACATTAGTGTGAGCCTCCTCAAGAAGATAGAACGAAATGTTCATTCTTATTATGAAGAAACTCTGAGGAAAATGGAAGAGATGTACAGAATAAAAGTATACAATTTGCCAGGATTTTGTTAAGGCTGGAGTAATTCAAAATAAGAAGTGGTATAGTAATGAATATTACCTAGTAAAGGAGCGTTAATAAAATGACGTTGCAGATAGGAATTATTGGTACAGGCTGGTTTAGTAAGGATCGGGTAGCAGAAATGTTAGATGGAAGTAGATTGGATGAAAAAGAGGGCAGTTGAATATGGGAAAAAAGACTAGATATATAGCGGGAACATCACTTGGAATTATGTCGGCCGGTTTTCTGGCAACATTGCCTTTTGATAATGGAATTGTAATGCTGCTCCGGAATGGTTTCGAAGCAGGTTTGGTGGGTGGACTAGCGGATTGGTTTGCGGTTACGGCACTATTTCGCCATCCTTTGGGAATTCCCATTCCGCATACGGCACTATTACCGAAAAATCGTGAAAAAGTAACCCTTTCCTTGATCACTGTAGTTGAAAATGAATTACTTAATAAAGAAAGTATTATGGAGAAAATAAAGCAAATAAAAATCAGTGAAAGCTTGTTGTTGTTCGGCGAAAATCAATTATCACAGCCGCATGTGCAAAAAGCGATTCTTGATTTTGCAAGACAGCTCATCCAAGGGCTTGATCCAAGCAAAATAACACCCTTTGTCGAACGAGAAATCCAAGGCTTTTTGCAGCAAATCGATTTGGCCCCACTCTTAGAAAAAGCCTTTGATGAGATAATTTCCAAAGCATATGATGAGAAAGCATTCGATTATTTATTAGAGAAAGTTGAATTCTGGGCAGCTCAGCCTGAAACGCGTGACGGTATAGGTCGGATGGCTTTGACAGCGCTAAGTCGAATTGAAGTGAATGGTTTGATGCAATTTGCTTTGAATGCTTTTATTGGTTTTATGAATGAGGAAAAGCTAGGTACCATGATCCAAAGCATGGTTATGTCTACACTAAATGATTTACGTCAAGCCGATGATATGCGTCGTATTAAAATTATGGCGATCATTCAGAATGAGCTGCGGAAATTGAAATCCAATAAAACTCTGATTAAAGAGCTGGATTCTTGGAAGCAGCAATGGATCGAGCAATATGATTTCGAAGGCAGCTTGAATAAGTTATTCCACCGATTTCAAGACAAGCTAGTTGAATGGATTCAAAATGAGAGCTTTGCCGGGAAAATCATGCAGCCTTTTATTACGGATTTGCTAGTCAAGCTAAGAGTGGATCATGAACGGATGGAGCAATTTGATCACTGGACTCATCTTCAAGTCGCACAATTGTTAGAAAAACACCATTTGCAAATTGGCAAACTTGTTCGCGACAACCTCGAAAAGCTGGATAATGCTACATTAACCGAAATGATTGAAGATAAAATAGGGCAGGACTTGCAATGGATCCGTGTGAATGGCGCTTTTTGCGGCTTCTTGATCGGAATTGTCTTAGGGGTTATTAAGCTTTGGATCTAACAAGAGAAACATAGACAGCCCTTCCTTCATACCTTAAAGAGGATAATCGATAAGGAGAAAGAAGGTCTTTTTATGATGTTGAACCATTTGCTGCAAGTCGTTCTCATTGGAATTGCTTCGAATCTAGACAATGCTGGCGTTGGAATTGCCTATGGTGTGAGAGGTATTCGGATTTCAAAAAATGCTAATTTCGTAATTGCCATGATCTCATTTCTAATGACATTGCTTTCTGGGATTGTAGGAGCTTGGCTTGCGATGTATATCTCACCCTTTGTTTGCCATTTAATCGGGGCGATTGTTATTGTATCCGTTGGTATATATGTCTTATATCAGCCCTTTAGAAAGCGAAAGACAATTGAATTACCTAGCAATCACAATTTGATTCAGCGGATTCTTCAAAAACCTGAAGAAGCCGATTTGGATCATTCAAAGACCATAAGTTTTAAAGAGTCACTCATTCTGGGCAGCGCTTTAGGTATTAATGCATTGGCGGGAGGGTTTGATGCAGGTGTAACCCATCTTCATGTATTAAGTACATCGGTTGCTGTAGGATTTTTCAGCTTCGTGGTGCTGGGTATAACAGATTATATCGGGCGAAAATATATTACAGTTAAATTTGATAACCTTGCTACGATTCTTTCCGGAATTTTATTGATCTTGATCGGGTTTTACCAGATCTAATGATTTTATCTTTTAATTTTCGACAAATACATGCTATAATAACAGATATTATCAACCACAAGGGGAAATTTACCGTGTCAACTACAGAATTCGAAGTTCAGAATTGTCCTATCTGCGGCAATATATTTCGTAAAACGACATGGCCCATATGCCAAGAATGTAAGAAAACAATGGAGAATGAATTAAGTAAATGTATAGAATTTATTCGCCGCAATCGCCAAACGACAATGTCACAGTTAATAGATCAAACCGGAGTCGATGAACAGAACATCATTAAGTACATTCGCGATGGCAAAATAAATATCATGGATCTGCCGAATTTATCTTATCCTTGTGATCTTTGTGAAAGTCCGATTCGTAAAGGGAACTTATGCTATAAATGTCGATTAAAACTAAATACAGACATTGATAACATGAAGCGTCAGGAAGTTAAAGATCGCGAAAAGCAAATTCTCGACAATCAAGTCAGCTACCAAATTAAAGATCGCTTGCATAAAGATTAATTTATTTTTGGTGAAGATTATGTTGGTACTGCTCATATTTATTTTCTTGACTGCCCCACTTCACGTTACCAGCTAGTGAACCAATAATCGGAAAAACCAATGCACGAATAAATACCCACGTGGCGTTTATTCTTTTTTCTGTTGCCCACTCAATCAGTGTTAGTAATAATACAAACCCTAAACCAAATCCAATTGCCCAATACCAGAGAATATATTTGGTTTTACCTATTTTTCTTTTTATTTCCCATTTTGACATGGCTGTTGATTCCAAGCCTTCATCCCCTTTGTATGAATTATTTATTCTGCTATTGTAGCTTGAATAGATTAGACAAAGCAACTTTGTGTAATCTGTGCCCCATATGTTAAAATCGGGATAATAGGAGGCGTTATTGTTGGCGAAATTGTTTATCTTTTTATTATTGTGGCGTTTAATAGGAAATCCAATTCTTGCTATTCTTGTGCTGCTTGTTATCCTATATTTTATTGATCGTAGATTCATTGGACTGACACCTAGTTTATCTCGCCATTTCAAAAGACATCGCAGACTCAAGCAAATAAAATTCGAGTTATTGACCCACCCGCATAATACGAGTGATAAGCTGGAAGCAGCATGGCTACTGATAGAGCAAAGAAAATATGCCGAAGCGCTTCATTATTTGGAGGAGGCACATCGTATTCTAGATGATTCTGCTGAAGCGTCTTATGCGATTGGACTTTGTTATTTAAAGCTGGGGAGGCTGGAGCAAGGTGAGAAGCGGGTACTGCAAAGTTTAGAAATCAACCCGCGTGTTAGATATGGGGAGCCTTATCTGCGTTTAGGGGAAGCATTAGCAGGGGTTCAACCTGAAAAAGCCATGCAATATCTACAGCGATTTCGCGAGGTGCATTCATCCTCATGCGAAGCTTATTATCGGCTAGGCCAGCTTTATGAGCGAATGGGGCGCAAAGAAGAAGCTCGTTTGACATATAAAGCAACGATAGATATTTATCATGGACTGCCTAAATACAAGAAACGAACGGAGCGCCGCTTTGCATTAATGGCTTGGTTTAAAAAGCTACAATCCTGAGCAAGGCTTGACGCTTAGCGGGGTGAACGATACACTTGACTTAATTCTTAGTTAAAGAAATGAGTGTGACATCATGGAACTGGAATATCCAATGCAAGCGATAACGCTTGTTTTTGTAATGATCCTGACTTTCCTGGCATTAATTGTATGGGCGAAATTTAAAAAGTGGAAAAGAAAGTAGTTGGTTCAATGTATTACGTGGATCATAAGCAAATTGAGGATAGATTACGGTGCATTTCTTACATCGTTGAAGCAAGTGAACGGCTCTGTCAAACATGGGACGCTTCAGATCCACTGTATGTGCTAGCCCAAGAACGTACCTTACATCTCGCTATTGAGGTCATTACGGATGTAGGGAGCTTGTTGATTGATGGATTTCTGATGCGCGATGCGAGCAGTTATGAAGATATTATTAACGTACTTATCGGGGAAAAAGTATTCACGGCAGATTTAGAGATTCCAATGATTCAATTGGTGAAGCTGCGCAAGCCATTGGTGCAGGACTATATGCACTTGGATCGTTTTCACCTTCATCCCATAACCAAGCTTTTGCCATCGCTTCTAAGCACTTGGGAAGCTTCTGTCTTTCTCTTCCTGAAACAAGAATTATAAACAATTTATTCTATTGTAAGGTTGGAAATGCATCTAGGGGGTGATTCTGTTGAGCATTAAAAACGATACGTCCACAAGGAAGGTTTTGCTAACCTTAATGAAAACGAGAGGGTCATTAAGTGTTAATGGGATGGCTAAAGAGCTTGGGATTACAGAAATGGCAATTCGTCGGCATTTAAATTCGCTAGAACGAGATGGATTGATTGAAGCTAAGCTGACTAGACAAGCCATGGGGCGACCCATGCACTTATATTCATTGACACTGCTCGCAGATGATCTATTTCCTAAGAACTATCATCAATTAACCTTGGATTTGCTGGGGGAATTGAACACAGAGATAAACAGCAATCTTGTGAATCTGCTGTTTGAAGGTAGAAAACAGAAGTTTTTGCAGAAATACAAGGGTCGAATGGAAGACAAAACCCTAGTCGATCGTGTTGCAGAATTAGCCGAGATTCAAAACAATAACGGCTATATGGTGAAATGGGAGTTTGACGATGCTGGGCAATATGTATTGACAGAATATAATTGTCCAATAGCTCAAGTGGCAAAGCAGTATAATGAAGCCTGTCATTGCGAGCTATCATTATTTCAAGATTTGCTAGATGCCAACGTGGAGCGTACAGAATGTTTATCAAAAGGTGGCAATAAATGCACTTATTTAATAAAAGTATGATTTATCTTTATCTTTTTTGTTTAACTTGTGTCAAAAACGGTGAGAAGATACTATAATAAAAAAATAAGGTAGGCATTCGTCTAGATGCATATGCTTGCGAGGAGGTGTGCAATTGGTATACGAAATTAGCGTTGCAGTCATTGCAGTAGGGATAGTTGTTTTCGTATTGTATATGGTAAGTCTTATGAAGACAGCTAAGATCACCCTGCTGCAAGCGAATCAATCCTTAACACAAATGCAGAATGATATGGTAGCTTTGAGCCGGGAAGCAGCCCATGTTATGCATGATGCAAACTTATTGATTAAAGATGTGCAAACCAAGATGCATGCATTCGATCCGTTACTTACCTCTGTAAGCCAGACTGGAGAAGTGCTTTCTCAAATATCTGGATCAATTAAACAAGTTTCTGCAGCGGTGTCAGAGGTTACAGAAGGTGTTCACAGAAAGGTTTCGGATAACAAAAGCCGTATTTCAGATGTGGTGGAAATGGTGAAAGCCGGGTTCAAGATCTGGGAAAAGTTTCAAAGTGTGCGTCATTCGTATTCGGAAAAATCAAGAGAAGAAGGAGTGAAGTAGAATGTCGAATAAAATGGATGGAAAAGATTTCATCATCGGTGCTGTTGTAGGTGGATTACTAGGGGCAATGGCTGGTTTATTATTGGCTCCCAAATCAGGACGTGAGCTGCGTCAGGACATTACAGAGCAATATGGAACGATTAGTGAAAAAACACAGCAAATTGCCAGCACGGTTGGTGAAAAAACAGCTAATATTGCTAAAACAGCATCTATGCATACAAGTGAATGGGTAGATAAAGCCAAGGATGTTGCCGGTACAGTTATTGGTGAAGTAAAAACATGGAATGAGAAGCGTAAACATGGTGAAGAAAGCACAGAGTTTTCAGAAGTGGTTGAAGCTGAGGATGCACAAGAAGTTAAGTAAAAGTGCTGTTATAAATAAAAAAGCTGCTAACCCCCTTCGGGTTAGCAGCTTTTTTATAGATGTGGTTTATTGAGCATTTATTACGACAAATCAATTTACTCGATTTAATACGTGGGTTGAGAATGCCAATGAATTGCCCTTTTGAGCCTGCCTAATCAGCTGTTGTTCTTCCTTCAATAGGGATCCTCTTAAGAGTTTTCGGTAGAAAACTTACTTCGTAAGATTAACTGGGCTTGCTATAGCAAGCCAGCATCGAAGCTTATACTTTTTTGCAGCTATCCCCTTAGCCCATATTTTTAGTTTGATGTATGGAATAATTAGGTTTTTACAGAGATAAGGAAATAATTTCGTTATTTCGTACCTGATTTTCGCTATTTATTCAATAAATTAAGAATAATGTCCGAATTAGCGAAACTTTGGCGTTATTAGCGAACAAATTTCGTTATTAACGCCAAATTTTCGCTATTTGACTTATTATTGGGGCGCGAGGAGCAATTTAGCGAAAAAGATGTATCTCATTGCGAAATTATTTCGTTAATTTCTTTTGAGTTGAAAGAGATGAATTGCTTTTGTCTCTTTGACCGCGAAACATGAGCTAAAGGGATAGCCATATATTTTTTTAAATTTATAGGTAATACGTTTAAGTCATTTGGTTTGTTCAATTATAGCAAAAAAAGACAATTGAGCGGAATCACTCAACTGTCTATTGCATTACCATTTGGAAGGATCAATCTGACTCGGATCAAGCCCTTCCCAAACATTAGGTACATAAATCGAATCGGGGTTATCGAATACAAGCCATGCTGTAGGTAAATAACGTTCGCCATATTTACTAGAAGGGCGATTAATGATCTCATTATCCTTTACAAGTACAGTGGAGGCACCGCCATCTAAATTAGCTGCAATTATAGCATCATTCTCGAGTAAGATCTGCTGCACATCATATAAAGAAGCACCAATGCTATAGCCAGGCTGTCTGCCATCTATAACGACGAACATGATACTGCCGTCTCGCTTTTGGGCCATACAAGTACGGGGGGCAATGCCCCAGCCTTCGGATTGGTTTTTAATTTGACCAACGCCATTCACAATAAAGCGGGGAGCAAAAGAAACAGCTTCCATCACATTCATCTCCAGCAATTCAGCTGGTGAATATCTCCCTGCGATCATTTGCCCTGCTTTATCTATCCCCATAATATGGATAGGCGTATTCATGCCTACATCTTTATACAATATTTTTCCGACGGATATAACAATGCCTTCAGGTTGAAAGCCGTTTCCTTCCCAATTGGGATCGATGAAGCCACCCCCGTTGACACCTGCTAAAGCACCTGTACGGTTCACCATACTAGAAACCTTTTCACCTTTGTTTTTTCGTTCTGGGACAACGAGTCGAATCTTTTTAGGATCGGAAATTGTCATTAAATAACCTTTATACCCCGAGCCACTGATGGGTTTAATATCAATAAGATCCTTCTGAATGGGTATGATATCAGGAATAATAGCTTTCTCAGTCACTGGCTTTGCAGCGTATTCATTGAATTGTTGTGAATAAGCATCGACTCTTTTCTGAAGCTCTGTGGTACCTATTAAATATTTAGCCCACACTCTATGCTGAGTGGAAATAATCGTATCTGCTAATACATTTCGTTTTTGTGTGCCTGAGGGTGTGAAGAAAAACCAGAGGAGAAACAGGCTTATAAGTAAGAAGGCAAATAATATCGCATAACCAAGGATTCTCCAGAATGCTCTATTTTTTTTGCGCGGCTTTCTATTCTGTCTGGATAAGAACTCAGATGGTAGACTAACTTCAGGTTGATTCATAAATAATTCCTTTCAATGCTAATTGGATGACTATACATACTGACGAAAAAAAAATAAAAAAGTTTCAAAAAAATAGATTTATTGCCGATTACTAAAGTACCACATTTTCGTGATATAATCGAGTCGATGTCTGGGTAACCATTAAAGATTTCGAATCATATTCTAACCATGAAGATTTACTACCTATACCTTATAAGCAAAGGAAGCGAGCGTTCGTGCAACAAGCCATAGCTATTCTAGATTCAGGTGTCGGTGGGCTTACCGTCGTCAAGGAGGTCATGCGCCAGCTTCCGCAAGAAAAAATCATCTACTTTGGTGACACAGCCAGGACCCCTTATGGGCCTCGCTCCCCGGATGAAGTTCGATTGTTTACCAAACAAATTGTCGATTATTTGATTCAATTTCAACCAAAGCTCCTTGTTATTGCTTGTAATACTGCTACTGCAGCTGCGTTAGATTATATAAGAGCATCTGTGAATATTCCGGTCGTGGGTGTCATTCATCCAGGTGCACGTGCGGCAGTTAAAACGACGAAAATTGGGATTGTCGGTGTCATCGGCACAGATGGAACGATTCAGAGTCAAGCTTATGTGCATGCATTAAAGCAGCTTTCTCCACATATTCAAGTGATTCAGCTTGCCTGTCCTAGTTTTGTACCACTTGTGGAAAAAGGTTTATTCGATACGGAGGAAACAGGACTAGAAATAGAGAAATCACTTGCACCATTGCGTAAAGTACGAATGGATTGCTTAATTCTCGGCTGTACGCATTATCCTTTCCTCCGTAAATCCATTTCTAAAGTGATGGGAAACAAAGTAAACCTAATTAGCTCAGCCGATGAAACAGCGCGAGAGATCAGTACCGTGTTGTACCATCATAACCAACTGGCTACAAGCGATGCAATGCCGATTCATCAGTTTTTTTGCAGTGGAGATTCCAAAATTTTTCAGCAAATTGCTCAAGACTGGCTAGGAGAACAAATCAAAATTAATCCAGTCGTTTGGCAGATCCCACGGATTAACTAAAAATATCAGAAAGCATAAAGTTTATACCGATCCCCGATCTGATAGGATAGAAAACTTTCATTTACAGAAGGGAGTTCAATGAATATATCCTATAGCTACAACGACTTGATCAGCCAATTCAATTTGCTGCAGCAACCAAACCCTCACATAAAATCTGAAGTGATAGGTCATAGTGTGATGGGTAAAGAGATCCTTGCTATAAAGCTAGGACAAGGTAAACGTGAGATTCATTATAATGCAGCTATTCATGCAAATGAGTGGATTACAGCCGTTTTATTGATAAAATTTATTGCGGAATGTGTACGATCCATAAACGAAGAGAATGGATTTTATAAAGGCTATGATCTATTAGCTTTATTGCAACAAACAACAGTTTGGTTTGTGCCTTTACTTAATCCCGATGGTGTAGAGCTTGTTCTCGAAGGAATTATGGAAGGACATCCTTTAAAAAAGCAATTGCTAGAGTGGAATTACCATTCAACTGATTTTTCAAACTGGAAAGCAAATATACATGGGGTGGATTTGAATGATCAATTTCCCGCACATTGGGAGGAAGAACGGCTCAGACGGAATGTATCAAAGCCGGGACCAATGAATTATTCAGGTGGTGCGCCTTTATGTGAACCGGAAGCAAGCGCAATCGCTAATTTTACGTTGAAGCATTCTTTTGCTCTAGCCCTATCCTTGCATACCCAGGGTGAGGAAATCTACTGGAATTACCGTGGATATGAGCCCATGAATGCTTGGGAAATTGCCGATAAATTTGCTGAGGGAAGCGGGTATCACGCAGTCTATTTAACCGATAGCGATGCTGGCTATAAAGATTGGTTTATTCAGCAATTTCACCGGCCAGGCTTTACTGTAGAAGCGGGCTATGGTAAGAACCCTTTACCCATCGAGCAACTCGAAGACATGTATGAAAAAGTAAGCAAGATCTTCCTACTCGCCTTACTTAAATGATATACTGCCAGTAGATAAACTGGAGGAGAGTGGAAATATGAAGCAACAGAATTACGACAATCACAAAAGGATGGATCCAAAGTTTCATTTTGTATTTACGTTGTTGGTTTTAGTCGTTTTGATTTGTGCAATTATCAACCTAATCCAAGTCATGAATCAAAATGTTAATCCATTAAGTGCTATCGTTCTGCTATTAATCTCTGTATTGTTTACGCTCGTTGTATTGATGATCCGAACTTATCCGCTTAAAGCACAAGACCGCGCAATTATGGCAGAAGAAGGGCTAAGGCACTTGGCGATTACAGGTAAAAGGTTGGATACAAGCTTAACCCGTTCGCAAATTATTGCACTTCGTTTTGCAGGTGATGCAGAATTTCCTGCTCTTTGTAAGAAGGCTGCAGCTGAAAAATGGACTAGCGAAGTAATAAAAAAAGCGATCGTCTCATGGAGAGCAGATCCCTTTAGAATTTAATGTTTAAATAGACTTTAACTAAAATATTCGGAGACATAGCCCTCTGATTCACGGACATCAAAGCCCAAAGGACGATTACCATTGGTAATGGTAATATGTAGATAAATCTCATCCGTTCCTGTTCGTGGATTAAAGGAGGCTATGGGCTCGCTTACCTCGATAACCTGTACCGTTGAACCGACGATGTAGCCTTGTCGTTCCATGAATAACTTCACCGTTTTGTCTAATGGTTGAACCTGCAGCAAATCCCCTGTTTTAACCTGACTGAAATCTATAGCCATAATTGTGTATCTCTCCTTAATAATCCTCAGGCAGTCGAATCCAACGCTTTAAATACCCTTGTTCATGCAGCGCTTTTAATAAAATGATCAGTATAGGTGATAATATTAAACCAGATATCCCGAAAAGGGATAAAGAAATGATCATTGCAGATAACATCGTGAATGCAGAAACACCGAGTGAATCCCCTGTAATTTTCGGTTCAAGAATTTGACGCACTAAAATCACAACTGCGAGTAAAATACTTAATTCAATGGCTAACGTAGTTTGACCTACAACAAAAAGGTAAATAATCCATGGAATAAATACGGTCGAAACTCCTAACAAAGGCAATAGATCGAATACCCCTGCCAGCAAGGCAATGGAGAAAGCGTTATTGACTCCGAAGCTGAACAAAGCAATCAGGACTACAACAAAGGTAATAGTCACCATTTTCAATTGTGCCTTAAGATAACCTACAATCCCGATAAACACGTTTTCTTTTAGAAAAGCGAAGGCGGTTTTGAAAGTCTGCGGTGTGTTTGCTGTAGCCAGCCTCTTCCATGATTGAATTTCAATACTGAGGAAGTAAGCTAAGATAATCCCAATTGTGAAATTGACAATAAATGAAGTGAAGGAGGTTAGCTTGCCTGTTAACCAGATAAAGAAGGTTGAAGCAATTTGTCCGCCATAATGAGTAATAGTTGCGGCATAATCCTTGCTTTTGTCAGTGATACCAGAAGGCAAAGCCGCCCATTTGCTCTGTAAATAATCGGCATTCAAGGCGATTTGTTGTTGGAGAATTACAGCATAGCCAGGGATTTTATCGGCAAGGTTAATTATTTGCGTTGTAAAAACGATACCCAATAAAACCATAGCTCCCAAGATTACAAGCACAAACAGCAGAATGGAAATGGCGGAAGCTAACGATTTTTTTAATCCTCGGCGATGTAACAGCCTTGCTAAGGGTTCGATCGCCGCAAAGATCAGGAAAGCAAGAAAAATCGGTGTGGCGATCCGGTACAAATAGCTGAACAAAAACATGAATATGTAGATGGTTAATACAATTAAAGCGATGTCAAAGACGGTTTTATAATACTTTTTATAGAAGGAAAGCATGGTTCACCCCAATTTTTTTAAATCACTACTTTCCACAATACTGAATTATCGTTACAATAGCAATATAGCGACTATTAATCTGCACAGGAGTGGAACAAATGAATTGTAAAATTACACGCAATGCGGCAAAGGTGATTCAAAAGAAATTAGAAAAGGAAGAAAATAAGGAATTAAAGCTACGTGTATTGATTACCCATAGCCATAGCGATCATGCGCATTATGGAATGGATATGGACAAGCCTACAGATGACGATGAGTTGGTCATGACCGACAAAGATATCGAAGTGATCATGGCTAAAGACCAACCGCTCTTGGATGGTGTGAAAATTGATTATCTTTATTTTCCAAAAGAAGGCTTTGTGATTACGAATCCCAGCAAAGGGAACAATGGGGATCATTAAATGGATAAGAATGATATTCGTATCTGCGACAAATGCAAGCATATGAAGGTCAAATCAATGCTATCGAAAATTGCCGCCATTGCCCCAGAAACAGAAGTCACGGTTGCTTGTAAATCCTACTGCGGACCTTGCTCGCGATTTGCTTTCATTTATATCAATGGACGTTACATTACTGGAACAACAGAAGACGAGGCCATTGAAAAAGCAAAAAAATATGTAAAATAGTTACGAATTATTGAAAGGTTATCCAAAAGTCTAAAAAAGACTTAAGGATAGCTTTTTTGTATGAATTTTATATTTGACTTTTTAGTCTATCTTACATTATATTATTAATGCAACTCTTAGTGATAATCATTATCAGTATGCAAATATTTCTAGTAGGTGGGCGCATGAGAAAAAAGACAACCTGGATGATATTAATCGTATGTTTAGCTGCGTTTTTGTTACCGACCCTATCTTTTGCCAAGAGTGCAGAAGATGAATTAAAGCAATTAAATACGAATATTACGGATGCAATTGCTTTTGTGGAGAAAAATGATTTAAAAAATGCAGAAGCAAGGTTTACGGAATTTCGAACGAAATGGTTCGATATTGAAGATGGGATTAAGGGTAAATCTATAGATGCTTATCGGGACATTGAAGCCACAATGGGCGAAATTCAATTTGCCTTTCTCAAGGATCCACAGGATATAGCAACCATCACAACCTCCTTACAAAAGCTGAATCAACAAAATAATCGTTTTATTCAAGGTGATTTATCAAGCTTTAAGCCGGCGTTGGTTTCTAGCAATGCTGATAAACCAACTGTAGCGAGCTTAATTACTTTATTAGAGCAAGCTATTGCCGATATTCAAGCGAATGAAACCCAAGCAGCCAAGGATAAAGTCAAGCAATTTCGTGAATCCTGGTTGGATGTGGAAGGCGTCATTTTAACGCAGTCATCCAAAGTTTATACAGCAGCTGAAAGCGATATGGTTATTTCATACTCACAGCTATCTGAAAGTCCGGCTAATAGGGTCGGTGCTGAAGAAACCTTAACGAAAATGAGAAATTATCTAATCCCGCTTTCTACAAAAACAAAGTATACCATGCTTGATGCCGTGACAATTATTTTGCGAGAAGGTTTAGAAGCTTTGCTTGTGATTGTAGCCTTGTTAGGCTTCTTGAAAAAGTCTGGAAACCAATCTAAGGAAAAGTGGATTTGGTCCGGTGTAGGATTTGGGGTTATCGTAAGTATCGTACTTGGTGCAGCGGTTCAAATATTATTTTCTTCAGGGACGTTTGGCAACAATAACTTTCTAATTGCTGGCTACACCGGGCTGTTCGCAGCGGTCATGCTCATTTATATGAGTTATTGGTTGCATAGCAAATCGAGCTTGACACAATGGAACCAGTATATTAGCAATAAAAGCACGAAAGCTTTGGCATCTGGCAGTCTATGGCCATTGGCTATATTAGCATTTCTAGCTGTATTCAGAGAAGGTACAGAGACGGTGCTGTTCTATATTGGTATGGCTTCCTCGATTGCTTTAGCTAGCCTTTTAGCTGGAATCGGGATTGGGATCGGGATATTAGCTGTATTATCCTATTTGATATTAAAAATTGGCGTTAAAATACCAATGCGTCCTTTTTTCTTGATTTCCAGTATATTTGTATTCTATCTTTGTTTTAAATTTTTAGGTATGGGTATACATGGTTTGCAATTAGCAGGTGTTTTACAAGCAACTCGGGTTAGTTCGATGTCGACGATTGAATTCATTGCCTTATATGCCACTTGGGAAAATGTTATTCCGCAAGCAGTGCTGCTGATCTCTGCGATCGTCATTGTGATCTGGAGTAAAAGAAAAGATTTCAAGCTCCGCGAGCAGCTTAAGCTCCAATCAAATGCAAAGTAGCTAAACTAGAGTGTAACTTGGAGGCGACCTTGGAGGGAACGTTATGCAGCAAGCTTTACGAATTGCCATTGATATGGATGGTGTAATAGCGGATCATCTGAGTAAGCATTTGGAACTTTATAACCGCGATTATCAAGACCAGCTAACTTTTGCTGATTTGCAGGGGAAGAAGCTTCGTGAAGTGGCAAAATGCGGCATTGAGGTGCAAAATTATTATCGAGATCTCGCTTTTTTTCGTGATTTGCTTGTTATGGAGGGGAGTCAGGAGGTGATTCAGCAGTTGCAGAAGCATTATGAGGTGTTTATTACAACTGCTGCCATGGAGTTTCCTTCGTCCTTTCACGCGAAGTATGCGTGGCTGACTGAGCATTTTGGTTTTATTCCTAAAGGGAATATTGTGTTTTGCGGAAACAAAAGCATCATACAAGCAGATTATCTGATTGATGATAATTCGTATAACTTTAGACATTTTAAAGGAAAAGGCATTTTGTATACGTCCCCCCATAATGTTTATGAAACTGAATATACGAGGGTGAACAATTGGCAAGAGGTTGCAAAGATGTTCTTGGGTTAATGCTTTTTGGGGAACAGTCCACCTTGACCAAAATATTGATAATACGCGCATTCAATTCTTCCATTGAATAGCTTGCGTTTTTTGTTTGCCGGTCTGCCCATGTAATGCTCGAGATGGGTATCTGGGTTTAAGACGAAGACTGACCAAGTAGGCAGCGGTTTGGTGAGGACGCCGAGCTGGCGCAGAGCGAGTGCGACTTCTTGTTCGTCGCCCAAGCGTTCGCCGTAGGGCGGGTTGGTTATGATGCAGCCGTAGTCGCCCTCGGGGCGGACTTGGGCAACGGGAGCGACGCTGAAGCGGAGCTCCTTGGCCAGCCCCGCAGCCTTGGCTGCAGCGTGCGCGACTTCGATCGCGGCAGGGTCGATGTCAGAGCCGCTGATGTTCAGCGGCACATCGTCGCGCAGCAGATCGAAGGCTTCTTCGCGGGCCGCGTGCCAGAGCTCTGGCGGCACGGTCGGCCAGGCTTCGGCTGCGAAGGTTCGCCGCAGCCCTGGGGCTATATTCCAGGCGATCATCGCCGCCTCGATTGGAATTGTGCCCGACCCGCAGAAGGGGTCGAGCAGAGGGCGCTCAGCATTCCAACGGCTGAGCAGAACAAGCGCCGCCGCCATCGTCTCCTTGAGCGGCGCCTCCGTTGCAAGCTTGCGGTAGCCGCGCTTGTGCAGCCCATACCCTGACGTATCGAGTGTCAGGGTCGCAACATCCTGCAGCAGAGACACCTCAATCACGAACTTGGCTCCGGTTTCCGCGAACCAATCGGTGTGATACTGCTGCTTCATTTTCTCCACGATCGCCTTCTTGACGATCGCTTGGCAGGCCGGAACGCTCGATAGCTGTGATTTATGCGATCGCCCGTTCACAGGGAATTCCGCATCGCCGGGAATCCAATCCGGCCATGGCAAAGCTTTCGTTTGTTCGAATAAATCCTCGAACGTTTTGGCAGGAAACTCACCCATTTTCACTAGGATGCGGTCGGCTGTACGCAACCAAAGATTGGTGCGACAAATTGCAGAGGCATCGCCCCAAAAAGTTACACGCCCATTTTCCACCTGCAGATCCTCATAACCAAGTTCCTTGATTTCGCGAGCGACCACCGCTTCAAGCCCCATAGGTGTAGTGGCGATTAGCTGTATTTTTGACATTGGGAAGTCCTCTTTTCGTTATTAAATATGCAACCTGTTGAATTGACGCTATATTAACTTTACAATGAATGGATATACTTAATGGATCGCGCCGTACAACCTCAGTATTCTGTTACCAGTGTAAGTATAGGATAAATTCGGATACGTTACAAACATTCTTTGAATGGAGATGTTAGGATGACAGTTATGTCGAATGAAGAATATGTGGAATCATTATTTGCCAAAGATTTGGATTTAATAAGAGCAATTGAGGGAATCCGTGCCCAAGGTATGCCGGAAATTTCCATAGCTCCGGGATACGGGCGACTGCTTACCTTGCTGGTTCAAGCTAGTGGTGCACAGAACATTCTCGAAATCGGCGCATTGGGCGGGTATAGTGGAATATGTTTGGCTCGTGGTTTACAAGAAAAAGGCAGGCTGCTTTCTTTGGAGCTTAAGCAGGAATATGCGGATGTAGCCTACTCACACATAGAGCAAGCTGGACTTGGAGAGAAGGTTGGATACCGTATTGGGGATGCGATGGATACATTGCCGGAGCTTGTTGACGAAGGGGCTCGTTTTGACTTTTTCTTTATTGACGCAGATAAGGGGAGCTATCCACAATATTTGGATTATGCGCTCAAGCTGGCAAATCCCGGAGCAATTATCGTTGGAGACAACTCCTTTATGCACGGTCGTACAATGGATCCCTCACAAAACAGCAATTCTGTAAAAGCCGTTCGTCTTTTTAACGAACGTATGGTGTCAGACTCGCGTTTGGAGAGCACCATCCTTCCAGCATATGACGGCTTAGCCATTGCACGCGTCAAAGCTGAATAAATGCCCGCCCTTACAACTCAAAAGGATTAGAAAATGTTGAATTATCGCCATAAATGTCTTTATTTGCTGATTGTATAAGTGGTTATAGTACTATTATACTATAGATAAATGATTGATAATGATCATTTGCTTCATATTCGTATTGGGAGGGATTCAAATGAAATTGACGAACAAGGTAGCAGTAGTAACTGGAGCAGCTTCAGGTATGGGCAAAGCGATAGCAATATTATATGCTAAGGAGGGAGCAAAAGTAATTGTATCGGATCTTAATTTAGAAGCGGCTAACATAACCGTAGCTGAAATTCAATCTAATGGCGGAGTTGCAATGGCTGTCGTAGCAAACGTTGCCAAGGAAGATGATATTCAGAATTTAATAAACACAGCTCTGGATACATATGGCACTTTAGATATTTTAGTTAATAATGCAGGTATTATGGATAATTTTGTTCCAGCTGCCGAATTAACGGATGAATTATGGGAAAAAGTTATTGCGATTAATACAACTGGACCTATGCGAACCATAAGAAAAGCACTTCCTATTTTCATTCAAAAAGGAAGCGGAGTCATTATTAATATTGCTTCGGTTGGCGGATTAAATGGTTCCAGAGCGGGGGCGGCATACACTGCATCCAAACACGCTGTTGTGGGATTAACCAAAAATGTAGGATTTCAATATGCAACTTTTGGCATCCGCTGTAATGCGATTGCCCCTGGTGGTGTGAATACGAATATCGGTACTACGATCAATAATCCAAATGAGTTTGGGATGGGAAAAGCAATGGCAGGGGCCAATATTAATCCGAGAATGGGTGAACCCGAAGATATTGCTAAAGTTGCTTTATTTCTTGCCTCTGACGATTCGAGTTTTGTTAACGGTACAGTAATTACGGCAGATTCGGGTTGGACTGCTTACTAAACAAAACCAAATATAAAAGCATGCGAACGCCCACTAAAATGGTTTTCTATTTATTAGTGGGTGTTTATAATGCCATGCTTTAATTTGAGTTCGGCCTCTATTTGACAAACCTTTTGGTAATGTGGAAAATGAAATAAGAAAGGAAATGCGAATCGAATCGGAAATTTGGAAAGTGAGTGATCAGGTGCGTTCTCGCAGAGAAATAAGATCAGCTGAACGTGCACTATTACGTCGTAAGTGGATGTTTAGAGGGCTAGTTATTTTTTTAATTGTCTTCATTGCAGGAAGTGGTATTGGACTTATCCTACATAAACCAGGGCAAGAATCATCATCTGCAACACCAACTGCAACACCAATTGCAACACCTGCAGATTCACCAGCAGTAGTCGGCTCTTCAACCCAACCTTCACCTCTTCCTTCAACTGAACCAACACCGAGTTCCATCTCTGAGGCAGCAGATGATCCCAACCTCATCCATTTGACTTTTGTAGGTGATATTCTTTTGGCAAGCGGTGTGGAAACTTTGATGAAGAAAAACGGCTATAATTACCCATACACAGATGTGAAGGATTTTCTTCAACGACCGGATCTGACAATTGCAGATTTAGAAACCCCGATCACAGATCGCGGCGAGCTTATCAAGAAGGAATATAACTATCGTTCATCTCCGCTAGCTCTTCCAGCATTAAAAGAAGCCGGAATTGATCTGGTTAATCTAGCGAACAATCATGTCATGGATTATGGCACAGAAGGCTTGCTTGATACATTCGACCATTTAGATCATACAGGAATCCTACGCGTTGGAGCGGGACATGATGCTGCAGAAGCTTTCGAGCCAGTTATTGTTGTAAAGAACGGGATGAAAATTGCCTTTCTCGGCTTCAGTCATGTCGTCCCCGACGTTTCATGGAAAGCTGGAGTCAAGCATCCAGGTGTCGCGGATACCTATGATTACAAAGGCCCTGTGCTTGCTATTGAGAAGGCAAGAGCTAAAGCAGATTTAGTTGTAGTGATTACGCATTGGGGTGTAGAGCGTACAGATACGCCAGTAACCTATCAAACGGATTTGGCTCACCGATTTATCGACGCAGGCGCGGATTTAGTTATTGGCAGCCATCCGCATGTTCTACAAAGCATTGAAGCATACAAGGGCAAATGGATTGCGTATAGCTTAGGCAACTTTATTTTTACAACGAATAGTGTTAAGGAAACCTTGGAAACGTTTGTATTAAATGCTTCTTGCACTAAAGACCGTCAGTGTTCGCTTGGAGTCATCCCGATTCTCACCAAGTATGCCAAACCAGAGAGAATGAGTGCTGAGCAGGGTCAAGCCCTATACGATCGCATATCCGCTGTATCGTTCCATGCACAGATTCAGCCAGATGGCCAAATTATCGAGAGGCCCTAACATCATCCAAAGAGGAAGTGATCCAATGCTTGAAAATATTCGCAACGTTTATTGTGTGGGACGAAACTATGCGCTCCATGCAGCTGAATTGGGTAATGCAATTCCAGCATCTCCGATGATATTCATGAAACCAAGCCATGCGCTTGTGGAGATGAAGGGGCAGTCCATTCAATTGCCGGGCAATCAAGGTGAGATTCATTACGAAGCTGAGCTCGTCCTGCATATTGGGAAGCCTTATGAGAAAGGCATACAAGTCGATGAATTAGTGGATTCCTTTGCATTAGGGATCGATTTTACACTCCGTGATGTGCAAAATGAACTGAAAAAAAAGGGACATCCATGGCTAGCCGCAAAAGGTTTCTTGCGATCGGCAGCCATAGGTCGATTTTTTCCGTTCATTGGGGAGCAAGCTATGAAACATACAGACTTTAGCTTATTGAAGAATGAGATTGAAGTTCAACATGGGAATACGAGCAATATGATCTTCGATCTCCAGGCTATTGTTGATTTTTGTGCAGCGAATTATGGCTTAAGTGCTGGTGATTTGATTTATACGGGTACTCCAGCAGGCGTAGGTTCCGTGGCTAATGGCGATGTGCTTCGTCTTCTGTGGGGTATTGAGCAAGCAGGTGTATGTAAGATTCAAATGTAGCTGCTGCATTAAATATCTGTGTAATTGTCACGAACCTTAATTATTTCGGCTAGCTGCTCCATAAATACATCGACGATCTGCGGGTCGAAGTGATAGCCGCGTTCTTCCTTGAATAAATTTAGGATGCGATCCAGTTCCCAGGCTGCTTTATAAACTCGTTCACTCCCTAAGGCATCGAACACATCGGCAATAGCTGTTATCCGCCCATAAATATGGATTTCCTCACCCTTTAGACCTTGGGGATAACCTTTACCATTCCATTTCTCATGATGTTCGTGAGCTAGAATCGCTGCAGTTTTGAGAATTCTGCGTGATGAATTTTTCAATAAGCCATAGCCAATTGTCGTATGAGATTGCATGATTTTGAACTCATCTTCATCAAGCTTACCGGGCTTTTTCAGAACCGCATCGGGTATGGCTACTTTACCGATATCATGCATCGGTGAAGCCATCTTGATCAAATCGCATTCATCCTGATCCATCCCTAAGCCCTTAGCGATTAAATAGGAATACTCCGCCACGCGTTTCACGTGATTGCCCGTTTCCTTCGAGCGGCTTTCACCAATTTCACCCATCGTAAAAATAATTTCGCGCTGCGTTTCTTCGATTTCAACATGCAACTGAACAGATTCTAGTGATTTGCCTGCGTAAGAAGCAGCTAGAGTTAGGTATTCCAGATCTTTATTGGTGAATGTTTCCGCTTCTGTTAATTTATTAACCGCTTGGTAGGCTCCTATGATGTCTCCATCATTATTACGGAAAGGAACGACCATCATGGCTTTGGAGTGATAGCCCGTGCGTTTATCTACGGCAAGAGCGCCATTCTCCAGCACTTCTTTGAATGCAATGTTTTGATAGGCATCATCAATAAAAATCGGTTCACCTGAGCGAATCGAATGTCCAAC
Source organism: Paenibacillaceae bacterium (assembly GCA_040904685.1). Taxonomy (GTDB): domain Bacteria; phylum Bacillota; class Bacilli; order Paenibacillales; family NBRC-103111; genus Paenibacillus_AC. The sequence goes on along the minus strand of JBBDSZ010000051.1, from coordinate 140,613 downwards.
TAAGCCAGCATTTAGTGGGATGCGAATCCCACTAACTCCATGCGCAACTGTGGTATACAGCTCGTTTTTGGCGCGATCCACCAGCCAAACACTGCATCGATCGGCCACGATCATTTCTCGTCCCATATTGGCCATTAAAAGCAGAACATCATCTAGGCTGCGTTCATTTGCTATTTTCCCGGTGTAATTAAAAATAACCCGCAGCATTTCCTCTGGTTGTAGATCTACCTTTAATTTTTTCTCATCAAAAGTGTGATCATGCGACACGACTATGCCCCCCTCCAAATATTCCTATGAATTCTAGCCTCATAAATACTATTCAGCGTTGAGTAGGGATTTCCTGCTAAATTCGCGTTTATACGACAAATTTCTACGATAGTTTTTACCCTTCGTAGCGACTCAGCTCAAATTGCTCGCAAGCATCTGAACAAAAGCTTTTATGCTCTTCCTCGCAGCTCGGGCAGCAAATGTGTTGTAAATGACAATAATCATTCGCACAATTGATAAACCGATCCTCAGGCTTGCCGCAATGATGGCAGGAGCCAACAATCCTATCTTCATCCGTTTGATTAATGGACACGGTTTTTCGTTCATCAAACACATAACATTTACCATCAAATAGTCGACCTTTTACTTCCTCATCTTTACCATAAGTGACAATACCGCCATCCAGCTGGGAAACATCCTTAAAGCCTTCCTGCAGCAAAAATCCGGAAAGCTTCTCGCAGCGAATACCTCCCGTACAATAGGTTAATATCGGTCGATCCTTATATTCACTTAGATTTTGCCGGATCCATTTCGGAAAATCACGAAAGGATTCAACCTCTGGCCGTATCGCATTGCGAAAGTGTCCGACATCATACTCATAATAATTGCGCCCATCCAGCACGATGACATCATCATCCTGCAATTTCTCATAAAAGTCTTTAGGTGACAAGTGCTTGCCGGTAAGTACATTCGGATCAACATCTTCTTCTAAACGAAAAGTAACCAATTCCTTTTTCGGTCTGACGAATATTTTCTGGAAAACATGTCCCTCCGAAGGGTCAATTTTGAAAATAGTATCTTTAAAAAGTGGGTGACTGTGCATAAAGTGCATATAGATATCTGTTTGCTCCACTGTACCGGAAAGAGTGCCGTTGATCCCTTCGGAAGCGACAAGAATGCGGCCTTTTACCCCAAGCTCCTTGCAGTATTGGAGATGCTCTTTCGCAAACTCTTCATAGTCTGCAATATGCACATATTTGTAAAAAAGTAGAATTCGATAGTTTTGCTTAGCTGACATTTCATTATCCTCCTGTAAACCTTCATCTGCACAAAAATATATCAATTTTTGCTTAATGAAGCAACCTTAAGGAATCATTAACGTGTTAATCTCTTCCATGGAATTCATATCATTTGCTTTAATTTCTGCATTGGATAAGGTGAATAAAGTGTTGCCGATATAGATAATCCGATTAATGCTTTTATCGCTGTAATACCAATTTCCGCCTGCTTTAGCTAGATCATCTTGATTCAAGTGCGTAATCGTTCCTTTCAGCTTGAAGCCATTCGTTAGATCAACGTGGTAAACATAAGCGCCTTGATAAGCAAATTGACCATAAGCAGGTGAAGGATTATTTATGGATGAGCTTATCTTGCTGTTTGGATCGATCTTAATTAAGGTAACGGGAAAAGCCATTAAGCCTTTTTCCTTATTAAAGAGCAGTGCTTTCGGGTTATGCAGCATTTCAGAATCCGTCCCGCGGTCGCCAATACTTTCTTTGAACATTTCGATGGGATGGCTGACATCCGTTACATCAAACATGACAATTTTCATGCCCTGATAAAAGGCTGTTGTTGAGCTATTCCCGCTAATTCCACTATTGCTATTAGAGACTTCAACAGTATCCTTGCCAAAGCCAATAATATGATTCTCGTCATAAGGGTGCAGATAATCGCTGTAGCCCGGGATTTTTAAAGAACCTAGAATTTTTGGCGCTTGCGGATGCGTAAGATCGATGACGAATAGCGGGTCGACTTGTTTAAAAGTTACCATATAAGCTCGATTTCCGATAAATCGAGTTGAATAAATGCGTTCACCTGGTGCTATATTTTCGATTTTACCGGTAATCTCCATCGCTTCGTTTAATAGATACACATTGTTTTTAGAGGTTTTTTTATCGTTACGCCAAGCTTCGCCACTCGTTGTTGCTATGCGGAAATAGCCGCTATATTCGTCCATAGCATATTGATTGAGCACCGTACCTGAAACTTCACCGCTACCGGAAAAGCGGACTTTATCTTGATCTAACAAAAATTTATATATCCTGCTATTGGTTTCTTGGAGAGGCAGAGCAATCGATGTGGAAGGACCATCTGATGCAATTGGCATTTTTACATTCGTTTGTCTGTACTGCGTCAGTGCTACATAGAGATTTTTCTCGGAGGCAAATACATTTTGACTTGAGCCTAAATAAGCTTCTACATTTGCTTTGGTGCCGGGTTGATCCAAATTTACAGCTGCAATAAGCAAATAGTTGGGTTGAATCGATTGCGGAAAATATCGTAAATGCTCATAACCAATGGGAAACGATTCATCGGAAACAGCAGTATCTCGGAAAATAGGTGAGGAGATCTCAGCTTTATCATTTAAAATTGAATAGGTATTCACGTTTTGATTGGCAATCAAATAGAGACTTGCTCCGATTTTTCGGGAGGTCACATACCTGCCTTCGAGCTCAATTTCACGAACCTTTTTGATGCTGGCTTTGTCACGGGTATCATATTGAATGGCTTTTACGGAGCCGGGATTACGAATCGGCATTAAGCGCTTTGCCTCTGATTTTATTGCTGTTGGTTCGTTGTATCCCATTTTAGCGTATGACGTGCCGATGACAACTAAGCGAGTATCATCCAGATAAATCTCGGTTGGTGTAAAGGATTGATCCGTGAAGGGGAGCGTAGTAACGATACTTAATTGCTCAGCGGGTGAAGCCTTGGCAATGATAATGCGCTGCTTATTGACTTGGTAAATATATTGCCCATCTGTTTTAACGATATCCGCTTCATCTACACCCTGCACTTGCACATTGGTAGTTGAATAATCATTGCTTGCACCAGCGGTTGAAGCAATAGCAGTTGATTCAGCAGGGGCAGTTAGACCTTTTGTTGCTTCCCCTTTGCTTAACATGTCCATCGTGTGAATCGTATTTGAAGGGAATTTAGCTAGCAAAACTTGTAAATTCTTATAAGTGCCAACAACCGGTAATAGCGTTGATTCATTCTCGATTGTAATTTTCTTCGTAATGCCGTTCCATTTCACTACGGAGCCAAAAGCCTCACTAAAAAACCTTAGCGGAATCAGCGAAGTTCCATTCACAATAATAGGAGCCGCAGCTAATCGAATGCTGTCTTGATTTCGTTTGGCCATGATGTCGTTGATCTTTAAAACCAGAGTAACCTCATCTTTAGTTGCTATAATGCTATGTTGAGCCTCATTCCAGATGATCTGTACGCCCATTGCCTCTGCAATCGCTCTGTATGGCACCATCATAGTCCCATGAACCAAGTGTGGCTGCACCGTAAATATTAATGGTTTGCCATCGAGAGTGAAGGTATAACCGCTGTCTAAGCCCGCTGCTATAACGGGTGCTGTTGGGAAAGCAATGAATGAGAATAGAAGTGTTGATACGAGTGCAGGATATAACAACCATTTTTTCATTTGAATAACCTCCGATTTATCGTTCTGTCCCTATTAACGAGAGGAATTTCCATTTTGTTGCACAAAAAAAGAATAAAAACACTCTTCTACAGTCAGAAGCTGGCTGCGGAAGAGTGATGTATGATCGTGTTATCATGCTGGACGCAATTAAGAGGTTAGTTTCTCCATTTGTTCAATCAGATCCTTAAAGACGCTCATCGCTTGTTTAATTGGCTCTGGTGAGGACATATCAACACCAGCTTTTTTGAGTATGTTAATGGAATAGTCACTGCCACCGCTTTGCAGGAAGCCGAGATAGCGATCGACTGCAGGCTGTCCTTCATTCATGATTTGCTTAGCAAAGCTAGTTGCTGCTGAGAAGCCGGTTGCATATTTATATACATAAAAGCTGTTATAGAAATGCGGAATCCGTGCCCACTCTATTTCAATATCTTTATCCACAACCATTTCATTGCCGAAATATTGTTTGTTTAGATTGTAATAAATTGAGCTAAGCTCCTGCGGAGTTAAGGATTCGCCAGCTTCCGCTTTTTCGTGGGTAATTTTCTCGAATTCAGCAAACATCGTCTGACGGAACACGGTTGTGCGGAATTGATCTGCATAATAGGTTAACAGATACATTTTTGCTTTCGGGTCTGTTGTCTTTTTCAATAAATAATCCATCAATAAGGCTTCGTTGAGTGTAGATGCGACTTCGGCTAAAAAAATCGTATACTGTGCATCACGGTATGGCTGGTGAGCATCAGATAAGTAGCTGTGCATCGCATGACCCATTTCATGGGCAAGCGTAAACATGCTGTTCAGATTATCCTTGTGGTTTAGCAGTACGTAAGGGTGTGTACCGAAAGCACCCCAGCTATAGGCTCCACTGCGTTTGCCTTCGTTCTCATAAATATCCACCCAGCCCTCATTTAAGCCTTGCTTGAGTACCTTTAAATAGCTCTCACCGAGTGGTTTTAAGCTTTCTTCCACCATAGCTTTTGCTTCATCATAGGTGATTTCCATTTTGAATTCATCAACAAGCGGTGCGAACAAATCATACATATGCAATTCATCGACTTTTAATAGCTTTTGGCGCAATTTCGTATAACGCTGCATCAGCGGGAGCGATTCGTGAATCGTATCAATTAGGTTGGTGTAGACTTCTTTGGAGATATTGTCGCCGAATAGGGACATTTCCAATACGGAAGGATACTTTCTAGCTCGAGCATAGAATACATTTTTGGTGATGTTCGCGTTCAAGGTAGCGCCAATGGTGTTTTTTTGCTTCGCATAGGTAGCATACATCGCTTCGAAAGCATGTTTCCGTACCTCACGGTCCTTGCTTTCAAGAAATTGGATATAACGCCCTTGTGTGAGTTCGATTTCTTCACCATGTTCATCTTTAATCTTCGGAAATTTCATGTCTGCATTGTTCAGCATCCCAAAAATCGTATTAGGTGCTTGAGCTAAATTGCCGACCTGTGCGAGTAAAGCTTCTTCTGCTTTCGATAACACGTGAGCTTTTTCGCGCTTCATTTCTTCTAACGTGCGTTTGTACAAGCTTAATTCGGGATTTTCCAACAACGCATTCAATTGTGCATCTGTCAGGCTTAGAATCTCAGGAACGATAAAAGATAAAGCCTCGCCAACCTCAACGCTTAATTTCTTCGATTTTTCGGAGAGGGCTTGGAATTCAGCTTCAGCCGTATCTTCATGATGCTTCATATTGGCATACGTATAAAGTCTTTCGGTATGTACAGAAATCTTATCCTCTAATGCAAAGCTAGCTTTAACAGCAGACGCTTCGTGCAGCGTACCTTGGAAATCGTCGACTTTTTTCAGTAATTCCTTTGTTTCTTGATATTCTTTATCCCATGCTTTTTGATTCGGGAAAAGATCCTCCAGCTTCCAGCGCTGCTCCACAGGTATTTCTGAACGCTTAGCTAATTGAGTCATTGGTATCCTCCTAGAAAATGGTGATGGTTTACTATTAACGGTTAATTCCGGCAAGTGAAAGGACTGTAAGGTGCAGCAAGTCAATAAACTGATGGAAATAGCAAGTGAAATCATTCGCATAGTCGTTCTCCTAAGTTTTCACTTAGTATAGGCGCTTAGGGTAAGAAGCTATACACGATGAGAAAAAAAGCAAAGCTAACCATGACAATAGCAAGAAGAGCCAGAGGTCGCTTCATTTGGGGCGGAAGTGATTCTCGTTTCATGATGACAATAAGAGCAAGCGAAAATGCGACAATAATAAAAGTAAGTATCGACCCGGAATCCACTAACCTGTTCACCTCTGTTATCTTTTAATCCGTATCGTTTTAAATCTCGCGAAACGCTTTCATTAATTCTTCCCATTCTTCGAGATTGTTTTCATAATCACTTTTGGGGAAGCGATGCTCAACCCAATGCATCATAGCAGGTCGACTGAGAAAGGTTTGGGATTCTTCACCCCACTGATCAGAGATTTCTCTTACGACTAAAGATTTGCCGTTCACCTCAACTGAAAGCATATTCCATTTGTCTTTTTTGTAAATCAGATGCTTCTTTGGTTCGTGTGCCATTGCGAGTTCAACTCCTTATCTATATGCCCTAATCTATCTGGTATTACTTTAGCATGAACGTCTTTATTTATCAAAAATGAAGACCGGCTATTATTTCTTTGCTCAATAATTATCTTGAATTGAAATTTATATTCATGATATAATACATGTATTCGCCACATGTGGCAATATTTAAGTGAATGCTTATGATGAAAGCTTGCCAAGGCAAGCTCTTAGGGAGGTAATGGAATTGAACGGTACAGTGAAATGGTTTAATGCAGAAAAAGGCTATGGATTTATCTCAGTTGAGAGCGGTGACGATGTGTTCGTACATTTCTCGGCAATTCAAGGTGAAGGCTTCAAATCATTAGATGAAGGTCAATCCGTTGAATTCGAAATCACACAAGGAAACCGTGGACCGCAAGCAGCAAATGTGACTAAATTATAATAGACGTTGTTTATAATTCCTTATGAATCCATGCATAGAAGCAGTTCTCCTCTAATATGGAGAGCTGTTTTTTCATGATGCATATTTAATAAAGCTTGATTTTTGACCACACTTTTTGAACATGGTAAACTAAATAGCAGTAATTTGAATGATAGGGAGCGACTTTTGATGCCAAAGTTTAAGAATTTTAAAGATCGTAAAGGCAAAGCAGATCAAGCGCGTAATAATATGTATGTTAAATTGGCTCGTGAAATCTTCGTTGAAGCTCGCCGAGGCGGGGCAAATCCTGAAGGGAATTTCAAATTAAAAACAGCGATTGCCAATGCTCGTCAAATTAATATGCCGAATGACAACATTGATCGTGCATTGAAAAAGGCAGTCGGCGGGGCTGATACTGTAGATTACGAAGAAATGATGTATGAAGGCTATGGGCCAGGTGGAGCAGCAATCATGGTCAAGTGCTTAACGGATAACCGCAATCGTTCAGCAGCAGATGTCAGAGCGATTTTTAATAAACGAGGCGGTAACATGGGGGAAACCGGTTCCGTTAGCTACATGTTTGACGAAAAAGGTATTCTTGTGATTGACCGTGAGAAATTCGAGCTTGACGAGGATGATTTGATGATGCAGGTGCTCGATAGCGGGGCTGAGGATGTAATTACCTCAGATGAAACCTTTGAGATTATCACACATCCTCATGAGTTTGAAGCTGTGAAGAATGCTTTGGAAAAGGCAGGGCTGCAATTTGCCACTGCAGGTATTCGTTGGATTCCGCAGAATACGGTGCAAGCAGACGGCGATAATGCAGACAAGCTATTAAAAATGATGGATGCTTTCGACGAGTTGGATGATGTGCAGGATGTGTTTGCGAATTTTGAGGTTGATGAAGAGTAAGCTGATTTTTGAAGATTTGTTTTAGCAAGAGATAGGGATTGAATAGGTTTTCTTCAAAGAGGACTAGCCCTGTCATCGGACAGTTCGCTAGTCCTTTGGCATGTGCAGCGAGCATCAGGGTTTGCGCAGCGAAGCAAGCAAACAGATGATTAAGACAAGCGCATTAGAGACCGTCTTTTCAATAGGATTCTGTTCCGCTGTACTTTAAGCTTTCACTTCTATAATGCGCGTATAAGAAGCCAATTCCAGCTGCAAAAGCGACTATGTAGGCAAACACATAAACACTATGTCCACCTGAATGGTCAAAAATAAAGCCGCCGACCAAGCTGCTAATCAATCCGGCAAGTCCTGTCCAAACGACAGTGAATATCGCTTGACCGGATGCTCTGTAATGATCAGGAACAATTTGGCCGATATAGCGAAACGCAGTAAATAAGAAAATTCCGAAGGTAATGCTATGAAGTGCTTGAATCGCAATAATATATACAGGATCGTTAACAACACTCATGAGTAGAAAACGAATCATGTAGGCGAAGCTGGCAAGTGCCAATAAAGGCAGTTCTTTAAACCGTTCCCCGTAGCGGCTTAACAAGAAAAATATCGGGATTTCACTTAACGAAGAAACCGTCCAAGAGTATCCGATTAGCGATTGGCTCGCGCCCAATTCATGGAGGTAGAGGGAGAGAAAAGCATCGTTTGTGCGATGAGCTATGGCTAAGACAAGAATTAGCAATAAAAAGATAATTAGCTTTCTCGACATCAATATTTGGAAAATCTCTGAAAATTCAATTTTTCTAATGCTTGTTCTGCTGTCTTTTAAGGAAAATGAAAGAAGTAATGAGATCGCGATAGTAGCAATCGTTAGTAAAGCTATGAGCTGTGGATGATTCTTTTCAGATTGCAACAAAATTCCGAAGAACAAGGCTGATGTTGCGAAACCAATAGATCCCCAAATGCGATAAGAGGCATAGCTTACATTTTTTTTGCTAGCATACAGCAGAAGTTGGCTATCGTTTAAGGTATTCGTCGGTGTTTGGAAAAAGTAAAAGAAGATCATTGCAATAAAAAGCAGTCCATATGTGTTGATCTGAAACAAAATAACAGCAAAGATGAGCTGTCCTACTAAAATAGCAGCAAGCGTTTTTTTCAAGGTTTGGTATTTGTCGCTGATGTAGCCCCAGCATAAATTAGAAAATATGCCAATAGTGGGACCAATTGAATAAATCAAGCCAATCTGGGTTTTACTAAAGCCCATGGAAACGAAATAGGTAGGAAAAAATGAGATAATTAAAGCGTTAGTCATAAAAAAGGAAAAAGTAAATCCTTTTAAAAGGACTCCACTTTTAGTTTCAGGAAGCTCGGTAATCATCAAATTCACTCGTTTCGTAATCGTTTCGACCAGTATAACATAGTTCGGGGGAATCAATCATGAGAATAAAGCAAATCAAGAGCTGCACTCGCAGGTTCATCAATAAAATGATATAATCTTATTTTGAAGTGTAACAACACAAGTATGGGGGCAAGTTTTTTGAATTCCAACTCTAGAAAGTCTAAACTTATTCCACAGAACCCCATAACCTTAATGACTCGTGTATATCGTTATATACTGCCGGGAGTTAAGATGCAGCTCAATGATTGGCGTGAGACTGCTGAACAAATTCCAGATCCAGAGCTTAAAAATCAGGCATTAGCTAGTATTGCAACCAAACAATTCCATTGTGAAGGTGGAGCTGTGTATGCAGCAGCTAATTTACCTCAACGACATGTGCTAATTCCACTCATTGTTGCCTTTCAGACAATAAGTGATTATCTTGATAATTTATGCGATCGCAGCACTTCGCTAGATCCACGTGATTTTCGCCAATTGCATCAGTCTATGCTGGATGCTGTGGATATCGACGCTCCTACGCACGATTATTACGAATACCATGAAGAAACCGATGATGGCGGGTATTTAAACAAACTGGTTACGGCATGCCAATCATGGATCAAGCTGCTTCCGGCTTATGAATTAGTAGCAGAAGAAGTAAGACAATTGGTATCGTTATATTGTGATTTACAAGTATATAAACATATTCGTACTGATCTACGTGAACATGCTTTATTGGAATGGTGGGACGAGCAGAAAGAAGCCTATCCACAGCTGAAATGGAATGAATTTGCAGCTGCCACAGGTTCGACTCTTTGTGTTTTTATGTTTTTTTTGGCAGCAACAGACTGCACTTTGGATGAAGCAGAAGTCAAATTGATTCGCGAGGCTTATTTTCCCTATGTTTGCGGACTTCATATTTTATTAGATTATCTAATTGACCAAGAAGAGGATATAGCAGGCGGAGATCTAAACTTTTGCAGTTATTATGAGAATAAAGATTTTGCCGTACACCGGATGGCCCAAGTCGTGTTGAAAGCTAGAGAGAAGGTTGCATTATTAGAGGCACCGTCTTTCCATCGCATGATTATTGAAGGTCTAATTGCGCTTTATTTAACAGATCCTAAGGTGCGTAAGCAGTCCGAAGTTAAACAAATGTCTAAACAACTCATGAAAAACAGTCCTTTAACGCGTTTATTTTTCTTTTTCAATAGCAAGTGGATTCGGTTTGTATCCAATCGTTATTAAAGATTGAAATCATATAAGGGGGAAGTCGGATGTCGTCCGTACAATCTATTGCAGTTTTAACAAGCGGCGGAGATTCTCAGGGGATGAACGCAGCCGTGCGTGCTGTAGTTCGTAGTGCATTGTTTTATGGATTAAAGGTATTTGCGGTACAAAGAGGTTATCATGGATTAATAAACGATGATATTCGTTCGATGGATTTACGTAGTGTGGGGGATATTATACAGCGGGGGGGCACCATTCTTCAAACCGCACGTTGCAAAGAGTTCATGACAACGGAAGGTCAAGAAAAAGCTGCGAACAACTTGAAAAATCGAGGTATCGATGGATTGGTTGTAATCGGTGGGGACGGCTCCTATCAAGGTGCGAACAAGCTGAACAAACTGGGCATTAAAACGATGGGGCTACCGGGAACGATTGATAACGATATTCCTTTTACCGACTTTACGATTGGCTTCCATACAGCTGTGAGTATCGTAGTTGATGCGGTTAATAAATTGAGGGACACAATGTCCTCTCACGAGCGTTCATCCCTGGTTGAAGTGATGGGGAGACATTGCGGGGATATCGCACTTTATGCGGGTTTAGCTAGTGGTGCTGAGACCATTCTTGTTCCGGAAATTAACTATAATTTAAAAGCAGTCGCGATGCGGATGAAAGAAAATTTTGATCACGGCAAGCGCCATAGTATTATTATCGTTGCAGAAGGTGTGGGAAAGGGCGATGATATTGCCAGAGCCATTACAGTTCACAATGGAATTGAACCGCGTGTTACCGTTCTCGGTCACATTCAACGTGGCGGAACGCCAACGCATAACGATCGAATCCTTGCAAGCCAATTAGGTGACTTCGCTGTACGTCGTCTTATGGCAGGAGATTCTGGTAAAGGATGTGGGATTATCAAGAATAAATTAGTTGCAACAGATATCGATTTGGTCGTCAATACGAAGAAAAAGTTTAATAGAGAAATGTACAATCTTGCTCTCCGACTTTCACAATAAGATGCCAGATGCGCACCAAGTGCAAAAAAACCGTCCGCGAGGACGGTTTTTTAAAATATAAGCGTACTATGTCAAATTGTTTTTTTCTGACAAATGGGTAACCCAAACACACCTAACTCAATGATTTTTTAAAAAAGGTAGCGACTGACAAGGACGCAATGAGCAGAACCAGACTTTCTCGAACATGAAAGGAAATAGCCACGTTTTCAAACCTGTAATGCATTCTGGCTGAGTGCAGAATAAGTGCTAACGTACAATTCGCATTTACAGGACGAGGTAGATAAGGCTAAGAAGCGAGATCCCAAGGCCTCCAGAAAGTATCCGATCTTCCCTCAGTCCCAGAAAGACCGGTTCTGCTGTTTGTTCTAAAGCTAAGCAGCTGATTGATGAAAGAAAGTGGCAATGCAACTGTATTTCAGCTTCTTGTTAATCTCCGTTGCGACTTGATAGTCATTGCATTGAGAAAAGAATGGGAGCTGATCTCGAAGCATAGCAAAGGCAATTTTAAGCATCTTATTGCCCATAGCGATGAAGATAGCTCGTTCATGTTTGCCACGCCCTTTCAGGCGAAGGTAAAAGGCTTTCAGATCATCATTATGCATGCAGAGGTTGCGTCCCGCGAGATATACCACGTAACGAAGGTGGTTGTTTCCCTGCTTAGAAATCCGACCGTAGGATCCCTTCGTACCGCCCGATTGCTTGATGATAGGATTCGTGCCAGCTTTCTTAATCAATTGACCAGCATGCGTGAAATGAGAGATATTGCCCATTTCAAGCTTAGGTTGTGAAGTTTAGAACTCATGTACATGATGTACACAAGTCTTATAGACACGCGAGCTCAGAGTGAACCACCATTAATTATAGTGAGTTTAGTGTTATAAAGGGGCATAGCACTCACGAAAGTAAAAAGAGACGTTCAAGGTGAACATCTCATTACAGGATCCAGAATGCAACGTTACAAAAAAAGAAGTGCAACGTAACGAACGTAGCGCAACGCTATCGAGCTGTAACGAAAGCTATGTATAGTCCTGATATAGGCGTGACAACTGACAAAACCCCACATTCAAGAACTTGGAAAACTTGAGTTTCGAATGAAGTTAAGGGAACACAGAGAGGTTTGAATGCTAAGAAATGCTAAGGTTGCCGATGAACATTAAAGGCTTGATGCAGTAGGGAATATCAATTTATTCTAAGGGGCGTATCATCTAACGAATGGAACGCTCCGAAAAAAGCAATGGAACGTTCCGTATTTATTGAGCGTTCCATAAAGAAAATAGACGGAAGATCAAGTCACGATACGCTCAATAATACGGGTATGTGAGAGGGCATCATACCCTAAGAAATCCTAAGGTTATCTACAGATCCAGCAGGACGTGGGTTAGTAAGTTATAGTAGGTTTATAGCTGAAACTTACACAGAAGGCTACTATCTACTGTTAACTTATGCTCACATTAAGATGGTGATCATGAATTCGGATTAACTAACAAAACTCTACATTGAAAGGAATTATTGTTCCTAGTTTTTGAATAGGGAGAACCTTAGAAAACCTGAGATAGAGTCGGCAAACTGAGATTAAGGTTTCATTTATTGGAAATTCCAACATTCAATTCAAATCGATCTGCTTTTTATAATGAAAAACTCTTAACGTATGTAAATCCGCATTTTCCTGCCGCTACCCCTAAAAGGGGAATAAAATACGAAAATCATGGGGAGACTTACCTATTAGGCAATGACTGCCAACAAATTTCAAGAAAATGGAAGGAATGGATCTTTTGTCTATCTTCTTGATGGGATTGGTTACAGGAGCCATTACAACCCTCTTTATATTCCTGGTATTCATTCGACCTATCATAAAATGGATATTCGGATTTTTTGTAAAACGTTTAATGACTGACCACTATGAAGAAAATATCTTGGAAATGGTTACGGCATCGAAACGTTTAAACCTCATCACCAATCTTGAAAACAGTTTGCGAGCAGAATCAGGAAAAATCATTAAAAGGCCATTAGGCAGCACACGAAAATTTCTGAATTTTGATGGACTTATTTTTTCCCCGGCACAACTTTCTATAATGCCAACTCAAGAAAATATACCGATTGATACAAAAATTATTATAGGCCCCAGTGCCAAAAAACCCTTAAAGTTAGACATTCCCATTTTATTGGGTGCAATGGGTTATGGGGTTGCACTCAGTGAGAAAGTAAGAATTGCTCTGGCAAAAGGAACGGCTGCTGTGGGTACGGCCACGAATGCAGGAGAAGGTGGGTTTTTACCGGAAGATCGCAGAAATGCCAAGTATCTGATTCTCCAATATGGTAAAGTAAAGTGGTCAAAAGATCCGGAGATTTTAAAACAGGCGGATGCCATTGAAATTCATATTGGACAAGGGGCACACGCTTCTTCTTCCTCCAAAATTATGCCTCAATATTTGCAGGGAAGAGCACGAGAAATCATGGAATTAAAACCGGGGGAGATTGCCGTTCTTCCATCCCGGCACAAAGAGATGAATCAGAAAGAGGACCTTAAACCTCTTGTTAAATATCTTCGAAACGTGACCGGTGGTGTCCCTATCGGAGTTAAACTTTGTGCTGGCCAAAAGCTTGAGGAAGACATGGAAAGCTGTATTCAGGCTGAAGTGGACTTTATTTCCATAGATGGTGGTCAAGCGGGCACCAAAGGCTCTCCACCTATCCTTGAAGATGATTTTGGACTTCCAACGATTTATGCTTTATCCCGTGCTGTTCAATATTTAGAGAAAAGAAAGGTTAAAGATAAAGTAAGTCTGCTGATTGGAGGCGGATTCTTTACCCCTGGAGATTGTCTTAAAGCGCTGGCTCTTGGTGCTAATGCGGTTTATATGGCAACGGCTCCCCTATGGGCGATGACCCATACGCAAGTAACGAAAACCATGCCCTTTGAGCCACCCACAGAAATTACCTTTTATTCCGGTAAGATGAAAGATCAATTCAATGAAGAAGAAGCAGCCCATTATCTCGAAAACTTTTTTCTTTCATTTGTGGAAGAGATGAAAACAGCAGTTGAAGCCCTTGGGAAAACGTCCATTCAGCAGGTCAATATCGAGGATTTAGTCGCCTTGGATGAAGTAACAAGTAAAATTACCAAAGTACCTTTAGCTTATCAACAGAATTAGAAAACAAACAAAGAGAAATGGGAAGGTTAGGATGATCGTCAGATGAATAATATGGGTTATACCGGCCACCGACCGTATGCTGTACCTTCTCGGCCATGGATTATGAGACAAGTTTGGCAAAATTTCATCTTTGTACATTGGCCTGTTTCGATGGAATCGATACGGGCGCTTGTTCCTTCCTGTTTAGATATTGACACTTTTGCCGGACAGGCTTGGATTGGAATTTACACCTTTCGGACACAAGGTCATTATCTTAGAGGATTTCCTTCTGTCGTTGTTTTCTCACCCTTTTATGGAATCAATTTAAGAACCTATGTTACATACAAAGGTAAACCGGGTGTTTATTTCATTCATCTTAATTCTACACATTGGACTGCACTTCGGATTGCCCGAACATGGTACCATTTAAACTATTTTCATGCAAAGATCCGTTTTTCAAACGAGGGCGAATATCTTGTTTACGATGGAATTATTCAAAGCCACAAGGGTACTTCATCAACCTACCATATTCGATTTTCACCTGAATCCATGGTTTATTACCCTCAAAGGGAAACATTGGACTATTTTCTTACGGAGCGCTATTGCTTGTATAGTGTCGATTCTAAGGATCATCTTTATTGTGCAGAAATTCACCACTCACCCTGGCCATTACAAAAAGCCAATGCAGAAATCCTTAACAATTCGCTAACCAAGTTCTATAATTTACAATTAACCAATCAAAAACCTGTTTTTCATTTCTCTAAAGGGGTTGATGTTCTCATTTGGAATATCAATAGACTATAAATCTTTAACAACATTTTTATGGTTACGGAGCGGTGGAGGAATTAACTTACCTTTATCCTTGCTTAAACGGAGATATTGAGCTCTGAATTACGCTTTATCTTGATGAAGCTATGCTTTTCAATGTTGTTTTGTTCGTTGTATTAACTTCGGCTTTAATTCAAGGAGCAACGATGGAAAAGAATCGCAACCATAACATGGAGATTCGAGAGTTAAACCTTCCACAAGATTCTCTTATCACAGCCATTGTCCGTAATAATAAGGTTTAGATGATTTTAAAGAACTGAGCAAGGAAAAATCGACCGGAATAAAAGTATGACCGCCTGACCACCCCATGGTCATCATACGGAACCTCTTATAGTACGCACCCGTGGCATGATCCTTAATCGCGCTTTGAAAGCAGTTTGATTTCTTTGGGTAGTTGATCTAAAGGTTCGTTTTGTTTTATCATAGCGGAAACACATTTTCTGTTGTATTTTTGGGATCTCGATAATACCAATTATACCAGACAAAACGGTGTTTTTCATTTCGTCAAGCTCCATATCTAAAGCATTACAAGCCCATGTTTACAAGTGATTAGCCCCATTTTGACTCTGCGAAAGTTGAGTTAGTAAATATAATGCGGAACACTATAATTGGGGAAATAACTGTGATGGCTGGCGGTTAGTAAATGAAGAGGATAGGAGTATTATACATGAACGAATGCCAGCAGGTACAAGTGAGATAAGACATTATCATAATAGGTCAAAGCAATTCTTCTTTATATTATCAGGAATAATGACCATTGAAGTGGAAGGAATTGAGTACAGTATTAAAGAACACGAAGGAATAGAAGTGTTACCTACTGTGCCACACCAAGTGTTTAATAAGTCAGAGGATGAGATAGAATTTCTAGTAATTTCACAACCAAACACAAGAAATGACAAGGTAATAGTAGAAAATAAGAATATTTGACTATTCGAAGAAGCGGTGACGTCATATAACACTTTGGATTGGTTGCGCAGTTGCCCATAGAAGTCAGGGTACTCACTCTCTAAAAAATTATATCCATTATTGTTAATTTGTACATTAATCCAGCGTTAGTTTCGCAAAATAAAACCGCATAAAAACCTCCTTTTTCCACCTCATTATCAAATTAAAACCGCAGTATTTAAAGGAATTTGCACATAGTCATGGTATTTTGGTTGAGCTTTTTTTCCATAAAAATGCAGTTAGGGAACCCCTAACTGCATTTAAAAATTTCCCTCTAGCCAAATGGAGAATCCCTTTAGTATACTCTCTCTCTTAAATATCTCTTATCGCATAGCTCATTTGGGGATGAAGATAAAATCGGGTATAGATAAAGTAGACAAGCCAACCCCGATCTAATTCGAGTCGACACGGTAAATAGGTTTTTCCGAGCTGGATTTCAAAGTATTCTCCACAACGTATGGTAATCGGTTTATCGTATGCGTCGTGGATCTTTATAACATCATCAAAGGATGGATTGCCGACATGGAAACAAAAGATCCAAAAGAAGAGAGGGCAGGTTTTGAGTACCCACTCTTACAATAATATCGAACCAAAAATAAACCTCCAATTCCACTTTTATAGTGGTTTTGGAGGTTTATTCGTACTTGTTTTGGGGCTGAATATAAACACTGTCTACAACGTCAGAACTACATGATGGACCTGCCCGTCATCGCGTAATTCGACGTACGGACCGCCTCCCATGGTATGTTCCTCAAGTTCAGTTTCCTGCCCATCTATTTTTAGTGTGGTTGCACCGCTGGACTTGCGCATCGGATTCTTAACAGTAATTTTGTAAACTGAACTCCCAACACGATAGTTGACGGAAAATTCCGGCCACTCGTGCGGAATGCATGGACAAATATACAGCCGCTCCCCACGGCGACGTAAGCCAAGGATCCACTCTATACCTGCCTGATACATCCACCCCGCAGCACCGGTATACCATGTCCAGCCGGCTCGTCCTTTGTGTGGATCCTCTGTGTAGACGTCTGCCGCCATAACGAATGGCTCACCAGCGTATCTCCGTACCTCGCTAGGCGTCTGGGCATGTGTGAGTGGATTTAACATATGAAACAACTCAAACGCCTTATTGCCGTCACCGAGTTGGCACCAGGCGATCACGCTCCAAATCACACCATGCGTATACTGGCCTCCATTCTCACGAACTCCGGGTGGATATCCCTGAATGTAACCGGGACTTGGATCTGTATGGTCAAACGGTGGTGTAAGAAGGTTCGCAACGAATAGGTTTCGATCCACGAGTTCGCGATCAAATGACTGCATTGCACGCAACGCCTTGTCCTTTGGAGCTGCTTCGGAAATGACTGCCCACGACTGGGCAATGGCATCAATGCGGCATTCTTCGTTGTGAATGGAGCCTAGCCATTGTCCATCATCGGTTATCGCACGTCGGTACCACTCCCCATCCCAGGCATGTTCGTTGAGCGAGGCAGCCAACACTTCCCGTACCTTCCCGTAACGGTCGGCACGCTCGACGTCACCTCGCCGTTCACATAGATTAGTGAATTGGCTAAGAACATCGAACAGAAACCAACCAAGCCAAACGCTTTCCCCGCGGCCCGCTTCACCAACTCGGTTCAGACCGTCGTTCCAATCGCCGATTCCGATCAGTGGTAACCCGTGCTCACCAAAATGCAAGGAACGGTCTAGTGCAAGTAGGCAGTGTTCAAAAACAGTACCACTCTGTTGGGAGATTACAGTCGCCTCATACCGTTCATATTCCTCCTTGCGGAGAGGCTCACTGTGGAGAAACGGTATCACCTCATCAAGTAATCCATCGTCCCCGGTGTGTTCTACATATCGTGCCACAGCGTACGACAACCATAGCAAATCATCAGAGTAGCGTGTGCGGATGCCTCGTTCCGTTTCTTCATGCCACCAATGTTGCACATCGCCTTCCTCAAATTGGTGTGCAGCGTGCAGTAAAATTTGCGCCCTTGTGAGATCTGGACGACTATGGAGCAATGCCAGCGAATCTTGTAATTGGTCGCGAAAGCCATACGCACCCCCTGCTTGGTAAAAGGCCGTACGCGCCCACATCCGGCAGCCGAGCACCTGGTAAAGCAGCCAGTTGTTTAGCAGAACATCCAGTTCCGGGCTAGGGGTCGAAACTGAGATTTGGTCTAACACACCGTCCCAGAATTCCGTTACATGATCGAATGCTCGCTCACATACACTGGATTGATCGTATTTTTTAGCGAGCTTCGCGGCGGCTTCGCGCGAATTTTCGCACCCCAATAAAATGTAGACCTTTTGCTCGCAACCAGGTTCGATCGTTAGTTTGAGCTGTATTGAACCACAGGGGTTGTGGAGCGATCCCGTTGTGCCAGACAGGCGTTGTCGATTCATCGCGGCTGGGCTTTCCAGTATGCCGTTGCGGCCTAGAAATTCCTGACGGTCCGCTGTCCATGACAGGTCTGGGGGTAAGATAAGTGTGTTTGTGACTGCCGCTGGATTGTGATCGGCGGAATAGGATGGTATGGCAGACGTTTCTGCATGTGGGCTTACATGCAAGAAGGCTGTCGCATCGCGAAACGTCTCCTGGTACGTGTTTCGTGCCAGCAAGCTATGGGTCGAATCGTCCCACTCTGTGACGATAAAGGGTGAATTCGCTTCACGCCGTACGCCCAACACCCATTCAGCGTAATAAGTAACTGACAGGCTTCGCCTCTTGTTCGTCCTGTTTTGCAGACGCAATTTGACCACCTTGACAGGATCTTCAAGCGGTACAAAAACAGTCATCTTCTGTTTAAGACCGTGACTCTCATGGCAAAAGCGCGTATATCCGCGGCCGTGCGAAACTGTGTAAGATCGAGTTGTGTGTATAGGAGACGGTGTCACAGTCCAGACTTCACCGCTCTCTTCGTCTCGTACATAGCAAATTTCACCAGGTGGGTCGAGTACAGGATCGTTGGACCAAGGGGTAATTTTATACTCACGGCTGTTGCGCCACCATGTGTAACCCGTACCAAGCTCAGAGATAAGGCATCCAAAGGATGGATTGGCAATTACATTTACCCATGGCGCTTGTAGAGGGTTACCGTTTTTGAGGATAATGCGATACTCCCGCCCATCCGGCGAAAACCCACCCCAACCGTTGAAGAAGATCAGATCGTTAGAGTCTTCTTCAACTGAGACGCCGTACTGTTCTAATTGTGCCTTTGGCGCTAGCAGTGCTGGCAAGGATCTGTCCGCATGTGACAGCTTAAGTTGAGCCTTTAGACTTGGACCATCCGCGCGCAGCATGACGCGGGATACTGCGATTAACAGCATCTTATCATCGTCCGACAAATGATTGGCGACAATCGGGTAAACACTTCCTGGCCGTTTTTCAGAATGTCCCTCCAACACCTGCTCTACCGCACGTCTTAAGGCATCCTGCAAATCCTGCTGATAGCCGCTCGTCGATTCATTCAAGATAACTAGGTCCATCAGCAGCCCCTTGTGGCGCAAATACTCAAACCCAAGGATCAGTTTGACGACAAAGGGCAAAACGGCTATGTTCTTGATCCGTACGAGCACAATCGGCAAATCGCCGGAGATCCCATGCGCCCAGAGTCCGGACTGTCCTTTTGTATTCGCAGCAATGTTTTTCTTCTGATCCTGCTTTAGAGGAGCCGCGTAAAGTATCCGGCCTGCCAAGGTTTGAAACACCATCGCCTCATCTGCCGTCAGATGTAAATGCCGAAGTTCAATTTGACTACGGGTCCAGGCGAGTTGAAACGTTCGCTCAACCTGATGATCTGCGGACAGTCGGTCAATGATTCCTATTGCCTCATCCCGGGTATCTGCT
This sequence comes from Paenibacillaceae bacterium, assembly GCA_040904685.1. Lineage (GTDB taxonomy): Bacteria > Bacillota > Bacilli > Paenibacillales > NBRC-103111 > Paenibacillus_AC. The sequence continues at coordinate 120,671 of JBBDSZ010000051.1, read as the reverse complement.
ACACCCGTGATCGCGAAAACTTGCACACTCTCACCCGGCCCGATCGTTAACCGACGCCGCATAATAAAAGCAGGATCCAGTACAGCACCCACCGTTCCCAACAAGCGAGAGTGAATCCCCTGCGGCTGAGAGAGCGTATGACCGCGGCCAATAAAGCACGACCGATCCGTCTCGTACTCGATCGATCCCAGAGGTTGGCATCCAACCGTAAGCGCGTGTACCGCCCATATTGGCTTCTCGCTGGAATCGCGAGGTCGGCGGCGGGCAAGCAGGCATTCGGTATCCGAATCATATTGTGTTTCGATGAATAATTTACTGAAAGCTGGGTGCGCGTCATCGGCAGCAGGTGGTGCTAAAACGACTTCGAGAAACGTCGTAACTTCGATGATTCGCGCTTCACTATCGGTATTGGTGAGCGTCAAACGGCGCACTTCCGCATTCCATTCCGGCGAGACACAGATTTCAAGACTCGTCTGGATGTCGCCGTCCACGCGCATGAAGGTAGCGCGCTCAAGTGAGAATTGTGCTCGTTGTTCCTGGGATGTGACACGGCACGGTTGAAACGTCGGGGACCAAACTACGTCGCGAGTGACGTCATGGATATAAACGTAGTTCCCCCAATTATCCATCACTGGATCCTCGTGCCAACGCGAGACGGCCACGCCTGCACAACGACTAAATCCGCTGCCGCTATTGGTCACCATAGTGATGTAAGTTCCGTTGGAAAGGATACATACCTCAGGTGTTGGTGTATCCACCGAGAGGTGCTCCCGCAGTGGAGGGGACTGTACCAGCTTTGATTCCGGCATGCGCAAACTCGCAAAAGCAGGATGCAAAATGATGGCAGGCCGTACGGGAATGCGTTCTTGCAAAAGCAATTCAGCAGCCTGAACGCGCTTGTCGCGGTGGAAGCGTTCATACATTTTGTGCGGTAACAGCAAGTTTGCCAAGGCAAGCAAACTCATTCCCTGATGATGTGCCATAAAACTGCGAATGACCATACACTTCTTATCCTCTGGTATCCGCTCTGGCGTAAAGTCGATTGCTTCGTAGTAACCGTATTGTCCACGTGCACCTAGCGCCTCCATTCGGTGCAAATCATCCAGTCCATCGCGCTTTGCAAAGGGTAACGCCATAATTGTAGCATACGGTGTGATGACCAAGTCTTGTTCAAGCCCACGCTTGAATCCAAGGTTTGGAACTCCAAATGCTCGGTATTGGTAGTTCATCTGATAATCAAACGCGTAATAGCCGGATTCTGAGATGCCGAAAGGGACTCCCCGCCGATGCGCGTATTCAATCTGTCGCTTAACAACGCCACGGTAGGTGCTGTCCCAAATCGTATTTCGGTAGGTGCGCATGATGAGCGACGGCATCAAATACTCAAACATCGTTCCTGACCAAGAGAGAAGCGTGGCCTGCTTCCCAATCTTTATCATCGTCCTCCCGAGTGCAAACCAATGTGCTACAGACACTTGTCCCAGGGCGATGGCTATAAAGCTTGCCTGTCTCGCCTCAGATGCCAATATATCGTACAGGATCGTCTCGCGTTCACCCAGTGCGACGTGGTAGCCCAAGGTGAACAATTGCGACTTATGGTCATACAGCGGGCGAAAGTCTGTCTCGGTAATCAGTGACTCTAGGCGAGTGATTAGGCTTAGCCCGCGTACCTGCCAATCCTTGTTATCCTCCTCAATCGAGTCGGGTCGTTCACTTTGTGTGGAATCTGTCTTGAGCCACTCCGCTATCCCTTCTTTGACAGCCATCAGGTACGCCACGAAATTGCCAGAATCCACCGTTGACACATACAGAGGCGGAAGCGGCGCAAGCGTAAGGGTATCGTACCAGTTGTAAATATGGCCTGACCATTTGTCTAGACGCTCGATTGTACCGACGATACGTTCTAATCGCTCAATAAGCCCTGGTGTATCGATAAATCCAAAATCCCGAGCTGCTAAGGTGCAGATAAGAAGTAGCCCGATATTGGTGGGCGACGTTCGATGCGCGACGCCATTAGGCGGATCAAATTGAACGTTATCAGGGGGTAGCCAATGATCCTTTTCACCGGAAAATTCTTCGTAATATGCCCATATTTGTCCTGCCAGCACCCGTAGCTCTTCTTCTTCCTCCGCCGTAATCGGACATATTGGCTGGGCTGTAGGCCGATCCAACCAACGGACGCCAAACGGAGCAAGTGCCCAAATCACGCTAAGTATAATACCCATCCATCGCAGTGCAGGAGTGCAGTATACCGCCATTAGCATAAAGAGAATTATCAAAACGTATCCACCGCGTAAACCCAAAATGGGGGGGGATCGCTTGCTGCGATTGCGGCGTTCAATCTCAGCCGAGTTGATCCATTCGAGTAAATGACGTTTAGAGATGAATAAGCGAAACAGACTTTTTCCGATTCCATCAAGCAGCAATGCGCTTTGAAAAGGAAGTGTCAGGATGGTCACCAAAACTTGACCGAATGCAGCAAATAACGCCCGAGGACGTTCCACTACATGCCGAATCGCCGTGGAAGTACGGATGATCGGCAAAGATAGCGTAGCAAACGCGATTGCTAACAAAACGCCCGATGATCCAGGGAATGTAGTCAGACTAAGCGCCAGAAGCGTGAACAATACAGGTAGGAATAAACTGCGTCGCAGGTTGTCGATCATCTGCCAACGGGTAAGAGCGGACAAATCAACCGGCAACAGCTTGCTACGGCGGTCAGCAACACGCGGAAAGAGCCAGATGAGCAGTTGCCAATCGCCGCGAACCCAGCGGTGCAGTCGCTGCTGGTACGCACTGAACGTAGAGGGGTATTCGTCGATTAATTCGATGTCCGAGAGCAAGCCCCCACGTAATAATCCACCTTCTAACAAATCGTGGCTAAGCACCCGGTTTTCCGGAATGCGGTCACACAAAACCTCTGCAAATGTATCAACGTCAAATATACCCTTGCCTGTAAAAATTCCCTGCTCATGTCCGTCTTGGTATGGATCCGAAACTGCAAACGCGTACGGGTCGATTCCCGGTTCCCCTGACCAAAGATTTGCCAATCGTGAGCGCATAGCTGCCTCGTGGCTGACAGCGATGCGTGGTTGCAGCACGCCATAACCCTCAATCACTCGTGTTCGACCGCGGTTTAGACGCGGGCGATTGTAGGGCAGATGTATGGTTCCGATCATCCGCTGAGCACTACCCATGGGAAGCTGTGTGTCCGCGTCGAGCGTGATGATATAGCGGATGCGCGAAAGAACGGACGAGTCCCCAATCACGAAGTTATAGCTCGTCTCTGTGTGTCCTTTGATAAATTCTACAAATTCCACCAATTTTCCACGCTTCCGTTCCCAACCCATCCATACGCTCTCAGTCGAGTTCCACAGTCGGCGACGCTGAAAGAGGTGAAAGGTTGTAGTGCCCGCCTGCGCATACGTGGTGTTTAAAGCCTCAATACTTGAGCGTGCGGCCGTAAGAACGGATGCATCCTTAGCAAGGCTCTCCGTGGTAGCGTCTGTAAAATCACCCAGAAGGGCAAAGTGGATATTTGGGTCGCGGTTTGCTAAGTAATGGAGTTCAAGCCGATTCGTTATCTCCTGCACTTCCTCTGGTGTTGACCAGATCACAGGAATCACAACCATGGTGGTCGCATTTGCCGAAACTCCTGACGAGAAATCGTATCGCAACAGCAACCGCGTGGGCATAACACAGCCAATTAACCAGTGTAATGCCGTGATAGCCCACTCGCTCGCAGGAAAAATTAATGCGAGCAGTATTATCGCCCACTTTGCCGGTGTATAGCTGCCATATTCACCGACCCACACGGCGAATCCAATAAGGATGAACACGAATAATCCCGCGAGTAAGGAGAAATAGGTGGCAGTGGCGTGCCGTAAGAGACCTAACCCTCGCAAAGGCCTGGGGTGGCTGCACATTCGCAACTCACGTCGCAACTCCATGATTCCCTTAGGATCGAGCAAATAGTATGCCGCGAACGCTTGACGTGGTAGTTCATTTAAGTCTGTAGAACTGCTGGCCACTTTATCCGTTCCGTGACCTTGCCTTCCACTATTCCTCTCCGCAAGGTCTACAGCTTGCTCTGCAATTAAATTTTCTGGCACATGCAAGCGACGGGCTAATACCTCCACGCGTTTTCGCAAAGCATCGCGACTGGAGAAATCAAGGAGATGATGGATCCCTGCACTTTCATTGCGGAAAGTATGCTCAACTAAACAAATCTGCTCGAACAAATCGCGCCAGTCCCAGCGCGCAACTGTGCGCAGACTTTGGATGAGGTTCCCTGTCAATACTTGATAGCCCGCCTGAAGCTGATGCTCGTACGAAATAATGTGATTCAGACTATCCGGGCCATTTTCTAATTTGCACATCAGCCATTCACGCACCGTTGCAACATCGTCCGTCCGTTCGCTCAGATGGCTTACTAAGTGAACGATAAGCGGACCAGAGAGTGGTATGTCTTCTCCTTCGTCATCTAGCGCTGCCTTAAGTGCACACGGATTTAATTCCGAGGTCTCAATATGTGCTAGTATCCGTGCGACTTGCGCACACACCTCATGCCGTTCACGGACGAGTTCCATGATTCTGGACAGGCGCCGGATTAAACCCATGCGTAGGATGTGCGGGAGTGACCATGCCTCAGCTATCGTCAAAACAGATACTTCTTGGTACGAATTGATGTATGTAACGAATGAGTCAGCGTCTAAAACCCCGTCGGCATGCTCGAGATAATCCACACAGAGGGACTGAACGCGAAGTTCCCAGCTTTTGCACAGTCGTGGTAAACACCGTAGATAAGCGTTGGAGAGTTCAAGCTGAACGACCAACGCCTGTTCGTTGATGAACTCAGCGTTATCAAGAATCCATTCTTCTGCAGGTTGTGAACAATGTGATTGGCTGTCTTTCAGTGAATGTACGAATGTTTGCAGACTCTCCACATCGGTAGAAAATTCCCGCCATAGATTTTTTAAAGGCCGCCGTGCCGTGCAAAGGTCATGTACTAGCGCAAGTTCGCGCGCTTTTTGTCTGAGTTGTTCAATATGACGAATCATCGGTCCTCCGAGAAAGTCAGTCTTCAAATATTGATGCAAAACGCACCGCGCGATGCAGCGAAGTTATCGCAGGAAGTTAGATATTCCCATTCTGACTCCATTTTATGAATATGGATTATTTGTACGTCAAAAAAGGAGGGGGAAATAGAAAGACGCTGGCCGGTGTATGAGGTTGATTCGTGGAAAAGGGCTAATACCTGAAAACGGCATGGGCTGTTGCAAGGTTGTACCACTGATGTTTTTGCTACACCATCAGTCTATGGGATATTAGTCAGTCCTGAAAAGGGATATTAATCCATTTTATGTAAAATACCAAAAAAATAAGATTCACAATTGTACCTGCCCTTTCGTTACAATTCCATCGATTTGCCGTTAACTGCACGAATTTTTACAAAACGAATAAGGAGGGGCCCTCTATGGCGGTTGCGATGGCAATTACGATGCTTTCGCTGCTCATGTTGGCGGGTGTTGGGTATTTTTTGTCAGGGTTGGTTATTCATATCCGAACTTACGCAGATGAGGACATTTACAAATACGAGACAAAAGCGGGAACGCTTGTGAAGGAAGATATCGAGAGTTTGCAAAAAGAGGAAGTATTCATTCGTTCTCCGATGCTGCAAATCGCCGGGTTATTCACCTGGCTACGCGCTGGGCTCCGGTTCCGTCTCGTCTCTCCGATTCGCGGCATGAGTAAGGTGGAAACGCCGATTTTGTTTATTCACGGGAGTGAAGACAAGTACATTCCGATGGAAATGACACTCGAATTGTACCATACGAAGCCGGGGCATAAACATCTGTATTTGGCGCAGGGTGCAGACCACGCGCAGTCTCTGCAGACGAACCCACACGACTATGATCGCATCGTTGGTGCGTTCTTGGAAGAGCTTGGTTTAGCAAAGGCCGAGACAAAGCCGGCAGATTCGGAAGCAACTGAAAACGGTGAATTTGCCAAGCACGGATCATTCATTTGAATGAGCATTGTTTTCAAGATAACTCATACTGGAGGACATTCTCAAACAATCGGGTCACTCAAGAAATAGACAAGACCAACGAATGACAAAATGACCAAGCTGACTAATACTCAGGTTGGTCATTTTCATATCAAAATTTATTAAATTAGTGCAATAGCTAAAAGATCAAAAAGTACAAGCTAAGACTTGATTGAGGGGCTTTTGCTTGTGGGAAGCAGCTTCACAATTTGATCAATAGTCCCCCCGCCTAAGCAAACCTCATTGTCATAAAAAACGACAGATTGTCCTGGGGTAACCGCTTTTTGCGGCTTTGCAAAAAGCACATCAGCCGAACCATCCTCATGAAGCGTAACCTGCACGTCTTGATCCGGCTGGCGATAGCGAAATTTGGCGGTACAGTTGAAAGGTTCGACAGGTTTTTTTGTGCTAATCCAATTAACACCTTTCGCAAAAAGTGCTGTGGAGTACAGCCAATCGTCACTATCGCCTTGAACCACGTAAAGAATGTTATTCTTCAAGTCTTTATCTGCTACAAACCATGGCTCTCCATTACCTGAACCGCCTATGCCTAAACCTTGCCTTTGTCCAAGAGTATAATACATCAACCCATCATGATATCCTTTTAGCTCGCCAGCGATGGTACGCATTTCCCCGCGTTGGGCAGGGAGGTACTGGCTTAAGAACTGTTTGAAATTACGTTCACCGATAAAACAAACACCCGTGCTATCCTTCTTCTTAGCGGTTGCAAGACCTGCTTGAAGAGCAATTTCACGCACTTGGGTTTTAGGAAGGTGTCCAATGGGAAACATAGCTTTAAAGAGCTGCTCTGGACTAAGCGCGTTCAAGAAATAGGTTTGATCTTTATTCGAATCCACACCTCGAAGTAGACGTGTCTCACCGCCGACTTGTACCGTTTGCGCATAATGCCCTGTTGCTAAATAATCAGCGCCCAAATCCATCGCTTTTTGCAAAAGCTCGCCAAATTTAATTTCGCGATTGCACATGACGTCCGGATTCGGTGTTCTACCTTGCTTATATTCATCTAAAAAGTAAGTAAATACTTTGTCGTAATATTGTTTTTCGAAATTCACTGTATAACAGGGAATGCCAATTTGTGCACAGACCTTTCGCACATCCTCTGCATCCTCCTCGGCAGTGCAATTCCCAAACTCATCTGTATCATCCCAATTTTTCATGAAAATACCGATGACTTCATACCCTTGCTGTTGGAGCAACAAGGCAGCTACAGATGAATCAACTCCACCTGACATACCAAGCACTACACGTTTATTTTTAATTGGAGTATCCATAAGTTTACCTCGCTTTGCATGCTGCTTTCATCACTACACCAGAAATCTGAATTTTGGGGCAGCGGTTCATCTCATTTTAACACAATATTCTGAGATTTCTAAACTTATCAAAAATATTTTCATGAAGTTGTCAATGTTACACTCCCATTATTTGCAGATTTATGATAACATATATAAAGATATGGGTCTAATAACGTAACTGGTTCTAAAATATAGCAATAAATGCGACAGATGAGGTGCTTGTTTGAAAATATCAACTAAAGGTCGTTATGGCTTAACCATTATGATGGAGCTTGCTCGCAAATATGGAGAAGGTCCCACTTCGCTTAAAAGTATTGCTGAAAAGCATCAGTTATCAGAGCATTATTTGGAGCAATTGATTGCACCTTTACGTAATGGCGGTTTGGTCAAGAGTATACGAGGCGCATATGGCGGTTACATTCTTTCGAGAATTCCTGAAAATATTACTTCAGGTGATGTAATCCGTGTGTTAGAGGGACCGATCAGTCTTGTTGATTTCACGGAAGAAGATGACCCAGCCAAAAGAGATTTATGGGTACGGATTCGGGATGTAATCGCAGAGGTCCTCGATTCATCTACATTATCCGATTTGATTTCATTCAAGGATGAAGGAAAAAATGATAATTATATGTTCTATATATAGGTGGTGGAACCCATGAAATCGATTTATCTGGATCATGCAGCATCTACACCGCTTCACCCGCAAGTATTAGAGCAGATGCTTCCCTTTTGGAGCGAAGTATTTGGAAACCCATCCAGCATGCATGCATGGGGACGGGCATCCCGTTCTGCGCTCAATGACGCACGTGAAATTCTCGCAGGGGCTCTTCATTGCACAAGCAAAGAGATCATATGGACCAGCGGTGGGACTGAAAGTGATAATTTGGCTCTATTTGGAACAATGCTTCAAGGCTCTCCAACGGAATTTACTCGAAATCACATCATCACAACCCAAATAGAGCATCATGCAGTGCTTCATTCTTGTGAGCAATTAGAGCGACTTGGTTTCGAGGTTACTTATCTGCCTGTGGACACACAAGGATTGGTTTGTATGGAGGATTTGGCTGCTGCTATACGACCGGAAACGGCTTTAATCAGTGTTATATATGGTAACAATGAAATAGGGACGATTCAACCGATTGCGAAGCTTGGCGAACTAGCTCGCCAACATGGCATTATTTTCCATGTGGATGCGGTACAGGCTTTGGGTACGGAGGAAATTGATCTATCGAGACTTCCAATCGATTTGATGTCTCTATCGGCTCACAAGATTCAAGGACCCAAGGGGATTGGAGCACTTTTTTGCTCGAGTAAAATTAAATTAAACCCTGTGCATTTTGGTGGTTCTCAAGAACGTAAAAAACGTGCTGGTACAGAGAATGTTGCAGGAGCTGTTGGTTTTGCGGCTGCAGTTAAGCTGATCAACCAAGACAGACTATGTACTAGACAGCACTTAGAATTGCTTCGTCAAACGATGCTTGACACACTTAAGCTACTGCTAGGGCAGGATGCTTTTGTAGTGAATGGCCACTCCGAGCACTACCTACCGCATATTCTCAATATTAGCTTTCCTGGTGTAGATACAGAAACGATGTTGATGAATCTGGATTTAGAGGGCATTGCTGCAGCAAGTGGTTCAGCTTGTACGTCAGGCTCGCTTGAAGTATCTCATGTGTTAAAGGCGATGAATTTGCCAGAAGAAATAACGGCTTCAGCGATTCGTTTTAGCTTTGGTTCGACAAATTCGATTACGGAAATTGTCCAATCTGCACAAATTATTGCAACTATTGTGAATCGCATTCGTAATAAATAATAAGTCGCTCCATGTTTAAAAAGTAACGAAAATGGATAAAAGAATAAAAGGCTACATTTAACCGAGAATAGGGTGAAAGCATATGCGTTGTCCGAATTGCAATTCCAAAGATATAGGGAAGATTGGCTCCCATCAATTTTATTGCTGGGGCTGTTTTATCGAATTAACGATAAATGGTGAGAAGATGTCGGTTTATCAAGTGGAAGAAGATGGAACACTAAGTTCCTTAGATGATCTTTTTTTTGAAGAAGAAATTGCTCACGTCCACGCCAATTAATTTTAAACAGGAAACATTCGTTTTCAACAGATTGCCTAGTTATAGCGCAGTCTTTTGAAAATGAATGTTTTTTTGGGTTTAAAGAAGAGAAAGGTTACATATACTGTTCATAGATGCTAGTCCATATTCGAATGGAGGGTGAGCCATTGGACGGTTTTACCAAGAATCGTTGGTTTGCAAGTATGATCTATGGATTATTGTTGCTGTTTATTGTATTTATGCTTATGCAAATCCGCCCATTATTAATGGGGATCTACACCTTAATAATAGCTGTATTAGGGCCATTCGCGATCGCAATGATAATTTCTTATGTGCTGTATCCAATAGTCAATTTGTTAAATAAACGCAGAGTTCCAAGAACCATTGCCATTTTGCTAATCTATACCGTTTTTCTGACTTCTTTAATTGTCATCTTGATGAATCTAATCCCAATTTTTATGGATCAGCTAGAGGAATTAAACGAGCACATGCCAGGTCTTACCGTAAAAGCGCAAAATCTGATGAATACTGTCAAAGATAATCAATTTTTACCAGATAGTGTGGAGAATGGCATCAATACTGCGCTGCATAAATTTGAAAATGGAATTACCAAGCTGATTTCGAATTATATTCACGGCATTGGGAATACAATTAATATGTTATTTATTGCCTTTATTATTCCTTTTCTTGCTTTCTATATGTTAAAAGATTTTCAGCTTATGGAAAAAGCTGCACTTACCTTCATTCCGAAAAAACATCGCGAAGGAACGGTAAAGGTATTAACGGACATTGATACCGCACTTGGCAACTATATTCGCGGGCAGTTTATTGTATGCATCATTGTTGGCGTACTAGCTTACATCGGGTATTGGATCATTGGCTTACCTTATATATTGCTATTGGCTAGTGTGGTGGCACTTTTTAATATCGTTCCCTATCTTGGGCAGTATTTAGGGGCAGCGCCCGCATTAATTGTCGCATCCTCTATTTCTTGGAAAATGGTGCTGTATGTCGCAATCGTAAACATCTTGGTGCAAACCCTAGAAGGGAATTTTATTTCACCGCAGGTGGTTGGTAAAACCTTACATATGCATCCACTTTTTATTATTTTTGCGTTACTAGTCGGTGGAGAGCTAGCGGGTATAATCGGCTTGATTCTGGCAGTTCCATTCTTCGCAGTTTTAAAAGTGATTTACGAGCACGTTTCATCCTATTATAATCATCATAAACCCGTATAAATCAAGTGATTGCAAGTTGACATCTGGGATACAGATGTTTATAATTTTCCTAAAACGTTGAAGAAATCAATGAAGCCAGATTGTGTGCTAAACTTGACTTATAAGTTTATCGCTCAGTAACCAGGGTGGTACCGCGAACATGATTCGTCCCTGTCATATACAGGGGCGTTTTTTATTTTTTTATGAAGTGAGAACATTCTTTGAACTAAAAACAGGAGGCATACAAAAAATGAAAGCAAGCGTCATACGTCAAAAATGGCTTGATTTTTTCGCGGAGAAGGGTCATCGGATTGAACCCAGTGCACCCCTGGTTCCTCATAACGATCCATCGCTGCTGTGGATTAATGCAGGAATGGCACCCCTAAAACAGTATTTCGACGGCAGAGTAATTCCAGATAACCCGCGAATTGCTAACTCACAGAAGTGCATCCGCACGAATGATATTGAGAACGTAGGAAAAACACGCAGACATCATACTTTTTTCGAGATGCTCGGCAACTTCTCCATCGGTGACTATTTCAAGGAGGAAGCGATCACTTGGGCCTGGGAATTTCTCACGGATCCGAAATGGATTGGCTTTGATCCTAAGCGTATATCGGTAACAGTCTATCAAGATGATCCAGATGCATATAGGTATTGGCATGACAAAATTGGGATTCCAGCCGAACGGATTTATAAATTAGATAAGGATAATTTTTGGGATATTGGCGAAGGCCCATGTGGACCTTGTACAGAGATTTTCTATGATCGTGGCGATAAATATGGCGATTTAAGTGATCCTGAATGCTGGCCTGGAGGAGAGAATGAACGCTTTCTCGAGGTTTGGAATGTCGTTTTCTCTGAATTCAATCACAATAAGGATGGCAGCTATACACCATTGCCTAATAAAAATATTGATACGGGTGCAGGACTCGAGCGCTTTGCTTCGATTATGCAGGATGTGGATTCGAATTTTGATACGGATTTATTTCAACCGATTATTCAGAAAATCTGTGAACTCGTTGGTGTGAAATATAAGGTAAGTGTAGAACATGATATTGCTTTAAAAGTCATTGCGGATCATATCCGTACGGTTGTGTTCTCGGTTTCAGATGGTGTTCAACCTTCCAATGAAGGACGAGGTTATATTATTCGTCGTTTACTGCGTCGTGCTGTCCGTTATGGAAAGGTGCTTGGTACCAATAAGCCGTTCTTGCACCAATTGACTGCTGTTGTAGGCGAAGTTATGGGCAGCTATTACCCTGAAGTTTCTGCCAAACGCGAATATATCGAGAAGATCATTCGCACAGAAGAGGATCGTTTTCATGAAACGCTGTCGGATGGCTTGGGCTTGCTTTCTGGATTGACAGAACGTGCTAAAACGGAAGGGAAATTAATGATTAGCGGGGCGGATGCCTTTAAGCTATACGATACGTATGGATTTCCGTTTGACCTTACCGAAGATTTTGCACAAGAGCAGGGTCTGACAGTTGATCGTGAAGGCTTCGATCAAGCAATGGATAGTCAACGAGACCGAGCCAGATCAGCCCGTCAAGATAGTGAAAGCATGAAGGTACAAGGCGGACCGCTTTCCAGTTTTACGACTAAAAGTCAATTTGTTGGATATAATGAATGGGTAACAACTACACAAATAATTGCCATTATCTCGCAACAACAATTTGTTGAAAGTGTAAAATCAGGCGAAACATGCCAAATCATTCTGGAGCAGACTCCATTCTATGCCGAAAGTGGGGGTCAAGTCAGTGATCATGGCTGGTTGAAATCACATGGTGCGAAAGCTCTTGTAGGAGAAGTGGGTAAGGCTCCACTAGGTCAAACTGTACATTCAGTTACCGTCGAATCAGGCGAATTAAAGCTTGGAGAAACAGTTGAAGCAAGAGTTGATCGCGCATTACGCGAAGATATTATTAAAAATCATACCGCAACACATTTATTGCATCAAGCACTTAAAGATGTTTTGGGTACGCACGTGAATCAAGTGGGCTCTATGGTTTCACCGGATCGACTGCGCTTTGACTTCTCGCATTTCGGGGCAATCACAGCGGAGGAATTGCAAGACATTGAACTGCGTGTGAACCAACAAATTTGGCAAAGCACAACCTTGGACATTTCGCTTCAACCCATCGCGGAAGCCAAAGCATTAGGAGCCATGGCATTATTCGGGGAAAAATATGGCGATATCGTGCGTGTTGTACGTGTAGGCAGCTACAGTATCGAATTATGCGGCGGTTGTCACGTCACATCAACAGCGCAAATCGGTCTCTTCAAAATCGCCAGCGAAAGCGGAATTGGTTCGGGTGTACGGAGGATTGAAGCTTTCACAGGCAGAAGTGCATATGAATATCTAGAACAACAAATGGATCTCCTTAAACAATCCGCAGCTTTATTGAAAACCAACATTGTCGATGTACCTAAACGAGTTGAAGGGATTTTAACGCAGTTGAAGGAAATAGGCCGGGAGAACGAGTCCTTGCGTAGCAAATTGAGTCATGTAAAAGTAGGGCAGTTGACCGATCAGATCAAAACTGTGGGTGGTGTTTCCCTTTTAGTTGCTCAGGTGGGCAATGGAGATATGGATTCCCTGCGAATCATCGTAGACGAATTGAAAATGAAGCTAACTTCTGCGATTATAGTATTAGGCTCAGTTAGTGAAGACAAAGTTAATTTAATCGCTGCGGTTACGACTGACCTCATTGCAAAAGGTTATAACGCTGGCATAATAGTCAAAGAAGCAGCCACCATCTGCGGTGGAGGCGGAGGCGGTCGTCCCGACTTAGCACAAGCCGGAGGAAAAGATGCAAGTAAGCTGTCTGAAGCCCTCCACGCAGTCGAAGCAACGATCACTGCATTCCAATTGTAAATTTTTTAAAGTTGGAAAGGAGTTCTTGTTTCGGATAGAGAATATATCTATAAGGAGAACTTTTTTGGGGAGGTGCCTGTGTGAGTTCCATGGATAAAACAATGAAGTTCGACGTAATACCAGAAGGCGTTGAGACATCGTCGAAGGAAGTTATTTTGACCGTGTATGATGCTCTTCAAGAAAAGGGCTACAATCCGATCAATCAGATAGTCGGGTATTTGCTGTCCGGCGATCCGGCTTACATTCCGCGGCATAACAATGCAAGAAGCATGATTCGAAAGCGAGAGCGTGATGAGCTGATCGAAGAGCTGGTTCGTTCTTACTTAGCCCATAATAAATGAGGATTATGGGTTTGGATTACGGCGATAAAACGATTGGCGTCGCGATCTGCGATCCATTCGGCTGGACGGCACAAGGAATAGAGGTCATACGGCGCAAAACCGATGCTTTGGATAGAGACCGAATGAAAAAGCTGATGGACCAATACGAAGTAACGGAGATTGTAGTCGGCTTACCGAAGAACATGAATGCAAGTATTGGACCGCGAGGAGAGATGTGCTTGGCTTTTGCTGAAACCCTCCGCGAGCATTTCCAGATCCCGGTTCACATGTGGGATGAACGATTGACCACGGTTTCAGCTACACGCACTTTGTTGGAAGCGGATGTCAGCCGAGCAAAACGCAAGCTGGTGGTAGATAAGCTAGCTGCAGTATTCATTTTGCAAAACTATTTGGATTCTAAAACGAAAAGGTGAGGATAACCATGACAGATTTTGAAGAACCGGAAATCATTTATATTCCTGACGAAGAAGGCAACGAAGAGGAATTTGAAGTGATTATGAAATTTGAAGTGGATGGATCCGATAGCAAATATATGATGGTTGTGCCATTGGAAGAAAGTGAAGATGAAGAAAGTGACGAAGTTTATGCCTTCCGTTATGAAGAAGATGGAGACGATCTTCAGCTGTACACAATTGAAGACGAAGAAGAATGGAAAATCGTTGAGGAAACGTTTAACACATTAATGGCTGAGCTCGAGGAAGAAGAGGAGCAGGAAGAGGGTAAGTGAATGGATTCTTATCAATTGAAAGACCTAAAGCCCTTGCATTTGCTACAGAACGCTTTTGGTACAGAAATTGAATTAGTAGACGGCGATCACAAGCCACACACTTATCGGATCCTAGCCGAGTTTTCAGTGGCGGAGAAGTCTTATGCTGTATTGCAATCGGTTCAATTGAATAGGACTGAAGAAGTAGATCTATTCTACATTAACGAGAACGAACAGGGTGAGCTTCAGCTAGAAACCATCATGGATGATGACGAATGGGAAGCGGTAGCTGAGCTGTATGACGAGCTTACAGTTGCCTTTGACGAATAAACAAGTTATAGGTTAGAATAAGAGGGGCGACAATAGGTCGTCTCTTTTTTATGAACGTTACTTGCAGAGGTGAATGAAATGGATTTTTCGGAGCACAGTGCAGAGGTCAAACCGAATCGGCTAAGCCAAATATTCAAAATCATAATCATTATAATCGTTATTTTACTTGTATTGTTGGCGGGTTTAACCTTTTTTGGATGGCGCTATATAAAGCAAGAGCTCAAGCCGCTGACTCCAACGGATCATGTCGTCCGTTTTACAATTCCTGCGGGCTCGAATTCGACACAAATCACCCATATCTTAGAAGATAATGGCTTGATTCGGAGTAGTACCATGTTCTGGTATTATCTGAAATTCTATAAAGAAGGCAATCAATTTAAAGCAGGTACTTATGAAATGAAACCCGGGCTGACGAATATAGAAATTATTGATCGTTTAAATAAGGGCGATATTGTAAAGGTAGAGGTGGTTCGGTTCACTATACCCGAAGGCTTTAATGTAGAACAGATTGCTGCTAAGCTTAGCAGTCAGAACATAGTCGACAAAGCAGCTTTTCTTGCTCTTGCTGACACAATTCCTAATTATGGCTGTAGTTGGACGGGGGAAATTCCGGATGACAAAGCGATTAAACACCGCTTGGAAGGGTATTTATATCCTGATACGTACGAAATGAAAAAAGGCAGTTCAACAGCCGATATCATGAAACGTATGTTGTGTGAATGGGATCAGAAGCTGGATCAGCTACCGGCAGACTGGCAAATCCAATTGGAGAAATCAGGACTTTCCTTTCATGAACTGCTTACGCTTGCTTCCTTAGTTGAGCGAGAAGTCGTGGTGGAGGAGGAGAGGGCAATAGTTGCAGGTGTGATCTACAACCGGTTGAAGGATAAAATGCCATTGCAAATTGATGCGACTGTACAGTATTTATTCGATGAATCCAAGGAACGCCTATATGAAAAGGATTTGGAAATGGAAAGTCCTTATAATACGTATTTGCATACAGGTCTTCCGCCAGGGCCGATAGCCAGTCCGAGCTTGGCATCGATTAAGGCTGCTTTGTACCCGCAAGCAACGAAGTTCTTGTATTATGTGACGAAAAAGGATGGTTCCTCGGGACATTTTTTCGCAGAAACCTTTGCTCAGCATAAACGCAACATTGCAAAAAGCTCAGCCAAAAATTAACGCAATCAAGGATGTGCACGAAGTGGAGAAGCCAGAACTTTTAGTTACAGCAGGGACTATAGATGAAGTTGCAGCACTCATTCAAGCTGGGGCAAATGCAGTTTGTATTGGTGAGGATAGATATGGGATGAGATTGTCAGGAAGCTTTAACTTAGACGAACTGGGACAAGCGATTCAAGAAGCGCATCGGCAGTCAGCTAAGGTTTATGTAGTGATGAATAACGTTATCCATAACGATATACTAGCGGAGCTTCCCGCTTATTTAAAACATTTAAGCCTGCTAGGAGCAGATGCTGTTGTTTTTGGAGATCCTGCTTTGATGATTGCGGCCAGAATAGCAGAGGTCTCAATCCCGCTGCATTGGAATCCAGAGATGACAGCAACCAACTATGCCTCTGCCAACTATTGGGCCGCTAAAGGGGCTACTCGAGTTGTTGTGGCTCGTGAGCTGAATCTGGAACAGATTTTGGAAATGAAGCTTCAAGTAGGCATGGAAGTACAAGTTCAAGTGCACGGCATGACGAATATTTTCCATTCCAAACGAAGTATGGTAAGCAACTACCGTGCTCATCAAGGTAAAGAAGCTCCGAATCAACGATTTGATTTGGCTCAAGGGCTTTTCCTAGTTGAGGAAGAACGCAAGGATGGCAAATTCCCGATTTTCGAAGATGCGAATGGAACCCATATTATGAGTGCTGAGGATATATGTTTGCTTGAGAACCTTCATGAGCTGATGGAGGGGCAAATCGACAGCTTCAAAATTGAAGGCCTGCAGAAACCCCTCGCGTATAATGTAGCGGTTGTTCGTGCTTATCGGCAAGCAATAGATGCTTATTCATTAAATCCAGCAGAATATACATTTGACCCAGAATGGTTACATGAGATTGCACAATTACAGCCAAAGGATCGTGCACTTTCTTTCGGATTCTTTTATAAAGAGCAAGTATATTGATGGAAAGGGAGATTAGGAAGATGGCATTGAAGAGACCTGAATTATTGGCACCCGCAGGAAACCTAGAGAAGCTTAAATTTGCGGTGCATTATGGTGCCGATGCAGTTTATATAGGGGGACAGAAATATGGTCTGCGTTCGAATGCAGACAATTTCAGCTTTGTAGAAATGCGCGAAGGTGTAGAATTCGCTGCACGTTACGGAGCAAAAGTATTTGTGGCCGCGAACATTTATGCACACAATGAAGATATTGCGGGCTTGGAGGACTATTTGCGTAATCTGCAGGAGGTTGGGATTGCGGCCATTATTGTGGCTGATCCTGCAATTATCGAAACATGTCGGCGGGTAGCACCCAAGCTGGAAATTCATCTCAGCACACAGCAATCGACGATGAATTGGCAAGCTGTACAATTCTGGAAGGAAGCTGGGGTTCATCGTGTCGTTTTGGCGCGTGAAGCGAGTATGGAGGAGATTATTGAAATTAAGCAAAAGGTTGATATCGAGATCGAAACTTTTATACATGGGGCGATGTGCAGTTCCTATTCGGGTAGATGTGTGCTGTCAAATCATTTTACTGATCGTGATTCGAATCGCGGGGGGTGCTGCCAATCCTGTCGCTGGAAATATGACTTATTTAATGCAGATGAGCAAGTCATGGCTGAGGAAACCGATGATTCCTTTACCATGGGTGCCAAGGATTTAAGCATGATCGAGTTTATTCCACAGATGATTCAGTCGGGTGTAGAGAGCTTCAAAATTGAAGGACGAATGAAGAGCATTCATTATGTAGCAACTGTAGTCCATGCCTATCGCCAAGCTATCGATTCCTATCTAGCAGATCCCGAGAATTATGTGCTTAAACCAGAATGGCAGGAGGATATTAACAAAGCGGCTAATAGACCCCTGAATAGCGGATTCTTTTTTGAAGAGCCTGACCATGAGGATCATATTTTTGCACCCGAGGATAAGCAGAATGAGTTTGATTTTGCTGCCTTAGTTATCGATTATGACGAAATGACCTCGATGGCGACCGTACAACAGAGAAATCATTTTAAACCCGGGCAAGAGGTAGAGTTTTTTGGGCCGAACAACACTTCCTTTAAACAAACCCTGCAGGATATTTATGACGAGACAGGTAATAGCTTAGATGCTGCCAGACATCCGCTGCAAAAAATTCAATTCAAGGTTCAACAACGTGTTAAACCCTTTGATATGATGCGCAAAAAAAACTCGGCTAAAGAAAAATAATTTTTTACAATATAATAAAGGGAAATGTAAGAAAATGTCGAATGAATATTAATTAAGTTAACTTTTATTAGGATGGTGGCAACTTGAAAACATTTATCACATTTTTGCAGAAGCAGATTTCCCGACCTTGGAAGCTGTTTTCTAAAACCGTTAAGTCTACCCAGTTAAACAAGTTTCGCTTGGAAAACCCCGTTAAATCCGTGGGGATGAAGCTGTTTATCATCTTTTTCGTTTGTATCATTGTACTTGTGGGAGTAACAGGGTGGTTCTCATACTCGAAATCTAAGGGTATTATTACAGCAAAAATGGCGACCTCTACCCAGCAAACCATTAATCAAACTGGGGAAAAGCTAGATCTGGTTTTTGGTAATTTTGAGAATATGAGCTATGATATTCTGGTAGATACCGAGATTACGGATAATTTACGCGTATATGGAAATGGAAAAAGTGAAGAATTTGATAAATTCACTGCTTTACGTAAAGTATTGGATAAGATCTCCAAAAAATTGTTTGGTAAAACGGGTATAAGCAATATACATATTCTGCCAACGGATACCAATATAAAAGCAATCACTTCTGCAGCTAATTTTGAGGAGCCCACACAGTATGTTAAAGAAGCTTGGTTTACCCAAGTTGTAAAAGCGGATGGCGCGGTAACTTGGTTAGATTCAAAGCTAAAAGGCTATACCCCTTTTGAGGATAAAGCGACTTTTGCAGTAGGTAGATTATTGAAGCTAGAATCTAACCTTAATTATGTATTAATCATGGAAATTGATGAAAAGGTCCTGGTTGATGGCTTGGCTCAAATCAAAATTGGTAATTCTGGCGAAATTGTTATCCTTAACAATAAGAATAAATTGATCTCACCTTCGAAAAATGGGAAAATCGAAGAAACATACCATATTCCATCTATTGTAGATCCAGTTAAATCGGCAGACGATGATTTGACAAACGATTATGGGAATAAAACAGATAATTTAGATAATAAGGAGCAATTACTGGTCTATAAGAATATGGAGAAGTCCGGATGGACCATCGAAGCAGTTGCACCAATAGCCGAATTAGTTGCAGAGACTAGACAAATTCTTAATGCGACCTTGTGGATTGTGCTTTTTTCCGCAATAGTTGCAACTTTAGCCGGTTGGTTTGTTGCCCGTTTGATCGGTCGACCTTTAGTTGTTCTGCGTAATTTGATGATGGAAGGCGAACAAGGGAATTTAACGGTTCGTACCGCTCATAAAAGTAAGGATGAAATTGGTCAGTTAAGCATAAGCTTTAATCAGATGATGGAACAAATAACCCGCCTGGTTAAACACACCAATCAATCCGCAAGCGATGTACTTTCTACAGCGGGAGAGCTTCTGAATTCATCTAACCAAACGGCGAATTCAGCTCGTGAAATTGCTGTTGCGACAGAAGAAATTGCGAATGGTGCTTCAAGCTTAGCTATGGAAGCTGAACGAGGCAATGGATTAACCCATGAGATTAGCATGCAAATGAAGCAAGTTGTAGAAGCAAATGCGAATATGGGCGTTGCAGCGACGGAAGTTCAGAATGCTAGCCAGCAAGGTAGTCTATATATGGCAGAATTGACGACAAAAACTACAACTACAGAAGTAATGACTCGTTCCATGGTTGAGAAGGTGGATCGGTTGAAGGACAGTACAGCCTCCATTCGCAAAATTCTCGATGTATTGAATGATCAAACCAAGCAAACGAACATTTTATCTTTGAATGCAGCCATTGAGGCAGCACGTGCAGGTGTTTCAGGAAAGGGCTTTATGGTTGTAGCGGATGAAATTAGGAAGCTAGCGGAACAATCGAAGCATAACATTGGGATTGTGGGGGCAATTATAGTCACGATCCAAGCAGAAATTGATGAGACAGTTAAAGTATTATCGGAAGCTTATCCCATGTTCCAAGAACAAATTCAATCTGTAAAAGAAGCAGAGTTGATTTTTAAACAAGTGGAAACAAGGATGGGTGGCTTTGTCGAACAGCTATCTGATGTAACGGATTCGATTCATATACTGGATGAATCACAAAACGTTCTGACAGAGGCAATGACTAACGTGAGTGCGGTATCAGAGGAGTCTTCCGCGACCTCAGAAGAGGTTGCTTCCTTAAGTAGTGAGCAGTTGAATGTCAGTCAGGGTTTGGTTAATCTTTCTGCAAAGCTAGAAGAATTGTCACATTCTTTACAAAGCTCACTTTCTAAATTCCGCGTATAACTTTTGTTTCACTACCTTCCCAAGCTTGACGGGAAGGTTTTTTCAATTTATTATGATGCTGGAAAGGAAAATAACGATGAATTACGTTGTTTTACGAATGATTACAATTTTATTGCCAACCTTAATGATTGGTGGATTTGAATATTTTCGCCATGAGGTATTATTGGATTATATGACAATGGAAACGGGGAATTTCTATATAACCTTGCTAACCTTTATTTTATCATATGTCTTTGCAAATTGGATGTTTCGCCATATTGAACAAAGTAATAAGCACTTAGTAGCGGAGCAAGCGCGAAGAGCCGTTTATGAAGAGCGGGAGCGGCTTGCCAACGAGCTGCATGATAATATCGCGCAGACCTTATTCTTTCTCCAGGTGAAATTGCAAAAGGGTCACTTGGAAGAAGCGAAGGCTGCTGTTTCGGACATTAATAATCAAGTGCGGCAAGCGATTTTCAATTTACGGAGTTCGCCAGATGATAATATTCATTTTGTGGAACGGATTCAATTATGGCTTCAAGAGTGGCAGCTGATTACTGGCATTACCGTTAATGAGGAGCTGAAATTGCCAGAACACTATTTTACCCCGGTGGAGGAAGTGCATCTTTTGAGTATTATTCAAGAAGCTTTTACGAATATCCGTAAGCATTCACAAGCTGATCAATCGACAATAACAATAAAGGTCAAGCAGAATGACTGGCTTTTATCCATAAGCGATAATGGCTGTGGAATCGTTGATGAACAACAGACCTTTAATAAATACGGGATGCTTATGATGCGAAGACGAGCTGAGGAAATTTTTGCACAGATGGAGTACAAGCATTTAAATCAAGGTGGACTGGAGATCATTGTGAAGGGAACTCAGGGGAGGAAGAAGCCATGAAACCTTATCGAATTTTAATTGTGGATGATCACCCCTTGGCACGACAAGCAGTCAGAACGCTATTGGAGGATGAAGCGGATTATATCATTATTGGTGAAGCTACCAATGGGTTGGATGCGTTGAAGTTATGTGCGCAATTGCAGCCGGATGTTGTACTGCTTGATATTCATATGCCTGGAATGTCTGGACTGGAAACGACAAGGTTAATCAAGGAGCAGCAAGCAAGAATCAAGGTAGTGATTCTCAGTGTATCCGATGCGGTTACCGATCTGTTCACGGCAATCAAGAATGGCGCCCAAGGCTATTTACTAAAAAACATGAACCCTGTCGAATGGGTAAGCTACTTGGGCGCTTTATTAGAAGAAGAATCGGATATTCCCAAGATAATGGCAGATCGATTGTTTTATCGCTTTAAAACAGGCTTGACAGACGAGAACCCGATCGTCCATACCTTAACACCAAGGGAGCATGAGATTCTGTCGCTGGTAGCTCAAGGGCAAACCAATCGGCAAATTGCTGAAGTACTCGTGATTGCTGAGAATACCGTGAAAAATCATATTAAAAATTTATTGGAAAAGCTCTCACTCGGCAATCGTGTTCAATTAGCGGCTTTTGCCCTGAAGAATGAACGCTTATAGAATCTGATTCGGTGGGGTTTGGCCTTGAACAGCGAGAACTAAGTTTTGTGCAGCGAGCATGGCCATGTCAAAGCGCGTTTGGGCTGTGGCTGAGCCAATATGTGGTAGAGCTATTACATTAGGCATTTGCAGTAATGGATTATCAACTTCAACGGGCTCACGATCAAATACATCGAGTCCAGCAGCATGGATTTGTTTCTTCTGCAGTGCATCGATCAATGCCGTTTCGTCCACAGTCTTGCCTCTGGAGGCATTAATGAAAATGGCGGTAGGCTTCATGAGCGAGAATTGTTCGCGCCCGATTAAATGTTTCGTTTCCTCAGTCAGGGGGGTCATCAATAGGATGAAATCAGAAGTGCGCAGCAATTCATTCATGGGCATATAGGTTACACCAAGGCTGGCTTCGACATCAAGCTTACGATTTCGATTATAATAGTGAACATTCATGAGAAATCCAAGCTTGGCACGACGTGCTATGGCTTCACCAATTCTGCCCAAGCCTATAATGCCTAAAGTTCGATGATGTACATCCAAGCCGTGTAAGGATACGTCATCACCGCGTTGCCATTTCCCTTGCTTCACGTACTGGTCTAACTCTGTGATTCTACGAGCAGCACCAAGCATTAACGCAAATACAAGATCAGCTACCGTTTCATCCAAGACCTCGGGGGTATTCGTACCGATCACGCCGCGGGCATTCATCGCTGCTAAATCCATGTTATTATAGCCGACACTTATATTGCTGACGACTTTTAAATGGGGGGCATATCTAAGTAATTCTTCATCAATGTTACCGCCTGTGGTTAGCAATCCTTCAACAGTAGCTAAGTGCTTAAACATTTCCTTGCGTGACATAGGCTTCTTCTTGTCTGTTTTGAGAATCGTACAATGTGTGGCAATATAGGCTTCCACTTCAGCAGGAACAGGTCTGGCAAGTAAAACGATGGGTTTCATTTAAGTATCTCCTTAGAAAATAGTACTTGTTTAGTAATTATATTGTGTCAAAAAGTTGACTCTAGTGCAAATAGTTTTTTTGAGTATAATGTTAGCATACTTAACGAATGACTATCGAGATAGGCGTACCTCTTAACGCTTCACGCTAAATGTAATTGCTTGGCGTGCGCCAATAATCGTTTGGTGGTCATTACTGACTAAGCCTACAATGATTGTATGCTCACCTTCGGCAATATGTTTAATCACAATATGCTTAGGATCATTATAAACCTTCATAGCTGCCTTCGGTTCGGTTGAGGTGGTATCTAACCAGATGTGAACATGTCCTTCGCCTGCTTTGGCTTCGGTATGTTCGTTATAGTTAACTAAATGTAAATTTTTTAGATAAATTGCGAATTTCAAATCTTCGGTTGAAATAACATCTCCATTGTGAATGCCAACAATGGCTAGGGTGGCACTCTTAGCGTCCGCTTCATTTTCAGTACTCTTCGCTGTAGACTGTGGTGTATTTGACACTTCTGGCGTTATTGACGTTTCAGTTGGAGCAGGTGTCTCTTTTGGCTTAGGAGTCGCAGAGGAAATATGGGCAACATTCAGTCGCTTCACCATAAAAGTTATGATTTGAGTTGTGGTCTCCGTAATCGGCTGATGATCTGTTCCGACAAGCTTGACGGTTAGTATATGCTGACCAGCGTACAAGCTAGAGAGTAGGATATGCTCGGGATCTTTATCCACTTGGACAGCAGCACCGGGATCAGTCGGATTGGTATCCAGCCAATAATGAATATGACCTTGATTTGCAGCAGATGTATGCTCCGTATTATGATCCAGCAAAGTGAAGTTGTGGAGAATTACTTGAAGGTTAAGCTTATCTTTATCAATAGCATCACCATTATGCAGACCTTCAATATCAAAAGTAGGTGCAGTGGATACAGGCTCCTTGACAAAAGTTGAGGGTAATGGTTTTGGGACAACAGTAGGTTGTGGTGATGCAGTCGTGGGTAGGGCAGCGGTACAACCAGAAAATACTAAAAACAAAAGCAGCGACAAGCAGATGAATAACGTATTCTTCTTCATAAATTTCTTCCTTCCTAAGTGGGAATTATTTCTTTTATGCTCATAATTTCCACGAAAAAAGCTAATGTCCTTTTCTTAAAAGCCCATTCGACAAAGGTTCTTATATTGCTATCTAATGCTACATGTATGAACAAATTTAGCTTTGATTGATGATTGCGATGAACGTCCAGATGAAGGTATCCTCCAAATAATTAACAAAAAGGATAGGGTGCCAGAAGTATTTCTGGCGACTCTATCCTTTTTGGTTTGTGCATTTTAATATTGGGGGATATAAGGCTGCTAAAGCACAGGATACGGCCCATATCCAGGTTCATAAGGTGAATATAGGGTGGAAAAGGTGTATATAGGACAACACCTCTTCTAAATATGGAAAAGCCGCAAGGGAAGATGAATCCCATGCAGCCGATTGAATACTATGGTTTGAATTTATAAAATAACATAATTAAAGAAAGTCATAAGACTAATTAAGAATGACATCCCCCAACGCTTTTGTAAATATTCACGTCCACGATAAAGCCTCGTTTTGACTGTTGTGATCGGCATGTTTAGCTTCTCACTGATTTCTTGGATCGATAAGTCATGAACGTAATACAATGTGGTAATCGCTTTATATTTATCCGACATTTTGCTGATCACTTGTGTTAGCTGCTCTTGCAATTCAGTTTCCATTAATGCCAATTCTGGATTGTTATCTTCACTGGATAATAGTCCATAGTGATTCAATTCATCCTCACCGGCAATCTTGGCATCAAGGGAGAAGGTCGTTTTCTTCTTACGTAACAAATCCACACAAAGATTCTTCCCGATCCGATAAATCCAAGTGGAAAATTTCTGTTTCTCATCATAGTGGTTTAAATTCAGATAAACGCGCATGAACGTCTCTTGAACGACATCTTCAGAGTCATGCGGATTGTTCAACATGCGATAAGCGAGTCGATGGATCTTCCCTTTATATAATTCAACCAACTGCCCAAAAGCAGATCGATCTCCTGTGAGTGATAATTTAACTAGGTTTGCTTCCGCATAGCTCATATGATAATCCTCCCGACGTTCACAGTTTATAAATACAATAGTATCATGTATTAAGTAGGATATGAAGCTTAAGTTTAAATTAAGTCGGACAGATTGCAGGAACTTGATTGCACAGATAGATCGCATATTCGGATTCATATTTAGCAATAACAGTAAAATAATTAATTAGAGCATGATTTTTGGATAAAGAATCTGTGAGAAAATGCAACGCGAACCCGCCCTTTACATGAAGGTAATGGTAGACCTTTGGCTGTGAAGGTAGTTTGTAAAGAGGAGGGGGTATTAACGGAATCAAGTCGCTTTCAATCACAATACGGTGGTTGAAGGCGATTTTTTGATTATAGGCTGCGGCAAAGGAGGGATCCCCAACACGAGGTGCTCCATACGTATACACGATTGGTGGTGCGAATTTGGTGTTATAGGCAAGATCAAGTGCGCATAAAGTGGCTAATGCTCCGCCCAGACTATGTCCGGTAATGATTAGCTTTTTGCTCGAATCACATTTGGTTAAGGCTTGGATGATCTGCATTCTAGCTGTCGCATAAATTTCGGTGAAGCCAAGATGGGTGTTCCCGCCGTTATCCAACCATGGAAAAGGGGTTTGACTTGCAATTAGATCCGAAATTGTATCCGCATGTGAGGTGGTTCCACGGAAAGCAATAATAATCGCATCTTCGGATTCGATAAGATAACCAAAGGTCTCCAAAGTAGCACCATAGGCTTTACCTGAGAAAGAGGTTACATAGCGATAACCGCCCGGGATAATAAAGCGCCCTGCTGGATCTTTAAATTGATTATAGGCTTGATGACAAGCACAAACTAATAGAAGCGCCAGCTTATAGTTTATGGTTTCTAACATTGTTATCGCCTGCCTTGTAAGGTTTAGGCGATAGTATATGTTGGGTGGGTGTAACCCGTTCCATCATGAAATAAATATTTAATATCATTGACCTTTTTTGGTATGAAAATGACAACTTTATTTTAGCACATTACCTGAATTGATCGATTGACTTTTGTCGCTATTGCCTGTATATTTGTTATGAAAACCAAATAAGCAAACGGGAGCTTAGGAAACTAGGCTGAGAGGAAAGCTAAATCGCTTTCGACCGAACCTGATCTGGATAATGCCGGCGGAGGGAATTCACACTAACCTACGTGGGCCACAACGAATTGTTGTGGTCTTTCATTTATTCGCTCCTTGATCAGGGGGCGATTTTTGTTTTCAAAAAGAAGGGGGAAGAAGAATGAAGAAAGTTAGTCTGTACGGATTGGTTGTTGTATTTGTATTGATGTTGGTTTTAACAGCTTGTGGGAGTAAGGCAGAGAAGGAAGCAGGGACAGCAACAGAGACGTCGACAGCAACAGAGACGCCGACAGTAACAGAGAGCGCTAAGCTCACCGATGTGAAGATTGTGCTGGATTGGACACCGAATACGAACCATACCGGGCTTTATGCGGCATTAGATCAAGGCTTTTACAAAGAAGCAGGCTTGAATGTCGAGATCATTCAGCCGAATGAGAGTGGAGCCGATACAATGGTGGCTTCGGGTAAGGTGCCGTTGGGATAAGCGGGCAAGATAGCATTACCCAAGCTAGAACACAGAATGTGCCAATCGTCTCTATTGCAGCGATTATCCAGCACAACACTTCAGGGTTTGCCGCGCCTGTAAGTAAGAACATTAAAACACCTAAGGATTATGAAGGCAAAACCTATGGTGGCTTTGGATCTCCATTCGAGAATTCGGTGCTGCAAGCGATGATGGAGGAAGCTAAAGCCGATTATAGTAAACTGAAAAATGTTAGTGTTGGCGATGCGGATTTCTTCACAGCAGTGAAAACAGACATTGACTTTGAGTGGATTTTCTATGCATGGACGGGGATTGAATCGGAATTGCGCAAAGAACCTTTGGATATGCTGTATTTAAAGGATTTTAATGAAAAATTGGACTATTACACACCCGTACTGACTACGAATGAAACCATGATTAAAGATAAACCGGAGATTGTTAAAGCGTTCGTATCAGCAACCTCAAAAGGTTATAAATACGCAATCGATCATCCAACTGAATCTGCTGAGATTCTAATCAAGGCTGTTCCAGACATTAACAAGGATCTCGTTAGAGCCAGCCAAAAGTGGTTGAGTCCACAATATCAAGCAGATGCGCCACGCTGGGGTGAGCAGAAGAAAACAGTTTGGGATAATTACGCAAATTGGTTAACAGAGCACAAGCTTTTGGAGAAACCGCTGAATTCAGACGCTGCATTTACCAATCAATTTATACCTGAATCTTAATCGAACTGGAGGTTTTATCAATGGCTAATGCACTTTTAAGTATACAGATCCTGCCGAAAACGAAAAATAACGAAGATATCATCCCCTACGTGGATCGCGCCATTCAGGTCATTCAAGAATCAGGGGTCAAGTATCAAGTCAGTTCTTTGGAAACCACAATGGAGGGTGACATTGAACAATTGCTAAGCATAGTCAAAAAGATGAATGATGCGATGATCGAATTCGGCAGTCCAAGTGTTCTTTCGCAGATCAAGATTTTATTTAACCCGCAAGGCGCATCTATGGATAAGCTTACAGAGAAATATCGCCCATGATCAACACAAAATGGTTCAAAGCAGCTTGGCCACCCATTGCGGTGGTCTTTCTGCTACTACTGGGCTGGCAGCTGGCAGTTACTATTTTTAAAATTGAGTTTTGGATTTTGCCAGATCCGATTGCGATTGTGCAGGAAGGCTTTCATAATTTTAAAAGTCTTTGGATGCACACTGCGGCGACGATCAAGCTTACGCTAATTGGATTTTCGATCGGGATTGTGATCGGTATTGGGGTTTCGTGGTTGTTGCATTTACTGCCTGGGTTTAAAAAGGGTTTTTATCCAATTCTCGTGCTTTCGCAGAATATCCCGATGATCGCTCTAGCACCTTTATTGATGATCTGGTTTGGTTTTGGGATCCTTCCAAAGATTATTGTCATTACGATTGTTTGTTTTTTTCCGATTTGTGTTGCGTTATTGGATGGCTTTATGCAAACAGATCAAGTGATGCTGAGTTATATGAAAATGATTGGTGCTACGCGGATGCAAATTTTTCGTAAATTAGAGTTACCGCATGCGTTACCTAGTTTATTCTCGGGACTTAAGATTTCTGCCACTTATGCGGTGTCAGGTGCGATGATCTCTGAGTGGCTGAGCTCGGATAAAGGCATCGGCTATTATATGAAGCAACAGAAAGCTGGGTTTCGTACAGACCGAGTGTTTGATTCTATTTTTATTATTGTGCTGTTGAGTATAATTTTATTTTATTTCATTGTACTAATCGAAGGCTTAGTGATTCGCTGGAAATCGAGGTCACATAAATGGAACTGAAAAATATATCGCAAACCTTTATGGAAAATGGCAAAGTGGACACAGTACTAACGGATATTTCTCTGCACGTCGACAAAGGTGAATTTGTTTCGGTTATTGGACAGTCTGGCTGCGGCAAAAGCACATTGTTCCACATTATTGGAGGGTTAGTAGCTCCTTCACACGGCGAAGTATGGCTGGAAGGCAAGGAAGTGACAGGTCAAAAAGGTCTCATCAGCTATATGCCGCAAACCCATGCTTTATTTCCGTGGCGGACGATTGAAGAGAATGTTGTTTTGGCTCAGGAGGTTGCTGGAATCCCAGCAAAGCAATCTATCGCTCAAGCAAGAGAATGGCTAGTGAAAGTAGGTTTGGCAGGGTATGAAAAAGCATATCCGCATGTTCTATCCGGTGGGATGCAGCAAAGAGCGGCATTCCTGAGAGCCTTGCTGAGTCCGCAAGAATTCATGTGTCTGGATGAACCGTTTGCTGCTTTAGATGCTTTAACCCGGATGGATATGCAGCGTTGGTTATTGTCGATTTGGGAGCAGAATAAACGGTCGGTTTTGTTTGTGACACATAGTATCGAAGAAGCGCTTTTTCTTTCGGATCGGATTTATCTACTATCGGACAAGCCAACGACGATTATTCATGAAATTAAGGTTCCTTTTTCACGTCCTCGGCAGGAAGAAGTGTTGAGTGATCCTCTGTTTCAAACCCTAAAGCAAGAAATTTATATCATGATGAAAAGAGTGCATATATGAATACAATCGATGCTCATATTCATTTAGAGCTTTACCCATTGACAGAGCGTCAGCTTATCTTAGATGAGCTGACGGTTTTTGCTATTGAGCATGTAGTCGCGGTTTCTATGAATCTTAGCTCTTGCCAAACAACGCTGGAACTGCACCGGCAATATCCGGTTCAAGTGCTTCCAGCGTTTGGATTCCATCCTGAGCAGGTGCTGCCTGCTGCAGAGGAGATGGATGAGTTGTTTGCTTGGATCATGCTGCATCAATCTGCCATGATCGCAGTGGGTGAAGTTGGTTTGCCATATTATAATCGGCAAGCGACTGAGGAGAAGGGTGAGCAATTCGAGCTGCAGCCTTATATAGATTTGTTAGAACGCTTTGTTGCTCTTGCGGCTAAGCTGGGGAAGCCTATTATCCTTCATGCCGTTTATGAGGATGCGGATATGGTTTGTAACTTATTGGAGAAGCACAAGGTGACTCAAGCTCATTTTCATTGGTTTAAAGGTAGTCACGAGACAGTGAAACGGATGATAGATAAGGGGTATTATATTTCTTTTACACCAGATATTATTTATGAAGAGGAGATCCAGCAGCTGGCGGCTGTTTATCCCATCTCCCAAGTGATGGTGGAAACAGACGGACCTTGGCCATTCGAAGGCCCATTCTCCGGACAGGTTACTCATCCGCGTATGCTCACTGAAAGTATTCGTAAGCTTGCCGCAATTAAAGGGCTTGATTCTGAAGAAACAGCCGAAAGGATTAGACATAACACACTAACATTCTATAATATTAATGAAAAAGCTGGATTGAATGAGGAGTGAGCAGCATGCAAATGTATATCGTAGATGCTTTTACGGAAAATAAAGGCTTATCTCATGGATTGTGTGTTAGAGTTTTGTGAGGGTGCTTCTGCAGAATGTGGAGGTAGAAATAGTCGTGTTGCTTGGAGTTTTTAAAATAGTCGAAATCCTCTCGGGTGCGGTTGACGAAAACATGGGTTTGAAGAAGCCGGTCGGTCACATAAATCGATTTTTCCTCATCATTGTAGCCAATTGCAGTAATTTCGTTGGATATTACAGAAATCATTTTCATTTGATTTAATCCCCTTTACTTTTTTATTGTAAAAAAAGGATACGGCACAGGTTAAGCAGAGGACAAAAAATAAGCACAATCAACTTAGGGTTACATGCATCAAGTCGATCAAGCTTAATTATTGAAAATCCTATGCCTATCTGGTAATTAAATCATACGAAATTCTAGCAGATATGTCAATATAAAACGCTTTCATTTTATGCTTGGTAAAGTGTTATTTTTGTAAAATACTTCGAGCTAAGGTATGATAGATTTCATCTTGAAGAGGAAGAAGTGTCAGTATGAAAATCATCAGAGTTCGTTCAATGGAAGAGCTTAATCAATGCTTTATAATTCGTAAAGAAGTATTTGTGGAGGAACAAGGGGTGCCTGCAGATATTGAGATCGATGAGTATGATATAACTCCGGATGCATGTGCGCATACTTTAGTGCTTTCTGAGGGGAAGCCAGTAGGAACGGGACGTTGGCGTGCTTATAATGAAGATACAGCTAAATTGCAACGCTTGGCAGTATTGAAGTCAAATCGGGGGAGCGGCCTTGGAAAAAGCTTAATTCAAGCGCTTGAGAAGCAAGCGTCTGATGCTGGCTATCTATTCTGTATTTTGGATGGGCAATGTCAAGCAGAAGCTTTTTATCACAAATTAGGCTATGTAACCATCTCAGAGCAGCCATTCGAGGAAGCCGGAATTATGCACGTACGGATGCAGAAAACGCTATAAATTTAAAAAGAAGCTTGAAATCGTTCGCGAGGATTCAGGCTTCTTTTTAGGTTGCTTTCTGAGCTGTGTGGATTCTGTAAGCCGACAAAACAGTTTTAGAGCTTATCCTTTTTAGTCGAATTTACCTTGAGGATATTATATAACTTTAATATTAGGCATGAACAAGCGAATGTTCTTCAATAAATCTTTCACAATCCAATGCAGCCATGCAACCACTACCTGCGGAAGTAATCGCTTGACGATATTTATGATCCTGAACGTCACCACAGGCGAAAATACCGGGAATATTCGTATTTGCTGTGCCTGGATTTACAAGCAAATAGCCTTGATCATCCGTCTTTAACTGACCTCCCAAGAAGCTTGTATTCGGATGATGCCCAACTGCGACGAATATCCCATCCGTTTCGTAAACTTCTTCTACACCAGTAGATTGATTACGTACTTTTAGGCCAGTAACGCCTTTTTCCCCAGCAATAACTTCAATAGGGGCTTCGTTTAAGCTCCAGACGATTTTCGGATTCTGCCTTGCACGGTCCTGCATGATTTGGGAAGCACGGAGATCGCTCCGCCGATGTACAATGCGAACCTCTGTAGCGAAGCGTGTCAAGAAATTAGCTTCCTCCATCGCGGAATCCCCACCACCGACAACGATGATTTTTTTGCCGCGGAAGAAGAATCCATCACAGGTAGCGCAAGTGCTTACTCCTTTGCCGATATTGTCTTTTTCGCCTGGAATACCTAGTAATTTAGCCGATGCACCGGTGGATATGATGATGGATTCAGCTTCAATTTCGCCAAAGCCTTCCACGTTTACTTTGAAAGGACGCTTGGAGAAATCGACGTTATTCACCCAACCGGTCATAAATTCAGCTCCAAAGCGTTGCGCCTGCATCCGCATGTTATACATTAACTCCGAGCCTAGAATGCCATCTGGGAATCCTGGGAAATTTTCAACCTCAGTCGTGGTGGTCAGCTGTCCTCCAGGTTGATTGCCTTCAATAACCAAGGGATTTAAGTTTGCGCGGGCGAGATAAATAGCAGAAGTTAGACCAGCAGGTCCAGTACCTACAATAATTGTTTTATACATAAAAAAAGCTCCTTTCCAAAAAGATAAATTATTTTTTTTGATCCAATGTTTGATGCAGCTTGGTTAATAGACCTTTAAAATCTGCAAGCAAGCCCGTAAATTCATCGGGGGTGAGTCCACGTTGACGCATCATTTCATTAGGAATCGAACATGCTTGCAGTTCCAATTGCTTGCCTGCTTCGGCTAAATGGATATATACCTTGCGCTCGTCTTCCGTTGAACGCTTGCGTGTGACAAGCTTAGCTGCTTCCATCCGCTTCAGTAAAGGAGTGAGTGTCCCTGAATCAAGAAACAATCGCTCGCCTATTTCTTTGACAGTGACGCCGTCTTGCTCCCACAAAACCAATAACACTAGATACTGTGGATAGGTAATGCCGATCTCATCAAACCAAGGTCGGTATAGCTGTGTCATCGCTCGCGAGCAAGCATAGATGGTGAAGCAAAGCTGATTATCCAAGCTTAGTGCTTCTTTTGCATTCAATTTATTTCACCTCATCTTGTAAAAGATTCTGAATATCATTTTCCATTGCTTCCGGCTTAACAGTTGGGTTATAGCGTTTAACCACTTCTCCTTGGCTGTTGATTAGAAACTTCGTAAAGTTCCATTTAATGCGATTTGTGAAAAAGCCAGGTGTTTTTTTGCGTAAGTATTTAAACAAAGGATGTGCCTGGGAGCCATTTACATTAATTTTGCGAAAAACAGGGAAGGTGACTCCATAATTAATCTGGCAAAATTGTTGGATATCCGCGTCCGTCCCTGGTTCCTGATTCATAAACTGATTGCATGGAAAGCCAAGAACTTCAAAATTCTGTTGTTGAAATTTGTCTCGCAATTTTTGTAAGCCTTCATATTGTGGAGTTAGACCGCATTTGCTAGCTGTATTGACGATCACAAGCACCTTGCCCTTATAATCGGCTAAAGACTTTTCTGTTCCAGCAGTCGTTTGTGCTGAAAATTCATACACACTCATTAAATAACCTCCTGAATTGTTGTTGTTTGGAACATACAATCCCTGTTCAAATATTTTAAGTTGTGTACAATTTAATCTTGTAAAATTAATATATTGCATTTTAGTTTGAATGTCAAATACTTCGAAAATAGTTTATAATTTAATTACAGGAGGCGATGTCATTGGCACAATTTTATTATCGGTATTCGACCATGAATGCCGGCAAATCGATCGATGTCTTAAAGACTTACCACAACTATAAGGAGCAAGGTAAGTTGGCTTTGTTGTTTTCTTCAGAGAAAGACGATCGTTATGGTGTCGGTTATGTAGCTTCACGGGTCGGAATCAAGGAAAAAGCGATTATGTTCAACGAGAAAACGAATATTTTCGACATTGTGCAATTTTTCTTGCAACGCAAGGTGCAGGTAGACTGTATTTTATTAGATGAGAGTCACTTTCTGAAAAAGGAACAGGTGCTACAGCTCTCAGAAATTGTAGATGATTTGAATATACCTGTGATTGCTTATGGTTTACGTACGGATTTTCAGGGGCGGTTATTTGAAGGTAGTCATGCCCTATTCTGTGAAGCAGATAAGGTAGAGGAGCTCAAAACCATCTGTTGGTTCTGTTATCATAAGTCAACGCGTAATTTAAGAGTTCAGAATGATGTACCAACTTTTCAAGGTGAGCAGGTGGTCATCGGCAACAATGCGGATAAGAAGGAGAATGAAGTTGAATACTTCCCCGTATGTCGTAAATGCATGAAAAAGATGAAAGCCAGAGGGAAGCTTTTGCCGATACCGCAAAGGAAAAAATCGGAGGTTGAACAGCTGTTTTGGGATACATACAACGCATTCACTAAATCATAGGGAGATTGAATTAAGCGAAGCCGCATTAGCACGCTTGGAGAGATATTCCCAATATCTGGTGGAAATGCACCCCGTGCCTATGCTTGGTAATTTTCGCAAGTAAGGGAGTGAAGGATTATGCTGACTAACTATAAAAAAGCTATTTTACTTGGCGATTACACAAACCCGCCTTATCATCCATTAGATCGAATGGAGCGGACATTAATTGACATTCTGAAGGATCAGATCACAGTTGTCGGGACAGAAGATTATGATATTCTACAGGCGGATAATTTGAATAACATCCATTTATGCATTTCCTATACAGACTGCTGGAATAAACAAGTGACCTCGGCGCAAGCCGCAGGTCTTCTTTCCTATGTTAGCAATGGCGGGGGATTGTTGGTGCTGCATACGGGGATTTCACTCCAGAATAAGTATGAGCTCTGCCAGATGATCGGAGCTAAATTTACCGGGCATCCGCCTTTACAGAAGCTGCAATTTGAAATTGCTGCAGCCGCTGAGCATGAGATCTTAGATGGCTTTGAGCCTTTCTCGTTTGAGGATGAGCCCTATCAATTCGACTTTGATCCGTTTACTGAGAAAATGGTGTTATTCGAATATACCTATGAGAACCAACGTTGGCCTGCAGCATGGGTGCATGAATTTGGACTGGGGCGAATCGTATATTTAATGCCAGGTCATACGGTTGCTGCCTTTCATGACCCTACCTATCGTAAGATTCTTCGGAATAGTGTGGAATGGCTGACTAAATGAAAAATTTATTCTCGACCTCTACTCGTAGCTTTCGTTTCTCGCTGCTGATGTATTTGTTGGTGATTGGTACGATTCCATTGTTAGTTGCGGCTTTATTCTTCTATCTACAGTCCACTTCTTATATTAGTAAAGAGCATCAGATGTCACTTGAATTAACGCATGAGCAAGCGCTGCAGCTTTTACAGCAAAAGCTAGCCTGCTTCGCGTAATCCGTTTGTAATCAAGGCTTTTCGATTTATGGATGAAAACTATGCGAGAAATATCAGCACGATCGATATTGCAGTGCATGTACGGTTAAGCCGAAGCTACATCAGTGATTTATATGGGAAAGAAACAGGTGAATCCCTGGGTGAGGCTCTTACTCGCATACGTATTAGCAAAGCCAAAATCATGCTGCATAAAGGTGAGTTGAAAATTTATGAAATAGCTGAAGCGGTAGGCTTCCTAGATGCCAAGGTTTTCGCTAAGGTGTTTAAACCGTTAGAAGGCTGTACGCCACGGGAATATGAGGGCAGAAGACAGTTAGACATCTGGAAATAATAATTAATGGATCTACAACGATGAAGAGGAATTTGTCGATTTTGGTATGAAAATAATTAATTGAAAATAGTTCTATCATCACTACCAAAATTAACCAATTTGGTTTAAACTAAAATGGACAACTTGTAAAATGATGGACAACTTCTTTTCTTGAAAGGGGGGAATCTAGGATGGATGTGTTTCAAGCTATTTCTATTATGTTTGCATTTGGGTTGTTTATACTCACATTGTTAACTTACATTGAAAAGCGGAAATAATCCGACACTAGCTTTGGTTGAAAAAGGAGCCATACTAAAAAATAGCTATCATTTACAAGTTGTGCATTATAGGGTCTATGATTCATACACACTTTAAAAATAAACCTTTAAGGACGATAGATGTATTTGGTGTATACGGGAAGAAACGACTCAGTTTTAATCCTGGGTAAAATGTGTTAGAATATGAATTGAGCCATTCAATCATGGTTTTAATTAGGGAATTAGCAAAGTGGTAATGCACGGGACTCTGACTCCCGCACCGGTGGTTCGATCCCATCATTCCCTGCCAAACAAATATCCAAAGGGAGTACGACAAACATCGTATCTCCCTATTTTTATGGAATAAATCAAGATTAGAATAATTTCCTTTCCCTATACCAGTGGGAGATGGTTAATGGATATACAAGAGACTACCTACAAACCTAGACTCTTTTTTGCAATTTCGTGTTCAATTGCAACTTCAAACAATATTTTAAATCCAGATTTGTTTTCAAGTCTTGTTTTCAAAAGGGAGTAAAGGCGAGGTTTTTCAAATCTTATTATCGTTATCACTTCAAGTAACGGACCACTTGATAATTGTATTTTATAAAGTAGGTCGATTGTTCTTTCGATATGACTTTGATCATCATTAATAGCATTTAATTCTTTGATTATACTGCTCTTTGTCATATATTATTTGTCCTTTCTCACATTTTTTTGGATTCTTTTAATTTTAACTCTTAATTTTATAAAAATCTGTAATGTACATTACAAAACCAATAGTCATTTAACAGATCATATCCGGCTTGTGGATGGGCATCTGCAGAGACAACCCATTGACGGTGTATATGAAGTGCTTGTAACGGATAGTTTTCTGAATAAATCCAAAATGGTTTTGGGAAATGAATTTTTCGCCTCGACCAGTGAAACCAAGGTGAGAAAAATTGTCACCGTTCATGTGAAGCTAGTGGGGGTTATCGATCAAAAGGATCAACAAGACTTGTATTGGAATCATTGCAGATTTAACCAAAGTGAAGTTTTATTCATCCCCGAATGGTACGACATGGACGTTGATCAGCAGTACACACGATGCGTTGTTTGAATTTTCGAGCACATTTGCTTCCTATGATACAGAACTTTCACAAATCAAAACATTCCAACTCACTATCGCAGTGGGTTGGAATGTTTTTTAAGTCTCAGTTTGAACCCGTAGTGAGGGACACCATTGTTTTCCCATACTCAAGTCCAAGTCTGCAAAGAGCATTCTACTGATTTGTGCAGGAATTACAGCTGCAGCCAGGTTTTGAGCAAGATACTCCGTTTACTTTTCTCCATCGGTATACAACAACCCCAACAACGACTAAGACAAATGCCAAAATTAGAATAACAAACGGATTTAGAAAGAATGATGATATGCCGAGGACTGCCGCACTTCCAAGTATAGGCAATGCACAGCATAAAGCACAAGCACCGATAATTCCAAGGCCAGCTAACCAATCACTTTTTTTCAATTGCTCCACCACCCCATTCAATATATAATGAAGTATAACACTTAAAGCGAACTTTAAGTCAAGGGGTGAAAATATGTCTGATCTTAGCATTGGTCAAATAGCCGCTAAAGCCGAGGTGAATGCATCGACTCTTCGCTATTACGAGTCTATTGGTCTAATACCATCTCCTGAACGAAAAAACGGTCAACGCCGCTATGCGGAAAGTCTCCTAGAGCGCATTAGATTCATAAAAGGTGCACAACAAACGGGATTTACGATTCAAGAAATTGCTGTATTACTCGAAGGATTTGAGCCTAACCAACCTCTCTCAGAGAGATGGGAGAAAATGGCGGAAACTAAACGTTCTGAGCTCGAAGATAGAAAAAAGCAAATTAATTCCATGCTGCAAATCCTTAATGACGGTTTAAACTGCAAATGCCTGACGTGGTCAGAATGTTTCAAGAAAATAAATACGAACGGAACTTGTTTGTAAGAAAGTTGTCTAGAAGGAGATCAAGACTTGAATTTACTATTTAAACAATTCAGCAATAATCATGAGATTGCTGTTTACGATACTACGGAGTTATATGGCGAGAAGGGGAAGTTTCGAGTCATGCAGTTTTCCAATATGGCTATACAAGGTGCAATGGATTTGAATAATCCAGATCGCATCGTATTTGAATACCCGCGGGCAATGATCCATTTAATGGAATTTAACGACCCGTCATTTGAAGATGTATTTGTCATCGGTCATGGGATTGGGACGATTGCCAGTCACTTTTTGGAGAAGCGATTAAAGGTGGCGGAGCTTGATGACCAAGTAGTGGAGTTAAGTAGGAGATATTTTGGGTACAACCAGGATAATGTGATAGTGGGTGATGGACGCCATATTCTTGGGAGTGAAAAGTCACAAGCCTATGATTATATTATTGTGGATGCTTTTACTAATAAAGGAACTCCGCATCATCTAACATCCAAGGAATTTTTCAGAATAACCCGAAAAAAACTCAATTCCGAAGGATCAATCATCTTGAATTTAATCGGAAGAGGTGGAAATGACAAGCTAATGAACGCCATTCATACAACTCTTCGCGAAGAATTTGCTTACAGCAAATCGTTTTCACTTCCATCAGAAGGTGTTACTGACATAATAAATATCATTATCATGGGTAGAAACAAGCCGATCGGGGCTCAAGTACGCCATATGGCAGGCTTCACAGAGATCGAACTTGGACAAGGACATATCATTATGGACAGTGATCACTCCTCCCTTTAGATAAATCCTCCGATTGACTTTTTTACATCAGTTTGATTCGTATGGATGGTCTAATCGATATCTAAAAGGACAATACTGCTGTGACAAATGTCACATACAGGTATAAAGAACTATGCTAATATTTGACAAAATACTTTACAATTTTTGGTCAGTACAGTATTCTCATCTTTAACCACAAAACAATAAAATGCAGCTTGGCTTATCGAAAGGTAAGTACGGATAGCTGCAGGTAAACAAATTATTATGTGGGGAGTTTATATAAATGACAAAAAAACTATCGAGTCTATGGAACAACAACAATGTGATTATTATAGCTTCTTTATTGTTCATTTTTCTGGTTGTTCCGAGCAATTCTTCTCGCTTTGATATTCCATCCCAGGGTTATCTTGTGATGCACACACTTTTTGAGTTTATCGCGGTTACGGTTTCTTTTTCGATTGCTTTGCAGGGTTGGATGATTTTTCCACACACACTTTCTAAACATAGACTTTATGTAGCGGGCTTGTTTTTGGTGGTCGCTCTTTTCGATTTGTGTCACATTTTCACCTATGGTGGGATATCCCCTTGGGTTTCTACGCAAATAACGACTTGGTTTTGGATCAGTGCCCGTTTGAGCGAGTCAATTGGTCTTTTCTTCATCTTATCGAGGAAAGATCGGAGTACGTTACAAGGTGAGAGGGGATTGGTGTTTGCGGGAGCAATATCGTTATTTATCGCAGTGTCTGTAAGTTACATCATTTGGCAAGAATCACTTCCTCAACTAACCATCCCTGGATACGGCACCACTTGGTTTAAAAATGGATTGGAGTACATAGTCAATATTTTTAGAGTATTAACACTAATCCTTATTATTCGCAAGGGAAGGCTACTTGGTAATTCTAGTGATTCTAAGCGTACAATGATTTATGCGTTATTCTTGCTTGTTTTGAGCGAAACCTTTTTTACATTGTATAGAAATATATTCGATAGTATGAATTTGTTCGGACATCTGTATAAAGTCGGCGGTTATTATTACATCATGAGAGGGATTTATTTATCTTGTATTGAAGAACCGTATATCCGGCAAAAAGAAACGGAGGCCGAATTAATTAAGAGTCAGCGCGATTTGCAAGTTATTACGGATGCTATGGGCGAAGGAATGCTTGTGATGGACAAGTTAGGTAATGTGACGTTCTTGAATCCGGAGGCTGAACGATTGCTTGGATGGAAGTACGAAGAGCTAAGAGGCGAAAACCTGCACAATGCGATCCACTACCTCAAAGAGGACGGTAGTGATTACCCTTGGGCGGAATGTAAGATGAGATTGAATAGTCTTGTAAAGAACGTTAATTCCAGAGAGACAGACATTTTTATACGCAAAAATGGGACGATGTTTCACATGGAGTACACATCCACGCCGATCATGACATTGCAGAGAATGTCGGTGTAGTCATCGTCTTTAGGGATATCACTGAACAGAAAAAGAAACAGGAACGTATTCGTTATCTTGCTTTGCATGATGAGTTGACCGAATTACCGAATCGATATTACTTCCGACAGATCCTGG
Source organism: Paenibacillaceae bacterium (assembly GCA_040904685.1). Taxonomy (GTDB): domain Bacteria; phylum Bacillota; class Bacilli; order Paenibacillales; family NBRC-103111; genus Paenibacillus_AC. Next base: position 80,900 of record JBBDSZ010000051.1, on the reverse strand, counting down.
TGGAAACCATTTCGTCGACCCTGGATACAGGACGACAAATAGGCGTATTTCTCTTGGATATCGATCGGTTTAAATATGTAAACGATTCTTTGGGACACGACACTGGTGACTGTTTGCTTATAGAAGTCTCAGAGCGGCTAAGAAACATATGTCACTCTATGGGAGCTACAGTGGCACGTATGGGTGGTGATGAATTTTTAATTATGGTGGCGGATCTACATGGGCATGAAGAACTACTCCGAATCAGCAAATGCCTTCTGCAGGAATTCGCTTCACCATTTCCTCTAAAAGGAGCAGATTTTCACATTACACCAAGTATCGGAATAAGCTTGTATCCGGCACATGGCCAAGATACGGACACCTTGATCAAACATGCCGATGTGGCCATGTATAGCGCTAAAGCACAGCGCAACCAATATAAATTGTATGATCCGGCAATGAACTATAAATCGATTGAACTGTTGCATTTGGAAAATGATTTGCGACAGGCGTTGGAGCGGGGTGAACTAGAGCTGTATTACCAGCCGCAAATGAATATCGTGAAAAATGAATGCATAGGTGTCGAGGCCTTGCTACGCTGGAAACATCCGCTTAGAGGTTTGATTCCTCCATCCGAGTTTATCCCGCTTGCAGAGGAAACCGGATTGATCATTCCAATTGGACGTTGGGTACTTCTCAAGGCATGTGAGCAAATGCAGATGTGGTCCAAAATAGGAATTGATTGCAGACGTATGTCTGTAAATGTTTCTAATAAACAGTTTTATAACAGAAACTTCCCCGCAACCGTCGCGGAAGTACTGCAAGCAACTCAAATTAACCCAAAAATTCTTGATTTAGAGATAACGGAGAGCGTAACGATGTATGAAGAATCGACGTCATCTGTCATGCATCATTTGAAGCAACTTGGAGTGCAAATCAGTATTGACGATTTCGGTACAGGGTATAGTTCCTTAAGTTGTCTGAAGAATTTTCCAATCGACCGGTTGAAAATCGATCAGAGTTTTGTTCGAGGCATCACGACTGCCCCGAATGAGGCGGTAATCGTAACAACTATAATCGCGATGACCCGCCATTTGGGAATAGGCGTAATCGCAGAAGGCGTGGAGACAGAAGAAGAACTGGCATTCTTGAGGCAACAGCATTGCGATGAAGTACAGGGTTATTATTATAGCAGGCCGGTACTGGCCCGAGAATTTGAAACATTCTACCTTGATCTATGAAGCCTATGGAGGTCATGACTATATTTCGACTCGGCAACGTGCAAGTACTGATTTCTTCTTTATATTATCGCTTCACTTTATAAAATTCGTGATATAGCTTCATTAAGGCGCGTTTCTCGATTCTTGAAACATAAGATCTGGAGATACCAAGTTCCTTGGCGATTTCACGCTGAGTTCGTTCATCTCCGCCGTGCTCCAAACCAAATCTGCCTCGAATTACTTCTTGCTCTCTCGGGTCTAGAATATCTAAATGATGGTATATTTTACTTTTCTCAATTTTTAACTGTACTTTATCGGCTACATCATCTGCTTCAGTTCCCAGGATATCTATGAGAGTGATTTCGTTTCCTTCTTTATCTGTACCAATCGGGTCATGCAATGATACGTCTTTACGCGATTTTTTGAGAGAACGTAGATGCATGAGGATCTCATTTTCAATACAGCGGGCTGCAAATGTTGCTAATTTGGTGCCTTTGTTGGGGGAGTAACTCTCAATGGCCTTAATCAAACCAATTGTACCAATCGAGATGAGGTCTTCTAAATCTTCTCCAGTATTGTCGAATTTTTTTACTATATGGGCTACTAAGCGCAAATTGTGCTCCACCAAAAGGTTTCGTGACACCTGATTCCCTTCTGCCATCAGCTGCAGGTGCTTTGCTTCCTCCACTTCCGTCAAAGGTTGCGGAAATGCGTTATTCTTCACATACGAAACCAAGAGCATAATTTCCTTGATGAATAGCGCAATTGCCGAGAAAAAACCAAGCATAGCCGCACACCCCCATGTTGTATTGTTTAAGTGTATGTGGGCTTAGGCGCGACCGTGCCTGTACGGGGGAAATAATGAATAAATATTATGAAGTTAATTTATTCAAACTAGGCAATTGTCCCGTCGAACAGCTAAGCTATTGCATAGTATAAGTATGCTTTCTGCTTTTATCTAACGATGGATCGGAGACTTGCCGATGAGTCAACATCTTGATTTCGTTCTGATTCTTATTTTGTTTATTCTGTTGGTCGTCCTTTTATTGATCATTTAAAGCATAATCTTCTCGCAGAAACAGCCGTGATCTCGACAGTCACGGCTGTTTTGTGCTTATCTTTAGCTAAAATCCTTTATATTGCGGCTCTTCGTTTTCCAACTCACCGACACGTGAGCTTACAGTATCGACGATTTGCTGCGTAGATTTCGAGGCATTCTCAAACATCGTTTTTGCTTGCTGATTTTGCGTATTAATGGCAAATTGCTCTAAACTAGCTTGCGCGCTCTTTAAAGACGCTAAACAAGTTTTGACCTGTGCTGAAACAGTCATGAATATTTTCCTCCTAAAATGTACTTTTACTTGCCTTTTTAATATGTACTTAAGTTCTGAAAACCATGCAGGGTAAATGATCTTTCCGATGGAAGAATACAATTTCAAGGAATGGCGAATAATTTTTAATGTGCATTTAGAAAGAGGGGTGGGGCAAAGTGCTGGATTGGAGCCATATATTTTTTCGTTCGCTTGGGGCTATTGTCATGCTGTTTCTCATTGCTCGGATTCTAGGCAAAAAGCAGATATCTCAGCTAACTTTTTTTGAATATATTATTGGGATTACGTTAGGTGGGCTGGCTGGATTTATGTCAACGGATATTGAGGCCAACTATATGCATGGTATTGTTGCTTTAGTAACTTGGTTTGCTGCTGCATATCTGTTCGAGATAGTCACGATGAAAAGCATCACCTTGCGCCATTGGTTTGAAGGGAAAGGGACTGTCATGATTAAAGACGGCAAAGTGATGGAGGATAATCTGAAAAAGGAAAAGTACACAGGCCAAGAATTAATGGAATCGTTGCGCAAAAAGAATGTGTTTAATCTAGCCGATGTGGAATTTGCACTTTTGGAGACAAATGGTGATTTAAGTGTGCTAGTGAAAAAGGAAAATTTGCCGATCACGCCTAAAAACCTTGGAATCAAGGTTGCACCACAGCCTGAACCGCAAATGGTGATCAACGATGGAGAAATTATGGATGAGCCATTAGCAACAATCGGGATGAGTAGAGAGTGGTTAAAGACAGAGCTAAACAAACAAGGTGTTGCTATCGAAAATGTATTTCTCGGGCAGGTTGACGCTTTTGGAGAGCTTTATTTGGATTTATTCGACGATCAATTGAAGGTACCACCGCCTCAGAATAGAGCTATATTATGGGCCACTTTGAAGAAGTGCGCAGCAGATCTAGAGCTGTTTGGTTTAGCAACCAAGAATCTGACTGCACGAAAAATGTATGCGACACAGGTTACCGAGATGAGAAAAATCATTCATAACTTAACTCCATTATTGAAGCGTTAAGAAGGAGGTCATGATGGCCAATAAATTGAAAAAAAAGCTGACTCTTACCCAGCAAGAATACCAGACTTTAGCAAAGACGATCGAACCCAGACGGCCTGTTCTGCAAAATTGCTTGCGTGCTTTTCTCGCCGGAGGGTTCATTTGCTTAATTGGACAAGGCTTATCGTTAATGTTTATGCATACCTTTCACTTTACGAAGCAAACAGCGGGCAATCCTACCGTCGCGGTACTGATTTTAGTTGCCGTTATTTTAACCGTCCTGGGTGTTTATGACCGAATTTCACAATGGGCGGGAGCCGGTTCGGCTGTACCGGTTACGGGCTTTGCCAATTCCATGTGCTCGGCGGCCTTGGAGCATCGCAGTGAGGGGTTTGTGCTTGGTGTAGGGGGAAATATGTTCAAATTGGCTGGTTCCGTCATTGTATTCGGAACAGTTGCTGCCTTTATTATTGGGCTGATTAGCTTGATTTTTCATGGGGGAGGGCAATGATATGCTGCAAGGACATCAAAGCTGGCTCTTTAAGAATCGACCTGTGCTTGTAGCAACAGCGACTATTGTAGGACCGGAGGAAGGCAAAGGTCCACTTGGCGATGAATTCGATTTGGTACACGGTGATCTCACCATGGGAGAATCTTCTTGGGAAAAGTCGGAAAAGAAATTAATGGAGGAAGCCGCCAAGCTTGCTATAGAGAAGGCGAATTTTACTCCTGAGAAAATTCAGTTCTATATTGGCGGCGATTTAATGAATCAAATCATCAGCAACAGCTTTGCTGCCCGAACATTGGCTATTCCTTATATAGGCGTGTTTGGTGCTTGCTCGACCTCGATGGAAAGCTTGGCAATCGCCGCGTTGCTTGTAGATTCAGGGAATGCATTTTATACAATGGCAGGTACTTGCAGTCATAATTGCACGGCGGAGAAGCAATTTCGTTATCCAACGGAATATGGCTCGCAAAAGCCGCCTACTGCACAATTTACTGTGACTGGGGCAGGTGCGGCAATCGTTGCTAAACGTGGGAAGGGCCCCGTTATTACACGTGCTACGATGGGGCGTGTCATTGACATGGGGATTAAAGACCCATTTAATATGGGAGCTGCCATGGCTCCGGCTGCACTCGATACAATTGAAGCGCATTTCCGAGATTTTCAATGTGATGGTTCTTATTATGATCTCATCGTCACTGGAGATTTGGCAAAGGTAGGCAGTGAAATCCTCCAGGCTTTGTTTCTCAAGCACAAAGTGAAAATCGATCCGGCTCAATATACGGATTGCGGCTTAATGATTTATGATTTGGCTAAACAGTCTGTTCAATCCGGGGGCAGTGGTTGTGGTTGCTCCGCTACGGTAACCTATGGGCATCTGATCAAAAGAATGCAAAAAGGCGAGTTGAAACGAATACTTATCGTAGCAACTGGCGCTCTTCTATCGCCATTGTCATTTCAACAAGGGGAAAGCATCCCCTGTATTGCTCACGCAGTTGCTATTGAACAGGAAGGAGAGATTTGATTATGGATGATATCCTACCTTTTGTGTGGGCTTTTATCGTTGGTGGAGCCATCTGTGTTCTCGGACAGCTCATGATGGATGTAGGCAAGCTGACCCCGGCGCATACCATGAGTGCCCTCGTTGTCATAGGCGCCATCGTGGATGGATTGGGCTGGTATGATCCCTTGATCCGCTTTGCAGGAGCCGGAGCAACGGTTCCGATCACCAGCTTTGGCAATGCCTTGGTCCATGGTGCTGTTGCTGAATTGGAACGAGACGGCTGGATCGGGATTATCACGGGGATCTTTGAAGTAACAAGCGCAGGTATTTCGGCTACAATCATTTTTTCATTTTTAGCTGCATTGGTTTTCAAGCCGAAAGGTTGAATTTGGAAATTTAAAAAGCAGCAGCAGCAGTAGTAGTAGTAGTAGTAGTAGACGCTCAGTAAGCAGGAGCGTTTTTTTTGCTATCACTTAACTGTTGAAACTTTTATTGAGATACAAACGTTTACTATCTTAGGAGGCTCTCTGTAATTGAAACGTAACTATATTTCTACCCCTATTTCCTGTAAAATATGAATGAAGAAAGAAAATGGTTTAATCGTAGCGGCAATTCTCCTAAAAACTCAAAAGGAAGTGACATGATGGCTCATATAAACGAAGATTCAAATCGGATTAAACAGCTTAGAACGAACTTGGAAAATTGTATATTAGGAAAACAAGATGAGATTGTGCTGTTATTAACCGCGTTTTTTGCTGGCGGACATGTCCTTCTTGAAGATGTCCCGGGAACTGGGAAAACAAATTTGATAAAAGCCTTGGCTAAATCAATAGACGGACAATTCCGCCGGATTCAATGTAATCCTGATTTACTCCCTTCGGACATAACAGGTGTTTCGATTTACCACCCAAAGAATGAAGCCTTTATCTTTCGACCGGGTCCGGTCATGACGAATATTTTATTAGCGGATGAAATTAACCGCGCCACTACCAAAACGCAATCTGCACTATTAGAAGCAATGGAAGAACGTTTTGTGACAGTAGACGGGGAAAGCTACGAATTGCCGAAGCCGTTTCTATTGATGGCAACGCAGAATCCGATTGATTTTGAAGGGACATATATCTTGCCAGAAGCACAATTGGACCGTTTTATGATGCAATTTAGCTTGGGCTATCCAGACGAAGCATCCGAGAATAAGATGGCTTTGACACAAAGCGTTGCAAATCCTTTGGATGCCTTGGAAGCGGTTGTTACGGTTGAACAAGTCAATCATTTAATGCAAAAAGTAAAAGAAATCCATATCGATGATGCAGTAGTCGAATACACGGTTCAATTAACACGGAAAACACGAGAAACAACATCTATCTTTCTCGGCGCTAGTCCAAGAGCGACACTAGCTTTGGTTCAAGCGGCTAAATCATATGCTTTGATTCAAGGCAGAGATTTCGTGATTCCGGATGATATTAAATATTTAGCGCCATTTGTGCTCGGACATCGAATTTTATTGCAATCGGAAGCACGTATGCAGGGTTTAACGATACATTCTGTGTTGGATTCTGTGATGAAGCAGGTTAGAGTGCCCGTTCGAATGGAGCGATAAACGATGAATGATTTCTATCCAAGAATTGAGCTTCAAGACATACCCGCGCCGCAACGTGAGCTGTTTGGGATTAAAAAACGCGCATGGTTGGTGTTATCATGCTTTATCGTCACTTTATCTTTCCTCTTGTTCCAAGGCGGCAAGCTTTCATTTATGGTTTTTACCATAGTAAGTATATTATGCATTTACTTGGGACTCGGACAGTGGAGTGGTATTCGCAAAAGTAAAGGAGTGCGTACCTTGGTTGCTTCCGGTCACGAATCGATCATGGAAGCAGGTTCGACACTTGGGGTTAAGATTAAGCTGAATATCCCTGGATTTTGGCCTGTACCTTATGTGCTGATTAAAGATCATTTGCAACGGCATAATGGCGGAGAACAGGTATTTGAAGCCTCGCTTATCCCTGACTGGAAGCGAAATGGAACGATGGAATACCGAACTCCGCCCCTACGTCGCGGAGTTTATACGTTCACGAATACGGATTGTTCTACAGAGGATATATTTGGTTTTTTTGAACATAAAGGCACACTGGCATTGGAACATAGCTTCAGTGTGCTTCCATTACGAACGACAATTCGGGAATGGAAGAAGCTGCAGCAGATGCTTAAAGGCATGCATCATCATTCTTCAACAGCTCGCGCGATGCGGGAAACCACGCAAATTAATGGTGCGCGTGAATACAATTATGGCGATCGCTTATCTCGGATCCATTGGAATGCAACTGCTAAAACCGGGACATTAAAATCCAAGGAATTCGAGCGCGAATCCTTGCCGAAAACGATTGTGATTTTGGATCGGGCGAAGCATCATTACGCGAATCAAGAGCAATTTGAACTTGCTGTATCGATAACAGCCTCGTTGATTGAGTTTGGGACTAAACGTGACTTGGCTTTCGGCTTGCTTTCCACGGGTGCCAACTCTGTATATTTTGAGCCCAAATATGGACAGAGCCAGCACATGCAAATCTTAAATCATCTTGTTGTAGTTGAAGCGGATGGGGAATTTTCATTGGATCAGGTTCTGAAGGAACGGACGAAAAGCTTACTCCCCGGTACCTTTGTAGCCATCATTTCTCCACAAATAGGGGAATTTATGTTTTCTGCTTTAGCTTGGATTAATCAACGTCAAATGAGCCCTTGCCACATATGGGTGCGAGACGAAAAAGCAGTTAAACAGGCAGATAAACAAGCAGAATGGTTGAAACAACTTAGGATTAAAGGTTATTTGGGCTATGATGTGCCTAGCTTAGACGAGCTTTCACAAGTGTTGGGAGGTCGAGGCTAAATGAAAGCATTCAAAAGCCGCTTGTTCTTGGTATCGGGCTTCCTCATAAGACATTGGGAGCGCCGTTTAACGCTGCTATTTGTTGGTTTATTTATCTTGCAATTTATTCGTTGGTTTGCTGCAGAGGAGGGAGGTTGGCTTCCGTTAACTGTTCAATCCACAGTATATGCGATCTTAGTTGTTTTTGTTGTTATGCTGCCTGTGCGCATGTGGTTATGGCTGCGATTTAGCTTACAATTTATTGGCGTACTAATCGTCAACTTGCTTGCTGTTGATTATCAATTTATCCGTTTCAAAATCAACTCTTTGCAGCAATTCGCTTATCTCTTGAGAGATAACTTTCAACAGCTTCATCCTTATGTTTGGTTTATCTTAGGGACTTGGTTAGCTTACTTATTTCTATTCTGGTGGGTTAAAGTAAAATGGCGGATTGGTTTTCTGGTTTTTGCGAGTGTCGTGGCAATAGCTGTAAGAGATTCTTTTAGCGTGAATTACCTCTGGAGTCAAGCCGCAATGATGATTTTTTGTGGATTGTGCTTATTGGTTATCCATCATTTCGCCATCTTGAAACGAAAGAATCCATCAAGCTGGGCTTATATCTCCGAATACCCAGGTGCGCTTGTTTTGCCTGTCGTTTTGATTCTCGGGTTAACCATGCTTTTGGGCTCGCTTGCTCCCGATGTAAGTAATTTATTGACAGACCCTTATACCTTGTATAAATCATGGAAGGGTGAAGTCGTAGAAAAGGTAATTAAAAAAAACGGTTCTTATTCAGCAAGTGCAGCTGCTTCAACGGGGAACAGCTCATCGGGGTATTCTCGTAATGACGAGATCTTAGGCGGTGGGTTTGATTTCGATTATTCACTAGTTATGAAGATCGATTCTTCTAAACGCAGCTACTGGCGCGGTGAAACGCTTAGTGTTTATACAGGTGCTGGTTGGAAGGAAAACACCGGCGATTATATCGTACACGGATCGTTATCTGATGATCCATTACCTCATGATCCACGGATCGATATTTCTAAATTAAAAACAGTGGATGTGCAACAAACCGTAACATTTGAAAATAATACGAAATATCCAGTGCTTTTCGGAGCCTATTCCATATCCAACATCGTAAGTATTAACGGAGAAAAACCGTCGCCGAATATGCTGAATTGGGTTTCTAAAGAGAATGAACTACGCTGGAAGGTTGTCAAACGGGCCGATTCGATTGCATTTCCCGAAACCTATACACTTGTTTCAAAGGTGCCTGTTATAGATGTAAAAGGGCTGGAAGCTATAACTGCACCACCGGGTAATTTAGCGGAATTATCCGAATATTTGGAGCTCCCCAAGTCGCTTCCGTCTCGCGTTATAGAGCTAGCTAACACGATAACTGCAACAGCAACAACGCAATACGATAAAGTAAAAGCGATTGAGGATTATTTGCGGATCACCTATCCTTATACGAATCGACCCAATTTAAAGCTAGGTACAAGTAAGGATTTTGTAGATCGATTTCTGTTTGAAATTAAAGAAGGCTATTGTGATTACTTTTCCACAGCTATGGCCGTATTGACGCGCTCGATTGGTGTTCCAACCCGCTGGGTAAAAGGTTATACAGCAGGGTCTTCAACTCAGGATGAAGTCAGACAACGTGGTTATCTTTCTGATGGATTATTAACGGATTTCGATGGAGCCGATGTCTTTAGTGTACGCAATTCTAACGCACACTCCTGGGTAGAGGTTTATTTTGAAGGATATGGATGGCTGCCATTCGAAGCTACTTCTGGATATGTAATTCCCCGTGTATTGCCAGAGAATGAGAAGGCTCCGGTGCCTGATGTTGAAGCAACGCCTGCATTGGCGGCAGAAACTTCGAATAAGCAAACGCTTGGTTTACGTGATATTGTGCTCGCATTCGGTGGTTTGGTGATTGTATTGGGATTAACTTATATGCTGCTGCGTACGAGGATCAAGAAATGGTATCGTCGTTTCAGTATTGTCCAGCTTCGTAAGCAACGAAAGGCTAATAATTCAAATGATCAAGTGGTGCATGAATTTAGTCGTTTATTACGTTTTCTGCGTCGTAAAGGAATCTCTACAGAAGAATACGAAACAGCAAGAGAAATGTTCATACGTTTAAGTGATCGTAAAGGCTGGCTGAAAAAAGAGTTCGAAACCATTTTGTCTCTTTTTGAGAAAGCCAAGTATAGTGGCAAATCCGTAACACCCGATGAATTAAAGCAAGCTACCATGATTTTCAAAAGATTACGACAGGAAATATAAGATGATCAGGCAACCGTCCGCTTGCTGCGGACGGTTTTTTGCACACAAAAGCCGAAGTATGGTATAGTTTCACGTATATATGAGGCGAACGTAGAGGTGAAAGCATTGTTGCATAAATTTACGCCCTGGCTGCGGGTGAAGACGGTCTATGAAATACCATTAGCAGAGTTATGGAAAAATGGGGTCCGTGGAATAATAACCGATCTAGATAATACCCTGGTTGGTGCCAAAGAACCTTTAGCGACACCAGAGCTCATTGAATGGCTTGAGCAAGTTAAACAAATGGGCTTCAAGCTAGTGATTGTATCTAATAATGGAGAACTACGCGTACGGACTTTTGCCGAACCGCTGCATATCCCTTTTATTCACCGAGCGAAGAAACCAACGAATTATGCTTTTCACAAAGCACTGCGGTTGATGGAGCTTACCGCAGAGCAGGCTGTTGTTGTTGGTGATCAAATGCTTACCGATGTTTTGGGTGGCAATCGGATGGGGCTGCAAACGATTCTGGTATTGCCGATTGCCCTGTTAGACGAAGGATTTTTTACCAAAATAAACCGCAGGATAGAGAAAGTCCTTCTTGCGATGATGCGCAAATAAGATGGGAGACTTACGAGCTATATGACACAAGAGGATCTAGAAATTACGCATTGCGAAGGCTGTGGAGTCAAGCTCCAAACAATAGATACAGCTAAGCTGGGATTTATTCCAGAACAGGCCTTAAATCGAGAGCCTATTATCTGCCAAAGATGCTTTCGTATTAAGCATTATAACGAAGTTTCCAGTACAGCACTTCATCAGGATGACTTCCTCCAAATATTGGGGCATATCGGCAATACACAAAGCTTGGTTGTCCACATTGTCGATATTTTTGATTTTGAAGGCAGCTTGATCGGGAGCTTGCCGAGATTTATCGGTACAAATCCGTTATTGCTGGTCGTAAATAAGATTGATTTGTTGCCTAAAGTTAGCAATTTGAACAAAATTGTCAATTGGGTGCAGCGCCAGCTAAAGGAACAAGGGCTTAGACCTGTGGAAATCGTCATGGTCAGTGCCAAGAAGAATATTGGCTTTGAGCGGTTTATGCAAACCCTAGATAAGCACCGTGCCGGTAAAGATATTTATGTAGTCGGTGCAACCAATGTGGGGAAATCCACTTTAATCAATCGATTGATCCGTGATTATAGCGATCTGGAAGCAGAATTAACAACCTCGCAATACCCGGGTACGACCTTGGACATTGTAAAAATACCACTGGATGACGGTAAATTCATCTTCGATACACCAGGTATTGTCTATAAACATAGACTGAGTGAGCTTGTGGCCAAAAGAGATATTCAAGCCTTACTGCCAAATGAAGCGATTAAACCAATGGTCTTTCAATTAAACGAACAACAAACCTTATTCTTTGGCGCTTTGGCTCGTTTTGATTTCATTCACGGCGAGCGGCAATCCTTTACCTGTTATGTTTCCAGTGCAATCAAGATCCACCGCACCAAGCTTGAAAAAGCGGACGAGCTTTACGCCGAGCATCGCGGTGAAATGTTAAAGCCTCCAAGCAAAGAAGACTTGGAGTCATTACCACCCTTGACCAAGCATCCTGTCCACATTCGCAAGGGCAGCAATGTGGATGTACTCATCTCCGGTCTCGGCTGGATCAAGATCAATAGTCTAGCTGGTGCTGAGCTCGAAGTCCATGTGCCAAAAGGTGTAAAGCTATCTATACGGGAAAGTTTGATTTAAAATTTTGCAGTAAACGGAGTGTAACCCATTGAGCTCAAGCCAAATGATTAATAGCCTGACCACACTATATGGAGTTTTCGGGAACCCGATCTCCCACTCCAAATCTCCCTTAATGTTGAATCGCGCATTCGAAGTATGCGGAATAAATGCCGCTTATGCTGCTTTTCATATTGAGCAAGGCACCTTAAAGGAAGCAATCCAAGGCATCCGTGCTTTGCGTTTTCGCGGTGTAAACGTAACGATTCCATACAAAGTCGAAGTGATGTCTTATTTGGATGAGATCGATGAGGGTGCCCGAGTTATCGGGGCAGTGAACACCATCGTAAACGAGAATGGCAGGTTAATCGGTTATAATACGGACGGAATAGGTTACGTTCGATCTTTGTGTGAAGAAACTGGCATATCGCTGCAGGGTAAAAAAGTGCTGCTTCTAGGAGCGGGAGGTGCAGGCAGAGGCATAGCTTATGCATTGGCTAAGGCTGGGGCAGCCAAAGTTTGGGTCAGCAACCGCACGCAATCCAAAGCGGATGAATTAGTTTCAACCATTTCTTCGTTAACCGCAGCTAAATCCATTGTACCGGAGGCAATTGCAGGTATAATAGATAAAGTGGATTTGGTTGTGAATAATACATCCTTGGGTATGCATCCGAATATCAATGAGATACCGCTTGATTCGAGCTTGCTGCATAATAGGCTGGTCGTCAGTGATATTATTTATACGCCTATGGAAACTTTGTTCTTGAAGGAAGCCAAAGCAAGGGGTGCTATAACCCATGGCGGCTTGGGTATGTTTATTTATCAAGGAGCCTATGCCTTTGAGTACTGGACTGGTCAGCAGGCACCCATTCAAGCTATGCGTGAAATCGTTTTGCAATCTTTAGCGGAGTAGGAGGGTAAAAGCATGTTGAACAACAAACAAAAGAAATATTTACGTTCAGAAGCACATGATTTGAATCCAATTTTTCAAGTTGGAAAAGGCGGCGTCAATGAGCATTTAATCACCCATATTAAAGAAGCGATTGAAGTCAGAGAATTAATGAAGATTACCGTACTGAATAATTGCCTAGAGGATAAGCATGAAGTGGCTGAAGCTTTAGCTGCGGGTGCAGGTGCAGAGTTAGTTCAAGTCATCGGCAAAGTAATCGTGTTATACAAAGAGTCCAAAGACAACAAAACCATTGTTCTCCCTTAACCACATAAGAAAGTTATCTCATTTATTACGAAAAGCGAAGTGAATGTCGGATGAAAATTGGTATAATGGGTGGTACGTTTGATCCAATCCATCTCGGGCATTTGATTGCCGCTGAATGTGCACGTGAAGCTGCGGGCTTGGATGAAGTGTGGTTCATACCTACATGTATTCCCCCGCATAAAACGAATTTGCCTAAAGCAAGTGCAGAACATAGATTGATGATGTGTCGTCTGGCAGTCGCGGATCATCCCGCTTTTCGTGTCGTGGATGTTGAGATTATCCGCGGTGGAACCTCATTTACTGCAGATACAGTTCTAACGCTTAATGAATGGCATCCGGACTTGTCGTTTTATTATATTATTGGGGCAGATATGGTGATGTACTTACCTAAATGGGTACGAATTGAACAAATCATCGCAGGTGTTTCTTTTATTGGCTTGCAAAGACCCGGATTTGAGGCTGCATTGGAGCAATTGCCTGAACATTTAGCGGCCAAGGTTCAATTAGCTTCAATGCCGCAAATCGATATTTCATCTACAGCTATTCGGCAACGGAAGCGTCTTGGTAAATCTACGAGATATCTGGTAAGCGAGAGCGTACGCTTATATATGGAGGCGAATTCGTTGTATGAAACGTGAGTTAATGATTAAAGCCGTACAACAGCAAATGCCTGCTAAACGTTGGGTGCATGTACAAGGTGTAATTGCCACCTCAGTGAAGCTCGCGCAGCAATATGGAGCCGATGTGGAAAAAGCTGAATTGGCTGCTTTATTGCATGACTATTGCAAATATTGGCCTGTGGATCGCCAAGCTGAGGTTCTTGTTAATTACGGTATGGCTGGAGATTTATTGGAGAATGATAAACAGCTCTGGCACGGTCCGGCTGCTGCATGTTTTGTTCGTGATGAATATGGTATTGAGGATGAAGAAGTATTAAATGCGATTCGTTATCACACTTCGGGTCGGGTAGGTATGACACTTTTGGACAAAATCGTATGCTTAGCCGACTATATCGAGCCGGGTCGTGATTTTCCCGAAGTGGATAAAATTCGTAAAAAAGCTGAGAATAGCTTAGAGAAAGCTTTAATCGCTGGGTTTGACAGCACGCTGCTTTTCTTAATCTCCAAGAAACAAAAGATTTATCCCTTAACGCTATTAGCCAGAAATGCATTGATTGATGAGATTTCCAAATGATAAAGGGGTTGACGTATTGAGTATGAAAATTAAAGATATTATGTTGCAAATGGTTGATGCGGTTGAGGATAAGAAGGCAATTGATGTTGTGACACTTAACCTTGAGGGGATTTCATTGATAGCCGATTATTTTATCATCTGTCACGGGAATTCAGAAACGCAAGTGCAAGCTATTGGTGCATCCGTTCGTGAAAAGGCCGGAGAGCTAGGGATTCGTGTTCGCGGGATCGAAGGGATGAATACGGCTCGTTGGGTTTTGGTTGATTTAGGCGATGTAGTCGTGCATATCTTTCATCGCGATGAACGGGAATTTTACAATTTAGAGCGTTTATGGTCCGATGCTAAAATCGTGGAACACGTATGAGTCAAGGACTTGAAGCAGGAATGGTCGTCACATTGCACATAGCCAAAGAGGTTGCTCCCTTTGGTTTTTTTCTTACGGATGAGGAGCAGGAGGTTTTGCTGCATTACACCCAAATTGTTGGTGAAATTCAGATAGGCGAGGAGATCGATGTCTATCTTTATCACGATGCCCAAGATCGTTTGTCAGCCACGATGAAGCATGCTTTTCTTAAGCTTGGCGAGGTCGGCTTATTAGAAGTCGTGGATATACATCCACGCTTCGGCAGCTTTCTTGAAATGGGCTTAGGACGTCATTTGCTGCTGCCATTTCGTGAACAGCCGGAGATGAAGGAACTGCGCCCACTCGTGGGTGACAAGGTCTATGTGGTTTTGGCGCATGACCGTCAGGGGCGCTTAATTGCTAAGCTAGCTGGGGAAGATGAGCTTGTTCCATTAGCCTTTCATGCTCCGACAGCATGGAAAAATCAATGGATCACAGCACGGGTATACAAACCGTTACAGCTAGGAAGCTTTGTGGTCTGCGAAGGTGAAGGTGGTATTCTCGGCGGATTCGGTGCAATTGGGATGATTCATAGCTCGGAACGGACAGATCTTTTACGATTGGGTCAGCAGGTACAGGTGCGTGTGATTTTCGTGCGAGAGGATGGCCGAGCGAATCTCTCCATGCGACCATTAAAAGAAGTTGGACGCGATGAAGATGCGGAAACGATTTTAGAATATTTGATGGCGCAGCCTAATCAAGCCATGCCTTACTCTGACGCAACATCAGCTGACGATATTATGGGGAAATTTAATATCAGTAAATCCGCTTTTAAACGTGCGCTGGGTAAGCTGATGCGCAATGGTCAGATTGTGCAAAAAGATGGCTGGACATATATGAAGCAGTCGGAGGAGTAAACGATGTCCTATACGAAATTTGCTTATTATTATGACCGATTAATGGATAACCTGCCGTATACAGATTGGCTTCGCTTTATCGATACCTGCTGGGAGCGTTATGGCAAGCCAGGAACCTTGGTCGATCTCGGCTGTGGTACTGGGAGTCTAGCCATTCCTTTGGCGCAGAGTGGTTTGCATGTTACAGGTATTGACTTATCGGAGGATATGTTAGCTGTAGCACAGCATAAAAGCCAAGACATCAGCGGAGTGAATGTAACTTGGGTGCAGCAGGATATGCGGGAGTGGGAGCTGCATGAGCAAGTAGACACTGCCGTTTCTTTTTGCGATTGCTTGAATTATATTTTGGAAGAAGCTGAGCTTGTGCAAGCCTTCCGTCAGACGTATCAAGGCTTGCGTCCAGGTGGTTTATTCATTTTTGATATGCATACGCCCTACCTGTTGATTTCTTATGCTGCAACCCAGCCTTTTTTCATGAATGAAGAGGATATTGCGTATATATGGACTTCAGAGTTGGAAGATGAAACCTGTGAAATTTGTCATGAGCTGACGTTGTTTGTTCGTGAGGATGATGGTAAGAGCAGTTTAAGTCATGACCGTTCCCCGCAGGAACCCAAGTTTTTGCGCTTTGAAGAAACACATGTGCAAAGAGGATATCGTTTGGACTGGCTTAAACGTCAGCTGCTCGAGATTGGATTTGTTGATGTGGAGGTCTTTGGAGACTTCCGTTTTGAGCCGGTACATGCTGAGACGGAACGTGCATTTTTTGTTTGTCGCAAGCCAAAGTAAGCCAATTAATTCCTTTCATCTTATTGGGAAATAATTTTGTTATTAGACAGCTCATTTTCTCTAAAGGTTCCCTTACATCCATAATAAGGGGCGATTAGCGAAGGCTTGGTGTTGATAACGTTTTTTTCTAATAACGCCATATTTCCTTGATGAAATAACGAAAATTGTATGTATTCAGGGTAACCAAATCAACTCTAACTGCAAGAATACAGTTAGATGGAACGTTTCACCCTATATTTGGGCTTCTAAATGCAAAAATACAGTTTGATTTTCGATTTTTCATCAAAAACCGCTAATATATAAGGAATCTATGAATTCTAACTGTATTATTGCAGTTAGAATGCACCAAAATGTTGATTTTGCCTTATTTAACTGTACTTTTGCAGTTAACTCTGAGAATGATAAGGTCTATTCATTTTTCAGAATAAAAGGGAAGATCTAAATTAATTTTTCGCGTGAATTTCAAAGAATAACGATGTTTCCTGCATAAATCGAAGGACATGTGCGTGTTCTTCAAAGCTACCATAGGCAAGCATCAGTTTGATTAGGGCTGTTTCCAATGAGATGTTCTCTAGAGGGATCGCCCCTGCTTCGATGAGCCGTATTGAAGACGCATATAGATCCCCGGCTTTATTCTTTAGGGGTGCAATATAGACTGCTACGTCGTGCGACTGGCAATAAGTCAAGAAGTGGATCATGGAGGAATGGAATAAATCAGAAGCGCGTGTGCAGGCGGTGCCAGAATGATATAAGTCATGCAGCACAGCCTTCGGTTTATGAGTGGTAAAATCGTAATAGTGATAATTGAGTCCAGGATGGGGTTTGATGTATAGAATCTCATTAGAGAAAGCAACGTGCTTACTGAGTTTTCCTAACTCAAGCTGGTTTTGAAGACTTGACAAAGACGGGTTTAGCTCATGGGTATTGTGGATGAACTTTTTGTTGTTTATCACTCCGAATGGAACCGAATAAGTGCTGTCATACTCGTCTGTAAAAGGATCAGATGGAGTTAATCTCGTACCTAAATGAACAATTGCATCCCCATGATTATTCTCGAAAATAACAAATACCCCAACCAAAGGCTGTTCCATAATAAAATCGACTGCGTGTGAAAAATTTTGCACACCTTTTCCACGGGTATCGTTCAACGGAAAGTTGCTCGCAATCAGGACAATTGGGATGGGGATCCCCTTACACGCTAAGCTTAAAGCTGCTGCAGTATAGGGTAAAGTATCCGTACCATGCGTAATAATAATCCCTTGATATAAAGAGTAATCTATTTTTTTAAGCTGATTTATGAGGGTAATCCAATCCAGTGGCACCATATTCTCACTGAGAATATTTAATGGCTGATGTGTATCAAACTCGACTTGGCGCTTATGAGTGTATGCTTCGTACATCTGGATTAACTCATAAGAAGTTAAGGCATCAACATCAATACTATGGTTCTTTTTGAGGCTGCCAATTGTACCGCCGGTAAATACAACCAAGATTTTTTTCAAGTTGAAGCTCCTTTCGGTAAATATGCTACAATTAGTATACCTGATCTTTGTCCAATTCTGTAGTGGGTGAACGCAGAACTTGACATAATGGCTTTATTTTGCATATAATCAAGGGAAATTATCGTCTATAAAGAACATGCAATGAAAAGAAATAGTAATTCTGCAGCCACTTTCAGAGAGCCGGCGGTTGGTGTAAGCGGGCAGTAGGCAGGAATGAACTCGTCTTGGAGCTAATGGTGAGGCTGATTAATCAGCGGAAATCAATTCGTCGCCCACGTTAAGGGTTTCAAGTGAGAAGAGAATGGCTACTAAGAGCATTTCTATGAATTAGGGTGGTACCACGGGAAGCAATCTCGTCCCTAGCGTTGTGCTAGCGATGGAGGTTTTTTTTATGCCTATTTTTAGCAGTGAAAGTCCACAATATGTAGGGGGTTCAATAAGATGGCGCAAGATGTAAAGCAGTTTGGCTACAATCCGTTGGTAATGGAACCGAAATGGCAGAAGATATGGGATGACAACAAAACGTTCAAGGTGCTTGATGATGCGACGATGCCGAAGTTTTATGCCTTGGATATGTTTCCTTATCCATCAGGGGATGGCTTGCACGTAGGACATCCTGAGGGAATGACGGCTACGGATATCGTTTCGCGCTACAAGCGGATGAAAGGCTATAACGTCCTGCATCCGATGGGTTGGGATGCTTTTGGCTTACCTGCTGAGCAGCATGCGTTGAACACGGGACAGCATCCCAAAGAATTCACGATCAAAAATATTAATAATTTCCGTCGTCAAATTAAGACGCTGGGTTTTTCTTACGATTGGGATCGTGAAATTAGTACAACGGATCCGGAGTATTACAAATGGACGCAATGGATTTTTATTCAACTCTATAATCGGGGCTTAGCTTACTTAGACGAAGTATTGGTAAACTGGTGTCCGGCTTTGGGAACGGTTTTGGCAAATGAGGAAGTGATTGATGGCTTGAGCGAACGGGGGAATCATCCCGTTATCCGTCGTCCGATGCGTCAGTGGATTTTGCGAATAACTGCTTTTGCGGAGCGTTTATTGGATGATTTGGAAGAACTGGATTGGACCGAAGGCATCAAGGATATGCAGCGCAATTGGATTGGGAAATCCGTTGGAGCTGAGGTTCATTTTGCAATTGATGGTTATTCGGATGCAAGCTTATCTGTGTTTACAACACGTCCGGACACTTTGTTCGGAGCGACCTATTGCGTACTCGCACCTGAGCATAAATTAGTGGCTAAAATCACGACAGCAGCACAAAAAGCGGCGGTTGTTGCTTACCAAGAAAAAGCATCACGCAAGAGCGACTTGGAGCGGACAGATTTAGCAAAGGATAAAAGCGGTGTTTTCACGGGGGCGTATGCCATCAATCCTGTAAACGGTGCGCAAGTGCCGATCTGGATTGCCGATTATGTGCTTGCAGGTTATGGTACGGGGGCTATTATGGCGGTTCCGGGTCACGATGAACGGGATTATGCATTTGCTAAACAATTTGAGCTTTCGATTATAGAAGTTGTTCAAGGCGGTAATATTGCGGAAGAAGCTTATGCTGGTGACGGAGTTCATGTGAACTCAGACTTTCTGAATGGTTTGAATAATGTGGATGCCATTGCCCGCATGATTGCTTGGTTGGAGGCCGAAGGTAAGGGGCAAGGCAAGGTCACATATCGTCTACGTGATTGGCTGTTCAGCCGTCAAAGATACTGGGGAGAACCGATTCCGATTCTTCATCTTGAAGATGGCACTATGAAGACGGTGCCTGTGGATCAACTGCCTTTACTATTGCCGGATATTTCACAAATCAAACCATCGGGTACAGGAGAGTCACCTCTAGCCGTTGTTGATGAATGGGTCAATACAATTGATTCGGAAACAGGTATGAAGGCTCGTCGCGAGACGAATACGATGCCGCAATGGGCAGGGAGCTGCTGGTACTACTTGCGCTATATCGATCCGCACAATGACAAGGAGCTTTGCTCGGCTGAGCTGCAAAAGCAATGGCTGCCCGTGGATCTTTATATTGGTGGCGCTGAACATGCCGTTTTACATTTGCTTTATGCGCGTTTCTGGCATAAGGTGCTTTACGATTTGGGTATTGTTGCAACAAAAGAGCCTTTTCACAAGCTGGTCAATCAAGGGATGATCCTCGGTGACAATAATGAAAAAATGAGCAAATCACGTGGGAATGTCATTAATCCAGATCAAATTGTCAATGAGTTTGGTGGCGATACGCTGCGAATGTACGAAATGTTTATGGGGCCGCTTGAATCAACTAAGCCATGGAATGTGAGTGGAGTTGAGGGGATTTATCGTTTCTTTAATCGGGTATGGCGGTTGTTTATCAACGAAGAGGATGGCAGTTTGAATCCGAAAATTGTTGTTTCGCCGGCAGAAGGGCAATCCAATGATGCATTCAAACGCACTTGGCACCGTTCGATTAAGAAAATTACAGAAGACTATGAAGCATTGCGCTTTAATACAGCGATTAGCCAAATGATGATTTTTGTCAATGATGCTTATAAAACAGAACAGCTGCCAATGGCTGCTATGGTTCAATTTGTACAGCTCTTATCACCTATTGCACCGCATATTGCAGAAGAGCTTTGGGAGCAACTGGGGCAGAAATCCAGCTTAACATATGAACCATGGCCATCTTATGATGAAGCTTGGATTGAAGACAATGAAGTTGAAATCATTGTACAAGTAAATGGCAAAATTATTGAACGTGTCGCGATCTCGCGTGAAATGGAAGAAGCGGCGATGCAAGTTCTTGCCCATAATCTAATAAAAGTCCAAGAAGCCACGGCTGGCAAAACAATCCGTAAAGTAATCGTAGTTAAAGGTAAGCTGGTTAACATTGTTGTAGGCTAATGATTGACTTTCGTCATATCTTCTATAAATTTAGCGTGTGTGATCTGAAAGAGCTGGTTGAATACCCCATCCAGCTTCTGATCCAGCAGTTTTAGCCCCTCGGCGGTAATTCCGCCGGGTACGGCTACACGTTTTTGCAGCTCGCCTGGTGTAAAGCCGCCTGATGTTAGAAGCTTGCCTGTGCCTAGCAGCATTTCACAAGCCAAAAGGTTAGCATCTGCATAGTTGAAGCCGGTTTCCTCTACGGCTGCACGAATAAATTTCAATAAGATGAGTGCGAAAAAGGCAGGTCCGCAGCTTGAAATATCTGAGGAGATTCGTGTAAATTGTTCGGCTACACGGATAGGCTCGCTAATATGTTTCAGCAAATGTTCGAGATGAACCATATCTTCCTTTAATAAACGTTCTCCGTAAATACAAAGTGTGGATCCACTTAGTACATAATTGGTGATACTTGGGATGATTTTAGCTATTTTGCTAGACAATTGATCTTCAAGGTAGGCAATTGTAATCGGACTGGTAATGGAAATGACAATTTGGGAAGCTTGAACAAAAGGTTTTATTTCGTTAATCACAGCCTTAAAATCACTCGGTTTGATACATAAGAAAATTATTTCGCAATGCTGCACGACTTCGATGTTGGTGCTGGCTTTTCGGAGACCAATGAAATGTTCGGTTAAATGATCTATTTTACCTGACGTACGGTTGCTCGCAATAATCTCATCTGGACGTAGGGCGCCCGTGTGGATTAAGGATTCTATGAGGATACTTCCCATGCTACCCGTTCCAATGAAGCCTACGTTCATTTAAACCCCTCCCGATATGGAATGCTATTCCAATATATGCTAAGTTGCAGCCTCTAATGACTTTGTGAAACACTTTACCTTTTTTGAAGTGTTTATAATTTTCAGCTTGCATATTATTCCAAAACCGTTTATATTATTTTTAATTGAACAATCTGTGCGGAAGAACCGCCTCTATTCACGCAACGCGTGAGCAGGGGCGGTTTTTGTTTGCGCGGCCTTATATTCATTCTACTGTTCAATAAATGAAAGGGGGGGATCATATGTTGCTTTTTTTTGTACAATATAAGAAAGTGATTGCCTTAAGTGTTATTCCGCTTATCGCTGTTGTGGCATTGATTGGGTATGAGGTCAAGCATGGGCAGGATAATCGCTCAGAACCATTGGCGGTAAATAAGGAAATGCAAGCGTTATTGGATCGAGAAGTGAAGCAGGCAGCCACTCCGGCACCCTCAGAGGTAAACTCGCCAGAAGCAAGCTCATCAGGTGCAAGCTCAAATGGGGGAGATGAATTAGCTTTAGAACAGGATGCAATAGCTAAACCCAAGAAAACAGCAAAACCGCAAGCTACTTCAAAGCCGAAATCTACATCCAAATCAAAAGCAGTTACGCGAGCTAAAACGAACCAGAATGTCAATTTCAAAGTTAATGTGAATAAAGCAATGACTGTTGAGCTTATGAAGCTTTCAGGCATTGGTGAAAGCAAAGCAGAAGCGATCATTGCCTATCGGGATGCTCACAGCTTCCAAACATTAGAAGAATTAATGAAGGTAAAAGGCATTGGTCCCAAAATCTTTGCGAAAATCAAAGATCATCTAGAACTTTAATTTTCGCTTAAAGTATGAGAAAATGAGAGTCATAACGATTAGAGGAGCATTTATGTCAATTAGAAAAGATTGGAATACTTATTTTCTCGATATTGCTTATATGGCTTCAACTCGCTCGCAATGTCCAAGACGTCATGTGGGTGCGGTGCTTGTCCAAGGTAAAAAACTGTTGGGGACTGCTTATAATGGAGCTCCTATGGGTGTTGCGGATTGCACAGAAGCAGGCTGTATGATTGTGGAAGAGTTTGAGGTTAAGCTATTGGACAATGGGCAGGAAGAGATGATTCGCAAGCAACGCTGTGTAAGAACGATTCATGCCGAGCAAAACCTGCTGTTATTTACAGATCGCAGAGACCGTGAAGGCTCTGTTGTTTATGTAACGGATCAACCCTGTTGGACCTGCGCGAATATGCTCGCCAATAGTGGAGTCATTGAAATTGTCTATCATCGAGCCTATCCGAAGGATAGTGAAAAGGTTAAAGAGCTGATGATGCAAAGAGGCATCAAATTTATCCATATGGAGCAGTATTCCCCGCCCTCAAGTATTGTCAACGAAGTTATTCATTAAAATAGGCTGTAATTAGGGAAGCACCCTCTTCATTTCGACGAAGAGGGTTTATTTTTGTGCGATTATAAGCGTACACTTTTTTCGCACATACTGACTTTATGAGACAGTGTAACCGTTTATCCTGGGTACTGTTGCTGTGAGGAGGATTTAATTGAAAAATAATCATTTGATCTGGTGGGCATGGATTTGGGCGGGTGGCTATAGTCTTGCAATCATGCTACCCCAGTTTGAAATAACTTGGTTAGTCTATGTAGGGCTTGCTCTTACTGTTGGAGCCTTATGGTTTTTTAAGCTGCCTGGAAAAAGCTTCATTGGCTTCATCATCCTTATGTCAATTGCTTTTGGTTATTATCAATGGGTGGATCAGCATAATCAAACACAGCTTCACTTAGTGAACGATAAAGAGAAGCTAACGAATGATAGCTTTAATGATATAAGTGTTGAGGTGAATGGAATCATTACCTCACCCATTGATGTAGACGGCGATCATGTAGGCTTCACAATTCGGACAAAGCGACTACTATTTGCGAAAGGAAGCTTAGATAATGATGAACATATATTTTCAATCCAAGAATCAATAAAGGTTTCGCTCCGTTTGTTGGAACAAGAAGAGCAAGCAACTGCACTCACACTGCAAAGAGGGGATGATATCAGCTTTAAGGGTACGCTGTTGATTCCGGCTGCAGCTCGTAATTTCGGCGGTTTTGATTATCAACAATACCTGCGACAGCAGCACATTCATTGGATGCTTGCAATAAAAGGCTTGGATTCTGTTACTAGTGAATCTTCTTTTCATTGGAATTGGCTGCAGCTATTGCGTTATAATGATCAATTTCGTGGGTTTTTAGCCCATAAGCTGGAGCAATTATTTCCTGAATCTCAAGCAGGCTACATGAAAAGCTTATTAATTGGACTACGTGTAGATCTTGATCCCGAGCAATTTCAGCAGTTTTCTAATCTAGGATTGACACATATATTAGCGATTTCCGGTATGCAGGTGGCGGTATTTTGTGCTGTAGTTTTATGGATTTTACGTAAGCTTCGCTTCACCAAAGAAACGGGTTTGCTAATTGTTATAGCATTGCTGCCATTTTATGTTTTGTTTACTGGCTCATCACCATCAGTCGTTAGAGCTGGCTTGATGGCAATGATCGCACTCTATGCAGTTAGAAGGAATTGGCTAAAGGACGGCTTGAAATTGCTCTGTTTAGTCGGATGGCTTATGCTGCTCTGGAATCCATATGCCTTATTGGATGTAAGCTTTCAGCTGTCATTTGCTGTGACCTACGGATTAATCGTTGGCGTACCTTGGGTCAGCTCTTTGCTGCCAAAGCAAAAAACAATGAACTTAACCTTAGCGGTAACTCTAGTGGCGCAAACGATTTCTTTTCCTTTAACGATTTATTATTTCAATCAATTTTCACTATTGTCTTGGCTGGCTAATATCATTCTCGTTCCTTTTATCAGCTTTGCAGTAACTCCCATTGCTACTGTAGCTTTAATCACAAGCTTAGTTAGTATGTCGCTGGGTAAAGGAATTGCATGGCTTGCAGCCCTAAGCAATCGCTTGACCTTCTGGCTCACAGCCGAGCTGGATAGCTGGAGCAGCTTCCACATGATTTGGAGCAGTCCATCGTTAGCCTGGATGATAGCTTATTATACGCTCATTGCAGTTGTGATTGGGTGCTTGGTTCGTTGGAAGGCAGGAAGAGAGGCTAAGCGAGAAGGTGTTTATATTCGTTTCATCCTTCAATCCAGAGGTGTTTCGATAGCTGTTATATGTAATTTGCTATGTCTCTTCCTGTTGCTCTGGTATGGGTATCATCCAGAAATGTGGCGGAATGGAGGTCAAGTGCAGTTCATTGATGTTGGACAAGGGGATGCTATCCTCATACGCACACCAAGCAATAAATATATTCTGGTGGATGGCGGGGGGACACTCGTATTTCGGAAACAAGGGGATGAATGGAAGCAACGAAAAAAACCATATGAGGTGGGTAAGAATACACTAGTTCCTCTGCTGAAGAAACGTGGTGTCCACCAACTGGATTATCTCATTTCAACACATGAGGACACGGATCATATTGGAGGCTT
Source organism: Paenibacillaceae bacterium (assembly GCA_040904685.1). Lineage (GTDB taxonomy): Bacteria > Bacillota > Bacilli > Paenibacillales > NBRC-103111 > Paenibacillus_AC. The sequence goes on along the minus strand of JBBDSZ010000051.1, from coordinate 55,839 downwards.
GCAAGCAGTCATCGAGCAAATTCCCGTACGAAATTTTATTTTTAACGGGACACTGAAGCCAAACTTAGGAGTAGAAAAGCTTTTTAAAACAGCATTAGATTTGAATATCCCATTAGAGGTAGGTCATGCTGCTTTGAAGTTGAGAGTGGATTCAAAGACAATCATTCATTTCTTATACCCAATTAAGCAAGAAAATGAAATTGTAGACACGGATAATGCTCAGCAATTCTATCGACTATCTGTCGAAAAAAAACAAAATAATGACTGCCTGGTGTTTCTATTGGAAATGTACCACTCCAGGTTCTTATTTACCGGTGACATGGAGAAAAACTCCGAGAATGATGTACTTGAATATTTATCTGACATGGATAGTAAATCATCCCATTCTATCGATGTGCTTAAAGTCGCTCATCACGGCAGCAAAACATCAACTTCAGAAGATTGGCTTGATTTCTGGTTACCTAAACAGGCTGTGATTTCTGTAGGTGAGCATAACACTTATGGTCATCCCACAGAAGAAGTGCTTACACGCTTAGCTGAGCATGATATACAAGTTTACCGCACGGATGAATTGGGAGAAGTAGACATGCTAATCAAAGAAAATGGCATTCACACAAGAGTCAAATTTACGGATGATTTATGAATTGCCAACCTATCCTAACTCGTCTATAATGATCGAATAGAACATAATTTCAGATCGATCTGAATTAAATTTCTCGTTTTCAAGGAATTGGAGGCTGTAATGAAAGAAGATAAACTACGAAAGGTTATTGAAGCCGCCAAGTTATATTATCAGCTAGACCACAGTCAAAGCGAGATAGCTGAGCGATTGGGAGTATCAAGACCAACTGTATCACGTTTGCTGCAGCAAGCCAAGTCCGAAGGTATTGTCCAAATAACTATTATTGATCCAATGGAAGAAATTGAATCATTAGCAGCAGATCTTCGGGACAAGTTTCAGCTTAAGCAGGTTGAGGTTGCTTTTATACCTTATAATGAGAACGATATCGGGAAAAAATATATAGGTGAGGCCGCCGCAAATTATATAGATAGAATTGTTAAAGATAATGATATCATTGCGGTTTCCTGGGGCACCACCTTATATCAGGTCGCACGCCAAATCCAGAGGAAAACGGTAAAGAATGTCGTTGTGGTACAGCTAAATGGGGGTGTTAGTTATTCCGAGGTCAACACTTATGCATCGGAGATCATCCAACTTTTTGGCAATGCATTTCACGTTAATCCGCATTTTCTGAATTTACCTGCGATTGTGGATCATATTCTAGTGAAGCAAGCGATTCAATCCGATCGCCATATTCGTAAGGTTTTAGATCTAGGTAAGCAATCGAACATTGCGATCTTCACAGCAGGGGTACCCAATTCAGAATCAGTTCTAATCCAAACTAACTATTTTACCAACGAAGAAATTGAAGTCATTAAGTCTCATGCAGTTGGCGATATTTGCTCAAGATATTTTGACATGAATGGGGTCATTTGTTTAGAAAATTTAGATGATCGTACAATAGGCATTGAGTTAGCCGAATTAAGAGGGAAAGAACACTCGATTCTTGTAGCAGGTGGTACCTCGAAGGTGGAAGCGATTTATGGTGCACTTTGTGGTAAATATGCCAATACACTCATCACAGACCAATTTACCGCAAAAGCATTGTTGAATAAATGATTAGCACTAGGAGGGTAAAACTATGAGTCCTGAGCAAATTGCAGCTATGATTGATCATACTTTACTAAAAGCAGACAGTACCGAGAAGGATATTATCCAATTATGTGATGAAGCTATGCAATATCAATTTGCGACCGTATGTGTGAATCCATATTGGGTTCCGTTGGCGGTACGGCAGCTTAAAGGCAGCAAAGTGGGGATTACGACAGTGATAGGTTTTCCGTTAGGCAGCAGCAGCACTTTAATCAAGGGTGCTGAGGCTAGAGATTCAATTGTAAACGGAGCAACTGAAATTGATATGGTGCTTAACATTGGTGCAATGAAATCGGGAGACTTTGTTGCAGTCGAAGACGATATTCGTGAGATTGTACAGGCTTGTCAAGGAAAAGCCATCGTGAAGGTCATTATCGAAACCTGTTACTTGACGGATGAGGAGAAACGACATGCAGCCGAATTAAGCAAATTAGCGGGGGCTGATTTTGTTAAAACCTCAACGGGGTTTGGACCTAGCGGGGCTACAATAAAGGATATTCAACTGATTCGTAAATCAGTCGGCGATGCAATGGGAATTAAAGCCTCCGGAGGTGTGCGAGATTTACCATTTGCGCTTCAATTAATCGAAGCGGGTGCAACTCGATTAGGTACTAGCTCAGGGATTGCATTAGTAACAGGTGGCAGTGGAAGCGGCTATTAGTAAGACTAAGCAAAACTCTAAGGAGACTTTATGATGAGAATGGTCGATCTGATTGAACGCAAGCGTGATGGGCACGAGCTAAGTGAAGCAGAAATCCAATACATCATTCAGGGCTACACCTCCGGTGAGATACCGGATTATCAGATGTCTGCATTTGCTATGGCAATTTATTTTCAGGGGATGAGTTCGGAGGAAAGAGTCCATTTGACAATGGCCATGGTCGAATCGGGTGAACAAATTGATCTCTCGGCAATCGATGGGATTAAGGTGGACAAGCATAGTACTGGCGGTGTTGGCGATACAACAACGATGATCGTAGCACCCATGGTTGCGGCAGTTGGTGTGCCCATAGCGAAGATGTCAGGCAGAGGCTTGGGACATACAGGTGGAACGATCGATAAGCTGGAAGCCGTTCCTGGCTTTCATGTGGAGATAGATAATCAGCAATTTAATCATTTGGTCAACACGAATCATATTGCAGTGGTGGGTCAAAGCAGGAATTTAACCCCAGCAGATAAAAAGCTTTATGCTTTGCGAGATGTTACAGCAACGGTTGAATCCATACCACTGATTGCGAGTTCGATTATGAGTAAAAAAATCGCTTCTGGTGCAGATGCCATAGTACTTGATGTTAAAGTTGGCTCAGGAGCATTTATGAAAGACTTGGATGATGCTGGGGAGCTGGCCCACTGTATGGTAGACATTGGCAATCGAGTTGGAAGGCATACCGTAGCAGTCATATCTGATATGAACCAGCCTCTGGGAGACGCCGTCGGCAATGCGCTTGAAATTAAAGAAGCGATTGCAGTCCTTCAATGTCGTGGATCACAGAGACTTACGGAGCTCTGCCTCGTCTTAGGCAGTCAGATGGTGATGCTTGCTGAAAAAGCAGACAGCCTGGAGCAAGCTAGACTCATGCTCGAAGAGGCTATTACTAGTGGTAAAGCATTGGATACATTCAGAACCTTTCTCCATGCCCAAGGTGGCGACGCGACTGTCATTGATGATCCATCCAGGCTTCCTACTGCACCTTTTATTTATGAGTTGGCTTCACTTGAAAAGGGATATATCGCAGCCATTGAAGCTGATCAGATTGGATTGGCAGCGATGCTGCTAGGAGCCGGAAGGCAGACAAAGGATTCAATGATTGACTTGGCTGTTGGACTGGTTCTGCATAAAAAAATTGGAGATCCTGTACAAAAAGGTGAATCCTTACTTACGATCCATGCTAATGCAGGAAGTAATCCGGAGGTAGAAGGGATCATTTATGCTGCTTACCGCATTTCTGAAAATCAGACTAAAGCGCCACAATTAATTTATGAAGTCATTCACTAAATGGAAGGGTTGTGTTGAATATCGAGCATTTAATACGTGAAGCTAAGATTGCCAGAGATTTTGCTTATGCCCCTTATTCTGAATTTAAAGTGGGCGCAGCTTTATTAGCTGAGGATGGTACGATTTATCGCGGCTGTAATATAGAAAATGCAGCTTTTAGCATGTGTAATTGTGCAGAACGAACCGCGCTTTTCAAGGCCTATTCCGATGGCGTTACCCAATTCAAGCGATTGGTAGTAATAGCGGACACCGACCGACCTGTTTCACCTTGCGGTGCCTGTCGGCAAGTTATTTCCGAGCTTTGTGATTCTGAGATGGAGGTGGTATTGGCGAATATGAAGGGTGATGTACAGCGACTCAAAGTAATAGATTTGCTCCCGGGTGCTTTCTCACCCAAAGATTTAAAGCAATAAAAACGTGTTGAAAATATAAAAATGGAGGGTTTACAAATGAAAAAAATGTTATCTGTATCGGTGATGTTTGTATTGATTTTTGCTGTTGTGTTGTCTGCTTGTGGAAAAACGAAAGATGGAAATGGTGCAACTGTCGCCCCTACGACTGCTGCAACAGTAGCTCCTACGACTGCTGCAACGGATGCTCCAGCTGCTACAGAAGCTCCAGCAGCCAAATTTAAAGTGGGTATGGTTACAGATATTGGCGGTGTTAATGATAACTCATTCAATCAATCTGCTTGGGAAGGCTTGCAACAGTTTGCTAAGGAAACAGGCACAGAGGTTAAGTATTTGCAAAGTAAAGGCGATGCTGATTATTTAACTAATCTGAATACATTCGCTAAAGACAATTACAATTTAACTTGGGGTATTGGATTCTTAATGGGCGATGCCTTGAAAACTGTAGCAGATCAAAATCCAAAAACAAACTTTGCGATTATTGATAATGTGGTAGAAGCTCCAAACGTTGCATCTGTAACATTTTCTGAAAATGAAGGTGCCTATTTGGTTGGTGTTATTGCAGGACTAACAACGAAAACCAATAAAATTGGCTTTGTTGGCGGGATTAAAATTCCAGTTATTACTCGCTTTGAAGCGGGCTTTGTTGCTGGTGTCGCTGCTGTAAATGACAAAGCAAAGGTTTCTATAAACTATACAGGCGCATTCGATAAACCGGATCTTGGTAAAGCTGCAGCTGCAACATTATATAATGATGGAGCAGATATCGTATTCCATGCAGCAGGTTCAACGGGTAATGGTGTTTTCAATGAAGCTAAAGATCGTTTCACAGCGGGTAAAAAGGTTTGGGTAATCGGTGTTGATAAGGATCAATCAATCACTTTCGGTACGGATATTACATTGACGTCTATGGTAAAGCGTGTTGATAAAGCTGTTGCTCTAATCTCCAAGAACTTGACAGAAGGTAAATTTGAAGGCGGAAAAAGTGTTGTGCTTGGTTTGAAAGAAGATGGAGTAGGCATTCCAGATTCGTCAAGCAAAAACGTTTCGGCTGAAATCTTAGCAAAAGTGGAAGAATTTAAAGCAAAAATTATTAGTGGTGAAATTACAGTTCCAGCTGACGTAAAATAATCCGGTAAAGGTGATCTTATGGATAACGTGAAGACTGTCGTAGAAATGCGAAATATTACCAAACGATTTCCAGGCATCGTCGTCAACGATCGGATTAACCTCAAGCTTCGCCAGGGCGAGATTCATGCTCTCCTTGGCGAAAATGGGGCTGGCAAATCTACATTAATGAATATTTTATTCGGGCTTTATCAGCCGGAAGAGGGTGAAATTTATGTTAACGAGCAGAAGGTTATCATGGATGGGCCCAATAAAGCAATTCAATTGGGAATAGGGATGGTGCACCAGCATTTTAAGCTGGTGCAGCCTTTTTCCGTTACAGAGAATATTATATTAGGCAATGAACCTAGAAAAGGTCTCTCGGTAGACTATAAACATGCACATGAAGAGGTCGAACAGCTTTCCAAGCGCTATGGATTAAATGTAGATCCCTATGCGAAAATAGTTGATATTTCAGTAGGGATGCAGCAAAGGGTAGAAATTTTGAAAACGCTATATCGCGGTGCAGAGATCTTAATATTCGATGAACCAACAGCGGTGTTAACCCCTCAGGAAATTGATGAATTAATGATGATTATGCGTAACCTGGTGGTTGAAGGGAAATCGATTATATTGATTACTCATAAGCTTAAGGAAATTATGAAAATTGCCGATACGGTCACCATTATCCGCCGAGGCAAGCATATTGAAACCATTGCAAAGTCTGCTACAAACGCAGATGAGCTTGCGGAGAAAATGGTTGGCCACCACGTATCGTTTCAATTAGACAAAAAACAGTCGGAGCCTGGAGAAACTATACTTGATGTCCGTGATCTTGTCGTCAAAGGACGGAATGGGCTAAAAGGTTTAAATGGCACCTCCTTCGTATTAAGACGTGGAGAAATTTTGGGTATCGCTGGTGTCGATGGCAATGGTCAAACAGAGTTAATTGAAGCATTAACAGGTTTGCTCAAGGTCGACAGCGGCTCGATTCAAATGTTAGGTAAGGATATTACCAACCAGTCAGTGAGAAGTATTTCTGAAAGCGGCATATCCCATATTCCTGTGGATCGTCACAAGCATGGTTTGATTCTGGATTTCTCCTTAAGTGAGAATATGGTGCTAAATACATACTATCGCCCCGAATATAATCGAAATGGATTTTTGGATTACAAGGCAATTGATAAGCATGCAGAAGCGTTAGTCGCTGAATTCGATGTGCGGACACCGAATATATACGTTTTAGCTGAATCTTTATCGGGTGGGAATCAACAAAAAGCCATTATTGCCAGAGAGCTCAGTGATCATCCGGAGCTGCTTATTGCAGCCCAGCCAACACGAGGATTGGATGTAGGGGCCATAGAATTCATTCATAAAAGACTTGTGGAGCAGCGCAATATGAATAAAGCGGTTTTATTGATCTCCTATGAATTAGACGAAATTATGCATGTATCAGACCGTATTGCAGTTCTGTACGAGGGAAAAGTGGTCGGTGAGGTGCTCCCTGAGAAAACGAGCGATCAAGAATTAGGAAGCATGATGGCAGGCGCGAAAATAATGGAAGGAGGCAGGGTTAGTGGATAAATTGATTAAGGTATTTACAAAGGAATCAGCCACTGTTCCAGCTATCGCCATATTGTTCGGTCTGCTCTTTGGTGCCCTTATTATGCTAATTGGTGGTTATAACCCCATACTAGCTTATGGTTCTTTGATTAAAAAGGTATTTGGAGATACTTATGGCTTTGGTGAAACGATTCGTGAAATAACCCCCTTGTTATTAACTGGTTTATCAGTAGCGTTCGCATTTCGTACCGGATTATTCAATATCGGGGCAGAGGGTCAATTTATTATGGGGAGCATCGGAGCCTCGATTGTTGGGATCAAGCTTAGCTTGCCTTGGTTTATTCACGCACCATTAGCCATTCTTGTGGGTGCTTTGCTTGCAGGGCTTTGGGGTGGACTAGCTGGGCTGCTGAAAGCCAAGTGGGGCATCAATGAGGTCATCACAACGATCATGCTGAATTGGATTGCCCTTTTCCTTGCGAATTATATTGTTGCTCATTTTTTATTAGAGCCCGATCAGCAACGAACATATTATATCCATGATACGGCATCTATAAGCTATCCTTGGCTAAGTCACTTATTTCAAAATGCACGTATGCACTGGGGAACGCTCATAGCTTTATTAGGGCCAGTTGTTTTTTATCTGATTCTTTGGAAAACCAAACAAGGCTTTGAATTGCGAGCTGTGGGCTTAAATCCACAAGCTGCTGAATATGCAGGGATGAATGTAAAACGGAATATTATTAAAGCGATGTTCATTGGCGGTGTTTTTGCTGGACTTGCTGGTGTTGTTGATGTACTAGGTGTATTTAAATATCAAGTTATCGCAGCTTCATCCTCTGGTTATGGCTTTGATGGTATTGCAGTATCCTTGCTTGGCGGTAATCATCCATTAGGCGTGCTGCTTGCGGCTGCTTTATTCGGAACCTTGTCCTATGGCGCCGCAGGAATGAGCTTTGGTGCCGATGTTCCACCTGAGATTATCCGTATTGTGATTGGTTCTGTCATTTTCTTTGTGGCTTCACCGGGCATTATCCGCTGGGTTCTTCGATCTTTTAAAAGCAAACGAAAAAAAGGCGAGGTGCTCTAGATGGATTTTCTAACAACACTTGGGGATATGTTTAATACAACCTTGGTTTTTTCAACGGCTTTAATTCTTGCAGCTTTAGGTGGAATTTTCTCAGAGCGTTCCGGGGTTATCAATATTGGTTTAGAAGGTTTAATGACCGCTGGAGCTTTCAGCTCAGCAGTGGCTACCTATTATGCTATTCAAGCCGGCATGGGTTCATTCTCACCTTGGGTTGGGCTCGTAGCGGGTTTATTGCTTGGGGTAATGTTTTCCTTAATACACGCTGTAGCATCTATAACATTTAGTGCTAATCAAGTGGTAAGCGGTGTGGTAATTAACTTCTTAGCAACTGGCGTAACCGTGTATTTAGTTAAAATTTTATTCAATGGGGCTGGAGAAACAACAACGCTGCAAACCGTTTTTTCGAAAATCAGCATCCCCTTTCTCTCGGATATCCCCTTTCTCGGTACAGCCATATTCACTGCTTATCCAACAACCTATCTAGCATTAATATTAGTAGCTGTCAGCTTTTATGTTTTATTCAAAACCCCATTTGGCTTAAGATTACGTTCAGTGGGGGAGCATCCAAGTGCCGCAGATACTGTTGGGATTCATGTGCAGAAGATGCGCTATCTAGCTGTTATGCTTAGTGGAGCTCTTGCTGGCTTAGGCGGGGCTACAATTACTTTAACGACAACGAGCAGCTTTTCACACAATACGATTTCTGGACAGGGCTTTATTGCATTAGCCGCTATGATTTTTGGCAAGTGGAATCCAGTCGGTGTTTTAGGAGCAGCCATCTTTTTCGGCTTTGCTCAAGCGCTTAAAAACTTTGTACAATTGTTTGATTTTGCAAGTCAAATTCCTACCGAGTTTATATATATGCTGCCGTATGTATTAACAATATTGGTTTTGGTGGGAGCTGTCGGGCGAGCAACAGCGCCTTCCGCGCTTGGCGAGCCTTTTCATCATTCGGGCAAGCGTTAGGAGCTGTAAAAGACGACCGTCAGACGCTGCTAACAGGCGTTTGCACGGTTTTTTTTGTGCTTAAATGTTGGAAATCATCGCAAGCCAGCCCGATCTTTGTTATTCTAGTAAAGAAGATTATTTAATAGATTAGAAAAATGCAACATTTGCGGATTAAAATCCGTCTAGAAGGTTGCAAGAGGGGGTAAGGCAGTGATAGCGCCGGAACTTGTCAGAGCTGCCCAGTCGGGTGAGCGCGACGCATTAATAACTCTTTTGCGGGAAATAGAGCCTCATGTATATAAGACGGCTTATTATATGCTTAATAATGAACAGGATGCATTAGACGTTTCTCAGGAAGTACTCATTCGGATTTATACCAAGATTCATTCTTATGAAGAAAAGGCGCAATTTAAAACTTGGGTTCAACGTATTGTGACGAATATATGTATTGATAAATTTCGCAAAGCCAAGCCTACTATCTCGGTGGATGAGCATGAAATGATTTTTTCGTCTGAAACAAATGTGGAAAAAGAGGTTATTTCTACATATATTGCCCAAGATATACATGAGGCGATTGAAAAATTACCTGAGCATCATCGCACCGTCGTAATTTTACGTTATGTTGATGATTTTTCATATAATGAAATAGCCGAATCGCTGGATTTGCCGATTAATACTGTCAAATCTTACTTGTTTCGCGCACGGAAGCAATTGCAGATTTTACTCCAAGAATATCAGAAGGGTGGTGTGTAGGGATGAATTGCGAACAGATAATGGATGAAATGCAGCGTTATGTCGATGAAGATTTAACACAAGCTGAACAAGATAGCTTAATGGCGCATATCAAGCAATGCCCGGACTGCGCCGCCTCTTTTGAGCAGCTTCAACGCCTATCTGCACAGCTTCGTTTGTTGCCTAAAGTATCACCACCTTTTAGTATTGTGGATTCCATTTTGCCTAAGCTAGCTGAGTTGGATGCTGAACAAGCGGTCATTCGTGCAGCATATTTACCAACAGGTCCTCATACGAAGAAACCATTATTCTCTTGGAAAATTGGAGCCGGTTTTATAGCGGCAGCTGTTATTTTTAGTTTGGTTTTGGTTAATCTGGAGCCAAGCTCGCAGAATGATGCGAGTGAGATGATGAATAAAAGCTTAGATACGAACATAACGAGCTCGGTTGGTAGCACTAATTTTAGCCTTGGGATTGAAGGAGATGTGGCTAAACCAGAGGCTAAGTCACTTGCTCCAACGGCTACAGCAGCAATACAAGAAGCTCCCAGGGCAGCGGCTACTGACAAAAAGTCTACTGAGGATAAATCTACTGACGCGGATAAATTCACATTGAAATCTACTGAAAAGGCCGATACTTTGCAAAAAGAAAAACCTGCTGAAGCGCAACAAGAAAATTCAGCAGCAGCGAGTAGAAGTGAAAGTTTGAATGCTGGATCGAAGGAACAAAAGTCTACAGCTGCAATGGACATCACTACAAACAAATTAAAAGTCACCTTTGGGCAAGGTAAGAATGCGAATGGGCAAGATGAGAATATGAAGGAAAGCCAAGTGTTAGTTCCACAACCTGCACCTACGCCTGCACCTATGCCCGCAACTACACCTACACCTGCGCCTACGCCTAACCAAATAATTATTGATTCATCTTTAATTAACAAGAGTCTGAAACGTTCATTTGCAGTAACACCTGAACTAACACAGCAAAGCTTAACCTCGGACGATGGGAATTTCATCGGGGTGATTGAACGACAAATTGTTCAAGTACAAACGCCAGATGGAAATCGCAGCTTTACATCCAGTGTTCAGTGGAAGCCAACAGATCAAATTCATTTGCTGCAATGGCAAGATAATCAACGGCTAACTTATGAAGTAATCATGGAAGATGGACAACTGAAGCGTTATATCATTGATGTAATTCTAAAAACGGAGCAAGAACAATAAAGTTAAACGGTATGCACCCTTTCGGATATGTCGCATAAATATAGACTAGATACCTGCTTCGTAGGTATTTAATATAACAAAGAGACCTTACTCCCAACGAGCAGTGAGGTCTCTTTGTTGCATTCGACAAACCTCAAGGTTCTTGGTAAAATTAGAGTCTTGTTAGAATCAGGATTGAGGTGTTGGAGTGGATTATAAAACGGCGGCTAAGGGGATTACCCAAGGCAAAGCTTTACCGATCTATGTCTGTTATGGCACGGAAAAATATTTACAGCAAGAGTTTATTGCTCATTTAATTAGTAAGCTTGTAGTGCCGGAGCAAAGACAGCTTGCAGTTAGTCGATATGACTTGAGTGAGACAAGCTTGGATACCGTTTTGGATGATACGGAAACGATGCCTTTTCTTGTAGAAAAGAAGATCATAATTGCGAAAAATGCACTTTTTTTTACGGGGGCGAAAGAAAGCACTAAAGTAGAGCATCGAGTGGAACGGCTTTTGGATTATATGAAATCACCAGTGGATTATGCAGTGATCGTCTTCGTGGTCGATACAGACAAGCTGGATGAACGTAAAAAGATTGTAAAGGCGCTCAAGGATAATCAAAGTGCGATCCCCTTTTTACCATTATCTGTGGAAGACCTAACCAAGTGGATGATCCGCAGAGCAGAGAAGTTGGGCGTTAGCTTTGACGATGGAGCCATAGATAAGTTTATTCTCTATACGGGAGCGCAGCTGCAATTGATTACGGTGGAGCTTGAGAAGCTCTCGCTTTTTGTAGGTTCGAATGGTTGTATAACGGGGGAATTAATAGGTCAGCTTGTTGTACGGAGTGCAGAACAAAATGTGTTCATCCTTATGGATGAAATCGTCAAATTACACTTGGATCGCGCTTTATCCATTCTTCATGATCTATTCAAACAGCGTGAAGAGCCGATAAAAATTCTATTACTTATCGCAAGGCAATTCCGGATGATGCTGCAAATTAAAGAACTTGAGCGACAAGGATACTCCCAACAGCAAATTGCAGGATCAATTAGCGCCCATCCCTATGCCGTAAAGCTTGCTTCTGAGCAAGGGCGGAGCTACTCCTTAGCAAAGCTTAGCGGCTTACTATCCCAATTAGGTGAACTGGATTATCGCATGAAGAGCGGGAAGGTAGATAAAGCTTTAGGCTTGGAATTATTCATTCTTGAAATTCCAAGTTGAGAATTGCCTTTATTGGGTTTGTTATAAGTATCAGTACGCCCATTCTGGTTAGATTGCTTTCGATACAAATTAACTGGAATAACTACCGTTAATTTGACTGATTAACTAGTGAAACATGTTTTAACTGGAAAAACTCCATGTAAATTAGCGATTTTAACCCAAACCATCTAATTTCGCATGAATTAACGGGAGTATTTCCATGTAAATATCAGAATAGCACTCTTATGGAGAAATTAACGGGAGTATTTCCATCTACTCTGAGAAATTCCGTTCACGTGGAGTCGAATGATAATGGACAACTCGTTCTATTCTGTAACTATGGAGAAACTAAAAAGCTCGTTTTAGCTTATTAATAAGCTGAACGAGCTCTGTTTAATCGTCTGAAATTAAGCTTTTGCTGCTGCGAGGTTAAGCTTTTTCGCTAAACGAGACTTTTTACGGTTGGCCGTATTTTTATGAATCAAACCTTTTGTTGCTGCTTTGTCGATTTTCTTCGTAGCAATAACTAAGGCTGTTTTAGCAGAATCCACGTTACTGCCTTCAACTGCGGTATCAAATGCTTTAACTGCTGTGCGAAGTGCTGATTTCTGGGAAGCGTTGCGAAGACGGCGTTTTTCATTCACGTTCACTCGTTTAATTGCTGATTTAATATTTGGCATTACGTTCACCTCTTTTCGTAAGAAAACTTGCATCCTAAGCATCGGTTGAGCTTGCTCTTGCAAGCTAACTTCGTCAAGCACATGCTGTTTTTTGACAACTTCAAATAGTTTATCACGCTGGTTATCAAAATGCAATAGCTTTTCCGAGGTTGTCCCGAGGTTGACGAATAAGTAAATCGCTTTCTTCACACACTAGCAATGGCGCGATGAAACGAAAGGGCTGATAAGATGAACACCAATGATTTCTCAGTTCGTACGGATTTGGCGGTAGAAGCTAATGAATGGGTAGCTAAACAAATTGGAGGCTCGATTCCGGGAATACATACGGAGATTGTGGAGGATGATGGCATTAAAATCACAAAAATTGATGTGCAAACCGAGGAGGGTGCAAGGTCAATTGGCAAGCAAATCGGTCATTATATTACGATGGAAGCACTCGGACTGCGTCAGAAGGACGCTGATTTGCAGGATCGGTTAGCAACAAGGTTGGCGCAGGAATTTATCGGCTTTCTAAGGCATGTAAACATTCCAACAGAAGCCAAGGTACTGATCATTGGCTTGGGTAACTTTCATGTCACACCGGACTCTTTGGGTCCCTTAGTTGTTGAGAATGTGTTGGTTACACGCCATTATTTTGAACTGATGCCGGATCAAGTGAGTGCTGGGTATCGCGAGGTGAGTGCAATTGCTCCTGGTGTCTTGGGAACAACCGGGATTGAAAGCAGTGAAATTGTTCAAGGTATTGTCGCGAAATCGAAGCCTGATTTAGTGATAGCGATTGATGCACTTGCTTCCAGATCGTTACAACGGGTGAATACAACCATTCAAATTGCGGATACAGGCATTCACCCAGGCTCGGGCATAGGCAATAAACGCAAAGGATTGACCCAAGAGATTTTGGGTGTGCCTGTAATTGCAATTGGGGTTCCGACCGTAGTCTACGCCTCAACCATAGTCAATAACAGCATCGATTTAATGGTGGCTCATTTCCAAAAGGAAACACAGCAAAGCGACCAAATTCTGGGCATGCTCAATCATTTGGATGAAAACGAACGGTTGTTATTAGTAAAGGAAGTACTAACTCCATTGGGGCAAGATCTGCTAGTAACCCCTAAAGAAATTGACCAATTTATTGAGGATGTTGCGAATATTATTGCTAGTGGTCTTAACGCTGCGCTCCATGAAGCGGTTGATTCAGACAACGTTGCAGCTTATACGCATTAGTCCAATTGACAAAAATTACCCCAATCAGATAGTCTTAACTTAGCGAATTTAACGCTAACAGACATTCGAAGGAGCTTTCCGATGAAACCGCAAACGATACTATTCGATCTGGATGATACTTTGGTTCACTGCAATAAATATTATGAGGTAATCATTGAGCAGTTTGTTGATCAAATGCTAACTTGGTTCGGCGCATATGAGCTAAGTGCGCATGAGGTCAAGCAAAAACAATTGGAGTTGGATACAGGTTATATTCAGCTCCATGGTTTTTCCGTGGAGCATTTCCCGCTATCTTTTGTGAAAGCTTATTTACATTACTCTTATCTATTTGGTAGACTCCCATCGGAGAACGAAACCGTTTTTCTTACTAGATTGGGGAAGTCGGTTTTTGAATGCGAGATTGAGCCTTATCCGGATATGGTAGAAACCTTAACTGAACTGCAAAGAGCAGGGCATCAATTGGTTTTATACACAGGTGGCGTAGAGCAACTGCAATGGAAGAAAATCAGAACGATGCATTTGGAAAGCTTTTTCGCTGATCGTGTTTTCATTCGCCAGCATAAGAATGTTTCAGCACTCGAGGGTATCCTGCTAACAGAACGGTATGATCGCAGACGTACCTGGATGATCGGCAATTCATTACGTACAGATGTGGGACCCGCTTTAGAATTAGGCATTCATAGCATTCATGTAACAGCCTTTACAGAATGGGATTATAATATAGTCGAAATTGATACCATACCCAAAGGTGCTTTTCTTAAGCTAAGCGCACTTAGAGAGGTTCCACCCGCCATTTATAACTATATGATCCAAAGTAATCTAAGCTGAGATGACAACTACTGTCATCCGGCTTTTTCTTTTTTATGGTTCTATCTAATCGTTTTATTTCATAGATTTTTAATAGAGTGAAACAGAGGATTTGGAGGAACTTAGCCATGAAAGGAACAGTCATTACAGTAGATGTAAGCAAAATCCGCAAGTTTTTACAGCAGATCGGGATATTATCACGTACGTTTGCGACCCTAGTAATCAGTACATTACTATTTTTTATTATTTTGAACCTAGCTTCCTATGCACAATCCAAAATGAACCAAGTGCCGACAGCTTCGATCAAAGGTCTCGCAGCGACTGTCTCGTATAGTTTTTTTTGGGACATGATGGGGCTGGAGGTGCCACATTTAATTCAAGATGCTAAACCTACCGTTTTATCGCAGCATAATACGCTAGGGTTCCTGTTTAGACTCATGACAGATATTAACCCCCTCGATCCCAAAACTTTATTAGCTCATGAGATACCAGGCTTGGGTAACGATAGTGCTTTTTTACTTCGTAAAGGACTAGGCAATGATTTGGCCGCAGCTCCGGAGGATTATATGCCTGCTAGTGAAGCCAAACCAGTGAAGCAGAAGCCAAGTCCAGTTGTTGAGATTCTCCCTTCGGCTTCACCAGCTAAGATCATAACGCCTACACCAATCCCAACAGCGGCTGCACCTGCGACAAAACCGGTTTCAGCGAATGTGATGACTAGCAAAAAGAATGTGGTCCTCATCTATCACTCGCATAATCGAGAATCATGGGTGCCTGAATTGGGGATTAAAGATCCGGATAAAGCTTATGATGAGAAAATAAACATTACCTTGGTAGGAAAAAGGCTAGCGAAGGATTTAGAGGATCTTGGGATTGGCGCTGCGGACTATAGCACGGATTACACTACAGCGGAAAAAGCTTTTAAATTTACATATTCGTATAAATATTCGGCGAAAACGGTACGTGAAGCATTTGCAGCAAATCCAGGGATACAATATGTATTCGATATACATCGGGATTCACAAAAACGTGATTTAACAACGAAAATGATAAATGGCAAAAACTATGCACAGGTTTTGTTCATTATTGGCCAGAAAAATCCGAATTGGGAGTTAAACGAGCAATTTGCCTCGCAAATTCACGACGCCATGGAGAAGAAAATGCCAGGCATTTCACGTGGAATATGGGGGAAATCTGCACATGATGGCAATGCCGAATACAATCAATCGCTTTCTCCCAACAACATACTTGTGGAGATAGGCGGACCCTATAATACGATTGAGGAATGTAATCGAACGGTAGATTTATTGGCACATGTGATTGCGGATCTATATATGGATTCGGAAAAAGTCGATGGGACTGTAGGAGTCATTGCCCAGAAATGAGATGATGCAGGTGAGAAACATATCGGTGAAATTGCTGGTCGTTTGCTTTATGATAGGTTTTGGTTTGTTCTTTGGCATGGATATTGTACACAAGCGACTTTCTAATTCCACAACGACATTCATTCAACGTGAAACTCCAACGCCAACAGTTTCTCCTGCTAAAGGAAAAGTAGGACAAGAAATAGCTGTGGTCAGTCCTATGACCGCTGCAACGGCACGGAGGCAAGCTCAAGCTGCACAGATCAAGGAAAAGACTGAACAGGCTACAGATCGCGCAGGTCAGCCTGTGATCGTCTTACGGGATTCCTTTGTCAATCGGCTTAGCAATGCAATTGGGGACTTTTTTCGCCATTTGGCGTCTTTTTTGCTGCATGCAATAGTCGCGTTTTTTAAATTGATTTTGGGATAGCATGTTTGATCTGTTTGATCTTCCTGCATTGCCGCTCACACCGACAACTGTTATAATGAAATTTAGTGTGATTTCGCATATTTTTCAGGGGGTTAGGCATGACGGACATTCGAGCCAGACAAAAAAGAATTCGAAATTTCTCAATTATTGCTCATATTGATCATGGGAAGTCCACGCTGGCTGACCGAATTCTGGAATATACCGGCACTGTGGCCTCACGTGATATGCAAGAGCAGCTTCTGGATTCCATGGATTTGGAGCGAGAGCGTGGGATTACCATTAAACTACAAGCTGTTCGTTTGAATTATAAAGCAGACGATGGTGAGAATTATATTCTTAATTTAATTGATACGCCTGGACACGTCGATTTTACCTATGAGGTTTCACGGAGCTTAGCTGCGTGTGAAGGGGCATTGCTTGTTGTTGATGCCGCGCAAGGGATTGAAGCACAGACATTAGCAAACGTTTATTTGGCATTAGATAATAATCTGGAGATATTACCGGTTATTAATAAAATTGATTTACCAAGCGCGGATCCAGAGCGTGTGAAGCAGCAAATTGAAGAAGTCATAGGTTTGGATGCTAGTGAAGCGGTATTAGCTTCAGCCAAGGCAGGTATCGGAATTAAAGAAATATTGGAGCAAGTGGTTGCAAAGGTTCCTGCACCTGATGGAAATCCGGATAATCCACTCAAAGCGTTAATTTTCGATTCACATTATGATCCTTATAAAGGGGTCATTGTTTATGTACGTGTTATTGACGGCTCAATTCGTGCAGGTACAAAAATTACCTTTATGGCAACGCAAAAATCATTTGAAGTTATTGAAGTTGGCGCATTCATACCACGTATGAGTATCATTCCCGAATTGAATATTGGCGATGTAGGTTTTATTGTTGCTGGGATTAAGAATGTCAAGGATACACGGGTGGGAGATACCGTTACAGATTTGAAAAACCCTGCACTTGAAGCATTGCCTGGATATCGTCGAATCAACCCGATGGTTTTCTGTGGATTGTATCCGATAGATAATTCGGAATACAATGACTTGCGTGAAGCATTAGAAAAGCTGGAGCTGAATGATAGCTCGCTGCGCTACGAGCCGGAAAGTTCAACGGCTTTAGGCTTTGGTTTCCGTTGCGGGTTTCTTGGACTGCTACACATGGAGATTATTCAAGAGCGTGTTGAACGCGAATTTAACATCCCGCTGATCACGACAGCACCTAGCGTTATTTATCATGTTACGCTGACCAATGGTGAAGTCCTTATTATTGATAATCCAGCAAATTATCCGGATCCGGGTCGTATCGATTTCGTTGAGGAGCCTTATGTGAAAGCGGGTGTGATTGTACCAAATGATTATGTTGGGACGATCATGGAGCTTTGCCAAAGCAAACGCGGTGAGTTCGTGAATATGGAATATTTGGATTCAAATCGTGTGACTTTAACCTATGAAATGCCATTGTCGGAAATCGTTTATGATTTCTTTGATCAATTGAAATCCAGCACGAAAGGGTATGCTTCTTTTGATTATGAAGTGTCCGGTTATAAACGTTCCAATTTGGTGAAGATGGATATCTTGCTGAATGCGGAGAATGTGGATGCTTTATCCTTCATTGTACATCGTGATCGCGCCTATAATCGTGGACGTCAGATTTGTGAGAAATTAAAGGATCTCATTCCGCGTCAAATGTTTGAAGTTCCGATCCAAGCTTCCATTGGACAGAAGGTATTGGCCCGTGAAACCGTAAAGGCTATGCGAAAGAACGTATTGGCTAAATGTTATGGCGGCGACATTTCACGGAAACGTAAGCTATTGGACAAGCAAAAGGAAGGCAAGAAGCGGATGAAGCAGGTGGGCAGTGTGGAGATTCCACAGGAAGCCTTCATGGCGGTGCTGAGACTGGATGAATAGCTTTCATATTGCACCTAAAGCAGTGTACCTCCATATCCCTTTCTGCACGAATAAATGCCATTATTGCGACTTTAATTCCTATGTGCTCAAAGGTCAGCCGGTCATGGAGTATCTGGATGCGCTTGAGCGTGAAATGGAACAAACGGTCAAACAGCTGCCACCGGATGGGATCGAAACGATTTTTGTCGGCGGGGGCACTCCTACTGTGCTGCTTCCTAATCAAATGGAGCACTTTTTAAAATTAGTTCGTACTTACTTTTTCCATGGCGATGCACGGGATGAACAAATCGAATTTTCAATGGAAGCCAATCCTGGAACAACCGATGCAGATAAATTGCATGCGATGAAAGCGGGCGGAGTCAATCGAATCAGCTTTGGTGTGCAGTCCTTTAATCCTGCTTTACTAGCTGAGATCGGACGCATTCATAATGTCGATGATGTTTATCGGAGTATTGAGAATGCACGGCAAGCAGGCTTTAAGAATCTTTCCATTGATTTAATGTTCGGCTTACCGAAACAAACGATTGAAATCATGCAGCAAACGCTTGATGCAGCATTAAAGCTTGATTTGCAGCATTATTCGATTTATGGACTTAAAGTGGAAGAAAATACCCTTTTCCATACCCTTTTCCAGAAAAATCAGCTTGCACTTCCCGATGAAGAAGATGAAGTTCAAATGTATCTCTCGATCATGGAACGTTTGCAAGCAGCGGGATACACCCAGTATGAAATCAGTAATTTCGCCAAGCCAGGCTTTGAAAGTCAGCATAACTCGATGTATTGGCGCAACCAGAGCTATTACGGCTTAGGTGCAGGCGCACATGGTTATATGCTTAGGCATCGGCATTCCAATATTAAGGCAATACAGCCCTATATCGATGCTACCAAGCTGGGTCTGCCCAGATTAGATGGACATGAGGTTAGCCGTGAAGAAGCGATGGAAGACTTTATGATGGTTGGCTTGCGGATGCTAAGAGGTGTAACAAATCATGAATTTATAATTCAATTTGATGTAACTCTGGAATCGGTTTTTGGCGAAATCCTTGAAAGGCTTACGCGGAAAAAGCTATTAACCGCATTTGCAGGTGGGTATCGTTTGTCAGAGCATGGCATTTTATTAGGCAATGAGGTTTTTGCAGAGTTTATTGGAATTTTTGCTTGATATTTTTATGCATTCTATTGTATATTTATTCATACTATCTTTTAAACAGGATGTGAGAATAATGGCCGTAGTATGTAGAAAAGCGAGCGTTGACGATGTGAATACATTGTTTGAAATTATACAGGGTTATGCGGAAAAAGGAATCATGCTTCCGAGGTCGAGAGAGGTTTTATTGCATCAGCTAGATACGTTTGTTGTAGCTTGCGTAAATGGACAAATGGTCGGATGCGGCTCTCTTACTGCGTTAGGTCGAGAGCTCGTTGAGATTCGCTCCTTGGGGATGACAGATGGCTTTAAAGGCTTAGGTATTGGCAAGAAGCTTGTCACATTTTTAATAGAAGAAGCCAAAGCACAAAAAATTCCCAAAATTATGGCGCTCACTTACGAGGTCGCTTTTTTCGAAAAGAATGGATTTACAGTTGTTCCAAAGGAAATATTTCCGGAAAAAGTTTGGAAAGATTGTGTCAATTGTAAAAAACAACACTGCTGCGACGAAATTGCCGTACTTAAACGTTTGGATTAACTTGACAACAGGCGTTTGGGTTTGGTATTTTTGTATTATCGATTAGCACTCAGCTAACGAGAGTGCTAACATTGAAACTCAGATGATGCTTACGATCCAAGTTTGCTGACGCTAAGGAGGAGGATATATGTTATCAGAACGGCAACGTATGATTTTGAACGCGATCGTGGATGATTATATTCGGTTTGCTGAGCCTGTGGGTTCTCGCAGTATTTCTAAACGAGGGGATGTCGGCTTTAGTCCTGCAACGATTCGCAATGAAATGTCTGATTTGGAGGAGCTCGGATTTTTGGAGCAGCCGCATACTTCCGCAGGACGTATCCCTTCAAACAAAGGCTATCGGTATTATGTTGATCATCTCGTTCAATATGGAGCGCTATCTGTACACGAATTAAGTGTAATGAAAGGCTTTTTTGCGGAGAAAATAAGTGAAGTGGAGCAAGTGGTTCAGCAGGTGGCTACTGTACTATCGGGTTTAACCAATTACACATCGATTGTGCTTGGACCTGAAGTGTTCAATACAACCCTGAAGCATTTGCAGATTATTCCATTGAATGATCACTCAGCAGTTGCAATTATTGTGACGAATACGGGACATGTTGAGAATAAAACCTTTACACTTCCTGAAGGCATTCCGATGCCGGAGATCGAAAAAACGGTTAATATTCTCAACGATAGATTACAGAACGTGCCTTTGGTTCAGTTGCGTTCCAAGCTTTATAGTGAAATTGGTGCAGAGCTAAGTAAAAGTGTGGATCGTTATGAAGATCTGTTACATGTGCTGGAAGATGTCTTGCAGAACGAAGAGCAAGATCGAATCTTCCTTGGCGGGGCAACGAATATGTTAACACAGCCAGACTTTAAGGATGTGGATAAGGTCAAGCATATTCTTGATTTGTTGGATGAAAAGCCGAACTTGTTAAGATTATTTACTTCATTACCAGAAGGGATACAAGTTAGAATTGGCAGTGAGAATAGTGTAGAAGCAATCAATCAATGCAGCTTAATATCAGCAAGCTACTCCATTGATGGTCAGTTTTTAGGAACAATTGGTATCTTAGGCCCAACTCGTATGGAATATGGAAAAGTCATTCGTTTATTGGATTATTTATCTCGCGATATGTCGTTAATTCTCGGACGGTGGTATAAATAATGGCGGAGAGGACTAACACTTCATGAGTCAAGCAAAGCAAGGCAATCACGAAGGGGAAGAACGCTATGCCACATTACTGAATAATGCTGGAGCCATCCGCGCCATTTGCGCTGCTGTTGAAGGTACGCTTGGACCCAAGGGCTTAGACACCATGCTAGTGGGTACACAAGGCGAAGTAATGATTACGAACGATGGAGTAACGATTCTCGAAAAAATGGATGTTACGCACCCGGCTGCCCGTTTAATGGTGCAGGTGGCGCGTTCACAGCAAGCTATCGTTGGGGATGGAACAACAACGGCTACAGTGTTGGCAGGGGCTTTGGTAAGCGAAGGTGTCGCGCAAGTTATGAAGGGAGTACCTGTTGCTAAAGTTGTTCGCGGTATGGAGCAAGGAATCCAGCTTGCTATGGAGAGTTTACAATCACGTTCGAGGTATATCGCCGAATTAACAGATCCTATTTTATATCGCATTGCCTTTACGGCAGGGCGTGAACATAAAGACATAGCTGATCTAGTCATCGAAGCAGCTAAGTTAACAGGTGTGGTTAAACTAAAGGATGAATCGTTTCGTTTCTCCGCTGCCGTAACAGCTGTGGAGAAGGCAAGAAATGAAGTTTGGCAAGGCATCCTGCTTCATAAGAAGCCCATGCATCCACAGCTTCAGCGTGAATCTACGTTTAAACGTGTTCTAGTGCTTCAGGATGCTCTTGAACCAGAAGCTATAGATGAAGAAGCCTTAGCAACTGAAAGCGGCTTTCGTGCCTCATTAGAGATGAGGGGACAATTTATAGCTCAGCTTGAGTGTTTGATTGGGCTGGAGGTAGGTCTCATTTCTGTAGAACGCAGTGTGGATGCAGAAGCGGAGCAATTTTGCGCAGATCACGGTATTCTATTGGTACAACGGCTTACTAAGTCTGAGATCTTACAGCTATGCGAATATACGGGAGCTAAACCTGTTCGTCGATCCGCATTAAAGAAAGCATCATCAGAGCTTGCTTCAAATCTTGGAGCTGCGGGTAATATGGTCTATGACGATAAGATCGGGCGTATTCGTTTGAGTGAAGGGGAAGGCAAGCCATTGGTTACACTAATTGTGGGAGCCAGTACACAAGAAATCGTGGGAGAGCGATCCCGCATTGCAATGGATGCAGCAGCCGCACTGCAAGCTGCGTTATACGGAGGTTACTTGCCGGGTGGTGGAGCAGCGGAAATTGCTGCAGCTCATGAGTTAGATCGCTATCGCGAATCCTTACAGGGTATGGAGGGATTTGGCATATCCGCAGTCTCCCAAGCCCTTCGTAAGCCACTTGCCCAAATTGTGATGAATGCGGGCTATAATCCACTTGAGAAGGTGGAAGAAATCAAAGCGGCTCAACTGCTGCTGCAGACGGATTCGCTTGGAATTGATTGCGATACAGGCAAGCTGATCGATTGCTTGGAGGCAGGTATCGTTGATCCTACACCAGTTAAGCTGCATGCCCTTCAAGCAGCAGGTGAAGTAGCAGGCGCGTTATTACGGATTCATACCGTAATCAAAATGAAATCGAATCATATGGATGATGCGGAGTAAGCAAGCAGTTTAATCGTGAATGACGTTAAGGAGGTGAATACATTTGGAAGCGAAGAAACAACAAAAAGCTACGACAACAGCAGCAGGGGATATAAATGTAGAAGCAGAAACCCCCATTCAAGAAGAAGCGTTTGACGCGGAGGTTGAGGTTATCGATGCACAAACAATTGCTTTAGAAGCATCACGCAAGCTTGCGGATGAAAACCACGAGCGTTATATGCGAGTACAGGCTGATTATGATAATTTCCGTCGTCGTTCTCGTCTGGAGAAGGAGGACTTTGCTAAATACGCTTCAATGAAATTAATTGAGCAATTGCTGCCGATCGTCGATAATTTTGAGCGTGCATTAGCGGCTAGTCAGCAGGCTAAAGATTTTGATGCTCTAATTAAAGGTGTTGAAATGACAGCTAAGCAATTGGATCAAGTTTTGGAAACTGAAGGCTTGAAATCCATTGAATCCGTGAATCAACCGTTTAATCCTGATTATCATCAAGCGATTATGCAAGTTGAGTCTGAGGCGCACGAAGAAGGTGTTATTGTAGAGGAAATCCAAAAAGGTTATATGTTGAAGGATAAAGTGATTCGTCCAGCAATGGTGAAAGTGAGCATCTAAATTATAGTATACAATAGGAGGTTCGAGAGACCATGAGTAAAGTAATCGGTATTGACTTAGGAACAACAAACTCTTGCGTAGCAGTAATGGAGGGTGGCGAAGCAGTCGTTATCCCCAATCCAGAAGGTAACCGTACAACACCTTCTATTGTCGGCTTTAAGAAAGATGGCGAACGTACAGTTGGAGAAACAGCTAAACGTCAAGCCATCACAAACCCGGATCGTACAATCGCATCCATTAAACGTTTTATGGGTACGAATCACAAGGTGAAAATTGAAGATAAGGAGTATACACCACCCGAAATTTCTGCAATGATTCTGCAAAAATTAAAAGCAGATGCGGAAGCTTACCTAGGTGAAAAAGTTACACAAGCGGTTATCACAGTTCCTGCATATTTTAATGATAGTCAACGTCAAGCTACCAAGGATGCTGGTAAAATCGCTGGCTTGGAAGTGCTTCGTATTGTGAATGAGCCTACTGCAGCAGCGCTAGCTTATGGACTTGAGAAAGACCATGATGAAACCATCCTGGTATATGACTTAGGCGGCGGTACATTCGACGTTTCTATTCTTGAACTGGGCGAAGGGACATTCGAAGTTAAAGCAACTAGTGGAGATAACCGTCTAGGCGGCGATGATTTTGACCAATTGGTTATCGATTATTTGGTAGCTGAATTTAAGAAAGAGCATAGCATTGATCTAAGTAAAGACAAATCAGCTGTACAACGTTTGAAGGATGCAGCTGAAAAAGCGAAAAAAGAACTTTCCGGCGTGGTTACTTCAACCATTTCCCTGCCGTTTATTACAGTAGTGGATGGCGTGCCTCAGCATTTAGAAATCACATTAACACGTGCAAAATTCGATGAATTGACAGCATCGCTAGTTGAAAGAACACTTGGACCTACTCGTCAAGCCTTGAGTGATTCAGGTTTAACAGCTAAGGACATTGATAAGGTAGTGCTTGTTGGTGGATCCACTCGTATTCCAGCAGTTGTAGATGCTGTTAAGAAATTGATTGGTAAAGATCCTCATAAAGGTGTTAATCCGGATGAAGTTGTTGCTCTAGGTGCAGCGATTCAGGCGGGTGTATTGACTGGGGATGTAACGGGTGTTGTTCTTCTCGATGTAACTCCATTGTCATTGGGGATTGAAACAGCAGGAGGCGTATTTACAAAAATGATCGAACGCAACACGACGATCCCGACAAGTAAATCTCAGATTTACAGCACTTATGCAGATATGCAAACTAGCGTTGAAATTCACGTGCTTCAAGGTGAGCGTTCCATGGCTACAGGTAATAAAACATTAGGTCGCTTTATGTTAGGTGATATCCCTCCAGCTCCACGTGGTGTACCGCAAATTGAAGTTACGTTTAACATTGACTCCAATGGGATCGTTAACGTTTCTGCTTTGGAAAAAGGTACAGGTAAAACACAAACGATCACGATCACTGCTTCAGGCGGTTTATCCGACGCTGAGGTTGAGCAAATGATGAAGGATGCCGAAGCGCATGCGGAAGAGGATCGTCTGTTTAAAGAAAAGGTTGAATCCCGCAACGAAGCGGATCAATTGATCTATACCGTTGACAAAACAATCAAGGATTTAGGCGATAAAGTCGATCAAGCTGAGTTAGATAAAGCCGAAGAAGCCAAGGGTAAAGTTAAAGCAGCGCTTGATGGCGACGATAATGAAGCATTGAAGACAGCGACAGCAGAATTATCTGAGATCGTTCAACAGCTATCTGTGAAAATGTATGAAAAAATGGCAGCAGATGCTCAAGCAGCTCAAGGCGATAATGGCGAAGGCGATGCAGGTAATAGCAGATCTAATGATAATGTTGTCGATGCAGAATACGAAGAAGTGAAAGAAGACGAGAAGAAGTAATTGAAGTAGAAGCGAAGTCAAAGCCTGGTTGATGAATGCGGCTTTGGCTTTGCTTTGTCAGTTTGCATGGGGGTGTTCAAGTGAGTAAACGTGATTATTATGAAGTGCTTGGGGTTGGTAAAAACGCCACTCCAGAAGAAGTGAAAAAATCATTTCGTAAATTAGCTCGGGAGCTTCATCCCGATGTGAATAAAGCGGCTAATGCGGAAGAACAATTTAAAGAAGCAAAAGAAGCCTACGATGTGCTAAGTGATGACCAAAAACGTGGTCAATATGACCAATATGGACATGTGGATCCCAATCAAGGCATGGGTGGCGGCGGTCAGGATATGGGCGGCTTCGGCGATATCTTTGATATGTTCTTCGGTGGTGGTGGCGGAAGACGTAATCCGAATGCTCCACAACGTGGAAACGATCTGCAATATTCAATGACCATTGAGTTCAAAGAAGCGATTTTTGGGAAAGAATTGGACATCAATATTCCACGTACCGAGAATTGTGACAAATGTAGTGGTTCAGGTGCCAAGCATGGAACAAAGCCTGAAACCTGTGGTGTTTGTAAAGGCTCCGGACAGCAAGAGGTTATTCAGAATACGGCTTTTGGTCGGATTGTAAACCGACGTGTTTGTTCAGCTTGTAATGGGCAAGGGCAGATTATTAAAGAAAAATGTTCGGAATGCCATGGTGCGGGAAAAGTGAAGAAACAACGTAAGATTCACGTGAAAATCCCAGCAGGTGTAGATGAAGGTGCTCAATTACGCGTTTCTGGGGAAGGCGAAGCAGGCAGCAAGGGTGGACCTCCAGGTGATCTCTTCATCGTGCTGCGCGTTAAGACTCATGAATTTTTCGAGCGTGAAGGCGATGACGTTTACTGCGAGGTTCCACTAACCTTTGCCCAAGCAGCGCTCGGTGACGAGATAGAAATTCCAACATTGACCGAAAAGGTTAAGCTGAAAATCCCAGCCGGGACACAAACAGGCACCTACTTCCGCCTAAAAGGCAAAGGGGTTCCACGTTTACGCGGCTTTGGCCAGGGAGACCAGCAGGTGAAGGTTATCGTTGTGACACCTAGCAAATTAACCGACGAGCAGAAGGATCTGTTAAGACAATTCTCTGGTGATAAGGACGGACATGAGCCGATCGAACACCATGAAACCATTTTTGAAAAAATGAAAAAAGCTTTGTTTGATAAATAGTCGATGCATAAAAAAATAAAAGGTTTGAATAATACTCCTAGTAAGAATATGAAATAAGGAGTAGTGGACGTAAATGACATCAGAGAACAAATCAAAGGTTACTTCAAAACAGCAAACAGAAAGACAGAAGAATCTACCGATTGCGAGCAGCAAAGATGTGGAGTTTTCAAGTGAGGCAGCAGATATTGAGGATGTAGAGGCTCAACAGAGAGCCGCAAGGGCAAATAATCGACAAAACAACCCAAATAAATAGGTTGAATATTTGCTTATAATCGTACAGTGCCTTGCTCCTTTCTAACCAGAAAGGAGCTTTTTTTGTTTGTTCATCTTGTTATTTTGCTCCAGCCAATACTTGTAGTACAATAGGGCTAATATGGTGAAAATTGATTTTGGTTACTTAGCAATACTTACGAAGAAAGTTTGCTAACGCAAACTCAGTTTACGCTTACGATGCAAATTTTACCAAGGCAAAACTCTAAGGAGGTTCTAACATGCGCTGGCATGAAGTTACGATTTATACAACAGAAGAAGCCATCGAAATGGTGACGAACTTTATGCACGAATTAGGAGCAGGCGGGGTATCCATTGAAGAGTCTGGAACCTTAAATAAGAACCGTGATACTTCCTTTGGACAGTTGTACGATACACCACTTAACGATATCCCCGAAGGACGTTGTGAAATTAAATCTTACTTTTCAGAAGGCAGCGAGATGGAGCGTATTTTAACTGAATTGGATGCTTCTTTGCGAATGCTTAGTGAAATAGGCATAGATACAGGTAGTCCTAGAGTGGAGATGAAGGATGTTTACGATGAAGATTGGGCTGATGAGTGGAAAAAATATTTCAAGCCAATTCGTGTATCAGAAAAGCTGACAATTAAACCAACCTGGGAAGAGTATTCGCCGGCACTTGACGAACTAGTGATAGAGATTGATCCGGGAATGGCATTTGGTACAGGTACGCATGAAACAACTACACTTTGCTTGCAGACTTTGGAGCGTTATATTCGTGGTGGCGAAGAAATTATTGATGTGGGAACGGGCTCAGGGATTCTTGCGATTGCTGCAATTAAACTTGGGGCTAAACATGTGCTTGCCCTTGATTTGGATCAGGTTGCCGTTACGGTTGCCAATGAGAATGTTGCTTTGAATCGGTTAGAAGATCGAATTACGGTAAGAAAAAGTGACTTATTGAAGGTTATCGAATCGGAAGATAGCAGCTTAGGCATTACCTTGCCTGTTCAAATTATTGTCGCTAATATTTTGGCAGAAGTGATTATTCTTTTCTGCGAGGATGTATATAACGCCTTGTTAGTAGGAGGTACATACATCGCTTCTGGTATTATTGCCGCAAAAGAAACCATAGTTGAAGACGCTATGACCACAGCTGGCTTAACGGTAATCGAGAAATTTTATGAGCAAAATTGGGTAGCGATTGTTGCCAGGAAGCTGTAGGTGAGTCATAACGATGTTCGGAAGCCTATTTAATCATCCGGAAGAAATTCCATTTATATTCTTGGCATTAGTCATTGCATTTTCTATTCATGAATTTGCCCATGCTTATGCAGCTGATAAGTTTGGAGATCCAACTCCCCGTTCGATGGGAAGAGTAACCTTAAATCCACGGGTTCATTTGGATGTTCTAGGTACATTATTAATCTTCTTAATCGGATTTGGTTGGGCTAAACCCGTATTAGTCAACCGAGCTAATTTTAAAAAACCACGACTTATGGGCATTATTGTTTCCGCGGTTGGCCCACTTTCTAATTTACTAATTGCATTTCTTGGGTTGATTATTGTGTACGCAATGGGCTACTTGGGAATGTTTGATACGATGAATCATGGCGTCCATGAAGCTATTTGGTTATTTTTCAATAAATTAATCGGTTTGAATATTATCTTGTTTCTGTTCAACATGCTTCCTTTGCCACCTTTAGATGGATATCGAATTGTCCAGGATCTATTGCCAACAGAACAAAGGATAAAGCTTGCGCAGTATGAGCAGTGGGCAATTTATTTATTTCTACTCATGGTTTTTCTACCTCCATTGTATAATGTCGTTCTGGGACCGCTTTTTTCTTTTCAGCAGCCCATACTGAATGTCATGCTGGGAATTGTTCATGCTATCTTTGGCAATGTGAATTTATAGTGTAAAATAAGGATTGGAACTTTAGTGGAAAGTGTGATGAATGATGCAACGGTATTTTATTCCTCCAGCACAGTTTCTTGAAACAACCGTTACGATCATCGGCGGCGATGCCCATCATTTAATCCGTGTTATGCGCTCCCAAATCGGGGATACCGTCATTTGCAGCAATGGAATAGATCGTGAAGCTCTTGTGAGTCTTGTTAGGATCGATAAAGAGGTCGTGGAAGCATCTATACTCGAGGAGCTTCCCTTGACGAATGAAGCGGCTATCGAGGTTTGGATTGCCCAAAGCTTGCCTAAAGGAGATAAGCTGGAAACGGTGATTCAGAAGAATACAGAGATTGGTGCTGTTCGCTTCATTCCTTTTGTTTCTGAGCGCACGATTGTGCAGTATGAGGAGAAGAAAGCAGCTAAGCTTCAAGAGCGGTGGGGGAAGATCGCTAAGGAAGCCGCTGAGCAAGCCCATCGCAACCGAGTGCCTACTGTCGAACTCCCGTTATCCTGGAAACAAACCTTAAGGCTCATCCCACAGGTAGATCTTGCCTTGATCTGTTATGAGAAGCAGAGTGGTTTGCAATTAAAGCAGCTTTTAAGACAAGCCTTTGAACATGGAGCTGAAAAACCACTCAAAGGTAAGGTATTATTATTAATCGGACCTGAGGGCGGATTTTCTGTAAAAGAGATTGCGGATGCAGAAGCGGCAGGCTGTCATTCGATCAGCTTAGGCTCAAGAATTTTACGTACAGAAACGGCTGCGATGGTAGCCCTTACGTGCATTTTATATGAAACCGGGGAAATGGGAGGTTGATCGCGATGCCAAGCGTTGCATTTCATACGTTAGGATGCAAGGTCAATTTTTATGAAACGGAAGGCATTTGGCAATTGTTCAAAAACGAAGGCTATGAGCAGGTCGATTTTGAGCAGACAGCAGATGTTTATTTAATTAATACTTGTACAGTGACCAATACGGGAGATAAAAAAAGTCGTCAAGTGATCCGACGGGCTGTTCGTCGTAATCCAAGCGCGATTATTGCCGTGAGTGGTTGTTATGCTCAAACCTCGCCTGCGGAAGTAGCCGCCATTCCAGGTGTGGATATTATTATTGGAACACAGGATCGCGACAAAATCATGCCTTTAATTAAACGATTTCAGCTTGAGCGTATACCGATTAATGCGGTGCGCAATATTATGAAGACACGCGAGTTTGAAGAAATGGATGTTCCAAGCTTTTCCGATCATACCCGTGCGTTTTTGAAGATTCAAGAGGGCTGCAATAACTTTTGCACCTTTTGCATTATTCCATGGTCTCGTGGCTTATTAAGAAGCCGCATTCCTGAAAATGTCTTGCAGCAAGCCCATCAGCTCGTTGATGCAGGCTATCAAGAGATTGTCTTAACCGGTATTCATACAGGGGGATATGGAGAGGATTTACAGGACTACAGCTTAGCAAAGCTGCTATGGGACTTAGATAAAATCGAAGGGCTTAAGCGTATTCGTATTAGCTCGATTGAGGCAAGTCAATTAACGGAAGATGTCTTAAAAGTGCTCAAAGGCTCAATGAAGCTGTGTCGCCATTTCCATATTCCACTGCAAGCAGGGGATGATGATGTATTACATCGGATGCGACGCAAATATACCACGGAAGAATATGCACGCAAAATAGAGCTAATCCATGAAATCATGCCAGATGCCGCCATTACGACAGATGTGATTGTGGGCTTTCCCGGTGAAACGGAAGAAATGTACTTAAACGGTTACCGTTTTATGGAACGGATGCGATTTGCGGAAATGCATGTATTTCCGTATTCCAAGCGGACGGGCACACCAGCAGCTCGAATGGAAGATCAAATAGATGAAGATGTGAAGAATCAACGTGTGCACGAGCTCATTCTTTTATCTGAGCAAATGCAGCTTACTTATGCGCTTCCTTTTATAGGCGAGGTTCTTGAAGTTATCCCAGAGAAACCGAGTAAGGAGATGTTCAGTCAAGGCTTGATGGCCGGATTCTCAGATAACTATTTGCAGGTTATCTTTTCGGGTACGGAAGACATGGTGGGACAGATCATTAAGGTGAAAATTACTGAGGCTGGGGCAAAAGCGTGTAAAGGCGAGTTTGTACGTGTCATGCAGCCAACGACAGTTTAACGATATAAAGGTGGAAAAGGGTGAAATCTATGATGGAAATTTCAGCAGGCGGGCTTGTGTATCGTTGGGAAAAGGATGAGCTGCAGGTGCAAATGATTCAGGATCGCTACGGCAAAATCACACTGCCAAAAGGTAAAATGGAGCCAGGAGAGACGATAGAAGAAACCGCTTTGCGTGAAATTTTAGAGGAAACTGGTATTTCAGGCCGGATCATTGAACCCATTGCTTTGATCACCTATCAATTCGTTCATTCCCGATCAGGGATTATCGATAAAGAAGTGCACTATTATTTAGTGGAGGCTATCGGTGGCACGATTCAAGCACAGGTCGAGGAAATACGCGGAGTAGAATGGTTAACCCCTCTCGAAGCGTGGCGGCAGCAAAAAAACTTAGGTTATGAGAACAATGAAGATGTCGTACGGAACGGGTTAAAACGCTTGGGTATCGAGGTAAATTAAAGTAAGGGAGTTCTTTATGGCAGCAGTGTATTTGCAACGCAAGCGTAAAAAACGTCTGGAGCAGGGGCAGCCTTGGATTTTTCAGAATGAAGTTGAACGTATAGAGGGTGAGCCGCAAGCGGGCTCGCTGGTTACTGTTTTTTCTTATGTAGGTCAATTTCTAGCTGTGGGTTATTACAATCCGAAATCACAAATTGTTGTACGAGTGGTTAGCTATAAGCCGATGGAGAACTTGTCAAATTCTTTTTTTGTAGAACGATTTCAACAATGCTTGGCATACCGCACCAGATTTATTCAGCAAGGGGATGCTTACCGGCTTGTTTATGGAGAAGCTGACTTTCTACCAGGTCTGATTGTGGATAAATTCGCGGATGTCTTAGTTGTGCAAATTCTTACACTCGGCATGGATATCTGCCGTCAACAGATTGTTGAAGCTTTGGTTGAAGTCATGCAGCCAGCCGGTATTTATGAACGTAGCGATGTAACAATCCGTGAATTAGAAGGCTTGGAGCAAATAAAAGGCAGCCTGTATGGAAATTGTCCACAATTTGTAACGATCCGTGAAAATGGCCTGAAAATTGAAGTGGATATTGTTGAAGGGCAGAAAACAGGATATTTCTTCGATCAACGCGAGAATCGTGCGGCAATTGCTCCCTTGATGGCGGGCTGGGGTAAACGCAGCGGGATTGAACTGAAGGAAATTGAAGTGGACGGTCAGCTTCAAATACGACCCGTAAATACCAATAACAAAGTCGTTTCCTTTCCCTACTGGGATGGAGCATCTGTATTGGAATGCTTCTCACACACAGGGAGCTTTACACTAAATGCTTGTGTGAACGGTGCGAAGAAAGTAACCTGCTTGGACATTTCAGAACGTGCGATTGAAAGCGCAAGACGTAATGTAGCTTTGAATGGCTTTGCAGACCGTGTAGAGTTTGTTGTGGCAGATGCCTTTGATTACTTGCGTGAGCAGGTTCGAGGCGGAGAGCTGCGTAAATCACGTGCTACTGCTGCCGAGAAGAAACAAGATACTTCTAAACCATTAGAAGCGCAAGGTCGAACCTGGGATGTTGTGATTCTTGATCCACCTGCGTTTGCTAAAACAAGAAGTGCCGTTGAAGGTGCTTGTCGTGGTTATAAGGATATCAACCTGCATGGCATGAAGCTTGTCAATGAAGGGGGCTTCTTAGTTACAGCAAGCTGTTCATTTCATATGCGGCCAGAGCTTTTTTTGCAAACCATTCAAGAGGCAGCAATCGATGCAGGCAAAATTTTGCGGTTAGTCGAATTTCGTAGCGCAGGGAAGGATCATCCGCAAATTCTCGGCGTGGAAGAAGGGCATTATCTGAAGTTTGCGATTTTTGAAGTGCGGAGTAAATAAGCTGTTGAAGGTTATGTACACTCTCCAAGGAAAACACCTACCAGTAGAAAATACTGGTTTTTTTTGTTTCATTTTTTAAAAATTGAGTGTCCTCTGATAATAATGTCGTTTAACAGACAAAGCATTTCATCTTTTAACTCATAAGGAAATAATTTTGTAATACGACCGGGTTAATCAGTGTGAATTTAGCAGGTGGAACTCCTGTTTGGTAAGACGCTAGCCACGTCACTAATAACGAGTCTTGGATGTGTTGGAGTAATTCAACACGTTAAGGGTAGACGGTTAGGCAGAGTTAAATAGTTATTTTGGATGATTAATCCGCCTTTTATTAAAAAAAAGATTGATTCTTCCACTTTTTATTGTATACTTACTTTAAAACATTGAAATAGTGAAAGGTAACTGATGAGAGAAATGAATAAAGCATCTATTTTAAAGATAATTCGTGGAGGACTAGTTGTATCCTGTCAAGCTTTAGAAAATGAACCATTACATGGTTCGCATATCATGGCTCGTATGGCATTAGCTGCTAAAGAAGGGGGGGCAGTAGGCATTCGTGCAAATAGCGGACAAGATATTCGTGCAATTAAGGAAGCCACTGCGTTACCAGTGATTGGAATAGTAAAAAGATATTATGAACAATGTGAAATTTATATTACACCTACATTAAAAGAAGTTGAGGAAGTTGTTAATGCTGGTGCTGAAATCATTGCAATAGATGGTACAAATCGGCAAAGACCAGACGGTGGCAAGCTAGAAAAATTTGTCTGCTCGATTAGAAAAGAGTTTCCGGAGATCCTATTGATGGCGGATATTTCCACTTTAGAAGAAGGGCTATTAGCTTCACAATATGCTGTTGATATCGTTGCGCCTACATTATCAGGATATACGTCTTATAGCTCGCAGCAACCAGGGCCTGATCTGAACTTGATTGAAAGTCTAGTAAAGCAAATTCCTCTGCCAATTATAGCGGAAGGGAAATTACGAACTCCAGAAGAGGTAGAAATATGCTTCGAAAAAGGCGTATGGTCAGTAGTTGTTGGTTCTGCTATTACACGACCCCAAGAGATTACGAGATGGTTTGTTGAACGATTGAAAAAGGAGGAAGGATATGATTTATTCACAAGAAGAAAATACGATGACTAACAGAGGGCGAAGCGGAGGTAATACGATTATTCTAATTCAAAGTTTTATGAGAGCACTTACTAAAAAAGAAGAGAATGTAGCCGAAGTTGTACTCTCTCAAACAGAAAATGTGATTTATTATTCAGTTACAGATTTAGCGGAAAAAGCTGATGTAGGAGAAACAACGGTACTTCGGTTTTGCCGGAAAATTGGATTCAAAGGATATCAAGAGTTCAAATTAGCTTTAGCAAAGGAACTTGTGAATCCAATGAAAAGTCTTTATCAGGAAGTAAATGATGAAGATTCACCAATGGCCATTGCAAAGAAGATCACAGCAACGAATATACAAGCCATTCAGGATACGTTTGCGATTTTAGATGCCAATCAGTTGGATATGGCAGTAAAGGTACTATTATCAGCCCAAAAGATACATTTTTACGGTGTGGGTTCATCAGGGACTACAACGCTGGATGCAAAGTTTAAATTTTTGCGTATTGGGATTCCGGTGGATTCGTTTTATGACGCGCATTTGCAAGCCATGGCCGCCACTCTTCTTTCTAATCATGATGTTGCCGTCGGGATTTCTGTTTCAGGGAGCACGAAGGATACGGTGGAGTCATTGACTTTGGCAAAGCAATCAGGTGCTACGATCATCTGTATAACCCATTATGCACGTTCTCCCATTACTAAAATTGCAGATATTGTTTTATTAATTGCAGCGAAAGAAGGCCCCCTCCAGGGTGGGGCATTATCTTCTAAAATCGCACAATTACATGTGATTGATATTCTTTGTACTGCTTTATCGATGAATATGAAGGACAAGGCAATTGAATATAAGGAAAAAACGGCGAAAGCTGTTTTGAACAAAATATATTAATTTCTAAAGAGAGTGGGATATAAACTGGTGAAGGCAGCATTAGGGATCGATGTGGGCGGAACCAAAATTCGTGCAGGTGTTGTCAGGGAAGATGGAAGTATTCTACAAATAATGGAACTGCGAACGGAAGCCGAAAAAGGCGGTTCTCATGTGGTGGATCAACTTTTATCCATTATTCAATCCCTTCCGCATGATGCTATTTGTGGAATTGGTGTTGGAACGGCGGGACAAGTCGGATTGGATGGAACTATATTATCCGCAACAAGTACGTTTGCCGATTGGAGCGGAGTCGAATTAGAGAAAGTGATTTCAAGCAAATCTAAATTGCCTGTAAAAGTGGTAAATGATGTTCAAGCGATGGCGCTTGGCGAATTGCATTATGGCGAGGGATTAGGCTTAAAAAATTTTCTTTGTTTGGCTCTAGGAACGGGTGTAGGCGGAGCGATTGTTTGTGAAGGAAAACTTTACCGAGGAGCAAACGGAGCCGCTGGAGAAATGGGGCATCTTATCATCCGCGCGAACGGCAAACTATGTCCATGCGGAAAAAAAGGTTGTTTGGAGGCATACGTTTCTGGCACGGCGCTATCTCAACGTTATTCAGAAATAATTGGTGTACAAAGCGCGGCTTATGATCTTTTTAAAGACGCGCGTTTAAATAAATATGTAGCAAAGCAGCTAGTTGATGAATTTATAAGTGATTTATTATGCGGGCTTTCATCGCTGGGTGATATTTTTAACCCGCAAAAAATTATATTAGGAGGTGGTTTAGCCGAAAGTCTAGTAGATTACATGCCGATGATTACAAGCAAGCTGAAAGACGAATTGAGTTCAGCAGCGGCACTCCCGATTCATTTGTCTATATCTCAACTAGGTGGGAACGCAATGATTTTAGGTGCGGCAAGTTTAATAATTTAAAGGGGGAAGAAAACAAATGGAAAATTGGAAAAAGGTAGTATCGGTTTTTATAATTGGTGGTTTGATTGCTGGGTTAGTGGGATGTAGTTCAAGTAATGGCAGTAATAAAATAGTGAATATGCTTTATTGGCCAGGTCCTGAAAGCGATGCCATGACTAAAGTAGTTTCAACTTATAATGATGGTCAAGGGAAGAGGGATGGAGTTGAAGTAAAGATGGCTCCTGCACCCCGCGAAGGTTTCTGGGAGAAGGAATCTGCAATGATGGCTTCAAATAGCACGGATGTCGACATCTATATGACTGCAAGTTATAAAGTTGGCGAACATAAAGGACATCTTTTGCCTCTTGACGATAAATTGGGCGATGGATTTAAAACCTTTATTGGCACAACTGTAGACTCGTTGAAAAACGAAGGTCATGTGTATGGGATTCCGATGGACGTATCCAATCATTTCATGTACTATCGCAAGGATCTGATTGATAAATTAATGAATGATGCGGATTGGCAAGCGAAATATAAGGAAATCAGCAAGCAAGTGATAGGGAAAGAGCTTGCCGTAAAAGATCCGAAGGATTGGAATTGGGATGATTTCGTAGCAACAGCTGCTTTCTTCACAAAGAAAATCAATGCGGATTCTCCAACTGAATATGGAACAGCATTGCCAGCAAAAAATCTTATTTACAATATAATGATTTGGGATGATGTCTTTTATTCCTTTGGTGGAACATGGTACAACAAGGATGGCAAAGCAAATTTCAATACCGATGCAGGTAAAAAGGCGCTAGCTGTCTATGCTAACATCATGAGTAAAGGGTTAACTCCAGCTTCTTCATCTACATTTGAATACCCCGAAACAAATCAAGCATTCCAAACAGGAAATGCGGCGTTGATTCTTCAGTGGGGTGCTGCTTACCATGAATTGAGTGATAAGACCAAGAGTGAAAAAATATATGATAAAGTAGCAATTGCTCCAATTCCCGGCGATAAGCACCAAACGCATGTCCATGCATTGGCTGTTGGCTTGAATAGTTCATCAAAAAATCAAGAGAATGCAACGAAATGGTTAAAGTATCTTACCACCAAAGACGCGCAAAAAATATACGCTGATAACGGCGGAATTCCATCTGTTAAAGACATTTTGGATGGTATGAAGGACACACGTCCTGAATTCCCATACATCGCAGAGCAGGTAGATAAATATGGATTTGTTGAAGATACAAGCGATAAAGTATTCCCTATACTAGAGGTTCTTGCGAAAAACTTTTCTGCAGCATGGGCTGGACAGATGGATATAAATACTGCCGTCAAAAAAGCAGACGATGAAGTAAATCAGAAAGTAGGGAAGTAAAGTATGGTAGGTACCCGTAAAAGGGATGCCTACGTACTGATCGCACCCTTGGCATTGGTGGTGTTGGCTCTTATAGCCTTCCCCACCGTTTATTCTTATTACGCTAGTTTATTTGGGGTTAAGCTCTCGAGCGATCAGAGACCATTCGTAGGCCTCCATAATTTTATTAATATTTTAAGAGATGAAGGATTCCGGCATTCTGTATTTTACAGTTTAAGGTTTTCGATTTTTGCTACAGTATTGGAATTAATTCTGGGAATCGGATTGGCGTTGTTGATTAATCGAACCTTTAAAGGTAAAGGGATAGCAACAAGTTTGGTTTTGCTTCCGATGATGATCGCTCCTTCGTTATTTGCATTAATCTTCCGTTTAGGACTTAATGATTTTGTAGGAATCGTTGCTTATTATCTGAAACAGATTGGCATTCATGTAAGTCCCTTTGATCCGAAAATTGTAAATCTGACTTTAATTGTGATTGATGCAATGCAGTGGACGCCGTTTAT
This sequence comes from Paenibacillaceae bacterium, assembly GCA_040904685.1. GTDB lineage: Bacteria > Bacillota > Bacilli > Paenibacillales > NBRC-103111 > Paenibacillus_AC. The sequence continues at coordinate 18,458 of JBBDSZ010000051.1, read as the reverse complement.
TTTTATTATCGTATACGCGGGACTAACCACAATTCCAGAAGACTTGTACGAAGTTTCTAAAATGGAGGGAGCGAGTATGCTTCAAACATTTAGTTACATCACATTACCATTGCTAGTTCCGACGCTTGCGATGGCAGCATTTTTACGCGGAATTGATGCGTTTAAAGTATATGACATGATCTATGTGTTAACTAATGGAGGGCCGGGCGAGCTAACGACGAGTGTAAGTTTGTATATCTACAAAAAGGCATTTTTGGATGGGGACTTAGGCGGAGCGTCCGCGGCAAGCTTACTCCTCACGGTTGTCTTGGCAATCCCGTTATCTTTGGCTATGAAATACGTTTTGAAGAAGGAGGATCGTTAACTAAATGAAGAGTCTGAAAAAAACTGGATTTTGGCTCACGCTGCTTGCTAGTATTCTTATTCTTAGCCTCCCGCTTTTGATAGCGATCCTAACTTCATTCAAAACAGAACAAGATATCACCTCTTTTCCACCTAAATGGTTTTTTACACCGACGTTTGAGCACTACCTGAATGTGTTTTATCGTTCTGGCTTTCCGTTTGATCGTTTCTTTTTGAATAGCTTTGTCATTTCCACCGGATCTAGTATTTTAGTTATCTTGCTCTGTATTCCCGCAGCCTATGGCATGGTTAGAATGAAGGTAGGATTGAAACGGTTTTTTCCATTTGTTGTCGGATTGCGTTTGCTCCCACCGATTGTGTTCGCAATTCCTTATTATATGATGTTCCAATATTTACATTTGCTCGATACCCAAATTGGTTTAATATGGATCGGTGTGTTGATGAGCATTCCGCTTACGTTAATGCTGCTTGTTGGTTTTGTTCAGGAATTGTCGGAAGAAATTGAAGAAGCGGCAATGATTGACGGATGCTCAACTTATCGTATATTGGGGAGTATAGTCTTTCCATTAATTGCTCCAGGCGCAGCGGCGGCCGCAATACTATCGTTTATCTTTACATGGAACGAATTTTTGTTTGTTCGTATCTTAAGTAATGTGAATGCAACAACGGTAACGGTTGGTTCCACCTTGTTTATACAGGCATATGGAATTCGTTGGGGAGATGTAGCAGCAGCGATTATTCTTTCTGTGATTCCACCGCTTATTTTCACATTGTTTGTTCAGCGTTATCTGGTCAAAGGACTTTCCATGGGAGCAGTCAAGGGCTAATACAATCGTCGATTGATGCAAAAGGCAGTTATTGCAGAATATTTTCTGTGATAAAAATTAGATACATCTTTTTCGCTAAATGGCCCCTCACACCCCTAATTTGGCCATTTAGCGAAAATTTGGCGTTAAAAACGAACTTTTTTCGCTAACAACGCCAAATTTTCCTTAATACGAGTATATTCTCGCTTTTATTAAAAAATAGCGAAAATCAGGTGTGAAATAACGAAATTCTTTCTTTATCTCTACGAAAACCTAACCACTCCCTAATTCAAACTGTAACCTAGGCAAAGGTGAGAGCCAAATTATAATATAATACTTGAGACTTGTTGAATAGTAAGCGAATATTATTACATCAAATTTGTCATTAATACTTATTCCACACATGTGGAATGTTGCTCACTGTTGGTTAGGAAAGACATTAAATCAGGGATGTATTGGGGAAATAGCAAAGAGGGGCGGGAGCTCTTCTTTTTTTTTGTGTTTATTACCGTACTATGTTGATTTTTGAACAAAAAAAATATTTTTCATATTATTACCGAACATCGTTTCTCTTTCAAATATGTTAAAATAGAGCTACTGATAGTTTTCAAGATTGAATAAGCGTTTGAAGGAGCGGCGATATGACGATTCGTTTTATATTAGGACGAGCTGGCAGCGGCAAGAGCAGACGTTGTCTGGATGAGATTCGTGTGCAATTAGCTGCTGAACCGCAGGGAAACCCACTCATTCTGCTTGTGCCGGAGCAAGCGACCTTTCAGGCAGAGGTTGCCTTAGTTTCCACACCGGGGATTAGCGGGATTATTCGCGCGCAGGTATTAAGCTTTCGAAGGCTTGCTTGGCGTGTCATGCAGGAGACGGGTGATACAGCTAAGCTTCCCATCGATGACATCGGGAAAATCATGCTATTGCAGCGTATTTTAGATAAACATGATGCTGAATTAAAGCTATTTCAAAGCTCAAAGGACAAGATGGGATTTCTGGAGCGTTTGAATGCGTTTTTCACGGAGTTAAAAAGGTATTGTATATCGGCTGAGGTTTTAAGAGATTATTATGCTAAAAAAATGACTTCAAGCATCAACACAAGCAAAGATGAGTGTGAAGCTAAAGCTGTAGCTCAAACTGAAACGAAGGGTAGCTCCAGTACGTCACTTTTAAACGATAAATTACATGATTTACTTTTACTTTATGGAGAGTTTGAGCAGGCATTAGCTAAACAATATTTAGATGGCGAGGATTACTTGGCTAATCTGGCTAAACAGCTACAGCAAAGCACTGGAGTGCGTGAAGCAGATCTATGGATTGACGGCTTCTTTGGCTTTACACCACAGGAGCAGGAAGCCGTGCTGCAATGTATGCGGCATTGTCGCAGTATAACGATAACCTTATGTCTGGATCGTGCCTATTCTGCAGGGGAGCGACCGGATGAGTTGAATTTGTTTTACCCTACAGCGATTACCATGGTGCATTTGCAAGAGCAATTAGCAGCGTTAGGAATGTACACGAATGAGGTGGTTGTGCTTGGCGATACAGAACTTCCACGGTTTAAGGATAGTGCCATGCTCGCGCATTTGGAACGTAATTATGAGCAGCGTTTATCGCCGCGAAGGAAGCAGTATGCCGAGATATCTGAGGATGTAGAAAATGAACAAATTCATTTATATGCGGCAGTTCATCGCAGAGCCGAAGTTGAAGGTGCAGCTCGCGAGATCCGCAGGCTGGTACGTGAAAAACAATTAAGATGGCGAGATATAGCTGTTCGAGTCCGAAATATAGAGGCATATGGTGATTTGTTAGCTGCTGTCTTTGATGATTATGGTATCCCGTATTTTTTCGATCAAAAGAGCACGATGATGTTCCATCCATTGGTTGAGTTTATTCGTTCATCTCTTGAAGTCGTTCAGCATAATTGGCAGTCAGATGCTGTATTTCGCTGTGTAAAAACGGATTTTTTATGTTTAGATCGCAAAGCGATGGATGAATTGGAAAATTACGTCTTAGCTTACGGTATTCAAGGCTATCGGTGGTTAGAGGCGAAGAGCTGGGAAATTCGTCGTTATGTTTCGTTAGAGGATGAAGAAGTGAAGACTAGGGTAGAAGATACAGTAGCTTTGCTGCGTATTCAAGCAAGCAGTCAAACCATTATTAAGCCGCTGGCTCAGCTTCAACAAAGGATGAAGCAAGCGGGTAACCTCCAGCAACGGACAGAAGCCTTATATGCTTTATTAAGTGAGGTGGGGGTTCCCGAAAGACTGCAGCGATGGGCAGATGAAAGTATAGCCACTGGAAATCCGCAAAAAGCGCGCGAGCATAGCCAGGTCTGGGATCATGTGATGAATATGCTGGATCAAATGGTTGAAATGATGGGTGATGAAGATGTTTCTCTAGAGCTTTTTGTGCGTTTATTAGATGCAGGCTTGGAAAGTATCAAATTAGCTTTAGTGCCGCCATCTTTGGATCAAGTGCTCATTGGCAGTATTGATCGTACGCGTTCCGCTCAGGTTAAGCATGCTTTTGTTTTAGGTGTAAATGATGGGATTTTGCCGCAGCGGATGAATGAGGATGGACTGATTTCAGAAAATGAACGTGAGCAATTGCTTGCTTCAGGCTTGCATTTAGCGGATGGCAGTCGCAGAAAGCTGCTGGATGAGCAATTTTTGATTTATACGGTGCTATGCACGCCCTCCCATCAATTATGGTTAAGCTACCCGTTGGCAGATGAGGAAGGGAAAACATTGCTGCCCTCGGAAATTATCAAGCAGGTCAAATCCTTATTTCCACAGATGCAGGAACGATTACTATTGGCCGAACCAGATGGCACACTCTCGGAGCAGGAACAAATGAGCTTTATCGCTCAGCCCGAACGCGCTATGTCCTACTTAACCGTGCAGATGAAGCAAGCATTGCGTGGTATTACAATCCCTCCGTTGTGGTGGCATATCTATAATTGGTTTGCTACGCAGCCGGCTTGGCATGATAAGCTTCAGCGTATGATCCGTTCATTATTATTTACGAATGAAGAACCAACATTAGCCGAATCGACTCGTCATCTACTTTACGGGGATCATCTACGGGCAAGTGTTTCTCGCATGGAGCGTTTCATAGCGTGTCCTTTTTCGCAATTTGTTTCCCATGGCTTACGCTTGCAGGAACGAAGAATTTATCGCTTGGAAGCACCCGATATCGGGCAATTATATCATGCCGCTTTAAATGCTTTAGTGAAGGATATGCAGCAAGAGGGTGTTTTATGGGGAATGTTCAGCTTAGAGCAGCTAACGGAACGAGCCTCATTCATCATTGATCGTCTGACCCCACGCTTACAAAGTGAGATTTTATTAAGCTCAGCGAGATATCGGTATATAGCCTATAAATTGAAAAATATCATCGGTAGAACAGTCATCATGCTTACAGAGCATGCAAGGCGAGGTGCTTTTGTTCCGATTGAGCTGGAGCTAGGCTTTGGTCCGGGGCAGACATTACCTGCTTTAAACTTTCAACTAAATAATGGATTCGATATGGATATTATCGGTCGGATCGATCGAGTGGATCGTGCTGATGGCGCAGATGGCGCTTTACTGCGAATTATTGACTATAAATCAAGTCAAACCTCATTGCGATTGGCTGAAGTCTATCATGGACTTTCTCTACAAATGCTTACTTACCTCGATGTGGTCATCACGCATGCAGAACGGTGGATTGGGCAAAAAGCGATCCCAGCAGGTGTGCTCTATTTTCATGTACATAATCCAATGATTCAAAGTAAAAATGCACTGCAAAGTGATGAAGTGGAGAAGGAACTGAAAAAAAGGTTCAAAACACGTGGTTTAGTGCTTGGGGAAACAGAAACAATCGGACTGATGGACCAAGAGCTGAGTGGAGGCAGTGGGCGCTCAAGTATTATCCCTGTGGCATTAAAGAATGACGGTAGCTTTTATAAAAATGCCTCAGTGGCAACACGCGAAGAGTGGGGCTTGTTGCAAAGCTATGTACGTCAAACGATTCGTGGGATTGGGACACGCATTACGAATGGCGAAGTGGCTGTCGAGCCTTATCGAATGGGAGATAAAATAGCTTGCACGTTCTGTAATTATAAGTCGATTTGCGAATTTGATCCATTGTTTGCTGGGAACGGTTATCGTATTCTGCAGCCAAGAAGTAATGAACAGGTATGGCAAGCCATGGCTATTGATATCGCTGGGGAATCTATAGAGGACGGCCCACTGAAGTAGAAAGGAAGAGAGAGTATGATGAAACAAGCAGATAAACCGCTGGGAAGCTCTTGGACAGATGATCAGTGGGAAGCAATCTCGCTGCGTGGAAGTAATATTCTTGTAGCCGCGGCAGCGGGCTCGGGGAAAACGGCAGTGCTTGTTGAACGTATCATTCGGCAAGTATCAGATGAACAGAATCCGATGGATGTCGATCGTTTGCTTGTGGCGACCTTCACCAAGGCAGCGGCAGCAGAAATGCGGCATCGTATCGGAGAAGCGTTAGAGAAAGCTTTGTTTGCTCAACCGGATTCGCAGCATCTGCGTCGACAACTGGCACTCATCCATCGTGCCTCAATAACAACCTTGCATTCCTTCTGTATGGAAGTGATTCAGCGTTATTTTCAAATGGTGCAATTGGATCCAGGTTTTCGTATTGCCAATGAAACTGAAGCCGCTTTGCTGCGTCATGACCAACTTCAAGAGCTGTTAGAGGAATGTTATAGCGAGAACATGAATGAGCAGGTTATTGATGCTCGTGATGACAATGGAACTAAAGCTGCGCATGAAACAGATGTTGAGCCTTTATCGCAAAATGGGTTTTGGCAGCTGGTCGAATGGTTTAGTGGAGAGCGAAATGACGATGCATTAATGGCTTTAATTGAGCAGCTTTATGATGCTTCCAGAAGTCACCCTAATCCGGAAAAATGGTTGCTGGATAAGGCAGCTCAATTTAAGGATGGGCATCAGGGAAACGACAAAGAGGATGAGGATATATGGTTACGCAGCTTGAGCCTCGATGTTCACTTGGAGTTGAACGGAGTCGAAGGCTTGCTGCTGGAAGCGATTCGGATAGCCGAGCAGCCTGGAGGTCCTCAGCCTTACTTGGACAATTTACAGGGAGAGCTTTCCCTTATACGCTATTTACAGGAATTATCGCAGCAAATGGATGGAACTTCATGGCAGCACACATGGGGGAATTTACATGAGGGCTTTCAAACAACAGGGTTTGGGCGTTTAAACCCATGTAAGGGAGATGTCTACGATAAAGAGCTACAAGAAAATGTGAAGCAGCTGCGGGATAGAGCCAAGGATCAGTTTAACAAGCTTAAGATCGAGCTTTTTGGGCGTTCTTTGGAGCAATTTACAGCTGAACTCACGGAAATGGCTCCTTTGATGCAGGAATTGGTAGATTTAGTTTTGCGGTTTGGTGAGCGTTACAAACTAGCGAAAACGGAAAAAGGCTTGCTTGATTTTGCCGATTTGGAGCATTATTGTTTGCAGATTTTGCGCGATCCCGAAAGTGTTAACGATGAATTGCTGCCTTCACGTGCTGCATTGGATTATCAAGAGCAGTTTGTCGAGGTGTTATTAGATGAATATCAGGATACGAATCGGGTGCAGGAGGCGATTATTGATCTCATCTCTCGTAAAAGCCCGGGCAATCGTTTCATTGTTGGTGATGTGAAACAAAGCATTTATCGCTTTCGTTTAGCCGAGCCGGGATTGTTCTTAGAGAAATATAAAAGCTATCAGAAGACTCCCGGTGGAGTCGGCAGACGGATTGATTTGGCGGCTAACTTTCGCAGTCGGCGTGAAGTGGTAGACGGGGTTAATTATATTTTTAAACAGGTGATGAATGAAGCGGTTGGTGAGGTTGCTTATGATCAGAGCGCTGAGTTAGTATACGGTGCTGGGTATCCTGATGGTGTTGCTAAAGACGAGGAAGAGTTTGCAATAGAGCTGTTGCTAATCGACCGTGCTGGTGAAGCTGAATCAGCTGGAGATGAGGCGGATTATTCGGATGAAGGGAAGGCAACAGATGCCGATGAGGATGGAGAGGCAGTTGCAACAGGGTCGAGTCTAGAGGAAACACAGGAGCTTAAAACAGCTGAAATGGAAGCACGCTTGATTGCATTGCACATTCGTAGACTTATGGGGCTGGAGGATCAGCCTGCTTTTCAAGTATGGGATAAGAAGATAGGCGGAATGCGAGCGATCGCTTACCGGGATATCGTTATTCTACTGCGAGCGACAAGAAATTGGGCGCCCATCCTGATGGAAGAATTGCGGCAACAAGCAATCCCTGCTTATGCGGATTTGAACACGGGTTATTTTACTGCGATGGAAGTGGAAGTTGTGCTTTCACTACTGCAAATAATCGACAATCCAATTCAAGATATTCCACTAGCTGCCGTGCTGCGTTCTCCGATTGTTGGGTTGACGGCTGATGAGCTTGCGCTTATTCGTTTGGTGCAAAAGCAGGGCAGTTATTATTTGGCTGTGCTAAAGTATGTCGAGCAAGAAGAAATGACGGATGTGTTTTTAGCTGAAAAGCTCATCACCTTTCTTTCTAAGCTTGATGTGTGGAGAGAGGAGGCCAAGCAAGGGGCATTAGCGGACCTGATTTGGGGGATTTATCGCGCAACAGGATTCTATGATTTTGTCGGTGGGATGCCAGGCGGTGTGCAGCGTCAAGCCAATTTGCGTGCGTTGTATGATCGGGCTCGGCAATATGAAGCAACGTCTTTCCGTGGGTTATTTCGGTTCTTACGTTTTATTGAACGTATGCAAGGCAGCGGTGGGGATTTGGGTACAGCTAGGGCACTTGGCGAGCAAGAAGATGTCGTACGGATCATTTCGATTCATAAAAGTAAAGGTTTAGAGTTTCCCGTCGTTTTCGTAGCTGGCTTAGCCAAAATGTTCAATCAGCAGGATTTGAATGGGACTTTTTTGCTGCATAAGGAGCTTGGGTTTGGACCGAAGTTTGTAGATGCAAAGCTGCGAGTTAGTTATCCATCATTGCCTTATCTAGCGATTCGCAGAAGAATGCGGATGGAAATGCTTGCTGAAGAAATGCGTGTACTCTATGTAGCTTTAACACGGGCTCGTGAGAAATTATTTCTGGTGGGGACTGTCCGGATGCTGGACAAGCAGCTGTTGCAATGGGGGCGTCAACTGCCGAATCGGGAAGTGGAGCTGCCGGATTATGAACTGGCCAAAGCGCGTAGTTATTTGGATTGGATTGGACCTGCGCTGATACGACATCCACATGCAGAGCCTTTGCGAGTACGAGGTGGTTTGGAGCGACCTAAGGAAGGGACCTTACTCAGTGCAATGCCATCCCACTGGAAAATGGCTATGGCACGGCCAGAGCTGTTTGTTGCTCAGGCTGCGGCTGCATCGGAAGCAGTTGCCGAACAGCAATTGCACAAGGAAGCCATGCTTGCGCTATCACCGATTCCAATGCCGCATGATGGACTTCAAGCTGAAATTGAGGCGCGCTTGTCTTGGCAATATCCGCATGAGATGGCTTCCCAGCTATTATCGAAAACGTCGGTAACGGAGCTGAAACGATTGAGTGATTCCCAAGGAGCGGTAGAATTTAGTGAGGGTGCTTACGGAGTGGTAGGATTTGGTGAGGAAGCTTATAGAGCGGTAGGAATGAGTGAGCGGACTTATAAAACTGTAGAAATATGTGAAGCTGCTCGCAGTAAAAGTGCGACTTTGTCGGGGATAGATTCGCCCGCTATCAGCTTTGGTGAACGACGGATGACGTTTCGCCGACCGCGGTTTATTGAGCAGAAACGGCTGAATGCTGCAGAGCGAGGAACTGTGTATCATGCAGTCATGCAGCAGCTTCCGCTGCAAGTTGGTTTAACCGTCGAGGAAGTTCAACGGACTTTAGATCGAATGCACGAGCGGCAGATGCTTACAGATGAACAATACAGCTCAGTTGATGTGCATGTGATTTATGGTTTTTTTGAAACGGCAGTCGGTCAAAGAATGCTTAAAGCCAAGCAGGTTCTCCGTGAAACACCGTTTAGCTACGGCCTACAAGCGGGTGAAATCTATCCTTTTGCACCTGAGGCTACACGCAACGAAATGGTTTTGATCCAAGGGGTCATTGATTGTTTGTTTGAGGATGAGACGGGCTTGGTATTATTGGATTATAAAACCGATGCCGTTCGTGCAGAAGATATCTCTCAGCTTGCAGAGCGCTATCGGGTACAGCTAGAGTTATATGCCAAAGCTGTTGAGCAAATTTGGAAAAAAACTGTGACTCAGACATACTTATTCTACTTTGATGGGGCTCATTTGGTGCAATTGAAGTCTGTTAAATAGCTTGCATTGTGGTGGTGAAATTGCTTTAAACTAATAAAAAGCCAAACAAGGTGTAAAAGTACACCTTATTATTTAGAATTTGTGAATGTCAGTGGTATGAGGTGTAATTATGCACCTCATTAGCTGGAAATCGTTGATATCGAGGAATTAAAGTGTAGATCTGCACCTTGTTGTTAAGAGCAATCTCATCTTGCGCCGAAAAACAGCGTATCGAATGGTTTTGTTCAATCTCCAGATAGGATGAAGAGTAACGTTTTAGGCTGGGTTTTATTCTCATTAGAATGATAAATTAGGATGGGTGTGGGTACGATGCGGATATTACATACGGCGGATTGGCATTTAGGGCGGACTTTGGAAGGGCGCAGCAGACAGGAGGAACAAGAGGCATTTATGGACGAGCTCGCCGTTCTAGTACGGGATCAGCAGATTGACGTTGTGCTTATGGCGGGTGATGCCTATGATTCCGTCAATCCGCCTGCTCTGGCGGAGAAGCTCTTCTACGACGGGCTTGCCCGTCTCGCCGACGGAGGCGGGCGCCAGGTTATCGCGATTGCAGGCAATCACGATAACCCCGAGCGCCTAGCCGCCGCCGCACCGCTTGCGCTGCGCCAAGGCATCACGCTCGTCGGGCTGCCGACGCCGCAGCTGCAACGCGTGGACGTGCCTCGCACGGGAGAGAGGGCGCTGCTCTTCGCCCTCCCTTACCCGTCAGAGTCACGGCTGCGCGAGCTGCTCGCGGAGGAGGCAGACGAGTCCGGCCTGCGCGGGGCTTATTCACAGCGAATCGCTCAGCTGGTGGCCCACCAGGCCACCGAGTTCACTTCGCACACTGTGAACCTCATCATGAGCCACCTCTATGTACTTGGTGGCGCAGAAAGCGAATCCGAGCGCCCGATCCAAGTAGGAGGCGCCTACACCGTAGACACGGCTGCGCTCTGCGCGAACGCACAATACGTTGCGCTCGGCCATCTGCATCGCCCGCAGCAGCTTAAAGCGAGCTCGCTCATTCGCTATTCCGGCTCACCGCTCGCTTACAGCTTCTCCGAAGCAGGACAAGCCAAGTCGGTAACGATTCTTGATGTGGTGCCTGGCGGAGATGCTCAGCTTTCGGAAGTATTCCTTAGCAGCGGCAGACCTTTGGTGCGCTGGAAGGCGACCGAAGGGATCGCCCAAGTCCATCGCTGGCTGGAAGAAGGCAAGGACGCGCGAGCATGGATCGATCTGGAGCTGCACATCGGGGATTCGATGTCGATGGAGCAAATTCAGCGATTGCGTAAGCAGCATAGCGGTATTATCAACATACGTCCCATTTATCCACAGTTGGCAACAGATACAGAAGCAGGGGAAGCAGGTCGGCGGGATCAATTGCCGATTGATGAAATGTTTCGCCGTTTTTATACGAGGCAAACCGGTGGGGCTGAGGCGGACCCAGCCTTGGTCGATCTATTTCTCGAGCTCTTGCAGCAAACAACCGAAGCGGAATCAGCCGCTTCCACTGTAGAAAGGGAGGAATAAGCGATGAAGCCCATTCAACTCACTTGGTCTGGACTGCAAAGCTATCGCGAGAAGCAGGAAATTGATTTTACTTTATTATGTGATGCAGGTGTTTTCGGTATTTTTGGCCCAACGGGCAGCGGAAAGTCAACGATATTGGATGCGATAACTTTAGCGCTTTATGGCAAGGTCGAACGTGCAAGCAACGGGACGCAAGGCATCCTCAATCAAGCAGAGAACATTTTGACAGTCAGCTTTACCTTTGAGTTGTCACACGCAGAAGGTTTGAAGAAATATCGTGTGGAGCGGCAATTTAAGCGTGCAGCGGATGTCTCTGTGACGAATACAATTTGTCGGCTTATTCAGATCCATTCCAATCATGAAGCCGTTGTAATTGCAGATAAAGCGGGTGAGGTCAACGCACAAATTCTCCAGATTCTTGGGCTTTCTATGCAGGATTTCTCCCGCGCTGTTATCCTGCCGCAAGGCAAGTTTGCTGAGTTTCTCTCGTTGAAGGGTACGGATCGCCGGCAAATGCTGCAGCGGCTGTTTCATTTGGAGCATTATGGAGATGTTTTAAACGCGAGAGTAAGCCAACGTACGAAGGAAACGGATGTAGCGATCAAACAAATAGTTGCCGAACAGCTGGGCTTGGGTGATGCTTCTGCGCAAGCTTTACAATTGTCCAAGCTACAGCTGGAGGAAGCCTGCCAATCAGCCAAACAAAAGCGCTTAGCCTTGCAGCAAGCTATGCAGCAATGGGAAGACATGAAGCGATTGCGCAGTCTTCAGCATGAGAAGGAAGAACTTGAAGTTCAGCAAAACAACCTCATATTGCATGAGCCAAGAATAACCCAACAAGAGCAACGTTTGAAAGCTGCAGATCAAGCGGAACGAGTACGCCACTTTTTACTTGAATTCGAAGAAACGCAGCTGCAAGCGCAAACGCTCGTCCAACAACAAGAGCTAATGACCAAACAACATGCAGAGGTTTCCACCCAGACAGAGAAAGTGGTTCAGCAGCATGTACATGCCAAGAATGAACTGACGGTTCACGATGCCCCTCTCCAAGTAAAGCTGGAGCAGCTGAAGCAAGCGGTACTATTGGAACGGGATATCCAGAGGGGGCGTATCCAAGAGGATGAGCTAATCGCGAAGCTTGGGGCAACCAGACGGCAAGCTGATCTCAGTCGCGTGGAGCTGTTCGAGCAACAGGATATACATGCCCGTGCGCTAAAAAAGCAAGAAAAGCTACAAGAGCAACTGAAAGAATTAGAAGTAAAAGCAGATCACCGTCTGATGCTGCAAAATGCTCTTCGTGATAAGCAAGCACTTGATGCAACAGAATCTAAAACAATAGACCTCGAGCAACAAACGATTGCCAAACAAGAGCAGCTAGTAAAGGAAAAATGTTGCGAGTCGGAATGTTCGAATCAGTTAACGAGCAGTCAATCGCATTTATCGACACATCTACACGCAGTTAAGGGAATCGAACTGATGGATTCTCAAATTGAAACTGGCTTGGAAAATTTAAAGCTCAAAGTCTTACACGCCATCGAACAAGTCGAACAAAACGAAAAAACTGCAGACATCACACGCCATGCTTTACATTTAGCGGGACAGTTGCAAGAGCAGCAGCCTTGTCCTGTTTGCGGCTCGACCGAACATCCAGCTCCCGTAACACTGTTAAGCGAAGCGCAAATTATTGACCCTCCAGCAGCTTCAGAGCTTGTACGTTATGAGCTCTTGCTGTCCTATGTACATAAGCTTCAACTTATTCAGGAAAGACAAGCTATGCAACGGCAAGCACTGGAGCAAAAGCTGACTGAAGCGCTACCTGTATATGTTAACGGAAAATCTGCAGAGATTGAGGCAGCCGCCGCTATTTCTTCGGCTTCTCAACCGTCACAAGAATGGATAACAATAAATGATCTCGAATACGATTATGAACAACTATCCCAACAACTGAAGCTGACGGGACAACAACTTGTTCAAATGCAAGAAGAAACGCAGATAACCTTCCAGCAAAAAGAGCGCATCACAAAGCAGCAAATGGAAGCATCAGCACAGCTGCAAGCGATTCAATCCATTTATGATAATCTTAAGATGCAATTACTCGCAGCGCAGAATACATTCAAGCTACAACTTCAGCAGTGGCAAACGAACTATCCCATGCTTTATTTAGAAAGCATTCAGATTAAGTCTGATCAATTAAATAAACAAGATCGAGCAGCGGAACAGTTACGCTTACGCATAGAGCAAAGTATTCCCTTCATAGAAGATATCTCCAAAAAAGTCCTGAAAAGCATCGAAGAAAATACAGTGCTTGACAAACAAAGAATCCAATTGGAAACAGAGCTTAATGGGCTGCAAAAACAAAATATCGAGCTGCAAAATCAGTTTAAAACACGCTGGGAGCAAGAGATCAAGGAGGGCGGTTCGATCGCTCAGCATATTCTTGAAACGGAACATCACCTGAAGCTGCTTCGTGAGACCGAGCTTTTTACACAGCAACAAATGGAGCAGTCACAACGCGAGCTTTTTCAACTAAACGAGCAATTTATCTCGCTATCTCATGCAGCGGATTCAGCACAGCAAGCTTATACGAAAGCTAAGCAATTCTGGGAAGAAGCGTTGCAGCGAACCTCATTTATTACGGCGGATGAAGTAAGGAATGCCTTGCTAGCCAAGCAACAAATCGAGTCGTGGCAGCTTGAAGTGAACCAGCATCGTGAGCAAGGAACTCGAATTACGGCTAAGCTTGTTGAGCTCGCAAACAAACTTAACGGTCAGACGGTTAGTGAAAGACAATGGGCTGATATTGAATTATTATTAACAACGGCAAGGGAAACGGATGAACTCGCTCTTCAGGAACGTGCCAAGCTTGAACGTGATTTAGAACAGCTGCAATCGAAGCATCTGCATTGGTGTGAGTTGGAACAGCAACTGTTTAAACGCAAACAAGAGTTCACTGATTTAAGCAAGCTGCAGAGCGTTTTACGCGGAAATACTTTTGTGGAGTACATTGCAGAGGAACAATTAAGCCAAGTATGCCGAATTGCTTCAGAACGCTTAGGTCAGCTTACAAGACAACGCTATGCGTTGGAGGTAGATTCGAGTGGAGGATTTGTTATTCGTGATGATGCAAATGGGGGGATGAGGAGACCGGTAAGCACATTGTCTGGCGGAGAAACTTTTTTAACTTCGTTGGCATTGGCCTTAGCGCTCTCTGCTCAAATTCAATTAAGCGGTCAATATCCATTAGAGTTCTTTTTTCTGGATGAGGGCTTCGGAACGCTCGATCCAGAGCTGCTTGAAACGGTTGTAGAAGCGTTGGAGAAGCTGCATATTGATCAGCTAGCGGTCGGGATCATTAGTCATGTTCCGGAGTTGAAAGCACGGCTTCCTCGCAAACTGATCGTTGAATCAGCAGAACTGGGAGGCAGAGGCAGTCGTGTTTTTATTGAATGCATGTAAAACATAAACCAGATCATGATTAATACCCGCCAATCGCCGTATCGGTGTGTTCGAGCTTGAACCAATCCTCTAATGTTTTTGCAGTCATCGGTTTACCGAATAGATAGCCTTGGATTTCATCACAATTCTGTTCTTCGAGGAAGTAAGCTTGATCCCATGTTTCAACACCTTCTGCAGTAACATCAAGTTTAAGCGTGTGAGCCAATACGATAATCGCCTGAACTATGGCAGCATCATCAGAATTACGGTTTTGGATTCCGCGGATGAAGGATTGATCGATTTTAATTACATCGATGGGAAACTTTTTTAAATAACTTAAGGATGAGTACCCCGTCCCGAAATCATCAATGGCAATGGTCATACCCATATCCTTTAACACGCGCAGCATCAGGATCGATAAATTAACATCCTGCATCGCTGCGCTTTCTGTAATTTCCAATTCAAGCAAAGAAGCATCCATTTTCGTTTCTTTAAATACCTTGGCAATAACCTCAGGTAAATCCAATTGGCGGAATTGGCGCGGTGAAAGATTGACACTTATTCTAAAAAGCGGTAGACCTAGATCCGTCCACTTCTTCCGCTGCTTGCAAGCTTTTCTTAAAACCAGCTCACCAATTTCAACAATTAATCCAGTATCTTCAGCTAATGAGATGAAATCCTTAGGATAAATCATCCCTAAATCCGGATGTATCCAACGAATTAACGCTTCTACACATACAAGCTCGCGATTTTTGGTTTGAATCCGAGGCTGATAATAAATTTCGAATTCATCGCGCTCTATGGCATGACGAAGCATGGTCTCCATCTTGAGTCGCTCGATTCCCTCTTGATTCACAGAGGGGGTATAGAATTGATAGTTATTACGTCCCGCATCCTTAGCGCGATACATGGCTGTGTCTGCATTCTTCATTAAGGTGTCTGCATCACTACCGTCTTCAGGATATACGGATATTCCTATACTGGCTGTTATGAAAACTTCATTGTGGTTCAATGGAAATGAAGTTTTCAATAGTTCAATAATCTCTTCTGAGGTACGAGCAGCAACATCGGAGGTATCCATTTTTGGAATAAGTATCGTGAATTCATCACCACCCATTCGGGCAAGGATAGCATTCTTCGGCAGGGCTTTTTTGATTCGAATTGCAACCGTTTGCAGCAATACATCTCCTAAGGCATGTCCCATGGTATCGTTGACATATTTAAATTGATCGAGATCGAGGAAGAGAATACTGAGTCGTAAACCGTTTCTTGAGGCTTCCCTTAAGGAGACAGTCAATTGTTCCTTAATCATTAGACGGTTGGGAAGCTCTGTTAATGTGTCAAAATAAGCCATTTTTTGTAGACGATCGCTGTTACGTCCAATAAAGAGCAAGCTCATCAGAATACCAAAAGTAATGAGCAGGGTATCCAACGAAAAAAAGCTGCCTCCTTGAACAAGAGTGAGTAAATATACATTGCCAAGACCTAGAATACTGAAGAAAAAAGCGGGCCAAATTCCTAATTCCAGTGCATAGAGGGGAACTAAGAATAACAACAGCCAGATTGGATGTTCTCCCATCTTCCAATCAGGTAAAATATAGATTAAATTGTTTATAATCACATCAACAATCATCAGGAGCCAATACATATTTTTTTTGAGGAAAAGAAAGAGGTTCTTCAGAACAAAAGCATGCCAAATGAGATAAGTCGCCCAAAAAAACGAGATTATGACCAGAAATAACTGAATAAATTGTTGATCACGTTGAAATAAGGATAACAGTACTACGGGGATTAACAGGTGGCCAATGGCAAACATTTTATCACTTCGATGATTCATTCTAGCACCTCTTAGAGTCGTCCGGTTTACGTGTTTTTTTGGAAATTCATGCATTTAATTCTTCATAAGTATACATGATTATTTATAATAACTCTATAAATTTAAGTATGAAAAGGCGAAGATCGAACTTCTTGTAGAATCTTCTCCCCACAAAAGGAAATATTCCCGACCAATTGGACTATCGCGGCTGATTCCGCTATGATTAAACTTAAGATCTTGATTTTAATACATAGACATTGAAGGAGGTTTTTTTGATATGGATTGTATTTTTTGCAAGATAATTGCAGGTAATATCCCATCCAAAAAGATTTTTGAAAACGATCAGATCCTTGCTTTTCATGATATTCAGCCTTTGGCTGCGGTACATGCTTTAATTATTCCCAAAAAGCATATTGCCACCATGAATGAAGTGGATAAAAATGATTGGTTCATAATAGGTGAAATTCATCGTGTTGCTCAACAGATCGCTCGTGATTTAGGGATTGCAGAATCAGGCTATCGGTTAGTCAATAATTGCGGTAAAGAAGGCGGACAGGTAGTTTATCACCTTCACTATCACCTCCTAGGCGGAGAGCAATTAGAACCGCTGAAAAGCATTGGTTGACACTCGCTTTATTCGTGGCTTATAATTAGGTTTGATTATCGTGTAATATTTGTAGGGACGGTTTTTTCGGAGGGAGGGAAATCTGGTGTCAGAAACAAAAGTACGTAAAAATGAAACTATTGACGCTGCGCTTCGTCGCTTTAAGCGTTCTATTGCTAAAGATGGTGTGTTGGCTGAGGTTAAAAAACGCAAGCACTATGAGAAGCCTAGCGTTAAACGGAAGTTGAAATCCGAGGCAGCACGTAAAAGAAAGTTCTAGGTTTGATCTGAGCTTTTTAAGGAAGCATATACTTTCATAAAGACTGCTGATAAAGCTACTTAAACTCAAATTTAAGTAGTTTTTTTGTGTATTTCTGATGATTTCGGGGCGATGCTAGCGTACCTAAGTAAAAAACAGTACAATGAGGCTTAATAACACTTGAAGGGATTGAATATGATGTCAATAAAACAACAGTTAACGGAAGATATGAAAACAGCTATGCGTGCTAAAGACAAGGTGCGTTTATCGATTATTCGCATGATCAAGAACGAAATCGACAAACGCGAAATCGATACGCGCAAAGAGTTGAATGATCTGGAATCGATTGAAGCAGTAACAAGCTACAAAAAAGTCGTGGCCCAGCAGCTAGAATACGCGAACGACGCTCATAATCAAGAAAAAATCGCTGAGTACACATTTGAACTCAGCGTTGTCAATGAATATTTACCACAACAACTGTCCCAACAAGAAGTAGAAGGTATCGTTCAAGGCTTAATCGCTGCCAATGACTTCTCGGGTGTTAAAGACAAAGGCGCCTTAATGAAGTTACTCATGCCTGAAGTAAAAGGCAAAGCCGATGGCAAGCTCGTAAGCGACGTTGTATCCAACCTATTAGGGTAAATTGTTCGTTAACAGAAAATAACATAGAGTAGACCAAAACCAGTACACCTAGTTTTGGTCTGCTCTATTTTTACTGCGATTGTGTGACTTGAACCATATTATTGCCACGCATTGAAGCGTATCTTTGCCTAAAATCTCTTTATTTTAGGCTTTTTTTGTTGAATCTGATCAAAATTGAAGCAATTATTTGCCAAGAGTTCTTAATTGAAGCATAACGTTGCCTAAAGTTCCTCAAATGTATTCAATAACTCCTCTTATTCTTCCTTTGACATAACCCCCATGGGGGGATAAAATCGATATATAAATCTTTAGGGGGCGTTTATTATTCACGATCATACACATCCTCACAAACAAAGGAAACAGGTTACTAACCGTTTGGCCAAGATTGAAGGGCATGTACGCTCAATTAAAGAAATGGCCGATCATGGAAGGGATTGTCCAGATCTGCTTTTACAAATTTCCGCTGTCAAGAAAGCCCTCGATAGTGTAGCGAAAGTGATTTTAAAAGATCATCTAGAACATTGCGTAGTTTCGGCTGTACAAGAAGAACAAAGAAGCCAAGTATTATTAGATTTACAAAAAGCTCTAGATCACTACATCCAGTAGGAGGACTAGTTTGAAAAAGTTCGTAAATGATGGTTAAGCAGTTTGGAGGCATAGCCAAATA
>JBBDSZ010000050.1:0-20407 GCA_040904685.1 Paenibacillaceae bacterium | reverse complement strand
ATTTTCAGCATTGCACGCTAACTTCAAGGTTACTTTGGTTCTGTAATGCTGATTTCCAGCATTGCACGCTAACTTCGAGGTTACTTTGACTCTGTAATGCTGATTTTATGATTTGCAGAAACGGTCAATGATACTGCAAAGTACGGATCAAGTGAAGCCGAATGATATCGTGTATGTGCAATAAGGATGGCTGCTAGTAGAACGCGTTCAGTTCGCAGCCTTTTCCTATATCATCTGTATTATTTACTCTTAATCAACAAATCCACAGCATCCTCGACAGCTTTGCTGGTGTTTCCACCAGAAGCAATCTTTTGAGTGACTGTGGCCTCCAAATTCGTAGCTACGATAGTTGCTATCGTTTTATCCACTGCACTGCGAACAGCACACAGTTGAGAGATAACATCCTTGCAGCCCTTTTCATCTTCGATCATCTTTAAGATACCTGCGACTTGCCCTTCGATGCGGCGTAGTCTCTTCTTAATCTCATCTGGATATATCATTAGACACCTCCAATTCTTCTTGAATCTAGTATAACAAAAGAAAGAAAAATATGCTCCTCTTTTAAACTTGTCTATATGTCGAAATAACTATAATTTCAAATATATTTCGACAATTTATTTATCCACAAATTTATCCACATTAATCACAGGGATAACCGCAGAGATACTAGCATTTATTAGCGAATAAAGTCGATTATCCCCGTTATCCACATTTGCTATGAAAAACTTATTCTTTATTTACAATTTCTCAATCTAAGGATCCACACGCTTTTGCAAACATTATCCACACTATTAACAGGGGCTGTGGATAACTTAAATCTTCACAAAAACCTGCTTCGAGCTAGGCCTTTAGGTCTAAACATACAGAACTAATGCTGGAACAATATGAAAAATCTCAGATAAGCACGCTCCCCTATCCCATTTATAGTATCTCAGCAAAAAAAAAAAATTCATGGTTTCCCATAAATTTTTTTACCAACTATTTCACCGACCACGTCTCCAGCGAAAGAGAAGGGTCTGCCTTCAAATCCAACGAAGCAAACTGCTGCCGCTCCCATTTCAGGAATGCTGCTGCCCCGATCATTGCCGCATTATCTGTACACAGGTTAAGCGGTGGTATCAATAAGGGAACCCCGATCTCCACACAACGCGCTGCTAAACGTTCCCGCAGTCCACGGTTTGCCGCTACCCCACCAGCTAGAAGCAGCTGTTTGGCTCCATATTCTTTTACAGCACGCAGTGCTTTTTCCACCACCACCTCGACTACAGATTCCTGAAAGCCTCTTGCTACATGTGCAGGATTCAAGGCAAGTCCTTTCATCTTTGCTTGGTTAATTACGGATAAGACCGCTGATTTCAGCCCACTAAAGCTGAAGTTATAGCTGTCTGATTCCAACCATGCTCTTGGTAAAGCTATACTCTTGTCTGCTTCTTGGGCTAAGCGATCCAGATGGGGACCTCCCGGATACGGAAGTCCTAAAGCTCGAGCCACTTTGTCGTATGCCTCTCCAGCAGCGTCATCGCGAGTTTTACCAATAATGCGAAAAGAGCCCGCCGCTTCCATATAGACAATTTCGGTATGCCCCCCGGAAACCACTAGAGCAATTAACGGATACTCCATAGGGTATGAAAGTTGATTAGCATAGATATGCCCAGCGATATGATGCACGCCTATCAGCGGAATGTCTAATGCAAGCGCTAAGGATTTAGCCGCTATAATGCCCACCAATAAAGCTCCTACAAGTCCAGGCCCCTGTGTGACGGCAATGGCTGATAAATCACTCAATTCCAGTTGAGCTACCTTTACTGCTTCTTCAATAATCCAAGTAATCATTTCAACATGCTTTCGGGAGGCAACCTCAGGTACGACTCCGCCGAATTTTTGATGGGTTTCAATTTGGCTGGAAACAATATTCGAACGGATAATCATCCCATTCTCGATAATCGCTACAGAGGTTTCATCACAGCTCGTCTCGATTGCCAATATATAAGTCCGCATAACTTCTGCACTTCACTCTCTATCATAATTGCTTTCATACTTAGGTAATTCCGCCCACATGATGATCGCATCCTCATTATTATCTGAATAATACTCACGACGTGTTCCAGCAGGGTAGAATCCCAGCTTGCCATATAAGCTTTGGGCAATAAGATTCGATACACGGACTTCCAAGGTCATACGTACAGCACCCATAAATGCGGCAGTGTCCATAAACTCATCGAGTAACCGCTCACCCCATTTGCGGCCGCGATAGGGTGCTTTAATCGCAATGTTAGTCACATGCGCTTCATCGACGATAAGCCACATCCCTCCGTAGCCCACAACTTCACCTGCCAATTCCATCACCATATATTTAGCAAAATGATTATTCATCAGCTCATTATGAAAAGCTTCCGCTGTCCAAGGAGTGGCGAATGCTTCGATCTCAATCTCACAGATAAAGGGGATATCATCTAGCCGCATAGAGCGAAATTCGAGCTGTGGTTCATTTTCCAAGCCATTCCACATCCTTTCAATGCGATTTCGCCAATAAATTATTTTCTGCTTCCGTTAATTGCGTATAATTGGGAATCAACTGATGGACATTAGCACGTGCTCCTGCTGCCAATCGAAGTGAGCCCAATAGTCCAATATGCATCGCTGCGACTTCCGCTTCTTTGATCTGAGCATGAATAGAATGAGTTGGTGTCATTTCGCCAATAAACAAAATCCGAGGTCGCAATAGTTCCTCTTCACTCAATTTCGCCAGTTGCTCAAGCCATCGATCAACCAATCGAATACCATCGTTAACTAAACATTGCCACTCGCTGCCTTGCAGGCAATATAAGCCCGTATAAGCTTGGGCTCGACGCGCATCCATCATTGGAACAATCCATTGTGGCTGATTATTAACGGATTCTACGATTTGTTCGTTCCTGCCAGATATTGCTGCGCCAAAAGCCATTGCCTCTAAGCTAGAAACCCCGAGTATAGGGAGTTTAAGCGTCCATGCCAAGGTTTTAGCAGCAGTTACACCTATACGCACCCCCGTATACGATCCGGGTCCTACCCCTACAGCAATAGCGGATAAATCTGAAAACTTCATCCCAGAGCCCTGCATTAATTCTTTGATCATCGGCATTAAATGTATAGAATGTGTGCGATCCGCATGGATATGTGCTTCCTTCAGAAGCCGTCCTTGTTCGAGTATAGCAATCGACATAGCCGATGTAGAAGTGTCCAGCGCTAGCAGGCGACCGGGAAAATGTGCAGTTGGGTTTTTCCAATTTAACGGGTTCATAAGATAATATAATTCTCCTTTAATGCTTGACACCAATTTTGATATTTTTCACCGGAAGGGACAATAAGAAAGCTTCGCTCCTCAGGGCCTAAATTTTCGATATAAATGGATAGTCGCTCTTGCGGCATAAGCGCTTCAATCCGATTTGCCCATTCCACAATCGTTACACCTTCTCCGAAAAAATATTCATCCAGCCCCAATTCTTCCGCTTCCAATTCCGTAATCCGATATACATCCATATGATAAAATGGCAGCAAACGCCCTTGATATTCCTTAATAATTGTAAACGTTGGGCTATTCACTGTATCGTTGACACCCAAGCCTCGAGCAATAGCTTGCGAGAAAGTCGTTTTACCTGCACCCAGATCACCATCCAAAGCAATTAAACCACCTTCATCCAAAAAAGGCGATAGATGTTCGGCTAATTTCACAGTATCCGCAGTTCCATTCGCTTGAAAACGATAAACCGTTTGCTTGCTCATCACAAACTCCGCCTCCTATGTAAAGTGGTTGTATCCTTTTTTCGGTACTTCTACCATTGTGCCTTCTACTTGAAGCAGCCGCACACCCGTAAAGAGGTCCGTAACCTCACCTATTCTTTGAAAAAACAGCTGCTGCCGCCCAAGTTCCCGTTCAACAAATTCAACCTTAGACTCTGGAACGGTTCCAATCAGTTGATAATCCTCGCCACCAAACAGAATCCAATCCCTCACCATTTTACCCGATAGCTCTGCATAGATTTGAAGATTGGGATCGATAGGGATTTGGGATTCATTCAGCAAAATACCTACGTTGGAAGCTTCAGCAATTTCCCAAGCCTCACTAGCTAATCCATCACTTATGTCATTCAACGCATGGCAGCCACCACACTGCAGTAAAGCACGACCTGTACGGATTTGCGGTAGTGGACGGCGATGCTTTTCTATTACATGCTTAATAGCTTTTGACTGATTGGAGTTGGGCTTTATCGGGAACTCCGTGTTTAAATAATCAAGGCCTGCGGCTGAACAACCCAGAAATCCGCTAATAAAAACAGCATCCCCTAAACGAGCAGAGGAGCGCAGCAAAGCTTTACCCGCTTCGACTTCACCAACAACCTGAATGGTTATCACCCAGCTGCCTAGCGACGATGTGGTATCTCCACCTACAATGGCTACACCATATTTACCCGCGCACGCGTATAAGCCTTCGTATAATTGCTGAGATAATGTTAAATCAGCACTCTTAGGTAACGTTAAGGACACAAGCGCATACCTTGGAATCGCGCCCATAGCTGCCAAGTCACTTAGTGCCGCAGCCATCGCCTTGAAGCCTACATCCGCCATCCCCATGGTTTTCTCATTGAAATGAATATCTTGTACCATCGTATCACTTGACAGCACCAGTTGAAATCCCGATTTTGACTCAACTACGGCTGCATCATCACCGATGCCCACCACAACGCCCAGTGCTTGTTGCAAAACAGCTGACTGATAAGCATTCGTCCATTGCCGAATTAATCCAAACTCATCCTGTATAGGCAAGGGACTCAACCTCCGTCTATTGTTGAACTTATTATATATGTCTAATAGCCATGTAGCAAGATATACCCTTATTAACATTGTAAGCGCAGCGCTTACAAAATATAACGAAAAACAAGCTCTAACCAACAAATCCCCTTGTTGATAGAGCAGCATCTTTGATAAACTTAGCCTTAAGCCTAATCCGTCTCCATGGTATCCGTTGCGGTCTCCTCAATTAAGCCATTATGAGGGGTGACATTACCGCCGCCCAGTCCTTCATTAATCATCCGATCAATATCCATCCTATGATCTTCTCTGCCTTCATGATCCATATCCACTAAAGACTCGCTATTCTCCACCATCCTGCACCACCTAGTCTAGAATAATTGCTCGCTTTATTATAAGCACTTCAATAGCATCCTATCCGACTCAGTGACAGCGTATTTCATAAAAGGGGAGAAAGCAGTCTGGCGAATACTTCCTGGGCTCGTTCAAACCGTGATCGCCGCTCAAATTCTTCAAGCAACATCAGCTTGCTATCTTGAATATCCTGACAAAAATCTGCATCCAGCTTTGCGATGACCTCGGAATCAAACAGCGCAGCATTAATTTCAAAATTACTAAAAAAGCTGCGCATATCTAAATTAGCTGTTCCCACAAAAGCAAGCGTATCGTCAATTACCAATACCTTCGAATGAATAAAGCCTTTCTCATACTGATAGAAGCTCACCCCCGCCTGCATCAACTCCTTCAAATAGGACAACGAAGCCAGATACACAAGCTTTGAATCAGGCACCTTTGGAATAATCACCTTCACTTCGATCCCACTAACCGCTGCAATTTTTAGCGCCATGAAGATACTCGCATCTGGAACAAAATAAGGGGTAGTAAGTTGGATCCGATGCTGAGCAGTCGAAATCGCGGCAAAATATACCTCCATAATCGCAGCCCAATGCTCATCGGGTCCACTGGTAACAATCTGTACGCCTTGATTGCTTGCCTTACCCCGAAACTGCGGATAGTATCTTGAATCGGTTAATGCAACCCCACTAGCAAAACACCAATCCGTCAAAAAAGTATTTTGCAAGAAATGAACCGCAGTGCCTTCCACCTGTAAATGGGTATCACGCCAATAGCCAAGCTTGGGATCGCTGCCCAAATATTCGTCCCCGATATTCATTCCACCCAAAAAACCAAGTGTCCCATCCACCACGATAATTTTGCGATGATTGCGATAGTTCAAACGTTTATCTAAAAAGGCAATTAGCGGAGCTAGAAAGCAATGCACCTCCACACCTGCATTAGTTAACTTATTTATATAAGATTTGGATAATTTATAGCTGCCAATTCCATCATATAGGACACGCACACTCACGCCTTCATGAGCTTTACGTATCAAAAGCTGTAGAAATTCATTGCCAACTTGATCATCACGAATGGTGTAAAATTGAAAATGCACATGATCCTTCGCACCCTCAATTGCTGCCATCATCACATCGAATGCAGCTCTCGTTTCCGAGAATGCCGACACGGTATTATGCATACATACCGCACTGCCCGGCAGGTTTTCGAGCAATCTGTACAATCGTTGTTGGTTTAAAGCAGCTGTTAAAGGTAATTCTGCCCGATCCGACAGCAGCGATCGCTTCCATAAATCACGGCGATTCTCCTGCATGATCCTCTGTCCGTTTCGTTTGAATTTTCGCTCATGTGTATAGGCTTGCGCCATGAAGTAATACATCACAAAGCCAACCAAAGGAAAAATAAATAGAATGACCAGCCATGCTACGGTTTTAGTCGGATATCGAAACTCAGCAATCAGGATCGTCATCATTTGAAAAATAAAGAGCAATAATATTGTGATGATCCAGACCACGGAATCACCTCCCTGTACCCAGTGTTTACCTAAAGCTTGAAACGGATGCATGCGGCTAAGCCTCAACAGAAAAAAACAAGCGCCTCGTTATTTGCAACGAATGCACTTGTTTTGTTTTATACCTATGAATATTAACCAATTATGAAGCTACGTCTCTTTTCTTGAATACGTACCAGGACAGACTGTTGAAGATTACAAAGTAAACAATTAGGATGATAATTGAAAATTGAAGGGTCGTATCCGAATCTAAAGGAGACCCGCTTTGTAACAAGTATTTGCTTAAATCGGTATTTAAGAAAAGATAATACTTGGCCCAAGCAAAGTGTTTGATCAATTCGCCTATCGTCTGCCCTACAAAAATTAAAACAATGGATATGGTAATTGCAATAGCACTGCTGCGGAAAACAGCAGAAACCATAAAGGCTAAGGTTAAGATCATGATCAATTCAACGCTACGGAGCCCATAAGAGCGAAAGGTCTCTGCTGCATAAGAAATTTGATGCATGACACCATCGTTCCCCGTATAACTGTACATTTCTGTGGAAGAGCCAAAACCAAACAATAAGCCAGAAACGATAAACGAAGTTACGAATAAAATCAGCATTAAAAACAATAAATAAATAAAAACAGAAATATATTTAGATAGCAGAATCTTAGTGCGAGATGCTGGACGAATCAAAAGCAGCTTAATGGTGCCTCCGCTAAATTCACCCGCCACGCTATCAGCCGCAATGATTACAGATAAGAATAAAGGTACAGAAAGTAAGTTTGATCCAAACGATACACCTCTCCACAAAGAAGGAGGAGTATCGCCTCCTATTCCGCTTTTATAACCAATCCAATAAGCCAATCCTTCAATTACGAGTAGAAGACCTACCAAAATCCAAGTACGCAGACGACGATAAATTTTCATATTTTCGTTCAGGATTAAATTAAGCAATTTGATCACTCCCCGTCATTTCCAAGAATTTGTCCTCGAGAGTTTGAGTGATTGTCTTGATACTGTAAACCTTCACGCCACCATATACCAATAAAGCGTTCAATCCGGCAATTTGATCACGCTCAATCGCGAACTCCAACCCATCCGATATATCTGCAGCAGTAAATGGACTTGATGCAAGCACACGAATGGCAAGCTCCTTATCGTTCACTTCAAAAACAACCTTACTCTTGTCTCCCTCATTGATATACTCTTTGATCAAACGTACGTCAACCAGCTTACCGTTTTGAATAATCGCTACACGATCACACATGAGCTCCATCTCTGATAACAAATGGCTGGAAACAACGACAGAAATGCCTTCCTCCTGGGTAAGCTTGCGCAGATAATCACGCAATTCACGAATTCCCGCTGGATCCAAACCATTGGTTGGCTCATCGAGAATCAATAGGGAAGGCCTGGCCAATAACGCTTGGGCTACACCCAATCTTTGACGCATTCCAAGTGAATAGGTTTTCACTTTATCGTTAATCCGATTCTCCAGTGCGACGAGCTTAATCACTTCTTGAATCCGTTCTTTCGTAACCCCAGATGACATTCTTGCAAAATGAACCAAATTCTGGTAACCGGTCAAATACTTGTACATCTCTGGGTTTTCAACAATTGCACCCACTTTGGAAATCGCCGCTTCAAAATTAGACGTTATGCTTTGCCCATCAATCAGGATTTCACCTTCGGTGATTCTCATTAAACCAACCATCATTCGAATTGTGGTTGTCTTTCCAGCGCCATTAGGACCAAGAAAGCCAAACACCTCACCTTTTGGTACTTCAAAGCTTAAATGATCAATAATCGTTTTGTTGCCCATCTTCTTGGTTACATTTCTCAGTTGAACAATCGGTGTACTCATATTTCCCCTCCAAATTTCTCTCATTTAACTTAAAGAACCTTTTTCAATTCTATTATTATTATTATTGTTGTTATATATTGGGAAGTGTTTTCGAAAATAGCTATGGCTATGCCCTAACCTTGAAATCTAAATGTAATTTTGCAGTTAAACATCAAAAAAGTGGGGGTTTTACCGTTTCTAACTGTACTTTTGCAGGTA
The DNA here is from genome assembly GCA_040904685.1 of Paenibacillaceae bacterium. Lineage (GTDB taxonomy): Bacteria > Bacillota > Bacilli > Paenibacillales > NBRC-103111 > Paenibacillus_AC. The sequence continues at coordinate 11,701 of JBBDSZ010000050.1, read as the reverse complement.
AGCTTGTAAAGCAGTCGCTATTCTCTTTATCTGGGAGTATTTGAATCATGAAAGATCGGTTGCAATCGGTCTATTAATGCTTTCTCCAGAAAAGGTGTAATTTGCAGCATGTGCTTAAAGGTTAAGAATTCATTAGCTTTCTGACGAATGATTTCTGTGGAGTTCTCCACCCCATCTGGCTGCTTAACAGCACGAATGAGCAGGTTTTTGGGTGTATTCTCCACATCGATAAATTCAATGATTTGAGTTTTGTAGCCCATTAAGTCGAGTAATTGAGCTCTTAAGGAATCTGTCGCTAATGCGGCAAAGCGTTCCTTAATGATTCCATGCTGCAGCATCGGCTTTAACGCCTCATTGGTTACCTGCCCATATAATTCATGCTGACAGCAAGGTACAGATAGGATCACTGCCGCATCCCAGCGCACTGCTTTTTCTAAAGCTGCATCCGTCGCTGTATCACATGCATGCAGTGTGACAACCATATCCACTTGCTCAGTTCTAGTATAATCTTTAATATCGCCTAAGCGAAAGCTTAGTTTTTCATACCCCAACTTTACAGCCAATGCACTGCAGTTTGCAATCACATCAGCTTTTAAATCCAACCCAATCATCCTTACATCCAGCCTCTGCATATGCACCAAATAATGATATAATGCAAACGTCAAATACGATTTCCCACAGCCAAAATCAATAATCTCCAGCTGTCTTTTTCCTTGCAAATGCGTTACCACATCATCCACCATTTCGAGAAACCGATTGATTTGCTTGAACTTATCATACTTGGCCGCATATACTTTGCCTTGAGGATTCATCACACCAAGCTCTAAAAGAAAAGGGACTACCTCACCTTCAGTCAGCAAATATTTTTTCTTGCGGTTGTGACTTAGCTCCAATGGCGCTTCAGCTTTACTTGCTTGTTTGCATAATAAAGAAGCTTTCCTTGGTTTATTCGCTAGAATTTGATAATCCGCATCCTTTGCTTGCAAGAGAGCCTGTTTGAATTCTTCTCGCAATAGCCGCATGAGTTTATGACTAGCGTCTTCAGAAGCGACATTCTCATGCAGCACCTTCTGACCGACTGTAAACGTAAACTGATAGTGCTGTTTGCCTTTTAATATAACGGGTTTAATTTGTACCTTGGTTGCTTGTTCTGGCATTTTATGTCGTACATTACTTAATGTACCCTGGATTAACGCTTGTTCCATAATCAAACGATCCACCAATTGCTTTATATGCTCCATTCATCAAAACTCCATTTCTGCTATTGATTAAAAAGCCCCTTTGCTTCAAGCCAGGGGGGTAACGATTATCTTAACGATCGGTTCCAGATACTCTATTATGATTTTCTATCCAAAATGTAATTATTTAAACAGCCTGTTCAGTATGGAAGGATTACGCTCACGATGGCGAACCGATCTGGAAATTAAGCTCGAATCCTGTGATGCGGGAACAGAGCTTGCCACTTCAATAGAACCAGGCTCTAACACTCCAAAGGCACTTGTGTGATCCCCTAATAACATCAACCGTTCGATGTAACTTACCTCTGAACTTGCAACTTCATCTATTACAGGATCTGATTCTGGCTCGACTTCAGGATCTATTTCTGGTTCTGGTTCTGGTTCTGGTTCTGGTTCTGGTTCTATATTATATTCCATGTAAGTCTGAAGCTCTATGTAAGGTTCTAAGACTCTTTCAGTTTCTTCCGACTCTTGTTGTAAAGGTTCTTGCGATAATTGATATTCCAGTTGCTCCACTCGAGCTGTCAAACGTACCACTATACCTTCCAGTTCCCGTAAAGCTATAAGCAAATGAGCCGGACTCAACATAATCTCATGCTCCAAGCGACCTTGTTGCTCAAATTTATAAACTTCTAACTCTTCTGGTGTTAACAGGGCTTCAAGCTCTTCATTTGAGACAATATTGCTATACATTATAGAAGTTAACTCCCTTACTTGAATTGCATAAATGAATAGAGCAATAAAGAGGATACCTTAATGAATCTCCAACTCAAGTCGGCTTCTCATTAATGTTTCCTCTTTATCGTAACTGTTTTTATGGCAAATTGGAAGAGCCCATTAAATAACGATCGCATTCTCTAGCCGCAGCACGACCTTCATTAATTGCCCAGACAACCAAGCTTTGACCACGACGCATATCTCCTGCAGTGAAGATGCCTTTTACATTTGTTGCAAATTTGTCATATTCGGCTTTAGCATTGGAGCGTTCATCCTTCTCAACGCCCAATTGGTCCAATAGACTGTTTTCTGGCCCCATAAAGCCCATGGCTAGAAGTACAAGCTGTGCTGGATAAACCTTCTCGCTGCCTGGCACTTCAACAGGACCGAAGCGACCGTTATCGTCTTTTTTCCATTCGATTAATACGGTGTGTAGCTCCTTAACATGCCCGTTCTCATCGCCAACAAATTTCTTAGTCGAAATCAGATATTGTCTTGGATCGCCGCCAAATTTAGCAGCAGCTTCTTCTTGACCATAATCCATTTTGTAAACCTTTGGCCATTCGGGCCAAGGATTATTGCTTGCGCGCTTCTCTGGAGGTTTAGCCATAATCTCATATTGGGTGACCGTTGCACAGCCATGGCGTACAGATGTACCCACACAGTCCGTACCTGTATCACCACCACCAATGACAATGACATTTTTACCGGAAGCTGAAATATATTGTCCATCTTCAAGCTTGCTGTCCAATAAGCTTTTTGTATTCTTATGCAGAAATTCCATAGCAAGATGAATACCTTTTAATTCCCGGCCTTCGATCGGCAAATCGCGACCTTTGGTTGCTCCACCGCATAGAACTACGGAATCGAACTCCGTTAGTAATTTTTCGGCAGGATAGTTCTTGCCTACCTCTGTGTTGGTAAGAAAAGTAACGCCTTCAGCAGCCAAGACATCTACACGACGTTGAACGTGTTGTTTATCCAGCTTCATATTCGGAATCCCATACATCAGCAAGCCGCCAATTCGATCATTACGCTCAAATACGGTAACCCAATGACCTGCTTTATTCAATTGAGCAGCACATGCAAGACCAGATGGACCCGAACCAATAACAGCGACTTTCTTCCCCGTGCGATGAGCAGGCGGTTCAGGAACGACCCAGCCTTCGTCAAAGCCTTTATCAATGATTGAGCGCTCGATGTTCTTAATCGTTACAGGTGAGCCATTTAAGCCCACTGTACAAGAGCCCTCACACGGAGCAGGACAAACACGCCCTGTGAATTCCGGGAAGTTATTCGTTTTGTGCAAGCGGTTGAGTGCTTCTCTCCATTGTCCACGGTAAACCAAATCATTCCACTCGGGAATTAAATTATTCACTGGACAGCCTGCAGCCATCCCGCTGATTAATTTACCTGTATGACAGAAAGGAATCCCGCAATCCATACAGCGTGCACCTTGCGTTTGCAGCTTTTCGTCTGAAAAATGCTGGTGAAATTCCTCGTAATGACTAATCCGCAACATCGGATCATCTTCGGTTGGAACTTCACGAGTGTATTCAATAAAGCCAGTTGGTTTGCCCATCGTTCCGTTCTCCTTTAGAGTTTTGCTTTAGCAAAACTAGCATCGTAAGCATCATCTGAGTTTTGCTTTAGCAAAACTAGCATCGTAAGCATCATCTAATTTCCACCCACACGGGAAATGTCTTTCATATTTTGTTCAAAAGCAGCCATAATCGCTTGTTCGTTGCTTAAGCCGGATTTCTTGCCGCTCTCAATGGATTCAAACATCCGTTTGTAATCCTTGGGAATAACCTTAACAAAGTCAAGAACACTTTCTTCCCATGTTTCAAGTATCCGATGTGCGACTTCACTGCCTGTAAATTTATGATGATTGCGAATAATTAAATGCACTTCATTATTTTCGTAATGCTCGGTAATTTGTTCTAAGTAAACCATTTCTGCATTGACTTGCGTTGCGAATTTACCGTGTGGATCGTACACGTAGGCAATACCACCCGACATGCCTGCTGCAAAGTTCCGTCCAGTTGGTCCTAGAACGACTACACGACCGCCTGTCATATATTCACAGCCATGATCGCCGACACCTTCAACAACTGCTCGCACACCGCTATTACGCACACAGAAACGTTCTCCAGCTCTCCCGCGAATATAAGCATCGCCGTCCGTTGCTCCATAAAAGGCAACATTCCCGATAATAATATTATCTTCCGCAACAAAAGAAGATTTGCTTGCCGGGAAGACCGCAATTTTACCGCCCGAAAGCCCCTTGCCTACATAGTCATTGGAATCACCTTCCAACGATAACGTAATCCCCTTCGGGATGAAAGCACCAAAGCTCTGACCTGCTGAACCATTGAAGTGAAGACGAATGGTATCATGCGGTAAACCTTCAGCACCATATTTGCGTGTAACCTCACTGCCCAGAATCGTACCCACAACACGGTTTACATTGCGGATCGGAAGAATAGCATGAACGTGTTCTTTATTTTCCAATGCAGGTTTACATATTGTAAGCAGTTCCTTCATATCGATGGAAGCCTCTAAGCCATGATCTTGCTTCTCTTGGCAGAATCTACCGACATTATCCGGCATTTCCGGTTGATACAATAAAGCAGATAAATCGATTCCTTTAGCCTTCCAATGCGCTACAGCCTGCTTGGCTTCAAGTACATCTGTACGTCCTACCATTTCTTCAATGGTGCGGAAGCCAAGCTGTGCCATGATTTCACGAACCTCTTGTGCGATAAAGGTCATAAAGTTAACGACATGCTGAGGATCACCCGCGAAATTCTTACGCAACTCTGGGTTTTGTGTCGCAACCCCAACAGGACAAGTATCCAAATGACAAACTCTCATCATAACACAGCCTAGTGAAATTAACGGTGTTGTCGCAAAACCAAATTCCTCTGCACCAAGTAAAGCAGCAACGATCACATCACGTCCCACTAACAGCTTGCCATCGGTTTCAACGACGATACGGCTGCGCAAATTATTCAGCACTAAGGTTTGATGTGTTTCCGCTAAACCAAGCTCCCATGGTAGACCCGCATGATGGATACTTGTTTGAGGGGATGCACCCGTTCCGCCATCATAACCACTGATCAGAACAACATCCGCTTTACCTTTAGCAACGCCTGCAGCGATCGTACCTACACCGACTTCAGAAACCAGCTTAACACTAATTCTTGCACGTGGATTGGCATTCTTCAAATCATGTATAAGTTCAGCTAGATCTTCAATCGAATAAATATCATGATGCGGAGGTGGAGAAATCAAGCCTACCCCAGGTGTAACGCCACGAACTTCTGCAATCCATGGATAAATCTTCGCGCCTGGCAGCTGCCCGCCTTCTCCAGGCTTAGCACCTTGTGCCATTTTTATTTGAATTTCATCGGCATTCACTAAATAATTGCTGGTTACTCCGAAACGACCTGAAGCTACTTGTTTAATCGCACTACGACGAGAATCGCCGTTAGCATCTGTAATAAAACGGTTCGGATTTTCGCCGCCTTCGCCTGTATTGCTCTTCCCGCCTATGCGGTTCATCGCAATAGCAATGCTCTCATGGGCTTCCTGACTAATCGATCCATAGGACATTGCACCTGTCTTGAAGCGCTTGAATATCGATTCAACGGGTTCTACTTCCTCAATTGGAATCGGTGAGCGATCTCCCTTGAAGGCTAGTAGTCCACGTAAATTAAATTGTTGTTCGGAATCGCGTTGGATATAACTAACAAAAGATTTATACATACTATAGTTATTCGTGCGTACTGCTGTTTGCAAGGCATGAACCGTTTGCGGGTTGTATAAATGCTCTTCGCCGCCCGAACGCCATTGCAAGTCACCGCCTGTATCCAGAACTGGATCGCGACCTTCTTGGGAAGAGTAAGCACGTTGATGACGAATTTGCACTTCTTGGGTAATCATATCTAGTCCAATACCTTCAATTCGTGAAGCCGTCCATGTGAAATATTTATCCACTACTGCTTTGTTCAAGCCGATGGCTTCAAAAATTTGCGCACCACGATAGCTTTGAATAGTTGAAATGCCCATTTTCGCTAACACCTTAACTACGCCTTTAGTGCTGGCTTTCAAGTAATTGTAAACAGCCTTCTCATGCGTCATGTTAACCAGAATCTTCTGGTTAATCATGTCGTCCAGCGTTTCAAATGCAAGATATGGATTAATCGCACCTGCCCCAAAACCAATCAACAAGGCAAAATGATGCACTTCACGCGGCTCTGCGGATTCTACGATGATACTAACCTTCGTTCTTGTACCTTCACGAATCAAGTGATGATGTGTCCCAGAAACAGCAAGCAATGCCGGGATTGCTGCATGCACTTCATCTACGCCACGGTCAGATAGGATAATGAATGTCGCACCGTCAGCAATTGCACGATCTGCAGCAACATACAGCTGCTCGATGGCTTGCTCTAAGCCGCTAGTCCCTTCAGCCACCTTGAATAGGATAGGTAGTGTCACGGTTTTGAACCCTGCACGATCCATATGGCGCAGCTTAGCTAGCTCATCATTATTCAATATCGGCGTATTGATGCGAATTTGTCTACAGCTTTCAGGCTCTGGGTTAATCAAGTTACGCTCGGGTCCAATGGTCGTGCCTTGAGCCGTAATGATTTCCTCAAAGTTCGCATCGATCGGTGGATTAGTCACTTGTGCGAATAATTGTTTGAAATAGTTATATAGGATTTGTGGGCGACCTGACAAAACAGCTAACGGTGTATCATTTCCCATTGAGCCAATCGGATCGACACCATTCTTCGCCATAGGCTCCAATACTTTGCGCAGAACCTCAAACGTATAACCGAAGGCTTGCTGGCGCTTAAGCACAGTAGCATGATCGGATTCATGAACATGGGGAGCTTCTGGCAAATCCTCTAAGCTTACCAAATGCTCGGAAAGCCAATCCTCGTAAGGGTGTTCATTCACAATATCTTGTTTGATTTCTTCGTCTGTCAGGATCTTCCCTTGTACCGTATCTACGACTAGCATCCGTCCTGGTTGTAAACGATCTTTACGAATAATTTTTTCAGCCGGAATACTCAAAACGCCAGCTTCAGAAGCTAGAACAATCAAATCATCCGAAGTAATATAATAGCGAGCAGGTCTAAGACCATTACGATCTAATAGAGCTCCGATAATCTTACCGTCTGTAAAGGAAATCGCTGCTGGACCATCCCATGGCTCCATCAAGCAGCTATGGTATTCATAGAACGCACGTCTTGCTGGATCCATATTCTCATGCTTGGACCATGGCTCTGGAATCATCATCATCGCCGCATGAGGCAATGAGCGACCTGACAACATCAGGAATTCCAACGTATTATCAAAAATCTGCGAATCACTTCCATCATTATCGACAACCGGAAGAATCCGTTTCAAATCATCACCGAATAGATCTGATTCACACATTGCTTCGCGAGCATGCATCCAGTTCACATTTCCGCGCAAGGTGTTAATTTCCCCATTATGGATCAAAAAGCGATAAGGATGCGCCCGTTCCCAGCTTGGAAAAGTATTTGTACTAAAACGTGAATGTACAAGCGCAATCGCAGACTCTAGAGCAGGATCTTGCAATTCCAAGTAATAAGCATCCACTTGCTCTGGTGTCAACATCCCTTTATAGACTATAGTACGACTTGAGAAGCTTGCGAAATAAAATTGGGATACCGCATCCATCGCAGCTACTTTATTCTCAGCTAGCTTGCGAATAACAAACAGCTTGCGTTCAAAAGCTAGATTGTCCTTCATGTCCTTGCCTTGACCGATGAATAATTGACGCACATAAGGTTCAGCAGAAACGGCAGACTCGCCAAGTGTGCTATTATTCGTTGGAACCGTACGCCAGCCAAGCACAACCTGACCTACTTCTATAACAAAGGCTTCTACCAACTGTTCACATTGTGCTCTCAATTCTTCGTCCTGCGGCAGGTATACCATAGCTACGCCATATTCAGTTGCGGCGGGGAGCTGAACCCCTTGATCCGCTAGGGATTTCAAAAAGTATGAATGTGGGATCTGCAATAAAATACCTGCACCATCGCCCGTGTTAGTTTCGCAGCCTTGACCGCCACGGTGATCTAAGTTACATAAAACATTCAATGCTTGACGTACGATTTCGTGTGATGGTTTACCTTTAATGTTCGCGACAAAACCAATACCACAAGCGTCATGCTCATTCCTCGGGTCATACAATCCCTGTTTTTGGGGTAATCCATTGTACTTCATTTCTTGTGTGACCTTCCCTTCTCTACTTAAAAGCGCTTGAGTTTCCCAGACGCCACTCTATGCATGTACGCTACCCCTAATGGTGTTGACTTATTTGTATGTTATATATATTAACATCCCAAAATTAAAATTTCAATTTAAATAAAAGGCATTATGATGTGCAATTTGTCAAATCCGCAATAAATCATATCGAATTTCCTAAGGGGTTAAAACGTGTTATCATAAAGCTAAATCAATTCATTTCTAAATCCTTGGTAAAGGCGGTGAATCTCCTTGCGAAAAAAAAGAGTCCTTCTCCTATCCGAAGGATTCGGTTCAGGACATACCCAAGCCGCACAGGCTATATCCATGGGATTGCGACAATTATCCAAGAATATAACTACCCGTGTCCTCGAATTAGGGGCTTTCCAGCATCCGACGATTGCTCCTTGGATTTTTTCTGCCTATCGTAAAACCGTAACCAATAAGCCGCGTCTGGTTGGTATGTTATACCAATCGTATAATAAAGGGTCATTTAATCGCCTTAGCTCACTCGCCCTGCATCGTCTTTTCTATTCCAGAACAGCCCATATCATTAAGCAATTACGACCTGATTTAATTATAAGTACTCACCCCTTTCCTACCGTTATCGTTTCGCGCTTGAAACGAGCCGGATTATCTACCCCTTTATGTACCGTTATTACCGATTATGATGCACACGGTTCTTGGATCGATCCATCGGTCAATTATTATATGGTTTCTACCTCTGAGGTGAAAGATAAGCTGATTGCCAAAGGTATTTCCTCAGATGTTATACAAATTACCGGCATCCCTGTTCATCCTAAGTTTTGGGGCATACCCAACAGGGAAGAAACTCGAATAAGCTTAAACTTGCAGAATATGCCGACTGTATTAATTATGGGCGGGGGCTGGGGACTTATCGACAACGAAGAAATCATGAATTACATCACTGGATGGCGTGACCAAATTCAGTTGATCTTCTGTGCGGGTAATAACGAGAAGGTACTGCATAAGTTAAAGGAGGACGCTCGGTTTAAACATCCGAATATCCATCTCTTCGGCTTCACCAAGGACATTGATAAATTAATGGATGTCTCCGATCTGCTGATCACCAAGCCAGGTGGAATGACCTGTACCGAAGCTATGTCGAAAGGCGTTCCGATGCTGTTCTACAATTCGATTCCGGGTCAAGAAGAAGAGAACTGCCAATATTTTATCGATAATGGCTTTGGTGAACAAATTCAATCCAACGCGACAATTGAAGCATGGTTCATGAAGCTGCTTGGTGACGAATATCCAAAGCTGCTGCAAAACCGCATTAGCAGTCACCTCAACATTAAATACAGCCCCCAATTTTGTACGAAATCCATCATCGAGCTTTTCCAATTATAAGGATAAACAGTTACTCGAGGGTACTTTCTGATATTTCAAGGATAAACGGCTACGCCGCCTTTTAAGACGGCAGCGTTTGTCCAGAATTATAAGATCAGTATAAGTGGTGAAACTTATACTGATCTTATAATTTAAAAAGCCTATCTGTCGCAAGCGACGGATAGGCTTTTTGCATTTTAACTTCAATTAGATCAGAATAGCTCGACTTATGATAACCAATAAAATGAAAAGCACCAATATAGCACCCGTGGAAGTGAATCCGCCGAATCCTCCAACGCCACCTGCAACTACACCCATTGTGCAATCCTCCTTTCTGTTGCCACAGCCAAACGAAGCATTCAGCTTGTTTGCTGTATTTGTTTACATGGTTAGTGTATGAAGAATTCCACGAATTGCTTGGGTGCTAATACCCATTTTTAGATGGTCGCAAATTGCATCCAAGCACTTGCTTTTTCTCTGCATACGATATGTACGTAGGGATATTTCTTTTCTGGTGAAATCAACCACAATGGAGGCGAACGTTATGAGCGTAGCAGTTAGCAAAGAAGAAGCCAAAAAGTGGATCGGTCAAAAAATTGATGCAGTGAAGAAAGACGGAAGTGTCGTAACAGGCAAATTAGTTCGTATCAAAGGCTCAAAGCTTATTTTCGCAGCAGAAAAAGGCAAAGTCGTGCAAACCAAGGCATTGATTCCTTTGGTTTTATTCGATCTACTAGCGATTGGCACTGCAGGGACTTATGGCGGGTACGGTGGTTATTACGGAGGTTACCCAGGATATGGAGTTCCTGGATATGGAGTTCCTGGATACGGTGTTCCCGGATACGTGTACACTCAGCCATTCTTCTGGTAAAAGGTTCGAATCGAATATCAATTTGAATCAAACTACATTCATCTGGTGAAAACAGATAGTTGCAGTCGTGAAACTAGGTGCATTTCTGCACCTAGTTTTACTGATTTCAGTACAAACAGCTTATCAGCATTTATTTTCTTTCGAGTGCAAGAAAAGTAAAAACGGTTATTTCTGGTCGACAGAATAACCGAATGGGAAGATGCGTCGTACCAATACCACGATTCACATAGACTAAAAGCTTGCTGTCTTTTACTTTATAGAGCCCTTGTACATACTTTTGCCCAAACTTTGGTGTAGTCAGCGCTCCAATAACCGGAATTCTTACTTGTCCACCATGACTATGTCCCGATAGCTGAAGATCAATTGGAAAATGACTGGCTTGGTCCGCATAATCCGGTGCATGGGAAAGCAGTAATGTGAAGAGTTGTTCTTCAACATCCTGCAAAGCCGCCTGCACATTGGGCTTTCCAAGAAACATATCGTCTACACCTACAATGCGAATGCGCTGCCCCTTTAGCTCAACTATTTCCTGATCATTAATCAACACACAAAACCCACTCTTTTTCAATATGCTCGTAACCTCTGATAAGCCTGATGCATGGTCATGATTCCCCACAACAGCGAATTTTCCATATGGAGCACTTAATTTTGCTAAAATTGGGATAATCTCATCGGTAGGTTCACCATCGTAAATATCAAACAAATCACCTGTAAAACTAATAAGATCCGGCTTTAGCATCATGATTTCTGTAACGAGTGATTCTAATCTTTCCTTTTTGTAATACTTCCCAAGATGAACATCGCTAAATTGAACCATACGCATTCCAGCAAATGTTTTTGGCAATTTGGGAAAGGTTAGCGACACCTGCTTGGTTTCCATCCAGTATCGTTCACCAAATATAGAATAGCCCGTCGTTAAAACACCCAATGCCGCCATAAATCCAATGCCCTTAAGCATAAATTTTCTCCTTGTGTAAATCAGCATCATCTTCCTTCGTGATATGCTAACACGCCTCCTATTTGTACACACCATTTGTACACTTCTACAAATCGTAGTATATTGGAAAACAATAACCAAAAGCAGGAGATTAGCCATAGCTTATCGAATTTCATATCAATTGTAAAATTAATTGTAAAATTAAATGTAGAAAAATTTAAATTTCACATAATAAAATGTTAATAATTATAGACTACAATAATAAGGGAATACATCACCATGATATGGATACTATGT
>JBBDSZ010000049.1:0-3478 GCA_040904685.1 Paenibacillaceae bacterium | reverse complement strand
TACAGACTCAACCCAAGGACTTGTAACTCGCATGTATGGCCAGATGAAAGATGGATTAACATTCATTGGCTTGGCTGCTTCGAATTTAACAATCCAAGAAAATACTTTATTGAGTGCTATACCTGGTGCAATTGTTGGTGGAATAATTCAAGTGAATTATTTGATCTCTCAATATGCTAGTTACTGGTCCAATACAACCAACACTTATTATGACGGAGAATACATTGACCAGAACATTGAGGACCAGTTGGAACTATTAAAAGCAACTCGTAAGGCTTTAGCGGAAAATGAAGTCCCGTCGATTGATGTAACCGTTTCTGAAGCGGATCTATACAAAATAGATAACACCGCTACCAAGGCAAACATGGGTGATATAGTTCACTTGATTGATCCACTTATGGAACTCAACAACATGACTGCAAGAGTCGTAGAAATGACAGAGTATCCATATCAACTGGACAAGCATTCGACAGTCACCTTGGCTAATTACATGCTACGCGACTATAAAGATATCATTGCAGACTTGGACACGTCAAAACGAATCGTAGATGATCTGATAAGTGGTGGACGTGTTAGAGCTTCAGCATTTGAAGAGTATGCTAGGCAAGCTGTCATCGATATCAACAATTCAAAAACTCAGGTCATTTATGATGGCCGTGGTATTATTTTGCAAAGCATCGTTAATCCTTTACATCAGGTGGTTGAATCAGCGGAAGGGATTTATTTAACGATAGATGGCGGATTAACAGCTTTGGCAGCAATTACGGCTAACGGAATTATTGCGGATCGAATTATAGGAACAATCGGAAGCTTCGTTCAAATATCTGCCGATTCTATTGTGACCGGATCTCTAAATGGAATCAACATGCAAATAGGCTCAGGGGCAAATTCATTCCACGCCGATGCTTCAGGGATATCTTTAGGAGGAACAACTTGGGCAGGAAGTCCATTTAGAGTTAATATGTTGGGGGATGCTTGGGCTACTTCCATGACTCTGAACACACCAGCAATCACGAACGGCAGTATAGTAGGTACCACATTAAATATCGGCAGCGGACAATTCACAGTAGATGCAGCAGGGCACCTTGATGCACAAAGTGGTACTTTCCATGGTGATATTACAAGTGGATCTACTATTACAGGAGCAATAATTAGAACTTCAAATACTTTTCCGCGTTTGCAATTTGACGCAACTGATTTTTCTCAGTATAACTCAAGCGGAACACAAGTAATACGAATGAGTTCTTCATATAGTCAACCAAGAATTGATATGACTGATATCGCTAATGGTAATAGATACGGAAGTTTTTATACGTACAATGGTATGCATTTACAGTCAGATAACTTTCCATTATATATTGATGCGATTGGCAGCATTGTTTACATTAATGGATATGATGTTATCAGTATTCTCGGAGGTAAGACAAATGTAGGTTCTTCGGTAACTTCAACTTCAGTTGCGGATGGTCATAATCATGGATTTTCAACCTCGGATTTTATTCAATGTTATGATGCTGCGGGAGTACCTACAATAAAAAAACAATGGGTTCCATATGGAGGATCGCCTACCCATAGTCATTATACAACTTAAGGGAGTGAAGAAGTGAATAAACTGAGGAAATGGTTGATAATAAAATTAATAGGCAAAGCAACGGTTGAAATGAATATGCATATTGATGATAATGACAAGCACATGAATAGTTTTTATCGTCATATCGATATTACAGACTGAAAGCCGTTTAATGAAATTGATTTTGCTGATGCTGATAAAGAAAAGAAAGTTTACGTTCTTTATAAACATAACTCACTATAATTCTATTCCCTTCTATTGGTAATTGTCGTATAATGTAAACAATAGAAGATAGAAGGGATGTTTATAATGAAAAAATTATCAATTTTGATGCTAGGAATCATAATTGGTGTTGCACTAGCAATTACAACTTCGGCTTACGCATCTGATATAACGAGTTTAATCGGAAGAACTATTCAAAGTGAATTTCCGGTAACTATCGAAGGAAAAGAATTATCTAAAAAAGCTCTCGTGATAGATGGAACAAGTTACGTACCGTTAAGAGCATTCGGTGATGCAATTGGATATGACTCTATGTTTGATGCAGAGCTGGGTATTACTTTTAAGTTAAATGAGGCGAAAAAAATGCAAATTCAAAAAACTGTTGAACAGTATAAAGCTGAAGCAAAACAAGAAGAAGACGATGGAAATAAAAAAATTACAGATAAAAATGCCGCAAGTAATAAATTGTTTCAGCAAAAAATTCAAATTGATAAGGTAATCAATGAAAAGAAGTCAAAAATTGTAAGCACTCAAGGAGTTATAAAAACATATTCAGATCCAGTCATGCAACACGATGAAAAAATCGCACATCCTGATAGAGATTTTGATGCCTGGTATAAAAAATTTACTGATGATTTGGCTCAGATGAATGCAGATTTATTATTACTACAAAATCAATCAAATGATCTTCAAAAACAACTAGATACTTTAAACGGTGTAACTCCAACACCTACTCCATAATAGTATTAAACAAGGAAAATAGCGGATGAATCGAGGGAAACCTTTGAAGCGTAGCGTATGTATAATTTTATTGTTATTATTGATTACTGGTTGCCAAAGCAAGGATGATGCAGGTTACATTTTAGAAGATAGCGAGATATTCCCAACAATTGTAACAACAAATCCTAGTGATCTAGAGGCGAGCAGATTGCTTTCTTTGAGTGATGACCAAATTTCCGAAGCAATTGAAAAGGGCGCTAGCTTAACTAAAGATACCTTTAGTGATTATCGAGAAGGCAATCTACTTCCAATTCTTCATAATGATATTAGTGGTAGTTTTGCTGAAAAACTACAACCTGAAGTTGTTTTTAAAAGCAATTATTATCAGATTGTCGAATCTTCATTCGTAAAATCTCAGAAGTATGATAATTTGACAGTTGAAGAAGCGGGGCTTGACGGAAATAAAAATTACCTGATATTTGTTTTGACGGCGTACGGAAATAAAATCACAATGTCAAAGAACTTCAGTGCAGTAATAAAGCAAGGAGATGCTATTTTTAAACCATATAAAGACGAGCTTATCGGGTCAGATAGAATGGCTTCGCAATCAAGCTATTGGCCAAACTTTCCTGCATATTATTCTGTGCTTAGTGCCATGTTCGCAGACTTTGAAGCGTTAGACCTCACGAAAAAAGCCGAATTTATTTTTTTGTATGATGGCAAAGAAAGATCTGTAACATATGATATTGATTTTAGTAAGTATAAATAAATAACTCCATAATAGAACTAAATAATTCCATAATAGATGCAAGGTAAGGAAAATTTTCCTGAGCTTAAAATACGTAGTAGCAACGAATAGCCCACGAACTCAATATGAGATACTGTTTAAGGTGAAAGACATTCCTTAGATGGTGTCTTATTTTGTTTGAGCGGAGATGAATTGAAATGAATGAATATATCAAAAAT
>JBBDSZ010000048.1:0-21474 GCA_040904685.1 Paenibacillaceae bacterium | reverse complement strand
TTAGTATATTTGATTAAGGGGTGTACTGTCCAAGTCTCCTAGGGGGCTAAATAGCGTTTATCCTGATTGTTGTGGTTGGAGCCTTTATTTTTACGGATATTGAAATTATTAAGGCTTTGGGACTTGGCTTAACGCTTGCCGTTCTTATTGATGCTACCTTAATTCGCATCCTAATCGTCCCCTCCTTAATGAAGCTTTTAGGACGAGCAAATTGGTGGGCTCCGCAATGGATTAAAGGGAAATCGAGTGGAAAATAAAGGCTGACATTCAACCCTTAAGGGCAAAAGTTTTGTTTTTGCCGCATTTTCAGGTATACTACTAACGAGAAAATCGTTATTTTTTTAGTAAACTTAAACGTCAGGTGTGTTCATAAATGAAAGAAAAGCGGTTGGTGCAGCCTCCAATGCCACTCAGTCCGACTAATGATCCATGGGATCCGATCCATTCCCTACAGAAATATGGCAAGCATGTACTGACAAGTGTGGAGATGACTGTAACCAATCTTTGCAATATGCGCTGCGAGCATTGTGCGGTTGGTGATGTTTTGGTTCTCAAGGAAGAAGCACCGATTCCATTAGCGGATATGATCCGCAGGCTCGATGAGGTGGAGCATCTAGATACAATCAGTATAACGGGAGGCGAGCCTTCCTATAGAGAGCAAACGGTAAAAGATTATATCGTACCTTTACTGAAATATGCCAAAGCGCGTGGTGTGAAGTCGCAGATCAATTCTAATGTCACGCTTCCATTATCTCGTTATGAAATGATGGCACCTTATCTCGATGTCATGCATATCTCCTTTAATTATGTGAATGAGGATGATTTCTGGCAAGTTTGTTTTGCCAATGCCAATCACCCGATTGGACGTGATACTGCGATTCAAATGTATGAGCGGATGGTGGAGAATATTGTCGCTTTAAGCAAGGGCGGCATGTTCGTTTCAGCGGAATCGATGATTAATTATCGGACATACACTAAGCTCCCTACCATTCATCGGTTGATTAGCGAAATGGGCTGCAGCCGACACGAGGTGCACCCAATGTACCCAAGTGCATTTGCCGCTCATTTACCGACACTGTCCTTGGCGGCAATGCGAAGCTCGATTCATCAGCTGTTAGATGCTCGTAACCAAGAGCTTTGGATGTTATTTGGCACCTTGCCTTTTTATAGCTGCAATGAAGAGCCGGCAGATCAAGCGTTAATACGCAGGTTGCGAAACGAACCGAATGTAACGGTGCGAAATGATCCGGATGGACGAAATCGCTTAAATGTTAATTTATTCACTGGGGAAGTTTTCGTTACGGATTTTGCTGATTTCCCAGCGTTAGGTAATACAGCTAAGGATCGCTTGGATGATGTATTCTCAAAGTGGACTCAGCATGCACTCAATCTATCTGTAAGCTGCCATTGTCCGCAAGCTAGCTGCTGTGGTCCGAATTTGCTCGTAGCCAACTCTTATTACAAAGATGTGGATTTTACAAAAAGAAAAGCAATTATTTAATTAGAGGAGAAAATAAGTGGACGAATATGATTATTGGCAAACATTTTGGAAATTGATGCTTGTGTTTTTACTTGTATTATTAAACGGTCTTTTTGTTGCCGCAGAATTTGCCTTGGTTAAGGTTCGCCAAAGTCGCTTACAGGAATTAGCCAATGATGGTAACAAGAAAGCCAAATATGCGCTGACGGTAACGAAAAAGTTAGATGCTTATTTATCCGCTACACAGTTAGGAATTACATTAGCTTCCCTAGGATTAGGCTGGGTGGGAGAAAAAACCATATCGCAATTGGTTATCGAGCCTTTACTCAGCTTGATTGGTTTGGATATTACTGGGGTTAGTGAAACGATCTCAATCATTATTGCTTTTGCCATAATCACATTTTTACATATCGTAGTAGGGGAATTAGCACCCAAATCTTTAGCTATTCAAAAGTCGGATACTACAGCGTTATGGTTATCTATGCCATTGCTAGTTTTTTATAAAATATTCTATCCATTAATTGCTCTGTTGAACGTAGCTGCGAATGGATTATTGAAGGCTTTCGGGGTGCAGCCAGCAAGCGAGCATGAAGCAGCACATACGGAGGATGAGATTCGGATTCTAATGAATCAAAGTGCCAAGAGCGGGCATATCAATAAAGAAGAAATGGCATTATTTGATAATATATTTGAATTCTCAGACCGGCTGGCTCGTGAGGTGATGCTGCCGCGGATCGATATGGATTGTCTTTTCTTAAATGCGACCTATGAAGAGAATTTAAGAACGGTTTATAAAACGAAGCACACGCGATATCCTCTCGCTTTAGAGGATAAAGATGAAATTGTCGGCTTTGTACATATTACGGATTTATTAACCGCTGACCCAGACGAAGAGCATGACTTAAAGAGCTTTTTACGACCGATCTTAACCGTACCAGAGTCCATGGAGATCAGTCATGTGCTGAAGCTTATGCAGAAAAAACGTTCACAGCTGGCAATAGTTATTGATGAATACGGTGGAACGGCAGGTTTGTTGACAGCAGAAGAAATTCTTGAGGAAATTGTTGGAGAGATACAAGATGAATTCGACGATGAGCTTCCAATGATCGAAATGAAGGAAAATCTGATTTCTGTAGATGGACGCGTATTAATTGAAGAATTAAGTGAAACGTTGCATTTGGATATTGAGGATGAAGAAGTCGACTCTATTGGCGGTTGGTTGTTTAAGAAACTTGAGGGTACTCCGGCAGTAGGCAATAAGATACTTGTCAATGGCAGGACCTTTGAGGTTGCTGAGGTCGACCGGTTGCGAATTGTTCGTATTCACATCTATAAAACGGAAGTAGCGCCTGAAACACTAACCGTGGATACGGAAAGTTAACAGGGTAGTCTGATTTTTTATACTAGTCAATAGTCGAAATTTGGCATATGATAGAGTTATAGAATTAAACCTAGCTAATGCTTACAACGTAAGTTTTCTTGCGAAAACTCAGGATAGGCTTACGATGCAAATTTGCTAAAGCAAATTCTCAGGAGGTGGCTGCTATGATTTTCATTTTTACGGGGACAAGCGGTTCAGGTCGGAAAACGGTGGCGAGAAAGGTTTGCGAACAGCTAGGAATTCAGAAGATTGTTTCTTATACAACTCGCGAACCACGTCTTAAAGAAGTGGAAGGTAAGGATTATTATTTTATTACGAGAGCCCAGTTTATCGAAGATGACTTGAAAGGGGAATTCTTCCAGACAGCAGAAATTGATTCTATCTTTTATGGGACAAAGAAAGTCAATGTGCAGGCTATTGAAGCGGTAGGTGAAAACGCTTATCTAATCGTGAATCGTTCAGGTGCGAATAGAATCAAGTTTGAATATAAAGAAAAAGCGATACGACTTTTTATTTATGTAGAGAAGCATACCGTTCGCGAACGGCTTGAGGCACGTGGCGAATCCTTTGAGGTCATTGAACATTATATGCAGCATTATACCGAGGAAGTCACCTATCGCAAAGATTGTGAGCATGTCTTCGAGAATAACGACTTAAACCATACTTTGGAGCTCGTAAAGAAAACCATTGAGCAATATCTTCCACCACAATCGACTGTTTAAGCGAAATAAATTGTAAAACCGGACATTTGCGTACTTTTACGCAATGTCTGGTTTTTTTGTTGTAAGGATATAGTCCTGGGTCAGAGTGTTGAAAATCGTGATAAATGCCTATAACCAAAGTTAGGCATTTGTCATATGTTAAATGAGAGCTTAGGCTAGGAAAGAAAAACGCGAAGGAGGAAAATCATATGAATAATAGTCCATTTAAGGTTTACGAGACGTATGTAGGTTCTTTCGATCCATGTCCACCCGTTCATTGTAAAACCTATGTAACGCCAGCGAACTTGTACATGAGTTATCAGCCCATGTGTTTGCAGCAATTTAGCCCGACTGAAGCATTGAAAAAAGGGACGTTATGGCCAGCTTTATACAGTCCTTATGTTGGTAGAAAATAGCAAAGGAGCTAACTTTAGATGAACAAATCCGATAACGATGAATATTACAAACTGCTGCATGAGCTGCAAACACTGGATTTTGTGTTGATTGAATTAACGCTTTATTTAGATACTCACCCTACAGATATGCCTGCACTTCAACAATTTAACCAGTTTGCTCAAAAAAGACAACAAGTGGCTGCAGCTTTTGAGGTGAAATTCGGTCCATTGTTACAATTCGGTCTTAGTTTTTCGTGTTATCCATGGCAATGGGTGCAGGATCCATGGCCTTGGCAAGTATAAATAATGAATATGCTTACGATGATGGCTTGCTTAGCAAGCCCAGATTATGCTTGCGCAGTAAGTTTTCTATCGAAAACTCAAGATTATGCTTACGATGATGGCTTGCTTAGCAAGCCCTAAGGAGGATCCCCAATGTGGATTTATGAAAAAAAACTGCAATATCCGGTTCGCGTAAGTAAATGCGATCCCATGATGGCTAAATATTTAACGGAGCAATATGGTGGTGCGGATGGCGAGCTCGCTGCTGCACTTCGCTACATGAACCAAAGATATACGATACCAGATAAAATAATTGGTTTGCTTACTGATATTTCCACTGAGGAATTCGCCCACCTCGAAATGATTGCTACGATGATCTTCAAGCTTACTAAGGATGCTTCCGTAGAGCAGTTAAAAGCAGCAGGCTTGGGAGAACACTATGTGTCGCATGATCGAGCACTATTCTACAACAATGCTTCAGGCGTCCCTTGGACGGCGGCCTATATTCAAGCCAAGGGCGATCCAATCGCGGACTTGTACGAGGATATTGCGGCAGAAGAAAAAGCCCGTGCTACGTATCAATGGTTAATTGATATGACGGACGATGTCGATCTTCAAGATAGCTTGAAATTCCTTCGCGAGCGGGAAATCATTCATGCCTTGCGTTTCGGTGAGGCTGTGGAAATATTAAAGTCCGAGCAAACGGCTCAAAAGGTATTTTAACATCGTGAGTTTTGTTATTGTTATTGTTATTGTTGCTGCTGCTGTTGACCGGTTACAACTAACAACAGATCATATTTATTCACAACAGGGAGAGCAATTTCCTCCTTGTTTCCATTTATTGTTGCAGCTATATTGACTTTATAGCTTGTTGGAGTTATTGGCTCTATGCTTTTGATTGAAATATTAGTTATGGATACTTTAAGATCTTTATAACTTTCTTGTTGCATAGATTTGTCGGGAATACTAAGATCATACGTATGTTGAATCAAGGTGTCGATGTCTCCCGTATTAACGGAATTTAAATAAGTTAGAACAGCGGTTTTAATCGCGTTTTCAGGTGAATGGGCTGCATTCGCCTTGGAATCGTGAATGAGCGATATCGTAAGTAAAGCACCGAAAGCAATTAAAACAAGTAAGATTCCTAATTTTTGTTTCATGGTATTTCCCCCTTTTTGTAAGTTGTAAGTTGATGTATCCTAGTTAACTTGCCTATTATAGCATTTGCTTATGTATCTTCCAAGTAAATGGCTGTATAAGTCTAGAAGTGCCCATTCTCCTTCTGCGAAACTTGTCGTATAATGGAACTAGTATTGTATGGAAGGGAATGGGGAAATATGAAGAAGATCATTCTGGGCATGATCATTGGTATTGGTTTGTCCTTAGGGGTTACAACTTATGCAGATGATATAGTGTCAATGATTGGGAAAAAAGTTGAAGGCAGCTTTCCATTAATCATTAATAATGCAAGGGCAGACAAGGATGTGCTGGTCATTGATGGTACAAGCTATTTGCCAGTTAGATCCGCAGCATTATTATTTGGTTATGATGTTTCTTTTAATGCTGATTTAATGGTTGTTCTCACTAAGAAGAATGAGACTGTAATCAAGAATCCAACGGATGGGACTGCGATACAGCCTCTTACAACTTTGACCCCAACTCATATACCAGCACCAACTGCAATTCCTGTACCTACTGCATCCAAAGCACCGGTAGAGAACAAAGCTGATATAATTAAAAAAATAAAAAATAATATTATTGGGATGAATGCTCAAATTGGTGTCGTTCAAGATGAGATTATAAAACAGGAACTCTTGTTAAAAAGCATCCAAAATGACACCAATCAAGCAGCCAAGGTTCAATCAACAAAAGTAGAAATCACGAGACTAAAGTCAGTTCTGGCAGACTCTACTAAACAATTGGACCAATTAAAGAAATTGCTTAAAGAACAGAAATAAGCTGACACAGGATCAGCTCATAAGATCATTCAAGATGATTCTTATTGTGCAACCACAATGCATATTCCAAAGGGCGACGAATCGCCTTCTCGTAAGTATCGAATTCTTTGATCCGAATAAACACCTCGCGTGCTGGTTTTGGATTGACCTCTAGCAGCCAAACTTGACCGGTAGGTGAGACTCCAATATCAAGCGCTAGCTCACATAAGCGACCATAATGCTTCTCTAGATGCACAGCAACCATATGGCTTAATTGCTCCATAGTTTCCTGAATCTCTGTTATCTTATCAGACGCAGTAAAGCGACTTTGAAGCAGCTTAAGCATCGGCATCGCTTTCCCGCCCCCATGTAAATTAGAGGTAATACTGCGTAAAGGGCCAATTCGTCCCGCACAACCCGTTACCTCCCATTTGCCTTGCCCATTCTTTTGAATTAATAAGCGATAATCATGGACACGACCATCGGGTAGAGCAAGCGGAATACCTTGCTGAATCAGGTAATGGTCCTTAAAGCCCCAGCTGTGAAAGCTTGCCGCAATTTGTTCAGCACGCATTTTACGGGGGATGATGATGCGCCGAGAACGATCTCTTCCTTGAATGAGATACTTTCCATTAGCCAAACGGCGAATACAGAGGATCCCTCTGCCCCCAGTTCCATCGCTTGGCTTCATATATACAAAGGTATATTTTTGCAGAAAAGGAATGAGATCGCTTGGCTTATGATACTGAACCGTTTCGGGTAGAAAAGCACGAATACTCCGATCTTTATACAGCAATTGATGAATGTTCCATTTATGTGCAATGGGGCGGTTTAGATAGGTAAGCTGCGGATAAGCTGCACGAAATTCACGCAACAAAGGGAAACGATAGTTTTTTTGGTAGCGGCAGCGATCATAAATCAAATCCGGAATGGCTTTCCAGCTTCTGGTCCACTTGGCTTTAAGCGGGTCATATTGGAGAGCTGCAACAGCTTTTTTAGTGGGATGAAGATCCTCGGGCGTAAATACGATCACATTCATTTCGAGCTTCTTTCCTTGGATCGTCAGCTTACGAAAATAATCAACTTCCTCAAGTTTTTTACCATTTAAATAAAGTGCCATAATGCCAAGCGTCTTCTGCGGCAAGTCGTTCACCTACTTTTTCTTTCTGGAGTGAGTCAAATAATCGCTATATTGGATGATGCGTTCTAATGATTTTTTGCGGATCTCGGGTTCGTCAAATTTCATCGGTCTGGAATTGGCTTCAAAAAACCAAATTTGTCCAGCAGTATCAACGCCTAAATCGAGTGACATTTCACCCATAGGGTGCTTAGCTGCTTTTTCGATTTGTTTGGCGATTGCATAAGAGGTAAGCTTCACACGTCTCATAATACGTCTTCCAACTTTATGGCCAAAAGTAATATTCAACAGTTTCTGTGGTTCATCGATGGATCCCCCGCGTGGTACGTGCGTGGTTATACTGAAGTCACCTGCAATCCTCGCTCCAATACCTGTCAAACTCCATAACCCTTGGGCATTCTTTTGAACCAGTACACGCAAATCAAAAGCTCGATTTTGATATTTAGCTAAATAAATCCCCTGTTGTACAATATAATCTTCCGAACCAATTCGTTGTCTAATCCTTGCTCCAAGATCCGCAATGCTGCGGTATCCGAAAATTAGGCTTTTTTGTTTGTGTTGGATGTGTAGACGGTAGGGGGGATCGGAAGTTGTTAATTCAATCTTCATAATCCCTCTGCCTGCTTTGCCGCTTGCAGGTTTTAAATAGACAAGACCATAGCGCAGAAGCATGGCTTCCAATTCGTTAAATTGGGTTAGCATACGGGTTACTGGGATATACTTTTTTGTGGCTTTAGCTTTGTTTAACCAACCGAATAAGGTCCACTTGTCAAAAAAACTAGGATTGAACAAATGAATTTTGTTATGCTTCATACATGCTTGTATCGTCTGTTGTACCTCAGGCTGAAGCTCATCTTTTCGCGAAGGAATGCGATTATAGATCACATTAGGCAGCGGAGTCATTTTTTGGATCCAAGCTTTGGTTGCTGCATTATAGGTAAAGCTTTTAATTCTCGGTTTGCCGATTTTAATATCCTTAGCAGCTACGACACAAACCTTTGCACCAAGCTCTTTACCTGTTCGAATCAAATCGATAAAATTAAACAAATTGCCGCGAAAATGGCGCTCCTCATCATGCATGGTTAAGATACCAATGGAAGTGCGCTTATCGCCGGTACGGGAATAAGTATTCAATTAGCTCTCCCTCCTTACGCGAAAACGACTTAAATACAGACAATGTTCAAAAAGGTTGACGAGAGACGTCCTCCCTTGCGATTTTAGTGATGGGTGCTTAAAAATAGAACGACCTGGCTTGGCATTCGCTTCGAACATCCAAACGCGCTCATTTTGATCAATGCCTAAATCAAATCCAAGTTCTCCAAGTGTATGGGAATAATTGCGTTCGATGGCTTCTGCAAGCTTTATGGCAACACTCTTGGCGTTTTCCAATACTTGCTCACCCCGACTGCCAAAAACACTTTTTAATACCTGCTCGGGCATCATGAGCATGCCTCCAGATCGAACATGGGTTGTTACACTGCCTTTTCCAGCCTTCTTAGCGCCAATACCCGAAGCTACCCAATGATTGCTGCCGTTCTTGGTAAGATGGAATCGGAAATCAATCGGGCAGTTTTCGAGCTCTATTAACCGTACTCCTTGCTGTAAAACATAATGCTGCAGCTTGAGATTATGTTGTTGGAGCATTCTAAACAAGCTGTCAAAACGCGGGAAACGAATAAGCACATTAATGCCATTCCGTCGAAAACGGGCGAAGTAGCCACGGTTAGGTGTGTAGGTTAAGCGATAAATGCCGATCCCCAAGCTGCCTGCACTTGGCTTCAAATATACAAAACGATGCTTCTCCATCATCCGCTGGATTTCATCCGCTTTTGGATTATGAATCGATTCAGGTACATGCTTTGCAGCTTCCTGTTCGCCATCCAATAAACGATATACATCCCATTTATCAAAAAAACTCCAGTTGAATAATGGGATTTTACGATTAACGAATTTTGTTTTAAACAGGGACATGGCTGAAGAGTTTTCAGCTCTTCTACTAGGTAAACGATTGTATACAACATCCGGCAGCGGAACGGTTCTACGAATCCATTTCCCATTAGAATCGGGGAAGTAGCCTGTTACCACTTCACGATTCCAATCCACTTGATTGGCTGCGAACGCGAAGTAATACGCTTTGTTCGACCCGGCTTGCATGAATTCACGAAGAAAGCCAGTACGTCCACCGAAAGGAACGGATGAATTATTGGCTGCTGGACCTGTTAAAATCCCAATTAGCGGTCCCAATTGGATATTACGTCCATTGCTGCTCTTAACCAGACATTTTCCAGAATAAGGCAAATATAATTGGGATGAAAGCGAATGCGGTATGGCCATCACATGACCCTCCCTATTCCATATTTTCACAGGAGCAGTGATCGTTTTATTCCCCAATTTCAAGGTAATGGAATGGGATGAAGAGATTTGTAAGGCTCTGCTTAAGGAGCGACTGACTGTAATCACTTTATCTGATTGTTGCGTAATGATGATGGAGCAGGTGGTCAAACTCATCAGGCTACCCTCCCAAAATTGTTCCTAAATTTGTGGATTCATACAGTAAATAATGTGCATATTGCATAGGTTTACTTATGGCATCATCTAAAGATTTTGGCGGAGTAAACCAACGGGCAACTGCTCTGCCGGGTTTCGAATTGACTTCTATTATCCAGGCAGCTCCAGATTGATCAATCCCAATATCCAACCCAAGCTCGGCAAGGCGGCCAAAGTGCTGCTCGAGATGAGGTGGAATCACGGATGAAAGTTGATTGATGGTGGCAATAGTAGCTTTAGCCCGGTCTGATCCAAATTGTTTGGCTAGCAATGGGTAAACATAGGCACCTTTACCGCCACCATGAAGATTTGAGGTAATGCTTGTCGACTGACCGATTCGTGCAGCCATTCCTGTCTGTGTCCAAAGACCTTGGTTATCCTTTTGCATAAGCACACGGATATCATAGGCATTGCCTTGATCTGTTTGAAGCGATAAGTATCGCTGTAGTAGGTAGCTGCGTCTACCCATAAAGCCTAGCAACCATTGATACAATTCGAATGGATTTGAGAAATGCTTAACAATCGATCGGTTCGACATCATCCGCCCACGTATGCTGATCTTGTGATCCGCAGTTTTGGTTACAACGAATACACCCTTGCCTTGTGAGCCAGTTACTGGTTTTATAAGTACGGATGTATGCTCTTTAATGCTGCGAAAAAGCTGGGCAGGCTGCTTCAGGAGCTCCGTGTGAGGAAGGTGAGCGGCTAAAGAAGGATGCTTCATCATGACCTGATGCACGATCCACTTGCCATGAAGAGTTCGCCCCAGATAAGGTATCATCTTTAACTGTTGTAAATGATCGATTGCAGAAAGATGCTGTTGATATTGGGGGAGATTGTTAAAAAAGGCACGGTCATAAATAAGATCAGGCAAAGGAAAGGTTTCTTTGAGCCAATTCGATGCTTGATACCTGTACCCTTGGACAGTAGCAGACTTTTCATCCACATCAAGGGGTGAGAATACAAAGACAAGTAAGCCCCATTTAGCACCAAGTACGCAGAGTCGAGCAAAAAAGCATTGCCCAGTAAAAGGAAGTTCTGCTTGGTTGGGGCTTATCATAATTCCGACTGTTTTTCGATTAGAATGAGTAAGCATGACGCACCTCAGTTGCTCTTCATGAGAATTTAGCTAAAAATTGTGCATAGCGTATTACCTTGATCACAGAGGGTCGGATTTTATGTTCATTTAGCGGCGAATTATCTTCCTTGGAGGGTTTAGAGTTCACTTCAATTAACCAGACTTTGCCAGATGTATCCACTGCTAAATCAATGCCGAGCTCTGCAAAATGTCCAGGCACTTGATTTTCAATACCTTTAGCAATTTTCAGAGCAGCTGCTCCAAGCTTTGGGCTTAAGCTGGATTTATTAGCGCGATTGAGATTGGATTTGCCAACCACATCGCGAACTTTACTTAAGCTCCCGCCACGGGCAAGGTTGGAAACAAAATTATGCTGACCAGCTGTTCTTGCAACAATAGAAGTCAATGACCATTCCCCAAGCCCATTTCTTTGTACCAGCACACGAAAATCGATCGGACATCCATTGGCCTCAATCAGCTTTAAGCCTTGTTGAATTTGAAAGTTTTGATGCTTTATTGTACCTAATATACCCGTGAATAAAGAGGAAAGAGCTGAATAATTTTTTTTGCGTACGCCAGACATGGTATTGTAAGAACATTCGTAATTTTTATCCGAAAGTTTAGAAATGCGGATGATTCCTTTGCCTAAGCTACCCGTGATCGGCTTGAGAAAAATCGTAGCATGTCGATTAATCATTGACCTAAGCATCGAATAGCTTTTGAAATGATAGGATTCGGGTAAGAGACTAAGTAAGCCGTGCTCTTTCTTTAATGCTTGAAAGACTTCGGTTTTATCCAAGTATTTTTCATTGAATACAACGGAGTTATTACGGGATTTCACATCATTTATAAACTTCTGAACACTGGGTTGGTTTTCAAGCTTTCTAGAGGTCAAACGATTATAAACAACGTTGGGTATGGGAAATATTCTTTTATGCCAATGGTTGGAATAGCTCCAGCCATTCACGGTTTGCGAGTTTGGAACAATCCCTTTTGGCGTATAGAAAAAAGTAAAAGCACCATATTTAGCACAAGCATCTGTCAATTCTTTGCAGAATCCCGTGTTTGCGCTAAATGGCTTTTCGCTGTCTTTAGTGGATACCCGGCTCATCATCACACCAATTAGAGGTCCAATATGAAGGGTGCGTGTACTTCTTTTATAGCGAATACAGATTTGGGCGCCTTCATGTAGTCCTAAATGATTGGCTAAATTCTCTTGGAGACGTAAACCGACCAGCCGGGCAACAGGAATAACCTTGACTTCTTTCTTGAATGAACCGAACATCAAGGTGACCATTTGATTTGCCGCAATTTTCCACTTCTTTAAATAGGACTCGCCAAGCATAATTGCTTGATCTTCCAGAAGTGTACTGTCGCTTTGCACACGGATTGCGATTTTTGTCGTTGCCATAGATGACCCTCCTTCCAGCACTCATTCATCATATGAGGGCATATTTTCCTTGGTGCTTAATTAGCGCCTATCTTCGGCAAAACAGTATCATATCAAGCATTTGGATTTCATATACTGGGAAGAATAAGAGCTTGGCCATGGGGGAGGAAGGATCTAAAAATGAAGGGTTTACAAAATTTCGTTTACTTAGTTGTTGCAGCGGGCATGTTGGTCTATGCAGTTCCGCAGCTGAAGGTTGGACAGGGATTTAAGCTGGAAACAATTTTTGCAACGGTTTGGCTTGGTTTGGCGTTACTTGTCATTGCCGCACATCTATATGTGCTATTAAAAGTAGATCAGGAAGTAGAAGCGAAGGTTAATCATCGAAAGGCATTGAGCAACTCGGATCATTAAAGGCTGCAAGCAGGAAAAAGCGGAGTGTTTGTTGCCGAAATGAGTCGAATCATGGAAAAATCCCTTGAAATATGCTGTGTTAAGGTTTAATATTTAATGTTACAGAACAGCATATGAGTGAATGGATGCTATAGGACTTTATATAAGCTGATCCGCGGCAGCAAGGATATCGTATCTTATTCCAGGATCGTTTGAGACAAGCTTTACTCATAGCTGAACGTACGAAAGAGCTATGTTAAATCACACGGGGAAACAATATCAGCTCTATGACATCCATATGCACGTATTAGTAAAGGAATATGAGGGGATACCCACCATGGAAACAGAAGATAACCAAGAAGCCATAACCAAGCATGAACAAATCCTTAGACATATTGAAACCCTTAAAGTGGGTAGTAAAATATCAGTTCGCCAGATTGCTAAGGGATTGGAAGTGAGTGAAGGGACCGCTTATCGTGCTATTAAAGAAGCGGAAAATCAAGGCTTGGTTAATACCAAAGAGCGTATTGGTACCGTAAGGGTTGAGAAAAAGCAACGGGTGAATATCGATAAGCTTACCTATGATGAGGTCGTCAATATTGTCGATGGCGAAGTGTTAGGCGGGGCAGCAGGATTGACTAAGACCTTGAATAAATTTGTGATCGGAGCTATGCAGCAGGAAGCGATGATGCGTTATATCGATGCAGGCAATTTATTGATCGTAGGCAACCGGGAGAAGGCGCACATCTGTGCTTTGGAGCAAGGTGCAGCTGTCCTGATAACAGGTGGATTTAATGCCAGTGAAGAAGTGATCAAGCTCGCGGATACCTTGCATTTGCCGATCATTTCTAGCAGCTATGATACCTTTACCGTAGCCTCCATGATCAACCGCGCAATATATGACCGTTTAATTAAGAAAAAGGTCATGTTGGTTGAAGATATTTTGCGAGCAGATTCTGAGGTTCATGCTCTGAAAAGCAATCATACGGTCAAGGATTGGCAGCTTTTAATTGAGAAGACAGGATACAGTCGCTTTCCGGTTGTCGACGAATGGAATCGTGTCATTGGGATGATAACTTCTAAGGATATGGTAAACACCGATCCCAATCAAACCGTAGATAAGCTGATGTCCCGTAACCCTTTTACGGTTCATTTAAGAACCTCAATTGCTTCGGCTGCACATCTAATGGTTTGGGAAGGCATCGAATTATTGCCTGTTATTGATACCAGCCGTAAAATGATTGGCGTCATTAGCCGCAAGGATGTGATGAAAGTGATGCAATATATCCAGCGGCAGCCGCAAATTGGTGAAACCTTTGAGGATTTAATCTGGTCGGGGGTTTGATGAGGTGCGAAATGAGCAGGGGCAGCTTGCATTTCGTGGTATGATTTCCCCGCAGATGTCGAACAATTTTGGCTCAGGCTCAGCGGGAATTTTAACGACTTTAATGACATTAGCAGCTTATCAAGTTGTACACGAGCATAAAAAAGGTGATTTGGTAATCGACAATATGTCAACTTATTTTATTAAACCCGTCCAAATGGATGGCATCATCGAGATACGTCCCAAAATCATCGAAATTAGCCGTAAATTCGGTAAAATCGATGTCGAGATTTATCATCAGGGGCAGCTAATTTCTAAGGCACTTTTGACTGCTCAGGTTTTTGAACAGTAAATTTACTGCTTGCGCGAGCGATAGTGCATGTGATTACGGACACCGGAGAAGAAATTGAATAACCCAAGCAATAAGAATACAATTCCCAAGATCGTACGCATGGTATTGGCTTCGAAGAGGAAGATTTGTAGTAATGCCATGGCAATGAGCATGAATCCCATGGAAATGTTCATTTTCGCGGCTAATATACCTCGCATATTGGCATCGGATTGGGTGCGCGAGCGAAAGCTGTAGAATACAGTTGACATCAAAGAGATTAGAATAACCGCTGTAAGAATAAACGAAAATGCAGATAGCATTGAGATGAACTCCTTTGAATCCTATTTTTCTCCACTCTACTGATATTTCACGATAAAATCAACTGCTGAAGCAAAAAATCAGATTAGGCTTACGATGCAAGTTTTGCCAAGGCAAAACTCAGTTTACCAGTAGCCGAACAATATGTCCTTTGCGTTCATCTTGTTAAGTCGCCTCCATTTCAAACAACAGATCTTATTTACGAATCGTAACAACGTTCAAAGTAACTGTCAATTCATCGTCAATGACAATAAGGGTTCGTACATGTATGATATAATCACGTTCTCGAACTTCATGATATGTTTTCCCTTCTAGTAAATTGCGATATAATAAGGGCTCATCTTTTACTTTCCGAATAGCGGTGCCATTCAAAAACTGCAAATCCCGGGTGATTTTTTGACGCAATTCATTTTCACTTACTTCATCCAGCTTGCTAGCCTCCGGTTTTTGTTCAAAAATAACTTTAATCCTATGAATGTCAGGCTGTGTTGATTTTTTTTCTTTAAGATTGAGGTTTCGGTTCGTTTCTTTTAAATGTTCTAATTCTGCCCGCATTTGTTGGTTTTGAATCGATAATAAGCTAAAATTAGATTGATAAATGCTCATAAAAAGTGCACAGCCTACAATCAAGCCGACGAGAAAAAAGCCGGCACCGACAAGTGATTTTTCATAAGGTTCAAATTGAGGCACTCTCATGACTTGCCTGGGCTTTTACAGATCCATTGAATTAACAAATAACCAAGATGAGCCCCAATAAAGGCACTGATAAAATATAAAATTTGTTTAATTGCAGGCGATAGATAGCCTTCGAGAAAATGAGTCTCAATGAGTCGCAAGGGATCAATGGTGCCCCCAACGGCAGCCACCATCGCCCATATTTTAATATTGCCTGCAATGCGTTCCATGGTAATGGATGGTGGCTCGAGAAATATCACCGCACTGATCCCACCCAATAAACTGCCGCCCAGCACGATACCGAAAGCAATAAAAAAATCCGAAGCAAGCTTCGTGATGAATTGTGCCATAGGTTTAGTCATCCTTTCTATACCTGTTAGACGGAGGATTGTCCTCTTTTATTTGTATGAACCAGCATGAGAAATAAGCATGCGAATAGAGGTTCGCTTTTTGCGAAGGCTATGCTAAAATAGAGGAAACACGCAACAGAAGGGGAACGACGACCTATGCCAGATTTTATCCATCTTCATGTACATAGTGAATACAGCTTGTTGGATGGCGCGTCACGCATCGAGGATTTGACGGCAAAAGCTGCTGCATTAGGCATGTCTTCACTAGCTTTAACGGATCATGGTGTGATGTATGGGGTAATCCCTTTTTATAAAGCATGCTTGAAGCACGGCATTAAGCCGATCATCGGCTGTGAAATGTACTATACGAGTGGTTCATTACATACCAAAGCAAGCAGACAAGAGCAGCCTATTTATCATTTAATCCTGTTGGCGAAGAACCACACGGGTTACCAGAATTTAATGAAGCTTTGCTCGATGGCTCATTTGGAAGGCTTCCACTATAAGCCTAGAATAGATATCGAACACCTCGCCAAATATTCAGAAGGCTTGATTTGTCTCAGCTCGTGTTTAGGTAGTGAAATTTCTCAGCACCTGCTTCATGATCAATATGATGAAGCGAAGCTAGCTGCCGAGCGATATCAGACCATTTTTAAAGATGATTTTTACCTGGAGCTTCAGGATCATGGGATTTTTGAGCAAAAGAAAGTCAACCAGTTAATGATTCGACTAAGTCAAGAAACGAACATAGCGTTGGTTGTAACCAATGACGTGCATTATGTGCTGCCGGAAGATCATGCCATGCAAGATATCTTATTATGTATTGGTACAGGGAAAACCGTGGATGATCAAGATCGGATGAAATTTGGCTCTACCCAGCTTTATCTAAAAAGTGGAACTGAGATGGCGAGCTTATTCGCTCATACACCGGAAGCGTTGACTAACACCGCTCAGATTGCCGCGAAGTGTGATCTGAAGCTTGAGTTTGGGCATTCGATCCTACCGCGGTTTCAACCGATTCCTGAGCCATTATCGGCAAGTGAGTATTTGAATCAATTATGCTTGAATGGATTAGAGGAACGCTATGGAAATAGTGCGGATTGGTTGAATACAGAAGCCCGAGCAGTATTGGATCAGCGTCTAAGCTACGAGTTAAATGTGATTGAGAGCATGGGGTTTTCGGATTATTTTCTAATTGTCTGGGATTTTATCCGTTTTGCCCATGAGATGAGTATTGCCGTAGGCCCAGGTCGGGGTTCATCTGCCGGGAGCTTAGTTGCATATGTTCTGAAGATTACAGATGTTGATCCAATCCGATATAAGCTGTTGTTCGAGCGTTTTCTAAATCCGGAGCGGGTAAGTATGCCCGATATTGATATAGACTTTAGTGACGAGCGCCGTGATGAGGTCATTGATTATGTAGTGGATAAATATGGAGCAGGTCGCGTAGCACAGATTATTACATTCGGGACCATGGCAGCCAAAGGAGCTATACGTGATGTAGGCAGAGTGCTGAACATGCCTTATCATGAGGTAGACCGCGTCGCCCGGATGATCCCCTTTCAGCTTGGGATTACACTCGCAGAAGCGATCGCAACCAGTCCAGAGCTGCAAGCCTTAAGCAAGAGTCATGCGAAAACGGCAGAGCTGCTGCAGATCGCTATGAAAGTCGAAGGTATGCCGCGCCATGCATCCACACATGCGGCTGGGGTCATCATCTCGAACGAACTTTTGACCCAATATGTTCCTCTGCAAGAAGGCACGGAAAAAACGCCTCTGACTCAATATGCCATGGAGCATTTGGAAAGCATTGGTTTATTGAAAATGGATTTTTTGGGCTTGCGTACGCTCTCGATCATTGAACGAACACAAGCATCTATTGAACGTTATCAAGGAAAACCCTTGGATTTCAAGCGGATCCCCGATGATGATGCTTTAACTTATGAAATGTTAAGTCGTGGAGATGCGACAGGTGTTTTTCAAATGGAGTCCCAGGGTGTTAGACGAGTGCTTAAGGATTTAAAGCCTACGGAGTTTGAGGATATTATTTCTGTATTAGCCCTTTATCGTCCTGGTCCAATGGAGTTTATCCCTAAATATATCCAAGGCAAGCATAAGCAAATCGAAGTTGATTATCCGCACGAATCGTTAATTCCTATTTTGCAGAATACGTATGGAATTATTGTGTATCAAGAACAGATCATGCAAATCGCCTCCAAAATGGCGGGATTCTCCTTAGGTGAATCAGATGTATTGCGTCGTGCTGTCAGTAAGAAGAAGCGTGAAGTTCTAGATCAACAACGGGCACATTTTGTCGCAGGCAGCTTACAGGAGGGTTATCTCGAAGAGGACGCGCATAAAGTATATGATATGATTGTCCGTTTTGCCGATTATGGCTTTCCAAGAGCCCATGCGACCGCTTATGGCGTGCTTGCTTTTCAAACCGCTTATTTACGGGCACACTATCCGGCACATTTCATGAGCTCTATGCTGACCGCGGTGATGGGCAGTCATCGTAAGGTTGCGGAATATGTCGATGATTGTCGTCGTTTACACATTAAAGTGCTGCCGCCGGATGTGAATGAAAGTGGATTGGTTTTCACACCTGTAAAAGCAGCAGATGATGGAACGATGGTCATTCGTTTTGGACTTGCTGCGATTAAGAATGTCGGTACGCAAGCCATAGATTCAATTATGAAGGAACGTGCGGAAAGGTCCTTTGATAGCTTGCTCGACCTATGTCGACGTGTGGATTTAAGGGTTTGCAACAAGCGTGTTTTAGAATCATTATTACAAGCAGGCGCTTTTGACTCCTTAGCCGGACATCGTGCGCAGCTTCTAGCTGTTTTGGATGAAACCTTGGAAGCAGCAGTGAAATGGAAAAAGGAGCGCGATGAGCTGCAGCTTTTTATGTTTGGCTTTGAAGAAGAAATCAACTGGATCATCGATTACCCGGATATTCGCCCTTTTACGATCATGCAGCAATTGGAGATGGAGCGGGAATTACTCGGTATTTTTCTATCTGGACATCCTTTAGATGCGTATGAATCGCTATTACAAGCAAGTGGTGTATCTGCGATTGTGCATTTAGCGGAGCTTGCGGATCTCAGTGAAGTCATCGTTGCGGGGATGGTGATTTCTCTGAAAACAATCGTAACGAAAAAAGGGATGCAAATGGCGTTTATTGAGCTGGAGGATCGTGTGGAGAAAGTAGAAGTGGTGCTTTTCCCCGAGACCTGGAAGAAATATAATACACTTATCCAAAAAGGTGAGTTAATCTTGATCAAAGCCAAGCTGCAGCTGCAAGATGAGGAAATTAAGCTTTTAGCAGATCAAGTGGTAGCTATGAATAACCCGGAGCAACAGGATCAGCTGCTGTTACAAATGCAGCGACCTGTATATTCTAAGCCACTAACGCGCAATGTGCTAACGAAGACGGAGAAGCCCGTGGTGAGACCTGCCGCCACAGAGCAGAAGCCTAAACCATCTGCATCCAAGCAACAACGTGTTTTTGTCAAAATCGGTGCAGACTATGAGAATCAAACCATTCTGGCTCAGCTAAAAGCAATGCTTCAGCAGCACAGTGGCGCCCTGCAAGTTGTTCTCTTCTATGAAAGGGAACAGAAAAAGGTTGCGCTTAACAGCTCATATTCTGTAAAACCATCAGAGGAATTTGTTCGATCTCTTGAAGCTTTGATGGGCAACGGGGCAATAAAAGTGCAATAGTTTCTCTATATAACGATTAGAAATTAAACGAGGTCTTTATTTGTTTAAGGATTTATGCTGTTTTACAACTTCAATAAATTCGCTGAAAAATACATTCCACGGTGCTTCTTTCATCATCTCGGGATGAAATTGCAAACCCATGATAAACCTGTCATCATCCATCTCAATAGCTTCAATATTTCCATCATCGGCTACGGCGCTTGCTATATAACCTTTGGGGATTTGACCGATGGCCTGTCTATGGAAGCTGTTCACACATAAATGATTCATCTTGAGCAGCCTTTGAAGCTTTGAACCTGCTTTAATAGAGATATTATGAATTCCTTTATCCGGCGATTGAATACTTCCCTGTTGATGGATGATATCATTTCCGATATTAATGTCTTTATCCTTCATTGTACCGCCTTCAACAATATTAAGCACCTGATGACCTCTACAAATGCCAAGCAAGGGGATATTTCTTTTTAGAGCGGCACTAATCGCTGCCCGTTCATTTGAATACCTTAGTAGATTTATATTCTGAAGTATATCTTTACCACCATCTTGGATGACATTTGTTTTAATGCTTAAAACTTCTCCTGAGATGATGATACCATCAATCATGTCCATATACGGATCGAACAAGCTCACATTTTCAACTGTGGGCAGCACAATAGGTATAGCACCAGCATTTTCAATGCTTTCTACTATGGCTTTATTTACATATATTAGAGGCCAGCCATTAACGATTGTCCCATATTCACATCCACTGGTAATACCTATTCTTACAGTCATTTTTTTGCCCCTCTCCCTTTTTTATGAAAATTCTCTTTTAAGGAAAAATTTATATTTATCCCCCCGATAATAGGCATTCTTATACTCAATCGGTTGTTCGCCAGCATACACAATAGACGTTGCAAGAAGAAGAGAAGAGTTAGGGCTGATTTTTAAGATATCTGAAATATTATCATCCGCTGCAATGGCTTCAAATGTTTGTTCTACATGTGTGGGCTTTTGGGAAACATTCGTGTATAAATCCAGAGTTGAGAAAGGCATGTTTTTTTCATTTGCTATTTTGGCGGATTCGATCATCTTTTGTCCAATTTCCATATTAAAATAGCTATCGTAGAATACTACAGGGACTTCATTGCCAAAACCTACCAGTTGTATGTTCGTGATTTGCTCCATCATGTCAACGTTTAAAATGCGGGATAAGAAAAAATTGTTGGGTATCGTATCCGTCTTGAATAAGCTAGTAGAAGCCATAAATCCTTGCTTCACCAACGTTTGTTGGAAGTTACTCACGCTGCTTAATTTTTGTTCAATTTTTGGATTAGCTACATAGGTTCCCTTACCGTGAGCACGATAAAGGAGCCCTTCATTGACAGCAGCGGCTATTGCTTGGCGAACCGTAATTCTACTGACCCCATATTCTTCGCAGAATTCTCTTTCGGAAGGGATTTGTTGGTCAGGCACAAGCTTTCCTTCATTGATTTCTCGAGCAATTAAATTTTTTAACTGTTCATATAAGGACGATGATGTATTTCGTTCTAATGGCATTGGTTTACAACTCCTACTTAGTGATAATATGTCATATCAACTATCTGTTTAATACAGTGTGTTGGATTAAATTATAGGATGAATCAGTCATAATGTACGGATCCAGTTTCTTGAAATTCAAGAAATTGGTTGACCTGGCCAAGACGATAAGAAGCAAAAATGCCGGCACGGATAGAATTACTTTTGACATTATTTTTCGTGAAAAAGGAAATTATGAGCTTGTGAAGGCTAGTCGCTGCATTACCAAAGAAAGCATTGCTAAACTTTATAGTATAAACGTTGATAGAATTTGTGATTTTGTTGAATATGATCCCGCAAATGCAATTAAGTTTACGATATACCGCGCAGTGCCAAGCGGCAGCCCAGGCGAAAGGGATATTTTCGGCTGCCAGCAATACCCGCCTTTGTACGATATTGAAATTCCGATTGTTTAATTAACACTACAGCGTGAATTATTAATCCATTTTTCTTAACTTTTCCCTTGTCGAA
>JBBDSZ010000047.1:0-22194 GCA_040904685.1 Paenibacillaceae bacterium | reverse complement strand
TGTCCGGATCAACTGGAAATTCTCTTGAATTGAGCTTCTAAACATATTATACGAGTGAGTGTTGGTATGATCAGGATCAAGCTTTTGATTTGTTTATAAAGTGGCGACATATACACCTCTCCTTCCCTCTCTTATCTAAACATATCTGCATTCAATAAAGTATGACTCGGAAGAGCTATTATCGTTTGTTTTTGGTAATTAAATACATTAAACAAACAAGAAACCGCTCCAGAATATGGCGGTTTCTTGTTTGTTACTTTGCAAGCCAATGAAACTAAGATGACAGAAGCTAAACCATGAGAATGAACGGTTCACTTGCCGAGCGTACGAGGTGCTTTCTCTATGTATGGAGCTAGATACAGCTCCCTGACCTCATGTCGAATCCAACTCATCAATGAAACTACGATCAAAAGGACGGTTAGCGACGAAATGAATACCTTTTTGCTATCTTTTTTGATAAGAAGCAGCAGCAGCCAGCACAGAACAATAGCTAAAAGTATCGCCGTTAGCAGAAGACTTGTATGGAATAACGAGCCGCCCATAAACATGCTGCGTACGTGCTTGTCCATGCTGAGCAGGAGCATCGGACCCGCTGCCAATTGCATCACCGTAAACAGCGCAGCCATCTTTTTGCCATACAAGGCGTACTCAATCCAAGTAGGCTCATTGTCTTTACGCTGCCTTCTTCTTCCCCACCAATACATGAACATACCCATCATTCCAAAACTTGCCGCCATAAAGTGCATATACCGCTGCCAAATCGTCGGATACGCAAACAAGGAGCGCCAGAAGCCGCGAGAGGCATCCCACAGTTCAGGTTGCAGCATAGAAGCCACATTCGTAATGAACAGCAGCGGTACAAACAAAAGAATGACCATGCCAAACAGACCGAAGGCCAGATGCAAGTTCTTGCGATTCCTCCATCGCTCCCAGGTGAATTTGTACACGTAAAGGGAAAGAAAAGCGATGATGAGCAATGGGATAAGAGCAAGCCACATTTTACCAATTAATATCGTGGATGGATAAAAGAATTGTGTATATATCGTGCTTATAATTAGCAGTGGGGCAATCCCCAGAACAACCGCAATACTTTTAAAAATCGAAATTTGGGTAGCTAATCGGTAGGCCAATTTGTCGTAAATCAAATTTTGCTTGACGATTCCTTTTATTTCGTTAAACACAGCCGAAACCGTACCTGCCACCAATATGTTGACAAAGATGATATGGAGGATGAATGCGACCACAATCAATACTTCAAATAAAGGAAGATCTCCCGGAATCACGAGTCCGAGATCATTCGGAACTGGTGATTTGGCGCTTAACCAAGCATGTGCATTCACGTCTATTTCCCTCCTTCATTATTTTCCGTATTGCTTTCGGATACCATTTTATGGATATAAGCAGCCAATGCTTTAACTTCCGCTTCATTCCCTGCAAAAGGTGGCATCACCGGACGCACTTCGTTCAAATGGGGGATAAACGTGGAAAGCGATTCCTCACTCCATCCCTCGGTTCGAACCGTCATGGCCCGCGAGCGGCGAACACCATCGATACTATGACATACAATGCACTGCATACGGAACAGTTCTTCACCGGCCTTAATTTTATTACCCTCCGTAACCTCTTTTACAGTTGAAAAAGGAGAACTCTTCAGCATGCCTTCTTTCCGGAAAGTTTCGACCTCTGATTTCAACACGCCATTTGCATACATGTAGTTATAGATCACATACGGTTTGCGGATATTTTCCCTGACCACTTCGAACTCAGCCAAAAGCATAAGCGAAAAGAGCGCCGTGAAAATCGTAAATGCGACAGAAAACTTTGATTTTCCTTCGAGCAAAAGAACACCCAGAATAAACATAATAAACAGACCAAACAGGTTAATGAAATTAAATGTGAAATCGCTAAGCCCAGTTGCCCAGACAACTAGGTCTTTGGCCTTTTCAGGCAAGCTGCGCTGATACCAGATGCCGAAGACCAGCATAAGAGGCACCGACACGACAAGCCATTTACCATAGATTTTCAGCACAATATGACGATCCTGATCTTGTTTAACAAACCATCGATTTAGCGGTGTAAGCAGCGCCACACCCAAAGTAATCGCAGCAAAGGTTCGAAACAATGTCGACGGTACCCAGGTAGGATTAAAGAAAGCGCTCCAGAACGATAGATCCACTACCCAATTGCCTGGGTTAATCTGAGCAGCCAAAATTCCTGTAATCAGCACAAGGGTGAGCCATGACATTACACACAATGCAACACCAGTGCGTAAATGCAGTTTTTTCTTCTCTCCGCTCCAACGATCCCATGTATAATAATAAATCAAAATGAGAATAACCTCAGAAACAAAAACCAGCCATTCCGTAAACCAAGCCCAATGAAAGATACGAAGCAAAGATCCAATTGCGTATGGCTCAATGACTGTCGTGGTAAACCATATGCCCACTCCGGTCATGGCTCCTACAGTTGTTGTAATAATCAAAATCCACTTACTAAGCCTTTTTGCGAAAGCCTCCAACCGTTCATTGCCCCTCTTCACAGCAGCAAATTCAATAGAGACCATCAAGATAGATCCGCCAATGGCAACGGCATGATTGATCATAACGTGAAGCACGGCCATCATTCCAATCAGGTTCCCATTACCAAGCCACCCAAAATCAATTGTTGGAAAATCCATTCCTCCCACCCCTTCTAAAAAGAATCAACCCTGCCGAAATTTCGACAAAGCTGATTATAGCAAATTTATTTTCAATTAAAATGACTCTTTTGGGCTATTATTATGAAATAAGATTGAACAATTCAGCTGTCTGTTCCGTTTGCTTTCTGAGGTTTTCGATCTTCATACGAAGCTCTGATTGGCGAATATAAAATCGTCAAGCGTAACGATTCCCAGCAGTTCCCCATTCTCTACAACGGGGAGTTCGCGCACCCTTTCTTTCACCATGATCTTGATTGCATCTTCCACGGAAAGATCTGGCCCTATACTTCTCACTTCTGCGGAAATGATGTCCTCAACGGTCATCGTTTCGGATTGCTGCTCGGCGTACCCACGGATGACCAAATCACGATCTGTGACCACACCGACCAATGCTTTCCCGTCGACTACCGCAATAATCTCCATATGGTGATTTTTCATCTTTACAGCTGCATCGAACAAGGTAGCACATTTTCAATGATCATATGATAGCCTCCGATATTTCGATTTTTTTACTCCTTCTCCCATATTGTTAATCATCAGATGGCGAATCAAGCTTTGTTCATAACATCATAATGACCGCGACTTTTTGCCTGGCAATTGTCATATATGAGATAACTCTGTATTTATAATACTTTCTTGAAATCGTGTTTCCTATGACTCACAAGAGCTATTCCGATGAATTTTGTGTGAACTAGTGTTCACTTCGTCTTAAAATTCCTTATTATTCATTGATTCGCCATAATTAAGCCGCAATTAGCTCTTTCGAGTTATTCCTAAAAGAATAGGAGTAGCGTTACACTAATTTTGCATTCAATAAGGCAACGCAGGAGGAAAAAAGAATGGAAAATCGAGCGGGGAAGATTTTGATTGTGGATGATGAAGATCGAATTCGAACTCTGTTGCGAATGTATTTAGAAAAAGAAGGCTATCTCGTCGAAGATACGAATGACGGAATGATAGCTCTCGATAGAGCGCTGCATAAGGATTTTGATTTAATTGTTCTGGATGTTATGCTGCCGGGTATGAACGGAATTGAGATTTGCTCCAATATCAGACAAATAAAGGAAACCCCCATCCTGATGCTTACTGCGAGAAGCGACGAAGATCAGCGACTAGACGGGTTCAGGGCGGGGGCTGACGACTATGTAACAAAGCCTTTCAGTCCACGTGAAGTCACCTGCAGGGTCAATGCTATCGTCAGTCGTTCCTCAGCGGCCGCTTATTTATCTTGGAAGAAAAATGTATGCACGAACCTTGTTTTCCCCCACCTTGTTATTGAGCCTGATGCACACCGTGTCCTCGTTAACGGAACAAAAATACAGTTGACGCTTAAAGAATATGACCTTCTTAATCACATGGCCATTCACTATGGCAAAGTATTCTCTCGCGAAGAACTGCTAAAAGAGGTATGGAATTACGAATTTGGTGTTGATTTTCGAACTGTCGATACACATATCAAACGCGTTCGAGAGAAATTAAATGCCGCTTCGCCGGAAGCGGCATTGTTGATTCGTACCATTTGGGGAGTCGGTTATTGTCTTATAGATCCGGAAGCAAATGAGATTTAATTAAGAGCAGTGAAGTCTGCAAGATCATCGTTTTTTACTTCTTTTTAAACGCAGTGAATTACCTACCACTGTAACGGAGCTAAGCGCCATTGCCGTACCTGCCATCCATGGCTCCAGCCACCCCATAAAGGCAAACGGAACAGCAATGAAGTTGTAGGCGAACGCAAACCAAAGGTTTTGACGAATGTTTCGTATGGTTTGCTTACTGATTTCAATCGCGTCCACAACACTATTAAGATCACCATGAAGAAGATTGACATCAGCAGCTTCTTTAGCAATATCAGAACCCGTACCGATGGCAATACCTAAATTAGCTGCTGCGAGAGCAGGCGCATCGTTGATTCCATCACCTACCATCGCTACCTTCTTGCCTTTGCTTTGCAGCCGTTTGATTAATGCGAGTTTATCTTCTGGCAGCATCTCCGCATAAACGCGATATATGCCTGCTTCCTTCGCAATGGTTTCTGCCGTTCTGCCATTGTCCCCCGTCACCATAATGACCTTCTTTTTAGCATGTTTTAATCGCTCAACAGCCTGCTTCGATGAAGATTTAACAGGATCGGCAATAGCAAACAAACCCGCAAGCTTGACAGCAATTGCTACAAACAGAACCGTATTCGGAACCCACTAAAATGGAGGTAGGCGTAGCAAGACCAAGCGCACAAGGACAGGCAACAACCAGAATAGCCATTGCTTTTTACAATGCACCTCCATAATCCCCTGACCAAAAGCTCCATACAATAAACGTCATACACGCCAAACCAATTACAACAGGAACAAATACTTCAGCAATACGATCTGCCGTTCTTTGAATAGGTGTTTTAGTAGCTTGAGCTTCCTCGATTAAACGGATCATTTTGG
This sequence comes from Paenibacillaceae bacterium, assembly GCA_040904685.1. Taxonomy (GTDB): domain Bacteria; phylum Bacillota; class Bacilli; order Paenibacillales; family NBRC-103111; genus Paenibacillus_AC. The sequence goes on along the minus strand of JBBDSZ010000047.1, from coordinate 17,067 downwards.
CAAGAGCTGTATATTCTCCAATCTGAGTTACCTTAATTTTTAGAAGGCCATTCAGATTTATTACACCGCTAACAACCTTATCTCTGACTTGCTTTTCTGCAGGAATGGATTCACCTGAGTAGTCGAGCAAGCTGCACATGTCATGCCTGTGATTTGCAGCTTCAAACGAAAAACATTGGAATTATCGTCCATTTTTCTACCCGCCATGATTTTCTCATTTTATGAGTCATTTACTATATTAGGACGGGTTGTCTTTCATGTCTCTGCAATGCTCAAAGCCTATTCCTCCATGATATGCTCATGCGGGAGTTCAACAAAATGCGGTTTTTCGGGAGGTGCAGTTGTAGACAGCATACCCGCAAGAATGAACACAGCCACCGCTAGCAGAATCTCAAGACGAACACCATTGATAAGCTTATCTATTGAGTCAGCTCCCACTTCTGATCCACCGTGTATCGCTTTCGCGATACGTGGCATCCAAACAAATCGGTGGAAAGCGGCAATGACAAATACGAATAACAAAACGGCGGTTTTCGCCAATATCAATTGACCATATTCACTGTGAAATAGAGTGAACCATGTATGCACCTGCAGCAAGGCAAGTACAACTCCTGTCAACGATATTATGAGAATAACAGGTAGTGCAACAAGAGAAAAACGCTGGATAAGCTTATTCAGCATGTTCAATGGCACCAAAGCACGTTCCCGTTTCGTTGTTACAACGAACAATCCGATCAAACCCCCAAACCATACAGCTGCTGCAGTCATATGAATAACATGCGATGTAACAGCAAGCCCGACATCAGCTGCATTACCATAAGCATGCCCAGTAAGCGGGAACAAAGAAATCAAGGCGATTGCGGCAACAGTTTGGATCGCTACTGCCCAGTCCTCTTGCCTCTTCGGCATATAAGTAATACCAAGCATAGCTGCTGCCAATAAAGGACGCAACACCGAAGCACTTCCTAACATTGTGGACTCGATAATGGTACGAGCACGTTCTCCTATAGAGAATATTCCGAAGCCGTTTAATTGATCGGCGAGTATCCAAATATGGAAGCCACCAGAGATAAAGAATAAAACAATTGATCCGACATAGAGCCATCGTTCATTACGAATTGCGAATAGTGCTGGTACATCCACATGTGAGAGGCTCCACAAACCATAACGAAAGAACAAGAATCCAGCTATTGCTATAGCAGCAAATACTTCGCTTATGCGCAATATAGGGTAGACCGGCGTTCTCCAATCACTTTGGTTATTCATTTCGTGCAGCATATATTCATGCTCCGCTGTTGAAGAAATTGTATCCGAAAGCTCTGCGGCAGTGACAGATTCGTTCATATCCACATCAGTATGTCCATTAGTTGCAGAAGGGGTCGGTTGCTTCGAAGATTCCGGCGATAGGCCCCCCTCATTACTAACTGTTGGGCTTGGAGTTTGCTTTCCCCCCGATGAGAAAGCTTTCGGCGTGACGGTAAAATTAGGAGCAGCAGTTATACCTTTGTCCCCACTGGATGTCGGACTTGGTTGATTCTTCAGAGGCGTTGGCGCAAGCTTCACAGGTGCATCATCGAGAGAGATCGTTTCGCTTGGCTTATCTTCAACGAGAGGAACGGCAATAGAGAAACGAAATGAACCATCTACTGCATGTGTATCGACCGATAGCGTCTGCCAGCTTACTTTATAGATACCATTAGCCAATTTGGGAATTTTATAAATCAGCCATCTGTCGTCTGCAAAGCTTAATAGCCCGCTTATCTCGTGGCCTTTATCGTCTTCCAACATGATTAGGCTCAGCTTCTTATCGAACTCTTCCGTAAATTGAATACGAATTTCTGAAGGTGACTCCCTAAGCTCTGAATCCTGCAAAGGGATTGAACGTTCCATCATAGCGTGCGCACATACTACCAAAGGAGCGATAAACAGCATTATGAGAAGGATAGGCAAACTCAAAAGCCAGCGAATGAACATAGGATCAATTCCTTTCCAAAGCAAATGAGCCGCCTGAATAAGGCGGCTCTTCTTTACTTCATGCTACTACTTCGTATAGATGAGGATTGCAGCGCGAGTATCTCCAACTGCCGGTAAATATTCGATTTTCGCTCCCAAGCCTTCCACTGTCGAACGGAGTGAAACCTTACCGATTCCTGTAAATCCCGAATCAACATTACTTGTGATAAAAGAGGCCGGTGCATAAGTAGTGCCATTCTGAATTGGAATATCATTCGTTTCGATAAGCTTACCGTCTAGATAAGTATAAGGAAGTGCTTTAGGCTGCCCCACAGGCAATTTCGCCACTGCATTCTGAACAGTGAACGTCGCTGTTGCTTTATAGTTGATGGTTTTGTAATCAGCTTGATCCGTAACCGCTTCTGAAGTGGCACCACGCAGCAGGTAATAATCAGCTGGTCCTGTTTTGAAGGTGATGATTCCTTTTTCATTGGTCGTCAATATTTGCGTTTCCGAGTTACTGCGGCGGATGACCACAACTTCAGCTGCGGCAACTGGTTTTCCTTTTAAAATCAACTGAACGGATACTTGCTGATCCGCAGTAACGGCAGCCGGATTGAACAACGGAATAAGCTCCGCACGATCAGGAGTGACCGAAGCAGAAAAGCCATTTAGCTTCTTGACACGTTCGAAAGTTGGAATATCGCTAACGGCAACGAACGATTTGGTACTGCTCATCGAACGACTTGCCGATGTTTTGTTGATGCTGTTGCTCTCTGCAGAGACAATATAAGCTCCTGGGGAAGAGGCCGAGAAAGTGGCCACAAAGCCATTGTTCACTGCAGGTTCTTTTTCCGTAGCAGCTTCCCCTGTATAGAAACGAGTGCTAGTGATGTCTGATTTTTTCCCTGATGGTGAGGTTACATATACTTTTGAGGTATCTTTGTTCCACTGACCTGTAATACGATAGCTTTTGTGTTCATTGGAATGATTGCCAAACTGCAAATCCACGTAAGAAACTTCCCCTTGTGCAATGATCGGTACATTTGTTTGCGACCAGCCATCATGTGCGAATGCAGTTGCTGACATTGCTAATGTAAGCAAAGCTGCGGTTGAAACGGCTATTATTTTCTTCTTCAACATGTTTCTCTTAACCTCCGATAATATATTATAAAGCGTATAACTAAAATAATTATATAGTAAAGATTATCCAAGTAGAATGACTAGAAAGAGCTATTTATTAAGAAATTATGTGAATCTTGTGTGGCAGAAACATACGATATTGCATTGATGCGCTTTTTTATGAACTTAAATCACACGAAAATAATCGGTAATAGACAAGCCTTTTATCAGTCAAACCTTCACCAAGTAATCGGCGAGTTGAGCGAATGTTCCGCCGAATCCTTGCTTCATGGACTCGAACATTCCCTTGAAAGTGTTTCGTTCTTCTTCTGTTGGATGGATTGGACCACCGCGTAGATTTTAGGATAGGAAACTGCTCAAAAACTACATCTATGTTCATGTCGTCACCGTTATTTTTGATCAGGGTTTTCACCCTCTCCATTGTATTAGGTCCTTTAGGTGTGCTTCCGTTTCTATTAAGCATGATCCACCTGAAACACGCCATTGCTTCGAAAATTTCGAGTTCTTCCTGTTGAATTTGATGTTTGTACGCATTCTATTGAATCCATAATTATTCTGTTTGCTTCTGCAAACCAAAATGCCACCGAAAATATATTTTTCGTCCATTTATTTATAATTTTGGTTCTTCGATAAGGGAATTAGCTTGGTTGTGAGCGATACGTGGCTCCAGACTATTGCCAGTAACCGCCTTCTTTAAAGCTACGGAGATTTGGGCCGCAACTTTTGCATTATGATATACAAGCGCGATGTTGGTTTCTAAGCTCGAACCGCCGGTTAATTGTTTAATGCGATTCAGCAGGAAGGGTGTTACTTTTTTTCCGGTAATTTGATTGTCTTTGGCTTCTGCGAGGGCTTGATTAATTACGACATCCATCGCTTCTTGTTTCATAGCAGCAGCTTGAGGAACGGGATTAGCGATGACTGCACCGCCGTTCAAGCCCAATTTCCATTTCGTTTGCAGCATTTGGGCCACTTGTGCGGGATTGTCCATACGGAAATCAACGCCATACCCACTCTCTCTTGTGTAAAAAGCCGGAAACTCATCTGTTTGATAACCCACGACGGGTACGCCTTGGGTTTCGAGAAATTCCAAAGTACGTCCAATGTCCAAAATGGATTTGGCGCCAGCACATACAACCGCTACATTGGTTTGAGCAAGCTCAGTCAAGTCGGCTGAAACATCCATCGAATGCTCGCCTTCGCGATGCACGCCGCCAATGCCGCCTGTTGCGAATACTTGAATGCCTGCAATGGCTGCTGCGATCATCGTTGCGGCAACGGTTGTCGCTCCTATTTTTCCAGAGGATAACATATAGGCAAAATCGCGACGGCTTACTTTTTCAACGTCCGAGTTTGCAGCGAAAATTTCCAGCTCCTGATCATTTAAGCCGATTTTGATTTTGCCGCCCATGATACCGATCGTTGCAGGCACTGCGCCATTTTCGCGGATGATTTGTTCTACTTTTTTGGCCATTTCGATATTCTGCGGATAGGGCATGCCATGTGAAATGATCGTCGTTTCTAACGCAACCACAGGTTGGTTGTTTTGCAGGGCTATTTGAACTTCGTCTGTATAAGTGAGGTACGTATTCATGAATGTAATCGCTCCTTAATGGTTTGGTCTAAAAGTACAGTATTGATTTGATTCGCGACGGAAGCAGCGGTTTGCAAAGTGAGATGAGCCGCTGCCAAGCCAAGCTTGCATGCCTCTATAAACGTTTGATGATGCAGTACGCCATACACAACACCTGCGACAAAAGCATCGCCAGCCCCTGTGACATCGACGATTTCAGTAGGAATGGGCGGGAAGAGATGAGTTCCTTCTTCACCTTGGTACCACACACCAAGCGCGCCTAAAGTAATGAACACGTGCTTTACACCCCGCTGCATAATAACATCTGCTATCCGGGAATAGTCAGGCTTTTCCGTAACAGATATGCTTGCCAATTCGCATGCTTCCTCCAGATTGGGGAAGATTGCTGTCACTCCATCAAGCCTGCTCGGCAGTCGTTTGGACTTTTCGGAAGAAACCGGGTCGATGAATAGGGTCAGCGATTCTTCATTGCAGCGTTGGATGAGATAGTCCAAGGTGGTCGGCGAACAATTCGTATCTGCGACCACGATCTTTGCAGCTGCAATATGCGACCACTTGTCTTGAATCATGGCGGGTGTCAGTAAATCATAAATATCCATGTTGGCAAAAGCGAGAAACATTTCACCGGACTCATCCAGAAGTGCTGTGTAGGCTCCGGTTTTTTCATTGGGCATTCGATAGGCTAAGCTGGTGTCTACACCGGATTTTTGGGTTTTCTCCAGTACCCATCTGCCTTCCGCATCATCTCCAACAACCGTCAGCAGCGATACGCTGCATGTCAAATTGGCTAGATTTTCCGCAATATTGCGTGCGACACCGCCGCATGATTGTTGAACCGTCACGGGATTGGAGGAGGCGAGCCGGATTTTTTGTTTGCCGATTGCTTTACTGTCCAAGTTGGCGCCGCCGATACAGAGGACCGTTTGTTTCTCTGAAGTGATATAAGCACGGCCGAGAATTACGCCTCTTTTAGTCAATGCGGCAATGCACCCGGCTACCGCCGAGCGGGAAATGCCCAATTGAGCTGACATTTCCAACTGGGAAATGAAAGGGTTCTCACGAATAATCGCCAATATTTGCTGTTCTCGATCCATAGGCTCCCCCTTTGCAAATACTTGTGATCATAATATATTGCCATCTTAACAAAGAAATGTTTAAAAAACAAAACAAATGTTCAGAAATAAAACATTTGTTTAACTGAAACAATATAATGTCGGTAAGTTGTATGGAATGTACAATGCAGCGAAATTCAGGACAAATGAAAAAGCCGAGAGAATTAGGTAGTTATACCTAGTTTTCTCTCGGCTAACGGTACGACTCATACTTATTCGGAATGCTTCCAAATGGTATCTACCCCGTTATTGGGGCAGACGGGAAACAAATCACCTTTTTTTAAATCCAGATGCATACCGCTTGTACAATAATACTGCGCAGTCTCTAGCACACGTTCTCCCGATTTATGCTCATGATTGGCATGATGCCAAACGGTCTGGTTGCCGTTTAGGGGACAAACAGGAAAAGTATCTCCCATTGAAAATTCTTTTTTCTCCCCAACCTCACAGAAGTAAGCGCCAGATTCAATAACGAGTTTTCCTGTTTGATGAACATTATTCGCAAGAGCGTTAACATCGATAATAGCTTTAGCGTCCGTAGTCGGATTTGTAATATTGGTTGCTTCTCGGATGTCTGTATCGTTTGTAATTTTTGTAGTAGTATGCACAGCATGTATATCATTCAAATTAATCATTCCTCTCCTATTTGTCTATTTGTATTTTAACCATTATTCGGACATGTGAACCAGATAAATGGAGGATCGATTTTTATAAATTTCGAAATTACTTGCTTGTGATAAATAAGTATTAGACTGAACAAAATAAAAACGAAGCGGCAGCCTGGAATGTGAAAATAAAGTCCTAGACTGCCGTTGCCTTTATTCAACTATCGTTTCTCGTTAGCACAATAGACCATAAATCAGTTTCTATTTATTCGTTATCAATCGGCTTGTTAATGTTATCCTCGTAAAAATCAAATACAATTTGTTGTCTTGTTCCTTTAACTGCATAGAATACATCTGATATCTTCTTTCCCCTATTTTTCAATTCTTTAACCAACCATTCTTTTTCCAGTCCGTTTTGCTCTAAATTTTCCTCAATAATCTCACCATCCATAATCAACTCAACAGGAAAAAATGCTGTGTTAGATATAATATTCAAGTCTTTTTTGGTCACATTACGATACTCGTCTTTTTTTAATACAGATAGCTTTCCGTGATCTTCAAGCAACGCATACTCCACTTCTTCAATGTTGAAGATTCCTTTTTCCCTTAATGATTGATTTAACGAATCAATTGTATATCTAACCTTTTTCATATTTCCTTCGAGAATATTTCCAGCTTCAATCATCACAGTTGGAGATCCAGATATCCATTTCCTCAGTTTGCGATTCTTAATAGCAATAACCGATAACGTATAGGAAGTAATTGTAATTACAATTAGTGAAAGAATTAAATACCATACTTCTATTATCTCATTGAATGCCAAATTGGCAGCAATCGCTCCTAACGTAATACCTGTTACAAAGTCATGGAATGTCATGTTTGAAATGGTTTGTTTGCCGAGAATTCTGGCTATCAGCAAAAGAATGATCAAAGCTGAAATCGTCCTAATAAAAATTTCAATATATCCATGCATAAAATTAAAAACCCCCTTATTTATCACTATTCCCAAATATCGAGGGATATAAAATCAAAACATACACCTTAGCTACACCAAGAGAATTTAATTAAATATTTGGGGATTTAATGTATACCAACGTAAGAGAATATAAGCAAATATCATGCCAAGTCTAAAAAACGACAAAATCTGAAGAAAAAGAATGAATAAGAGGCTATTTCCCTCTCATGAAAAATTTAATATTAAAATCCTACAGAGTTGCCCCAATTATTACATGAAATTAGCTTTTAAAAAAACAGCCGGACAATGATTCTGCCGACTGCACGATAAATGTTAAATCCACCCACGCCATTTAATCGCCTCTACCATGCGCTTCTGAGCAATTACACCGGGCAGCCAAAATCGTTTACATAGTGCAATCTTACGATATCTTATTGCTCATCATTTTTTGCTGGGGGTTATCTTGCAGAGGAATTTTATAAATCTACTTTCATCATTATGCCAGCTATTGTTTGTCCTTGAGGATTTGTTCTTTTCGCAATATCATACGGTTTAAACCCTAATTTTGAGTAAAACATCAGACCTCTGGTATTAACATTATGGCAAACCAGGTGTAACTCTTTTACATTTAATTCGTCTTTTGCAAAATCTATCATGGCTCGGATTAAATACTCAGCGGCTCCCTTGCCCCTGAAATCTGGAGAAATGATAACGTTTCCTAGCCAGCACAATTTTCCTTCCTCCAGATTATAAATGTTAGCATAGCCACTGACCTGTCCATTTTCATCTATCAGCACTGTTTGTTTTCGTCTATCTTTTGTTGCCTCTTTTAGGTGCTCAACCATAAGTGGATACTGTAGCTTTGGAGACATAAAGAATACCTCTTTTGCATCACGAGGAAAGGTACAGATCCTGTCGAAATCATCCGAGCTAACAGGGCGGCATTTATACATAAACTATCCCTACCTTCTCTCCACGTATTATTGCCGTTACTTAAGCGAAGGCTGCCGAGCAATTACACTAGGCAGCCAATATCGTTTCTTCTCTCACTATCGATTTGAGTTAGCTCAACTTTATTATCTGACGCTTAAAACAAAAATATTAAAGTAAGCGTATTACTTACACACCATCAGAAGATTACCGTCTGGATCTCTAAATACAAACCATTTTTCAGACTGTATCTCCGTTACAAGTTCAACCTCATTATTTTTCATGAATTGATATGAGGCATAAATATCGTCAGTTTGAAACATAAAGGCAGGTGTTTTATATGTAGGGGGTCCCTCTGGCTCTTTGCCACCCCACATTGGCATTTGATCTAATATAACATCTGGTCCATCCATAGGAAGTAAATACAGATGCCCAAACAAGATGTCGCCGTCGGACGATACACCCAAAATCTTGCAATACCAATCCCTTGCTTTTTCAATGTCTCGAACTGGGATAAACACTCCACCGACTTGGTTCTTTATAGAACTTTGCACGTGCAAATCACTCATGTTTAACCACCCGTTTGCATAAGGAATATGTTTCCAATAAGTATCTCATATGTGGTTCGTCCTGTAAAGGTTGATGGTAGCTTAACTAAATTTTAAGCTCTTGATGATTAGCATTACTGAAATATTCCGAATCAATTCGTCAGCTTGTGATAAATAAGTGTTAGACTGAGTGCCCGAGAAAGCAAAGAGTAGCTCAAAACTAGAAAATATAGTTTTAGTTAGCCCATAGAGACCCCTATATCCAGCCCATACGTTCTTTTAGTGAATCGATTTGAGCGATATGATGCCGTCCATGCCAAGCATATCTTTGAGTTGCGATATCTAGGGTCATAGTGCCATGAGTTGGACTCATAAAAGTGCGTTGAAATTGTTGCGGTGACAGTGAACGAAACAAAATGACAAATCGTTGGTGCAGCGACTCTAGAAGTACTAATGAAGTTTCTATAGGCGTTTCTTGATAGTCGTTTAGTTCTGCCCATAATTCTTCTCGATAAGAACCTGCAATAGGAGCTTCTTCTGTTAAAGCTCTTTTAAAACGAATATAAGCATTCATATCGTTATCGACCAGATGATGTACGACCTGCTGGGCGTTCCACCCGCCAGGCCGATATGGTGTAAGCAGTTGCTCGGTATTTAGGTTTTGCACAGTCAATCGAAGCATTTTTGGAATTTGAGCAATGTCCTCAATCCACCTTTCACGGTGCTCTGAAGTTGGTTGCTCCATTGGTTCGAATTGACCTATAGGATAACGCAAATGTTTCATTTTCTCACCCTCCAAACAGATAATTTCAACCTGATACTAATTTGCGAAGTATTGTTTGATTTTCTTTTTCATTTGTTTAGCATTCCTGCATGTTTGTTGAGTATAGGACTACCGTGTGGCAGTCCCTTCGTTATTGAAATATCGTTTTTCGTTAGTTGATCTCCCCCTCCGTAGTGCTCAATGAGGCTGCAACTTTTGTCTTCACGCTACGTCTATAAGATAACCGTGTTATACGAACGGGAATCCAATATTTAAAGTGGGGATGTCAATTGACTACAAGTAGGATATGGATAAGTGTTATGGTACTTGCGGCTTTTTTAGTAGGATACACTGTTCGGGGAATCATTGGTTCTCCCCATAATTTAATAAATTCATCAGAGCCCCCCATACCCAGCATTCAAATAAATGGGCAAAGGATCCCTGTATATCAAAGCTCATACACATGGTATACCAGTATTGCTTCTCTTGGATTCGGGAGCTGCAAGAGTGTAGACATGGCTGCGCCTGCAGAGATCATAAAGCAAAAAGGTATTAAGCCACCTTCCGTGCCGCCTAATTCCATGATAGATACTAAAGCACCGAAGGGAATTAAAGAATTCACCCTAACCCGTGTAGGAAACAAAGAGAACACCAACGACCCTTATCGGATTCCAAGTGAACCGGGCATATACCTCTATAACATACACGGTGTATGGTTTGCAGATCAAGGAAACGGAGATTTTTTCTTTGAGGTGGAGGTACAGTAAGAGGTGTTCGATTTCTCAGGTTATACTTGTTATCATAAATAATTTAAAACTAGGACACAAAAAATAGACGAAATCTGCATTGAATTCTCAATAAATGCCGGGATTATCCCACTATTTTGCCCGTTAGCTTAATGGTCTAGCTGATTCAAGAATTTATGAATAATCTTTATAAATTTTTCTTGGTCAGGTTCCCATAAGCTATGACCGGATTCCTCAAATACAACAACTTCAACATTTTGAAGCTTACTTTTATAGATTTCAGCTTCTTCAGCACTTAGGAATGAACCCTCTTTACCTCCACGGAGGACCAATACAGGGCAGCGTATGTTCTCTAGTTCATCCCAAAGCGTAACTTCCTCAGTTTCATGAAAGAGTCCCCTAGTAACGTGAGGCTTTACATTTGGATTGGCTAAACTTCGTTCCAACCAAATGGAAGTGAACTTTTTATAGCGCGCTGGAAAATCACAAACTATAAGACCTTTCAGTAGATCAGGGTATTGAGTTGCAAAACCTAAAGCGTAGGCAGCTCCCTTGAGAATGCCATCAAGCAAATATTTTCAACTCTTGCCTCAGAAAGAACCTGTTCAATGTCTTTTACATGATCTTCAAATGAGTAACCACTAACCGGTGCATCGCTTTGGCCGCGTCCTCTTAAGCTAATAGATATATTTTTCCTGGTTTCAAATGATTCAAATAGAAATTCTTCGGCACTACCAAACATACCTGGTACATAGACTAAAGGAGTTTTCTCACTTACTGTATTATTAATCAGGTAATTAATTTTGATTTCACCATTTAGTACAAATCGTGAGTCGATCAAATTACCACCTCATTCTATCTTTAATTTTCATTACGGTGTTCTTATAATACTATAAAATGGAATGTAAGAGCTGAAGGTCGCGTTTATCCATATAACTCCTTGTGTAAGAAGGAAGTATACTCACATACTCATTATAAACATTCACAATACCCAATCTATCTCAGAAAAAATTGTGAACAACGATTGCCCTAGTTCAGGTTCAATTCCATGAATGAAACAAATATTGCCTAGCAACCAATCTTTATAAGCCACCGTATTGTGGATATGGCTTGTTGGCATACTCTTTCTCGAATAGTCGGAATTCCTAGCGGTGGACGAACCCTCTTGGATCTACCCTTCTTGTTTAAGGCGCTTACGATCTCCACTCGCGAAAACTCACAGACTTTGACGAAGCACGTTCCCTTTGCCTCTGTCTTCCCTCTTTTGAAGTGGAAGCAGGTTATGCGACTGGCTTTACCAGACCTTCTGTCTTGTAAAAAAAACTGCCGCGCATACTCATCCAAGCGTTATCCTCCGGTCTGTTGCCAGCCTTCATCGGCTCGGACTTACTCGCTACTACGGAACGCTCCGCCATCTCGCAGCCCATCGGTCTGGCTTTCCCTTTTAGGTTATACCTTTCCTGTTTTCCTGCAAGCAATGCTTATTAAGCATAGCTTTCCCCATTTTCTAGGTGGGTCAATCCTACATCGCCACTTGGTATTAACCAGTGGCCGTTCTAAATGTAAACATATATTCATTTATGTATATGCTTTTCTATCGCTTCAACCCATTGTGGCAATGATTCTGCTCGATACTTTATCGTATTGCATTCGGACTCTAGTACAATTTCTCCATCCGAGTCACTGTTGTCGTTCATGAGAGAGCTCCTGATCGTTAATGGGAACAATTTCCCCGTTGCTGTATTCCTTCACAATTTGGCCTTCATCCGTTTTATATACGATATAAGTACCATTCGCCTTAGCGTCCAGCTTTGCACGATCACCAGTAAGCTTAATTAACTTTTGCAAGTCTTGAGTTCGATTCATCGGATAACACCGTCCCCATCGTATTCCTTTCAATAATCATAACATTTTATAATCAAAAATAAAAAGGACTTTCCTGCTACGATCATATTAGGCTTATCCCACCATATCGCACAAACCTCCAGTTGCATACAAACCGCGACTCCTCCTGACATCGTTTCGTGTTCACAACGTGTTGACAATATCGCCACCAAGCGAAGATTGTGCTCAATCAGCAGATTGCGCGATAAAGAGTTTCCTTACGCACTCCCCCTTGCAGTAATTGTTACATTGTATGTGGGCGAATGTCTTCTCTGTCTCATATCCCTCCTACGTCAATCCATACGGCACTCCACCATCGGTATATCCAACGATAAAATAAAAATGCTCGTCTTGCTCAATAGGCTCAGATACGCCGACTTCACGATTTGACTTTTTTCTTTTTTTGCTGCTATTCATCAAACTCACTTCCTACATCCATCTTAATCGAGCATGCATATCGGACAAAGTATCGTGAAAGCCCCAACCGATTCCCTCTGTATCCGACACAATTGCGCTAATGCGATCCTCGTAATCCTCGAACAGCTCAGCAGTTTCGTCAAAATTTACCGTACGAATCACATCGGCATACACCGATTCTATACTGTTATAAAACCTCTCATCAATATCGCCATAGGTAAGGGTGAAAGAAACGCCCATTTCGACATAAACCAGCTTCAGCTCAAGGCTATATTTGGGGTTTCCCGTCAATTTTTCATTCGGCAATCGCTCTTTTTGCCTCCTGAAGCCTTAACTTTCCATGACCGCGCTCAGGAAAAAATTCGTGCTCAACCTTTTTACAATATTCTTGAAAAAGTGACTCTACCGCTTCTTCCCCGATAATTCTGATCGCTAGAAACTTCTCCATTTCTTTGCTGGCATCATAGCACTCTTTAACCAGCTCCATGAGCTGTTCCAGACTCATATGTTTTAAATGTTTATTCAAAGCTGTCTTTGAAAGCTTCACGGGCTTTTTGCCTTCAGGTTGCTGGAGAAGCGTTTTCGGAATAAGCTTGTTTTGTCTTTTCCTTTCAGTCTATCATAAGAAGCACCGTGACGAACGGAGAGATATACACCAACCCGATAGGCTGTCTTGCTAATGCGGGGCATTGAGGCTTATGGTGTGACTGCTCCGCCCCCTACACCTGAGAGTTTGCCACACTATCCCGTTACTTAAATGAAAATAAGCAGACTGCCGACGGCAACTGCTTTGTAAAGTAAAGGGTGGATCGTTTCCTTCACATTAGAAAGTCAACTATTTCCGATTCCACGTTTCTTCGCAACTATGACGGTAATAACGTTTATCAATAATATACCGACAAAACATACAGCATAAATAACGCTTTGTATACCCTGAGCTATACCATCTGGCACAGTTACCCAAAAATAAACAGTACCCAAAAACAAACAAACGATATTAATAACTGTTGCAAGTGAAAAGATAGTAGCTAATTTATGCGTGTTAATAAACTTAATGCTGTATAACATTGATAAGAATAGAGATATCAATACAGGCAAGACAAGCTTTACCATAGGTTTAACATCCTTTTGAATAGCTTTTTATTTTTTAATTTTTCCGATTATTACCTATTTTATTCTAAGATTACTATAACGTATCGTACGAGCACTTATTCCGTTAAATTGCCCGTTAGCTTAATTGCTACACGGCAGCATTTATTATTAACTATTGATCCTCAACTGCGTAGTAACAATACAACGAACTATCTACCAAATTTCTTTTCAATTGTTGCTCTATCGTAGTCTAAAACCCATTGTCTGTACTGATTGAAAAGGGGTTGCAATTCCTCTTTATCTAAAGCAACTATATCTAATCCCCGATCATCGTACATATGGAAAACAATATGCTTAGTCGGATGTATAAAGTAAATTCTGTCCGAAATATAATCTCCATTGCTTGGAAAATCAATATAGCCGATGGCTCTTAGTATTCCTTTGTAATTAACATCTGATAAGGAGCACAACAAACCGAAGCTTCGAAGATGACCAGATACTTCATTCGTGTCCTCATCGATTACAGGTTCTTTTTCATAGCATGTTACCTCTTTGGCGACTTCCGGGTCGACATAATTTGAAAAGACTTTAACACCGGGATTGATCACTTCAAGTGGTGGCAGAGGCTGGTAAGTTTTCATCACCAAGAATATTTCATCCGTGTTCGAAAAGACCGAGTCGAATAACTCTTTGGATCGGTGGTGAACAGTTTCAAAATAACTAGGATCCTCCAGTTCTCGATAAGGAACACCTAGCTCAAAACGAAGTCCTATATCGTTGTTGTAAAACAGAGGTGGTTCTAAAATTATATTTTGCAAAGTGGATTGGAGGAATTGCTTAATCGTGTTTTTCAAAGGTTTCTCCTTCTTATTCCTGCATTTGTAGTCAATTAGGTTATTCTTGATATCAGTCGGAAACCCCTTTTTTGACACCTGTCTCTGCACTTTAGTTTACCACGCTATTCTGCCCGTTCAACAAATGGTACAGACCGCCACCGCGTCAGCTCCTGTTTTTTTCATCACGCTACTGGATGTTTTCTTAGGTAATTACGAAATAGGAGGTTATTGTTCCATTCATTGCTGTTTATTTCATAAACATGTAAATGATGAGTGCCTATTCGCCATTCCCCCTTACTAAAAAATCGGCGACTTCGGAAATCATCTTTTGGAACATATTCGTAGCCAATCTCTTTCAGGGGTTGAATAACGTTCCCGTTAGCACAATAATAATTTATATTTTATCTGTTGAATCAACGGCTGGCTTAATCATATATAAACGCATGGAAGTGAGTAAACCCTGATAGCTGAATCATCTCTTTGTATTATACAACGAATTCGCCAGTCAATTAGTTCATCCATAATTCGCTGTTTCTGATGTCCAATGACATTGCCAACTAACCTCGCAGCCGGGAAAAACCCGTCGCTTTTACGATACATCCTTTCCCGACAAATTCTTTTAGCCCGCTCTATTATCTCTTGGTCAAAGTACTCTTCAGTGACCGTCTCAACTTGGCGGTTCTTGCTTATTCGAAGGACTCCATCATCCTCAAGGAGTCGATTCCAATTCGTTACGTATTGTCCCCTAACACGTGGGGGAAGAACTTTCGCATCCTCCATAAGCGGAAACATTTTATCCGGTAAAACTTCCCCAGCTGAGCGTGGTCTGATTTTTCCGTATCTCTTGTAATAAGCAGGAGAAACCATGACAACGGATACGGGAATGGAATTTGGTAAATTAGCCAACAAACACATAAACCCTGTGTGTTCTGTTGGGCTGTCTCCTACCCAAAACAATAGCGAGTCATTATCGGTGAGTGTTTTCACCCGTTCGCTGAAGTTCTTAAATGTGTCACACAGATACGGAATGTCGTGGGTTTTGTCCTCTTCATTTAATACTTGTTCCCACCATTTAAGGCGTAATGCTTGGACATTATCCAATAGTATATTGCCGAGTGGACCTGACATTAAATCATCTTCCATCGCTACAATTTGTTCGGCTATTTGATTGATTTTAAACGCTTGCTTGAGCGTTTCACGGGTAGATGCCTCAAATACAATATGTGTTTTCATTAATGAGTACCTCCCAAACAGAAACTTTTACTTCCCAGTATGTCCGATTTGAACAGTGAACAATAAACTTATTCCCGTTAGTAGAGAGAAGAATTGCTATGCTGCATTGTAATTTCGACTTTCCGTTAACATCATCTGTAATTCCAATCACTGTAAAAAACCTCAATTAAAGAAATAAATAGCTAAAGTGAACAACTAAATAAATAATAAAATAAAGAAAGCAAAATAAAGCAAATATCCCTAAAACGTTTATATCCGTAATTCCAAACAACAGAAGAACTAAGCTAAGTGAAAGTGTAATACATAGTAGGACTGTCGTCCTAGCCGTTATCTTCCTCCATGACGATGAGCCTATCATTTTGAATATTCGTAGTTTTTGAATTTGGAAAGCCAACAATTCCACTAAACCTAGTGCGATAATACCGATAATGAACGTAACCATTCGTTCCACCCTTTTTGTACTTACTGAGCCACTGTACCATTGTAACTCGAGCAACCGAATAAATGTTAGAGGAAAAGACTGGGAAGACGAGCATCAACGTTAGAATGATTTCACCCGTTCGGGTTCGGGAATGTGCCGTGAATGTTAGCTCAATGACTTGGGAAACAGTTACGGTAGAATTCAATAACTAAATTTAGGATTCGGACCATATTGATTATCATTCTCTTGACTATCTTGAAACAAGAATACAAGAAAAATAATATACCCAATAAGGGGAATCAAGTTAATTAAAAGCCACCATCCACTTCTTCCAATATCGTGTAGTCTACGAATTCCTAATGCTATTGACGGTAACAAAACGAACAAAGAATAGAGTCCTGTTAATAATGGAGATAGATGTAGGAATGACTCCAATATTGAAAGTACAATCGAAATGATGACATTAATAAGAATATACATCCAGTATTCCTTACGCCTTGCTCTCCCTTGAAATCCCACGTAATTCTTTAACACTTTCAAATACCATTCCATTTATTTCTCCCATTTCGGTAAGCGAACCTTTCGCTTACACTTTACAGTAGCATATAAACCCATGTAACCATGTATCTTTTTCCACTACCTGTACCAGTAACAGCACTGACTATCGTTTTTCTTTGAGTGGATCCTACTGCTGTTGTTACGGTTAAGATAGGATGACTACGACTTTTGGTTTAATTTGTTAGCTTTTAATGAGGTAAGCAAATCGAACTTAAGGTTCCTTCGGTTGGATAAACACTCATCTCAATTCCTACTTACACATATTCTCGAAATTTCT
>JBBDSZ010000046.1:0-22935 GCA_040904685.1 Paenibacillaceae bacterium | reverse complement strand
AGCGCCAAGGGTACTTGAACCGCAGGGTTCTGGGAGAGTAGGACGTTGCCAAGCAACAAAATGCCCAGTTTAGTGGGCATTACTTATTTCTAAATATCGCGGGGTGGAGCAGCTCGGTAGCTCGTCGGGCTCATAACCCGAAGGCCGCAGGTTCAAATCCTGCCCCCGCAACCAATTTGTGTATAAGATAATTAAACAAATAGAATTAGATTGCAATGTAAGCTAAGGTCATTCATACGACCTTAGCTTTTTTGTTTAAATTTCTCGGGAATTGGTTAAATCGTTTGGTTCTTGTGGAGTTAAGGCAAGTATTTCGTTATTTTATACCTTTTAGTGAAAAAGATTCTCTAACCAAACTTTCGCAAAGTGACTCCTACTAAGGGTTTGAGGGGCTCATTAGAGAAAATGATGTATCACATAACGAAATTCTCAATGGCGGTGATTGAAATGGAAAAAGTACGTTCTTCGGAAGATCTTATGGAATACATTACAAACATGGATCGGGAAAATGGCCAGAACCAATGTTGGAGAAGTTGCTTTCATTACACAGCGATCTGTAGATGAAGAGGGCGAATACCTGAACGGTGTGTTGCAAAGGTAATAGATTACATACGTTTAGCTATTATGTTCATGGCTGTCGAAAAAATGTCCTTTTTCGAACAATTTTAGATGATAAATAAATGAGCTGGTAAAATCCAGCTTCTTTTTTTGCCCTCATCTGTGTTATCATTAAGTGTTATGACGTTATGAAAATGAATGTATTTATAAATAAGGAGACAAAATGACATTTAACGACTTGAATCTTATACCTGCGATTTTAAAAGCATTAGTCAAAGAGAACTATACTACACCGACACCTATACAGGAACAGGCGATCCCAGCAGTGTTAGCTGGCAGAGATTTACTTGGCTGCGCACAAACGGGAACAGGGAAAACGGCCGCATTTGCATTACCCATTATCCAGATATTAAGCGAGCAGCAAAGTAGAAGCACACAACGTAGAATTCGCTCATTGATTTTAACACCAACAAGAGAGCTTGCACTTCAGATTTCTGATAATATTCATGCATACAGTCAATTCACCGATTTGCGTTGCTCTGCTATCGTTGGAGGCGTTTCACAAAAAGCACAGGAGCGGGCGCTAAATCAAGGTGCGGATATTATTATCGCAACTCCAGGCAGACTCATCGATTTAATAAATCAAAAGCATATCGATTTACAATATGTCACAATATTAGTACTTGATGAAGCTGACAGGATGCTGGATATGGGCTTTATTCAAGCTGTGAAGAAAATCATCACAAAAATGCCCGGCAAAAGACAAACTCTTTTCTTTTCGGCAACAATGCCGCCAGAAATAACTAAAATGGTCAAATCGCTACTTGTTAATCCAGTGAAGGTAGAAATCACTCCAGTGTCTTCTACTGTGGACAGGATAAAGCAAGCTATTTATTTGGTTGATAAGGGAAATAAGCAAAACCTATTGAACCACCTTTTACAGGATAATTCCATTGCTTCGGCATTGGTGTTTACCCGTACCAAGCATGGCGCTGACCGTGTTGTGAGCCAACTGACTAAATTGAAAATTTCCGCTCAAGCCATTCATGGAAACAAATCTCAAATTGCCCGTCAGAGTGCATTGAGCAATTTCAAGTGTGGTGTAACGCGAGTTTTGGTTGCGACTGATATCGCAGCAAGAGGAATTGACATTGAGGAGCTTTCTCATGTAATCAACTTCAACCTCCCTAATATTCCGGAAACCTACGTTCATCGAATTGGACGTACAGGAAGAGCAGGACTAAGCGGGATCGCTATCTCCTTTTGCGAAATTGAAGAGATCCCGTATCTCAAGGATATTGAGAAATTAATCGGAAAGACCATTTCCGAAGTGAAAGACCATCCCTATCAGATGCTGAGTACAACTCAGTCATTAAAAGCGGAAGATTCAACGAAATCAGCAGTCCAAAAACCTGCCAAATTCAAGGAAAGTCCGTTGCGCAAGCCCAAGTCCGAATGGTTTAAAAAAAGACGTAAAGCATAAAAACATAATCTCTAAAGGACTTAGAAATGAGGAATGCTGGGAGTGCTTACGGATGAACATTTGTCTGAAGAAGTAGGTGAGCAACTGAATTGGGGTGGAGAATCCGTGCAGCTAATGGAACGATTGAATGTCATATCCGTTATTCTATCCCCTCTAGAACAGATCTGCCCCAAGGGACAACTTTTACCTTTGTAACTAAAGTTCCATTCAAACCCGGTGACTGCTTTATTGAAACGCATTTTTAAATACATAGAAATGATAAAGATGAAAGCAATCGATAGTAGAAAAGGAACGGTGTTTGCCAAAAGATGATCCTGTAAATTTAAAGAATCTTGATCACTCATAACGAGTACAAAGAACAAATCAAATGCATAAAGAGAAATCAAAGCTGCGGATTGAAAGGGAGCAGTAATAGTTCGTTCTTGTATAGCGTCACCTAATGTGTAAAGTAGAAGAATGGGAATAAATACCCAAAGAAAATGCCAATTATAAATCTCTACCAGCATAATAACTTGGATAATGAAGCTAATACTAAAAATCCAAGTCACAAGGGAGTTCTTGCTAAGCCAAACGTAAGTGCCAAGGCCTGCAATCATTATGACAAAAGTAACATAGCTGAAATAATTAAATTCCACCACACTGTACCATTGCGTAATGGTAATAATCAGTAAACTCAATAAAAACAGATAACGGCTTCGGTATAAATAAGTTAACGTTATACCCGCGATTCCCCAAACGATCCAGGATGTAACATCATAAGCTTGCAAATGGAACATTTGAGCGATTAAGATAATACCTGCGCCGAAGGAAATCAAACCAAGTCCAGTACAGGCAATGCCTAGCTTTTCTTGATTACGCTTAGTAAATAATTCACCCATATAGTAAAAACCAACTAAGGCAATCAAAATCATCGTGAGACGGAGGAGTTCCGGAATTCCCTGCCAATTTGCTGCAATAAAGCTAATCAAACCAAGTCCAAGCAGAATGCTTCCTAATAAGGGGATCAAACCGATAGCGAGTTGTCGTTCGGTATATAATTTCATAATTTGTCCGTGTTGAACAGGCGTAATAATGCCAAGATCGACCCAACGTCGTCCCTCAGTTTCAATCCATTTTCGATTCACTGCATTCGCCCCTTGATCGTTCTTACCCTTAGTATATATAGTTTTTCAAAATATAAACAGGACTATTTATATCTTATACGTTCGATGAACACGAAAAGTCCGCTTGAATTTCTTCAAGCAGATTATTCCTAAAAGTTTGTTATTCTTCATCCACTACGAATGGATGACCACAGCTTGGACAGAATTTAGCATGAAGTGCAATTGTTTTCCCACACACACAGTTTTTTTCGTTTTTAACCTCCTGGATTTTCAAGTCAAGATTCTGAATATCCTGTTGCAGCATAGCGATGTCTTGGCAAATGGTGGTGACTTGACTCTCGACTGCATCCATATCGTTTTTCTGGAAAGCACTGAAAATCAATTCGCCAATCCGATTGTTGTTTTTATCAATTTCTTTTCTTTTGGCCGTGATCTGTGTATTTAGCCTTGTGATTTCGACGGTTTCCTTTGCAAGGTCTGCCGCTTTACCTGCGCCTTCTTTAATTTTATTGAAAAAACCCATACTTGCCGCCTCCAATTAATTGGTTTAAACACTCCGTAATATATGCAGTGAAAATAAGGATATGCCAGGATATCTAGAATAGCGGAAATCTTAGGGAAAATATGATACAATTCAACTAGACTGGTAACGTACGCTTGTACCTGTTGCCTATAAAGATGGAGGAATTCTAATGCGATATGATATTTGTCAATTAGTAAAAATCGTGGATATGAATGACGAGCTCATTCATGAGGTTACTTTTGATCACGGTGAAGTGGAAACGCCCATTCCCACTATTGGAGCTACAGTAATTACCTATCCGTTAGGGTTGAAGGAATTTACAGTCGTTTACGATAAAAGAACAAATGAGGCGAAGCGTTCAAAAATTGTGGATTTAGAAATTAATTTAATGGGTGAGAGCAGTGTTGTGAAGGTCCTTCTTGAAACGGTAACTTTGATCGTAGGTCAGCATGATGTAGGAGAATTTTGATACTATGTTTAAAAAATTTCTAATGCTAGGCAGTATAAATGCATTTCTTGCTGTTTCCTTGGGTGCATTTGGAGCACATGTGCTGAAGGAACGTCTAACTACGGATATGCTCGCTGTTTTTCAAACAGGTGTTCAATATCAAATGTACCATGCTTTTGCTCTCATATTAGTAGCGTTGTTGACTAAACAATTTTCCGATAGTGCTTCAGTAGGCCGATCGGGATGGCTTTTTTTAATTGGAATTATCTTGTTCTCTGGCAGTTTGTACGCATTAAGCCTAAGTGGAATTAAGATCCTGGGTGCGATTACTCCTCTAGGAGGCATAGCCTTTCTCGCTGGGTGGTTTCTATTGGTTTGGGAAGCATGTAAAAAATCGTAGAATCTATGGGTGGAGAGGATTATATTCGATCAGGGAACACCTATAGCTTCCAAGGAATAGTCGATTTATTCAATTGACTATTCCTTATTTTTTATTGTTGGATGCGATTGTAGTTGATCTATTGTATGTGTATATTTATAAGAAAAATCCACAATGGAAAGGCTGGCTTATCCTATCAATCAGCCTCGTTTCCTGTATTTATGCGGAATTAACCGACAACCAAATCATCAATTTCATTTAAACTGTATTGGTATACCTTTTTTTCATCAACATGATAAATTGTCACACTCTGCGAAGTATCCTCATAATTTAATACACGACAAGGAACACTTAGCTTCACACCTTTACTTTTTACGATGGATAAACGAATGAGCGTATTGTTATTCTTGAAATCTTCTATTTGATTGATGATGTGGCGATAACCTGCATCATTCGCCTGCTTAGCTTCAACCGGTTTTGAAGTATCCTTTTTCTTTGGCTTTTGATGTTCCGCCTCTACTTGTCCGGACTCAGGAGTATCAGACTCCAATTGCACATACTTCACTTTATCGGATCTGAGAAGAGCTTGTAATGCTTCCTGAGCCATTGCTTTGTTGTACCCTTCTACAAGTACATCGATATGGAAGAGGAACACTTTCTTTTTGACTGATTTACCCTTTTCCATGATGTTCACGCCTCACACGATTTTTTTATGTTGGGATTCTGTAACCATGATAACAAATAAAATAGCAGGATACAATTCGGAAGCAAAACCCGAATAAGGCGGAAATGCATATATTGTTTTAATAAAAGTATCGGAGGTGAGTCTCTTATGGTAAAAATGATCCCGATTCGTTATGAAGGTGTTGAAGCCATTGGAATTGAGGTGTCTCTACCTAAAACAACTCTAATTTCAGTGTCGACTGCAAGAGGATATATCATGTGTGGCGCTTTGGACGTCTCTTTGCTGAACGAGAAGCTTAAAGATCGTAAAATCATAGCGGGTAGAGCAGTAGGGGTAAGGACGATTGAACAGCTATTAGAAGCACCGTTGGAATCCGTTACTTATGAGGCTGAAGAACGGGGTATTGTTGCAGGGATGAAGGGCAAGGATGCTTTGTTGTTGATGATGTGAGGAAGTATTGAAACGCAAAAAGTTTCCCTTGACAAAAAGTATTGGTCGAGTACAATTTGTATATAGATATAAAAGGTGGGTGATTCTTCATCCATTGGGTACTACTTTAGATCTTGCAATTTTTTTTGTGGTAAATGTTTACCTGGTGCAACAATATTACCCTAGTGCACATTAAATGGATGAATAAGGGTGAACTACCTACGAGGTGAAAATGATGAGTAAACAAAATACTGCTGTTCATTTAAATGAAAACGATGGTTGGAAAAATTCGCAAAAGCAGCCTTCATTACCTGAGTCTTTTAGTTCAGTGCGAATACCCAAAAAAGGTACGTGGCTACGGAAATTCTTTGCATTCGCTGGACCTGGTTATTTGGTTGCAGTGGGTTATATGGATCCGGGTAATTGGGCTACTGACATTGCAGGTGGCTCTGCATTCGGGTATACATTGTTATCTGTGATTTTGATTTCTAACTTAATGGCTGTTTTACTGCAAGCATTAGCGGGAAAGCTTGGTATTGTCACAGGACGAGACTTGGCGCAGGCCTGTCGCGATAATTATAGCAAGCCGGTAGTTTTCTTCCTCTGGATCATGTGCGAGCTTGCGATTGCCGCTTGCGATTTGGCTGAGGTAATTGGCTCAGCGATCGCTTTGCAGCTGCTTTTTGGCATCCCACTCGTCTACGGGGTTATTATTACAGCCTTGGATGTACTGGTCATTTTATTTCTCCAGAATAAAGGATTTCGGTATATTGAATCCTTTGTAGTCGTTTTAATTGTTACTATTGGCGGCTGTTTTCTCACGGAAATGGTTTTATCAAAGCCCGATATGGGCGGGATTATCAGTGGCTTTGTGCCTCGCACAGAGATTTTGACAAACCCGCTAATGCTCTATATTGCCATTGGCATTCTTGGAGCAACTGTTATGCCGCATAATTTATATTTGCATTCTTCCATTGTGCAAACACGAAAATTTGAGCGAAGCTCTAAGGGTAAACGAGAAGCGATTCATTTTTCTACATGGGATTCAACGATTGCTTTATTCTTTGCCTTGTTCATTAACGCCGCAATTCTAATTCTATCTGCAGCAACCTTTCACAAAGCCGGTATGACTGAGGTCGCCGATATTGGCGATGCTTATCATACATTAACTCCATTATTAGGCACTACATTAGGCAGTATTTTGTTTGCTGTTGCTTTACTGGCATCCGGGCAGAATTCAACTTTAACGGGAACTTTAGCTGGACAGATCGTGATGGAAGGTTTTCTCAATATTCGTTTATCACCTTGGCTAAGGCGTTTAATTACCAGACTGATTGCGATTATTCCTGCGGTCATCGTAGCCATTGTTGCTGGTGAGAAAGGGGCTATATCCCTTTTAATTCTGAGTCAGGTTATTCTTTCACTACAGCTTTCTTTTGCAGTAGTTCCTTTGGTTATGTTCACCAGTGATAAGAAGAAGATGGGCGAATTTAGAAACCCGCTCTGGTTAAGCATTCTAGCTTGGTTTGTGACAGGTGTAATTATTATCTTAAATGTTTATTTACTCTTACAAACATTCTTTGGTTAAACAAATAGCTTAGGCAAATTTTCTAAATATGAGGGACGTATGATCCCTTTCTCGGTGATAATTGCAGTTACATATTCATGTGGAGTAATATCAAATGCCGGATTGAAAACCTTGATCCCTTGGGGCGCTGTTCGTTTGCCAAAGCCTTCAGTAATCTCATCCGCATGTCGTTCTTCAATCGGAATCTGCTCACCTGTAGGTGTATTTAAATCAATCGTTGAGAGCGGACAAGCTACATAGAAAGGAATATTATGCGCTTTTGCTAATACGGCAACACTATAGGTTCCGATTTTGTTAGCAACGTCGCCATTAGCTGCGACACGATCTGTCCCCACGATGACAGCTTGAATCCATCCTTTTGCCATCACCATTCCTGCCATATTGTCACAGATCAGCGTGACATCCACACCGGCCTGCTGTAATTCAAAAGCAGTTAATCGGGCACCTTGCAAAACGGGTCGTGTTTCATCGGCAAATACCTTTAAATCGATCCCCTTTTCAAGGGCTAAGTAAAAAGGAGCTAATGCTGTGCCAAATTTGGCTGTTGCTAAGCCGCCTGCATTGCAATGAGTTAATACACCCATACCACTTTCGAAAAGCGAAAGTGCATGCTCGCCAATCATTCTGCAGGTTTCTTCATCCTCAGCTTGAATCAGTTGTGCTTCAATCAGAAGTTCCTTGGATAAATGCGATGGGTCGGAATGGGACAATGCTTCAATCCTGAGCTTCATTCGATCCAAAGCCCAGAACAAGTTTACAGCGGTTGGTCTGGAAGTAGCTAAGTAATCTACTTGTTGTTTAACTTCTTCAACCAAATCCCGTGTAGAAGCAGATGGATTGCTTTCGATAAACCTTTGTGCTGCCAAATGGACTCCATAAGCCGCTGCGATCCCGATTGCCGGGGCTCCGCGTACTTTGAGCTGGCGGATTGCTTCCCAAACCTCTGTCACCTGTGTCAAGTCCAAGTAATATATCTCTTCTGGTAAAAGTCTTTGATCCAGCAACTCCAAATGATCTGCATTCCAACGTAAGGATACGATCCCTTGTTCTTTGGTGTTAGTCATTAAGCTATTCCTCTTTTCGCAATATCGATAACTTCCTCTATGGTACGGGCTTGACGATTCAGCAGAAGCAAGCTTTCTCCTATGGTCAAAGTAATTCTTTCAGCTTTTGCTCTTCCTTCGGGGTCAGGTATGGATTGGACATCTGCAACATGGGCTAACCCGATAATCCGACGAATCATTTTACTACCTGCAAAGCCGATTGTATCTTGAAGCAGGCGCTGCATATAATCCTCACGGTACGCAGGAACCTTGGTTATGCGATCCACACCATCTTTTTCCCAAAAGGCTTGGAATTGCTCGGCGAATTGCGTCCAAATATCACGGATGGTTTCCAATAAATAATCACGGAAATCCTGGCGAGCTGCATCATCATCAATCCAAGCTTCCTGTCCGGCGTAATTAAGCAATAAATTAGCAATTACAGCGCCAATATCAAAGCCTATCGGACCATAGAAGCCAAACTCAGGATCAATGACTTTAGTGGAGCGTGGAGTAATAAAAATGCTGCCTGTATGTAAATCTCCATGGAGCAACGCTTGCGCATGTGTTAGAAATTTCTCGCGAAGTAACGCTACCTCGAATTTCAGCGTTTCATTAGACCAAAGCTGTTCGACTTCTTTTTGAATAAGTGGATGGATATTATTCGTATCCGCATTCCAGTAAGGATGATCAAAAATGAGATCTTCGGTGATTTTACATAGCTCGGGGTTGATAAATTGCCGAACCTTAAGCTTCTTCTCTTGTTGATTCAAACCTAAGTCCGAGGTATAAAATAAGGTTTTTGCAAGAAAATGGGCAATATGCGAAGCGAATAAAGGATACCGATTTCCTTCGATTAGACCACGGCGCATGATCGTATGATCGCTTAAATCTTCCATAACGGTTAAAGCGAGCTCGGGGTCATAAGCATAGACTTGAGGAACCAAGTCTGGGCACAAGGCTGCTTCCAGCATTAAAACTTCACTTTCTATGCGCGCTCGATCAATCGTTAATGGCCAGGATTCCCCAACTACCTTAGCGTAGGGCAATGCTTGTTTCAGGATTAAGCTTTTACCGCTAAGGGTATCGGAAATGTGGAAGACGAGATTCAGGTTGCCATCCCCGATTTCACGAGAAAGCAAATTTGCCCTTTGTGGAAAAATATTTGGGATATTTCTTGCATATTCAACGGCTTCTTGTTCGCTCAAAGCATGATATTGTGACATTATTAGCTACCTCCATAAAAGTAATATTCATTGTTAACTTATATATTAACTTAAATATTAACTTATTTCGCTATGTATTGACAAAAGGTAAAAACTGCATCGATTTCACAGAAGAGTCAAGTCTTTTTCATTATTTTCTGAAATTGGACTTTATTCATTTAACAAGGTGCGCTATAATGAAAATACAAATGATTATCAGTGATTATCATTTAAGAATAATTATAAATTAAATATCGGAGGGTACAAACAAATGGCAAATTCACTGAATTTTATTATAAACGGTTTAAAAGCGTCTGTCGAAGGAAAGGAAATTTTAAAAGGCCTTAGCTTAGCCATTCAAGGTGGAGAAGTTCACGCTATTATGGGGCCGAATGGTACGGGTAAAAGCACCTTGGCTTCTACGCTGATGGGGCACCCTAAATTTGAAGTAACCGCAGGTACTGTAACCTTGGATGGTGAAGATGTACTTCATATGGCTGTAGATGAGAGAGCGCGTGCTGGACTGTTTTTAGCCATGCAGTATCCAAGTGAAATTTCCGGGGTTACGAATTCGGATTTTTTACGTAGTGCTATTAATGCTAAACGTGGCGAAGGCAACGAAATTTCGTTGATCAAGTTTATCCGTCAAATGGAAAAGAAAATGAAGGAATTGGACATGGCTACCGAATTTGCTCATCGTTATTTAAACGAAGGCTTCTCAGGCGGAGAAAAGAAACGCAATGAAATTCTTCAAATGCTGCTGTTAGAGCCACATATTTGTATTTTAGATGAAATTGATTCGGGTTTGGATATCGATGCTCTACGTATTGTTGCAGAAGGTGTTAATTCCTTGAAAAGTGAAGATAGAGGCTTCTTGATCATTACGCATTACCAACGCCTATTAGATTACATCACACCTGATTTTGTTCATATCATGATGCAAGGTCGTATTGTGAAATCAGGCAGAGCCGAGCTAGCTGAGCAAGTGGAGATAGATGGCTATGATTGGATCAAAGAGGAATTGGGCATTGTCGACGAAACAGTCGGACTTGGCGTTTAAATAAAGGAGAGAATAAGATGAGTACTGAAACTATACTTCCAATTGATCGCCAAGCTGTTTCGGCACAATCTAAGATTAAGCAAGAGCCGCAATGGATGTCTGAGCTTAGGTTGAAGGGCTTAGAGCTAGCTGAATCATTGGAATTGCCAAGATTAGAGAAGACGAGGATTGATCGCTGGAACCATGAGGGTTACGGTGTATATAGACATACAGATTTAATTCAAACATTCAATGGGCTGCCGGAAGCGGCGCAGGAGCTTCTCAACGAAGAAAACAGTGCTAACCTCTTGGTGCAAGTTAACTCAGGTTTAGCTTATCGCGATGTTAAAGCTGAGTTAGCTGATCAAGGTGTTTTGTTTATGGATTTAGAGACAGCTTTACAGCAGCATGGGGATTTGGTGCAATCTTATTTCATGAAAGTGGTCAAGCAAGATGAGAATCGGATCACTGCTTTACACTCAGCCCTCTGGAATGGTGGTATTTTTCTCTATGTACCCAAGAATGTAAAAGTAGATTTAGCTTTGCAAGCACTGTTTCTATCGGATGATGCGCAAGCTACATTTGCTCCACATATTTTGATTATTGCTGAGGCGAACAGCTCCGTATCTTTCGTAGATAACTGGATTTCAACAGGTGATGGTCAACGCGTAGCCAATGGGATCATTGAAATTCATGTGAAGCAAGGGGCAAAGGTGCAATATGCTTCTGTGCATAATTTGGGTGAACAAGTGACTGATCTAACCTATCGTCGTGCTATTGTGGAGAACGATGGTCGCATGGAATGGATTGGCGGAGAATTGAACAACGGTAATGTGCTTTCGGATACCACGTCAATTCTTAAAGGTGCCGGATCTTCCTCCGACGCTAAAGTAATCTGTGTAGGCACCAACGATCAAAAGATGAATTTAACGACACGTGCCATTCATATTGGACGCAGTACGAATAGCGATATGATCACACGTGCGGTTATGCGTGATCAATCCACAGCGATCATTAACGGCGTGACGAAGATTGAAAAAGGTGCAACCGGTGCGAATGGACAGCAAACGGAGAAAGTACTTATGTTAAGTCCGCAATCACGTGGAGATGCTAATCCCATCCTGTTGATTGATGAGGATGATGTAAAGTGTGGACATGCGGCCAGCGTAGGTCAAGTGAATCCGGAGCAAATCCATTATTTAATGTCACGCGGTATTGCTAAATCTGAAGCACAACGTTTGATTATATATGGATTTCTGGCTCCCGTTGTAGCAGAAGTGCCGATTGTAAAATTGGCAGCTAAGCTGCAAGAGCTTGTTGAAAGGAAACTCGGCCAATGAATACGTCGCAAATTCGTAAGTTGTTTCCCATTTTACATCAAGATATAAATGGTCATCCTTTGATTTATTTGGACAGCGCAGCAACTTCGCAAAAGCCGATTTCTGTCATCGAAGCTGTTAAGCGTTATTACGAGCAAGACAATGCCAATGTGCATCGTGGCGTGCATACATTAGGCTCACGAGCAACAGATGCTTACGAGGGTGCACGAGATAAGGTAGTCCGATTCATTAATGCCAAGTCTTCGGAAGAGATTATCTTCACTCGTGGAACGACGACAGCGATTAATTTGGTTGCTAGCAGCTATGCACGTTCGGTTTGCAAAGAAGGCGATGAAATCATTCTGACGCCTATGGAGCATCACAGTAATTTAATTCCATGGCAGCAGGTAGCAAAAGCAACAGGAGCTACCTTGAAATATATTCCACTGCAATCCGACGGAACGATCCTGCTTGAGGATGTCGAAAAAACGATCACGGCTCAGACGAAAATGGTGGCAATTACTTATGTTTCCAACGTCTTGGGCGTGGTAAATCCAGTGAAGCAAATTGCTGAAATCGCCCATCGTCATGGTGCGAAGATTTTAGTGGATGGCGCACAAAGCACACCTCACATGAAGGTCGATATGCAACAGCTGGATTGTGATTTTTATGCCTTCTCCGGCCATAAAATGTGCGGCCCAACGGGTATAGGCGTCCTTTACGGTAAGAAAGCATTGTTGAACAGCATGGATCCCATTGAATTTGGTGGCGAAATGATTGATCATGTTGATTTATACAATTCGACGTGGAAGGAGCTACCTTGGAAATTTGAAGGTGGAACACCAATCATTGCCGGCGCAGTAGGACTAGGCGCTGCTATTGATTTTCTCCAAGAAATTGGCTTGGATGCCATTGAACAGCATGCGAAGCAAATCACAACCTATGCGCTGGAGAAACTATCCACAATCGAGGATCTATCCGTTTATGGTCCGTTGACTAACCGTGCCGGACTTATTACTTTTAATTTAGGCGATGTCCATCCCCATGATTTGGCAACCGTATTGGATGCAGAAGGTGTTGCAGTACGTGCAGGACATCATTGCTGCCAACCCTTAATGCGTTGGTTGAATGTTTCCTCTACAGCTAGAGCAAGCTTCTACTTATACAATACGGAAGAAGATGTGGATCGATTGGCATTGGCTTTATTAAAAACAAAGGAGTACTTTGGTCATGCAATTAGATGATTTATACCGTAGAGTGATTATGGATCATTATAAGACGCCACGCAATCGTGGACAATTCGATTCAGAGGAGGCTGTATCCGTTGAATTAAACAATCCAACCTGCGGTGACAAAATTACACTTCAACTGCAAATTGTCGATGGTATCGTACAGAATGCGAAATATACAGGTGATGGTTGTTCCATTAGTATGTCATCTGCTTCGATGATGACGGATGCTGTGAAAGGAAAGTCCATGGACGAAGCTTTACAGATTGCTGAGAATTTCTCTTGCTTAATGAAAGGGCAGTCGGTTGAGTTCGAATATGAGGATATTGAAGCCCTATCGGGTGTCAATAAATTCCCGGCACGTATTAAATGTGCTACACTTGCTTGGAATGCATTATGCAAAGGAATTGAACAAACGAAGCATGAGCACGAGTAATCTTAAACGGGATTGAACATATATGCGTAATGTAGCAACACCAAATTGAACTACAGGAGGAATAAAGCCATGGCTAAGAAAATGCCAGAAATGGAAGATTACCAATATGGTTTTCGTGATGAACATGAATCCATTTTTAAATCCGGTAAAGGTTTGACGAAAGAGCTTGTGATGGAAATTTCAAGAATGAAGAATGAACCGCAATGGATGCTTGATTTTCGTTTGAAATCATTAGAGCTATTCTTCAAAATGCCGATGCCTAAATGGGGCGGCAATATGGATGATCTGGATTTCCAAGAGATCCAATATTATGTTAAGCCTTCAGAAAAGCAAGGCAAAACGTGGGAAGAGGTTCCTAGCGAAATCAAAGAAACCTTTGATAAATTAGGGATCCCTGAAGCAGAACAAAAATACCTTGCAGGGGTTTCAGCACAATATGAGTCTGAAGTTGTTTATCACAGCATGCAAAAAGATTTAGAAGATCTAGGTGTCATCTTCACAGATACGGACTCAGCTTTACGTGATCATCCGGAGCTGTTTCGCAAATATTTTGGCACGATTATTCCTCCAACAGATAACAAGTTCGCAGCTTTGAACAGTGCGGTTTGGTCAGGCGGAAGCTTTATCTATGTACCGAAGGGTGTGAAATGCGAAGTGCCATTACAAGCTTACTTCCGCATCAACTCCGAGAATATGGGTCAATTCGAGCGTACTTTAATTATTACGGACGAAGAAAGTCTGGTTCATTATGTTGAAGGCTGTACAGCACCCATTTATAGCACGAATTCATTGCATAGTGCCGTGGTTGAAATCATTTGTTTGAAGAACTCACGTGCTCGGTACACCACAATTCAAAACTGGGCACCAAACATTTACAACTTAGTAACCAAACGTGCTGTTGCTGAAGAAGGCGCAACGATGGAATGGGTCGATGGCAACATCGGTTCCAAGCTTACCATGAAATACCCAGCAGTTGTCCTCAAAGGTCGTGGAGCTAAAGGGATGGTGCTTTCCATTGCAGTGGCGGGACGCGGGCAGCATCAAGATGCCGGTGCGAAAATGACCCATCTTGCACCAGATACCACTTCGACGATAATTTCTAAATCTATCAGTAAGCATGGAGGTAAAGTTACTTATCGTGGTTTGGCATCCTTTGGCCGCAACTCTCAAGGTTCGAAAGCAAACGTCAAATGTGATACGCTAATTATGGATAAAGAATCCACCTCAGATACGATTCCTTACAATGAAATCATGAATGACAACATCACGTTGGAGCATGAAGCAACGGTATCTAAGGTATCGGAGGATCAATTGTTCTACTTGATGAGTCGTGGAATGACGAATGATGAAGCCACCCAAATGATCGTTATGGGCTTTATCGAACCGTTCACGAAGGAACTTCCGATGGAATACGCAGTGGAAATGAATCGTCTCATTAAGTTCGAGATGGAAGGCAGTATTGGATAAGCTTGCTGTATAAGGGTTGTAACGACTATAAATGCGTGTCCGAGTCTTTCGGACACGCATTTTATGTTTGCTCCAGCATGATACGAAAACCGTATGGGAAAAAACCGGTAGATTTTCCTTATGCATATTTCCTTTGTAATGATCACAACCTATGAACGAGCAAGATCATGGATGTAACCAAAGGAGTGGCATAATGAATGGGATTCAAGTATAAATTTAATTATCAAAAGTGGTTGCGGAGCTTTATGATTTTTATTTTGCTGCTATGTCTCACGGTGCAAATGGCCTGTACGCAAATAGGAAATGATTCCGCGGCCCAATCTCCAAAAGTGAAAAGCAAGACATTAAGCTTGCATAGCCCGAATGGGAAATTGGAACTTAATCAAAACCAAGATCAGAACAAGCTCTCCATGGTTATGCAGAATGGCGTACAGTATGTGAATGCAAAGCAATTAGTAGACCTACTTGGTTTTCAAAGTAAATGGGATGCAGAAAGCTCAAGCTTTTTAGTCGGAGATAATGATGTAAATTTTGTCTTGAAAATAAATTCGCGGGAGGCACAAAAAGAAGGAAAAGCGATCAAGCTAGCCTCACCACCAATCATTTTGAATCATAGTACTTATGTACCACTCTCTGCGATAGGGGATTTGTTTCAACAAGACATGTCATATGTTGTGAATGATAATCAGTTAATTCTGCTAGGAAATGAAAAGGATTCGAACTTTTCGATTAAAAGCGTGAATGATCAAGCGAATGATAAGTTGAATGGCGACTACCTTAATTTTGAAGATGATCCAGATGATCCGAATAAGTTTGAATCCCAGACTTCATCAGCTTTAACAAATCACATATCTGTAATGAAGGATTTGGAGGACAATGACAGC
The DNA here is from genome assembly GCA_040904685.1 of Paenibacillaceae bacterium. Classification (GTDB taxonomy): domain Bacteria; phylum Bacillota; class Bacilli; order Paenibacillales; family NBRC-103111; genus Paenibacillus_AC. Next base: position 7,117 of record JBBDSZ010000046.1, on the reverse strand, counting down.
ATAGTAGCTGCATTGGCTCATGCAAATATTCCGCTTTTGATTAATAAGTCAAAGCAATACTTAGGGGTTAAATATGTGTTTGGAGCAAAGCCATATCCGAAATCAGGCGCATTCGACTGTTCATCCTACACGCAATATATATTCGGGAAATATGGCATTAAGCTCAATAGATTCGCGAGAGATCAAGCCAAACAAGGGATTACAGTGAGTCGGAAAAATTTACGTGTGGGGGATTTATTGTTTTTTAATGTTCCAGGCAGGTTTAAATCCAGCAATACAGTGGGTCATGTAGGCATTTACCTAGGAAACAATAAAATGATTAATGCGGATACACGACCGATAAATGGCGTGCAAATCACCAATATTGATAAGAGGTATTGGAAAAGTGTATTCCATAGTGCAAAAAGAGTAGCCAGTTAATGACTACTCTTTGGTTACATGTATATTTTATCGATTCCAATATTATGATGGTGGGATAAATCGACAAATTGCTTGTTAATCTGAATCAAGGGACGGAAAAAGTCGGTAGGATTCGTCAAATCGTTCGTGATGCTGTAGTGCTGCCATTGCAAGTTCGGGCTGATTCATAGACTTATTAATAATCTGGTAGGTTTACTATCTTAACAACTTATGGAAATTTTCGCAATACGGACTATGTGCCAATATAACGTGTGTATAAGCTTTTAGCCTCGATAATATTATCAGTTCCCTGGATAATTACTCTACCATCTGGAAACAAGACCAATGTATGGTCAGAGTTGATACTAAACTTTAACAAAAAGGGCGATAAATGAACGATTCCAAGGCGACCCCATTTAGCTGCCCAAGCAGCAAGATCATATTGTCGGTTCTCAATAGGATGAATCTGTACAGAGTTTCTACCACATAAGGTTTGGATGGTTTCCCCTTCAAGGTCAGCGTTTAAATAATCATACTGTCCTTTTTTACAAGCGGGGCAATCATCTTTATGCGCTTTCGAAACATTGATGGAGGAATGTTGATTTAACCATAGGTCATAATGGACGAGGTGAAGGTTCAAATGCTGGATATCTCCCACTAGGAGCTTTAAGGCTTCTGTGGCTTGATGTGAGGCGACAAGATCAACAATCGGACCAATGACACCAATGGTATCACAAGTTTCACCAGTGCCTTGTTGTGGAGCTTGTCCAAACATGCAGCGAAAGCATGGTGTTTGCTGCGGGAGGATAGTCATGGAGACACCTCTAGAGCCTACAGCCCCGCCGTAAACCCAAGGGATGCTAGTTTTCATACAAACGTCATTAATTAAAAAACGCACAGCAAAATTATCAGATCCGTCGAGTATGACATCAACATCAGTGAGAAGAGTTCGTACATTGGTCGGGTTTAAATCGGTTACATGGGGTTCAATTTCAACAAATGAATTAATCTGGCGCAGTCGATTAGCAGCAGCAAGTGCTTTGGGAGCGGATTGTAAGGCATCCTGCTCGTCAAAAAGCATTTGGCGCTGTAAATTACTCCATTCGACAAAATCACGGTCAATGATGCGAATAAAACCTACTCCGGCACGAACCATATGATTGGCTAAAACTGTACCTAACGCGCCCATGCCTACTATAGCAACACGCGATTGACTCAATTTAAGCTGCCCTGCTTCACCAATTGGCGAGAATAGCCGTTGACGTGAGTACCTTGAATCTTGCTCTATTGGTGTCTTATTCATGGGCTCGACCTGTTACTAACTGTAGGGTATGTGTTGGGTCCCAGGTTCCTTGTTGATGTCCCTTCCATTCCGACCCGTCCTCCCAGATTTCCTTCTTCCAAATTGGAACAATTTGTTTGAGCCGTTCTATGGCAAAGCGACTTGCATCATAACAATCCGTACGATGCGGGGAGGAAACGGCGATAACCACGCTAATTTCTGCAATCTCTACCTTTCCAAGCCGATGTGTAATGGCACATAATGTGCCAGGCCACTGTGCTGCGATTTCGGCTCCAATCTGCTGCAAGGCAGATAAAGCCATGGGAATATAAGCTTCATATTCCAACCAAACCGTTCGTTTACCCAAGGTGAATTCTCTTGTCGTGCCAATAAAGGTTAATGTAGCTCCTTGTCGAGGGGCTAGGACGGAATTGCTTACGTTTTCAACGGAAATAGGTTCATAAGTGATGTGATACATGATATTGTCAACAGGAATTGATTCTTTGTCAGGCACTCTTGCTTCGCCACCAGACACGGGAGGAATTAAAGCTAATTCATCCGTTTCCCTTACCTGCTCTTGTCCAGATGCATAAGCTTGGTTAATGGCTATAAAGGCGATGTCAATCAATTGAGCTGCGGCGGGATAAGTTTGCATAAGTATTTGTTTTAACTGATTTACAGATATTTGAGTTTGTTCCAAGGTTAGGGTAATGTGAGTATGACCCAAGCTTTCGGCTAAGCCTGCAAACAATCGTATGGTAAGTTTCATCATCGGCACTCCTCGTTTGTAATAGATGGTTAACTTAAGCATATCATAATTTACGTATTCCTACTAAAGATAAACTACAATTTTGCCGCAAATATCTTTATAATAAATAAATAAGCAAGCAAGCGATTTAATTCGAAAATATGGGGGATAAACCGATAGAAGTAAATTGAGCTAACAGAAAAATCAGCTTAAGCACACTCATATCAAGTTGTTAGGGAGGAAATTAGCGTGTCAGAAGCTTTGCGAAAGCTAGTTATTGTTCATACAAATGATATTCATAGTCATTTCGAACAAATGCCACAGATAGCTACAGTCATTCAGGGACTTAAACATAAGCATGGTTTGGAGCATGTGGTTACTGTCGATTGCGGTGATCATATGGATCGTATGCGGATGGAGACAGAAGGTACATATGGTCAGGCAAATGTAGGCATTATGAATGCAACTGGGTACGATATCGTCACACTTGGTAATAATGAGGGCTTAACTCTAAGCAAGGATGATTTGGCGAGTGTGTATGGTCAACATGCGGAGTTTGTCATTATTTGCAGTAATTTATTTGACAAACGAACGAAACTGCTCCCTGACTGGTTAAAACCCTATCATATTGTAATCAAGGACGGAATACGGATTGGGTTTATTGCCGTAACGGCTGCCTATCATGACTTCTATGTCTTGCTTGGGTGGGATGTTCGTGATCCCTTCGAGATCACGGCATATTGGGTTAATCAACTCCGTAGTCAGGTAGATATACTGATTGTGCTCTCCCACCTTGGTTTCATGCACGACCAAAGGCTTGCAAAGGAAATGAAAGGCATTGATCTTATCTTAGGTGGACATACCCACCATTTGTTAGAGCTACCGTTACTTGTAGAGGATACTTATTTGTGCGCAACAGGAAAATTCGGTCAGTTTGTAGGTGAGGTTGAAATTACTTATGATCTCGAGCTTGGACGCATACATGAGGTAACGGGACGGTGCATTCCGGTTAAGGATTATAAACCGAGTGCTTCGATCGTAAAGAGGGTGCAATATTATAAAGAAAAGAGCGCAATTGAACTGGATCAGGTAGTGGTTTCGTTGCTGCAACCCATCGCGATTAATTGGTATGAAGAGTCTGATTTTGGCAATCTTCTCGCCGCCGGCTTATGTAAATGGATGAATGCAGACATAGGCATTGTCAATGCAGGTCAAATTCTGCAAAGCCTGAGTGCAGGGCGGGTCACGAAAGAGCATCTCTTGCATTTATGTCCTTCACCTATTAATCCTTGCCGCATGGAGCTAGAGGGCAAGCATATCCATCAAGCTTTGGAGGAATCTCTTTTGTTAAGCTTTCAAGAAAAGCCTATTGTTGGTTATGGCTTTCGTGGGAAGTTATTAGGAACCTTATGTACGGATGGAATTGAAGTGGAGTACGATCCCAATGCGCCTGATTATCATAAAATAACGCGGATTTGGGTAAGGGGTGACCTCTTGAGGCCAGATCAGATTTACCTTGTCGGTACAATCGATATGTTTACCTTTGGAATTGGCTACATCTCGCTTAAGCAAGGTGAGAATATGACCTTCAGCCTGCCTGAGTTCCTTCGGGATTTACTAGTACTTGAGCTTGGAGATCCAATGGCTTTGGCTAAGAGCCGTGAGCGTCATTGGCGTATGGCTTGATTTACTGAGCTTGGTCATGGTACGGTAGTTTCAAATAGCAAAGTGTTCAGGAGGTTTATATGCTCGATTTATGGAATGCGATTATTATTGGGATTATCGAAGGTTTGACTGAGTTTTTACCAGTTTCATCTACAGGTCATATGATTTTGGCAGGGCATTTAATTGGTTTTACAGGAGACAATGCGAATACCTTCGAGATTGTTATTCAACTAGGGGCGATTTTGGCGATTGTGGTGCTCTATTGGAAAAGAGTGCTAAGACTTTTTGGAGTGCGTGATACGAGTTTAAAGATTAACTCGGGACGACAGCTGAATTTAATGCATATCCTCATTGGGATTTTGCCAGCGCTTTTGTTCGGTTATTTATTACATAAGCAAATTAAACAGCTCTTTACCCCGCAAACCGTTGTGATTGGCTTAATTGTCGGTGGGATATTTATGATCATAGCCGAGAAGTTTCATTCTCGGGTGGAGGCAGAATCCGTAGACGAGATTACGTACAAGCAATCTTTTTTTATTGGTGTAGCGCAATGCTTATCGCTTTGGCCGGGGTTCTCCCGTTCTGGAGCAACGATTGCTGCAGGTATGTTAGCAGGGACAAGTCGTGCTGCAGCCGCAGATTATACCTTTTTAATGGCGGTACCCATTATGACAGCTGCAACTGGGTACGATTTGTTGAAAAGTTATAAAAACTTCTCATCCGATGATGTTGTCTTTTTCATTGTCGGTTTTATTGTTGCATTTATAGTTGCCCTGTTAGCTGTAGCTACATTTATTAAATGGGTGGGCAAGCTGAAATTAACCTATTTCTCTTACTATCGCTTTGCATTAGCAATTTTGGTTATTCTTTATATGATGTACGGCGGCTTAGAATAAGCTAGCAATAAGGAGACGATTGGCATAATGAGGGAAACTGCAGAGAAGGGTTTTTTTTGGCAGTGGGGTAAAAGCATGTATCGTTTCCGTTGGGTGGTTGTTTCCATTTGGATCATACTGTTTATTTGCTTGGCTTTTTTTGCTCAAAAGGCACCAGCACTTCTCAAGGATAATGGTTTTACTCCCAGAGGGAGTGATTCCGATTTAGGCCTCATTCAGCTGCAAGAGAAGCTCGATTACCCTGCATCTACCTTTACGCTCATCTATCAAAGCGCTAATCAAAACATTAGTGAACTTGAGGCTTCTCATAAAATTCTCGATTCATTAAGTGATCTGCGCAAGCTTCCTTATGTGCTGGATGTATCCCTCGTTCAAGCCTCCCGTTTACCTGTGGAGCATTTCAAGAACGTCGATAAAAATTTAAAACAAGAGAATATACAAGCCGTAAACGTTTATGTGAGCTTGAATGCAGATCAAGCGTTGGATCATTATGCGGATATTAAAACGCTTATCCATGCACCCGATGGCATGAAAGTAAGCCTTACGGGTGGTACGGCTATTCTCTTTGATATGCAGGATGCAAGCAAGAAGGATATTGTGAAGTCAGAGGCGATTGGGCTTCCGATTGCAATCGTTGTATTGTTAATTATATTTGGGACGGTTTTGGCGGCGTTGCTGCCATTAATTGTAGGTATAATGAGTGTGACTGTAACACTGGGTATTACTTATTTTATTGCCCAGAGTGTATCGCTTTCTAACTTTTTACCAAATATTGTGACGATGTTGGGCTTAGCCGTAGGGATAGATTATGCACTCTTTATGGTTAGTCGATTCCGTGAAGAGCTCAAAGTTCAAAGCAGTGTTGAAGCAGCCGTAGCCATGGCCAGCCAAAAAGCGGGAAAATCGATTTTTTTCTCTGGTGTGGCTGTACTAATTGGCTTGTTTGGCATGTTATTTATCGATTTATCAATCTATCGTTCGCTATGCATCGGTGGAGTGATCGTCGTTTCTGTTTCTGTGCTTGTTGCTGAAACGCTCCTTCTAGCCTTGTTAAGCTTGTTTGGAACGAAAATTAATGTATTGCGGGTCATTCCTGCAAAATTACGCAGAAAAAATCCCGCTCAATTTTGGGAAAAGATCGCTTATGGTGTAATGAAGCGCCCGGTTACCATTATTGTGGTTATGGGGGCTATTTTGGTATTTCTAACCTATCCGATTGGGCAGATGAAACTAGGTATACCTGATTCGGGTGTGCTGCCTCCTAGCTATGAGTCGCGTGCGGGTGCGGATTTATTGAATCAAGCCTTTGATGCACGTGAAATGAATCCGATTCAAATCTATGTCGAGTCTGATCAAGAGGTTTGGAACGAGACTGTGATAGGCCAAATGCAAGCTTATACAAAGCGGATAAGCGAAATTCCTGGTGTGAAGACCGTGAAGAGCTACGTAACCCAATTTGCTGATCAGACACCATCTGAAACTGCAGTCATTCTTAAAACAGAAGATACTCGTAAGCAAATAAGCAATCTTCGGCTTGCCAAGGAAAGCTCAGCTTCTATTATCGTCCAGCCTACATTCGATCCAGAGGATTCAAGGACGGATGATGCGGTTAAAGCCATTCGTCAGCTGGATGCTGGTGGCTTGCATACGTTGGTTACAGGAGGACCTGCATATCGTTTAGATATCATGCAGCGGATTCATCAGGGTATTCCCAAGGTAGTGGGCTTTGTGATGATTGTGACTTATTTCATATTATTGATGGCTTTCCGTTCTATATTGCTGCCGTTAAAAGCGGTTTTGATGAATTTATTCAGCTTAGGAGCAAGCATGGGAATTGTGGTCACAGTATTTCAGAAGGGCTTTCTCGCAGATGTGCTGCATATTACGTCGATTGGTTATGTGAGTGCAACGCTACCTGTGATCATTTTTTGTGTGGTGTTTGGGATATCCATGGACTATGAAGTGTTCCTCATTTCACGAATTGCGGAAGAATATGAGCAGACAGGGAATAATGAAAGAAGTACAGCGGAAGGTCTTAAGAAAACAGGGAGCTTAATCACCAGTGCTGCGTTCGGTTAAACTCCCTTATGATGGACACTGCACCTCTTAATCAAATGGTGTCATAGA
>JBBDSZ010000045.1:0-3881 GCA_040904685.1 Paenibacillaceae bacterium | reverse complement strand
AAATGGGTTATTCAAAATCCTTCAAAACCAAAAATACCTTTTTGGGGGCTAATCAGGTATATAAATATATGAAAATGCAGGGGCTCTATGAGTCTCTTTTTTGTCTGTCCAAATAGCGGTCAGGAAAATTTTCCTTACCTCTCAGAAAGGGGTGAAAAAATAAGATGTCCATGAATGAAAAAGATGTAGTTGCGGGTAAGATCAATCTCGACACCACCAAGATACTACCAGCATTTAAAGCGATTGATGAAGGTGTCCGTAAGAATGCTGAGTCTTTCAAAATTCTAAACGCTGAGTTGACCATTACTGAGAAGAACTATGTATCTATGGCTAAAGCGATGGATAAGATGGCTCTTACATCGGATGAGCGCAGGAAGAAGATCCTAGATGAATCAAATGCACTCGTAGCCCAAAGGAAAGCTTCAGCGGATCTCCTAACTGCCAAGAAGAATCAACTCGATCTAACTAATCAGGTAGTTGACTCCAAATTGGGAGCTCAGTTAGCACTACAGAAAAAGCGCGAAAATTCTATTGAACAACAAGAGAAAGAACACCAACAAAGAATGTCTAATCTCCAACAAAGGAGTTCATCATCTAGCGGTTCAATCATAGATTCTACAGCTTCGGATTCTAGCGGGATGCTTGACTTTGTTAGAAAAGCAGCTGTCCATACAATGGTATTTCATACTGTTTACTCTGCAATTAATGAAGCGCAGCGTGCACTAAAGGAAGGTCTTGTCGATCTTGAATCTAATATGGCTGGATACGTCCAGACGAATGAAAACTATTTCGTTTCGTACAATAAAGGCACTGGTGAAATGGTCAAGAATACACAACGGATCAGTGAAGAAACAAGTAAGTTTCTTCAAACCACTCACGATCTCGGCGCAGATATACTAGATGTAACCGAATCAGCTAGACTATGGGGACGAATGTACAAGGACGTAAACATTGTCCAAGAAATGGTTCATCAATCTACCATGTTATCTACTATTGATCTAGTTGGATTAGAGGCTGCTACCAAAGGAATGGAATCTACACTTGCTCAATATGCAGTTCAGATTAAGAACACGAATGACGCGCAGGTGCAAAGTGGCAGGATCGTTGATTCTTGGTCGCAGGTTGCCCATGATACCATGGCCCCTGTTAGCGAACTTACTGCAGCTTTTGAGCGTACAGGAAAGATTGCAGATGAAACTGGCGTTAGTTTCGACTTCATGAATGGACTTATGGCTTCAGGTATTCGTAATACAGCGCTTGGTGGAGCGAATCTAGGCAACATGTGGAAAACCGTGCTAGGGACCATTCGGACAGATAAGGCTGTAAATGAGCTTGAAAGCTTGGGTGTAAAGACTAAAGAAGTTGTTAATGGCGTGGAGCAGTGGAAAAAGGCTGAAGATATCTTACTTGATCTATCGATCAAAGTAACTGATAAAAATTATGACTTAACTGAATCTTATGCAAATATTTCCCGAGGCGTATTTCAATTCGCTAAATTGGCTGCTTCATTAAACACAGGGGATATCCTCTTGGGTGAATCAGCTTCCATTAATTCCGCAGGATCTACATTAAAATATCTTGAAGTGCAAATGGACACCATTCAGCGTAAAGCAGCACAAACCAAAGCATCCCTGTTAGCAATCTTTAACCAGGCTGGGGATGATGGGTTGCGCTCATCAATTAAAGGTGCCTTAGATGTAATTGATCAATTATTAATCGGCTTAACCAAAGTGCCAAAGGGTGTTTTTGAAACAGGCGCAGGCATTGCAGGGCTTATTGTTCTTTATAAAACAGTTGCACCGACATTGATGTTATGGAAGAATGCTCAACAAGCCTTAACCGCTGCAATGGCTATTAATACAGTTGTAGCTACTGAAGAAACGGTTGCCATGGTCGCGCTAACGGCAGCTTCCCGCAATGCAGCTATAACCACAGCGGCAGTTACCGGAGGATTAACCTTATTAACAGCAGGAATAGCCTTATGGTTGTTTCAAGCCGGGAAAGCCGAAAAACAACAAAATGATTTGAATGCAAAGCGTGAGAAAGAAATATCAGTCATGGAACAACAATATGGGCAGTACAACCGACAAGCGGAATTCTTACCGAAGTTAGTTAACGCTCATAATGAATTTCAAAAACAATTGGATAGTGGCAGCTTATCGGTTGAAAAACAATCCGAAGTTAAAACACAACTGGATAAGGTATCAAAAGCACTCAAAGACACAATAGGCGAAGAGGGTTTAGCTCAATTAACTGCAGCTGGCTATACAGATGATGCAACAAGGATAATTATTGAATCTTTGAACAAACGAAGAGTAGCACTAAATGAAAACATTTCAGCTAATTTAGACCTTCAAGCAACCGAGAATACAAATGCATTGGATGCGGCTCGTAAGAAGCTAGACAAGACAACTAAAAACCCTCATGAGGCTGCATCATTTTTTGATTTATTGAATCCATTTGGTAATTCAGATACAGCCGGACAGGCCGCACATAAACAACAAAAGGAAGTTGATTCGGCAACAAAGTTGATTGCGGAACTAGAACAAAAGGCAAGGGATATCGAGCAAAAACGGATTGATGTCACAACAACGATGGCTGAAACTGTGATGGCTGGTCAAAAGGGTAAAGCTGATGCAGAAAAGCAAGGGTATGAAGTAAGGAAGCAATCCTTTTCAGATGCAATGACGGACTTCAAACACCTTGTAAATATGCAATCAGAAGGCTACAAAACAGCAGAACAGCAGGCATCCAAATTAAAAGCCTTAAAGGGAAGATTTAAGGACCTGAATAAAGAGGATCTCTATGGAATTGATGAAGATATTTATCGGGCAATGAATGACAAAGCAATAACCGCTAAAGGCTTTGGTGGTAGCGGTACTGGATACTCTATCAAACTTAGTGATATAGACAATCAAACAAAGCAAGCTAAGGATTTAGTAGATTCGGCTGAATCAGTTATAAGTTTTTATGAAGCTAAACGAGGGGCTTTGGGTAATGCCGTTGATGATACATCCACAAAAGTAGGCTTATATACCAATAAGCAAAACAAACTCCATGAATCAAATATAATGTTGAATGGTTCTTTGGCTGCTTTGAAAGAAAGGCAAGGATCGTTGGATGTAATGCGCGTCACTGGCAAAATAACGCTCGATGAGTACAATCAAGCCACGGAACAAGTAACAACACGAACGGCTTCATTGACCAAAGAGATTGCTTCTAACTCTTCCGCTTGGTGGAATCAAGCCAAGGCTATCAAAGATGCTAAGGACCAGCAATTAAAAGACACATTCGACTTTTCGTCTAAATGGATAGCTCATGAAAAGGCTACTAGAGAAATGAGCGCTAAAGAGGAATACGATGCATGGGTTCGGATTCAGGCTCGCTATCTAAAAGGAACCGAGCTTCGAAAGCAAGCAGATGAACATGTCTACTCCGCAAAGAAGGCACTGATTCAAGAAGAAGAATCCTTGTTAGAGAAATCACTAAGTAAGGAAAAAGATCTATTGAATGAATCGCGGCAAGCTGAATTGGATGCGATCGATGAGGCCAAGCAGAAGTTTGTTAATGCTCAGGATGAAAAGATCCGTGCCATTGACATCTTGATCAAAGCCCAAGATGTTGCAAATTCCGATTTGGATTATGAAAAGTCTCTTGCCGAAAAACAAGCTCGCATGGGTGTTCTTGCATCGGCTGTTGGTCCAGAAGGAATTAAAGAACGTAAAACTCTAGCTAAAGAAATTGAAAAGATGCAATTGGATCACACCAGGGAGCTTACCAAACGTGATCTGGAAGTACAAAAACAAGCTTTGGAGGATGAGAAAACTGAAAAGGAAAAGAAGTTCGAACAGGATAAGAAAGATACTGAAGATCATTACAAA
>JBBDSZ010000044.1:0-23663 GCA_040904685.1 Paenibacillaceae bacterium | reverse complement strand
CCATTGCTTTAACAAACGTCACGCTTCCTTATGCTCTGCAGATAGCAAATAAAGGTTTGAGACAAGCTATCCAAGATAACAAATCGCTTCTGCTTGGTGTAAATGTTGCAGGAGGATCGGTCACATACGAAGCTGTAGCCAAAGATCTCGGTTATGAGTATGTTCTGGTCGAAAAAGCACTGGAAAAACAATTTTCCTTATCCCAATAAAGGATTCTAGGTGCGAAAGCCGGGTATATCAGTTAAAATAATTCTGAAATAGTATCTTTTTTCTGGTCAGGCGACGCAAGAAAAGATATGGTGTACTTTTGGTATATCGATCTATAAAAAAGTCCAGTTCGGGGTAATCCCCTGAATTGGACTTTTTTTAAATTAAAGTATAATTTTGTGAGTTAGTTCGGCATTTATTAACTAATTACCTGGCTGTGAACGAATTGTTTGTGATGTGAAGCAATACTTTCAACCGATGATGCTTGAGCCGGTCAATAGGCACACTTTTGGCGTCCAAGTCTAGGGATTCGAAGTACACGCGGTTGTCTTGAATGGTTTTTACCTTCATGATATTCACATAACAATCCGTGTTTACTTTGTAAAAGTTGTCTTCAACGAGGATCTTCTGTAATTGCTCTGTCGATAATTTGCGTCTGACATTAAAGTTCTTACCGTGAAAGCTAACTAAGCCGTGATGCCCGGTACGGAAATACAGGATATCCTTCTCCAAAACAAAATCCTCATACATATTACGTGTTTCTAGCGCTGCATTCATGTGTAAATCCCCCTTTTTAAATGTTAACACATAAAAGTGAAGCGCTTTCATTTTATCACAGTTGGCAAAGCTTTTAAAGATCTAAATTAAAAAAATCAAATTGGATTTCAATAAAATAAGATGTGCAGCTATCTAAACAGAGTCTGCTGATTTGTGGTATACTGAAACGAAAGTCCAAAAGAGGAGTTGTACAAGCTTGTGAAATTTATGACCCCAAGCATTAAGCAGTCTTTGCTCTGGTGCGTTGTGCTTATCATAGAATTATTGTCTTTATTCACACCTGCTAATTTTCTGACGATTACGCTGATCATGGTTCCTATGCTGATGCTTTATCTAAAGCTTGATTTAAAGAAATTCAGCTTGGCTTATGTATCAAGTTTATTTGTGTTGTTTGTGTTATTGGGTGGGGGCGGATTGGGATTTTTACTGATTATGTATTCCTTATTCTTTGTTCCGCCTACTGTAGCAATGGGGCAATTATATAAAAGAGCAGCAAGTGTTAAAACCGTGCTTGTGGTGGCAATTCTTGTACTGATTGCTGAAGTTTTGGTGTTTTTGCTGATGGGTCAATTAACAGGCGTAAATCCGGTTGGGAATTTAAAGATCATTTTAACGGATAATTTAGCTATGCTGCCTGAGCAATATCGCGAACTTGTTGGCACTGATTATGTGGAGAAGATCACATGGATGCTGCCTTTCTTACTGCTAGTTTTTGCAGCTTTTTATGTCATGCTCACTCATGCGATTACACGAAGGTTATTAAAAAAATCAACAAATCCACTACCAGGACTACCACCCATGCGTGAATGGAGATTGCCTAAGTCGCTGGTATGGTATTTTTTGGTGGTATTTGTGATTGGCTTATTTATTACCAAGCAATCGGATCTTTATTTTCTAATGATTGTTTATAACTTGCTGCCCTTGTTTATGGTGTTATTCGTGACCCAGGCTGTTGGTTTACTCTATGCTTTCGTTTATTTCAAAAGATGGAGTCGATTCATCCCGATCGTGCTAATCGTGCTGAGTATGCTGCCCCCTATTCTATATTTGGTTTGTTTATTGGGAATTCTCGATATTCTCATGCCTTTGCGTCAGCGTTTCTTCAAATAGTCGGATAGAGGAGTTATGTGATTATGCCTAAGTTTCTGTTAAAGCGATGGCACGGCCTACATATCGTATGGATGTATGTGCTTTTATCTGTGGCAATTATATTGTTATATGTCTCTATGGGTGGAGTTATTGTCACTGTAATATTGCTGCCTACCCTAGCTCTGGCGTATTACACAGTAGTCGCAGAAAAGGCGTTTCGTAAAGAGCTTAATCATTATATTAGCACCTTATCACATCGAATCACGCAAGCAGGAAATGAAGTTTTGCAGCAGCTGCCTATCGGGATTTTGCTTTATAACGAGGAAAAGCAAGTTGAGTGGCATAACCCGTTTGTCGGGCAAATGCTTGAGCGAGATTCGTTGATCGGCGAGTCTTTACTAGAGCTTATCCCCATTTTGAAGAATAAAAAGGAAAAAGATCCAAAGTGTGAAATTAAGCTGGGCAACAAAACCTTTCAGCTTCTATTGCGTACAGATGAACGGCTGCTGTATTTCCAGGAAATTACGGCGCAAGCAGACTTGTTCAAAAGATACCAAGACGAAAAGACCGTATTGGGTATTCTGTTGTTAGATAATTTAGAAGAGGCAACGCAAGGCATGGATGATCAAGCGCGGAACTCGACGATTGGCAAGGTAGCAGGCGAGATTAACGAATGGGCGCAAAAGCATGAGTTGTATGTAAGAAGACTTTCTTCGGATAAGTATCTGCTGGTGATGGATCATAAGGCGCTGCAGCATTTGGAGCAGACTCGCTTTGAAATATTGGATGAGGTTCGTGATTTGACGAACGAGTTGAAGCTTCCCTTCACTCTAAGTATCGGTGTTGCTTCTGGCGCAGATTCGTTGATCGAGCTGGGGCAAGTGGCGCAAACAAGCTTAGACATGGCGCTTGGACGTGGTGGCGATCAGGTAGCGGTGAAGATCGGGCAGCGAATGACATTCTATGGGGGTCGTTCGAATGCTGTAGAGAAGCGGACTCGTGTCCGTGCGCGTGTCATTTCACATGCCTTGCGTGAATTGATTAAAGAAAGCGATAAAGTCATCATTATGGGACATAAAGTTCCGGATATGGATGCCATTGGTGCTGCCGTTGGTATACTGAAGGCGGTACAGGTTAGTCAGAAGGAAGGTTATATCGTGCTGGAAGGGAGTAACCCTTCAATTGAAAAGCTGATGGAAGAAATTTATGAGAATGAAACGCTGGCACGTTGCTTCATCACTCCAGATCAAGCGATACATATGACGAATGCTAGAACCTTGACAGTTGTAGTCGATACTCACAAAGCTTCGCTGGTTGCAGAGGCAAGGCTGCTGCAGATGACCTCGCGGATTGTGATTGTGGATCATCATCGTCGCGGTGAGGAGTTTATTAATGAAGCTGTGTTGGTTTATATGGAGCCATATGCTTCCTCCACCTGCGAATTGGTGACGGAGCTGCTGCAATATTTTAACGAGCGCATGTCGATGGATGTATTAGAGGCTACGGCGTTGCTTGCCGGGATTACGATGGACACGCGAAGCTTTAGCTTGCGTACCGGAGCGCGGACGTTTGAAGCTGCCTCCTTTCTCCGAAGGAACGGAGCTGATACGGCGTTGATTCAAAGGCTGTTGAAGGAAGACTTGGATACGTTTGTACGCAAAGCGGAAATTATTAAACATGCTGAAGTAATTTATCAGCACATTGCTTTGGCGGTTACAGAGCCACACAAGAAGCATTCCCAACTGCTCATTGCACAGGTTGCGGATACTTTATTGAATATGACAGATATTATGGCTTCTTTTGTGATTAGTGAACGACAGGATGGCTTGATTGGAATTAGTGCAAGATCTATGGGTCAAATTAATGTACAATTGATTATGGAGCGTTTGGGCGGCGGGGGACATTTAACGAATGCAGCCACGCAGATGGAAGGAACTTTAGAGAATGCAGCGAGTCAATTAAAGCAGGTTCTCGAGGAAATTGAAGCGGAAGAGGGTTTGTTCGAATGAAGGTAATTTTATTGAAGGATGTTAAAGGGCAAGGCAAGAAGGGGGAAGTGAAGGACGTTTCCGAAGGGTACTTCCAGAATTTCCTGGCTAAGCAAGGCTTGGCTAAGATCGCAACGGATTCCAACATTAAAGTGATGGATCAGCAGAAGAATTCCGAGAAGAAAAAGAAGGACAATGAAAAGGCAGAAGCCCAAGCGCTTGCAGACCGCATTGGTGAGCTGACGCTGCAGATCAAAGGGAAAGCTGGCGAAGCGGGGCGTTTGTTCGGCTCGATTACCAGCAAACAAATTGCGGAGGAATTGGAACGTCAATATAAAATTTCGATCGATAAGCGTAAAATGAGTCTGGATGATCCAATTCGCGTGCTAGGGACAACGAGTGTTCCGATCAAGCTATACATTGGTGTAGTGGCGATGCTGCAGGTTCAAGTAACGGAGGCGTAGCATATGGAAGGCGAATGGCTGCTTGACCGCATTCCGCCACAGAATTTAGAGGCCGAGCAAGCCGTGCTTGGTGCTATCCTGTTGGACGGCGAAGCTATGGTTACAGCAATGGAGCGCTTGCGCAGCGAGGATTTCTATCGCGCTGCACATCAGAACATTTATGCTAGCATGGTGGAGCTGGCCGAGACGAACGAGCCGGTCGATTTGATTACGCTGACAGCGAAGCTTGCGGATAAGAAGCAGCTCGATGATATTGGCAGCGTTAGCTACCTGGCAGAGCTAGCGAATTCGGTACCGACAACGGCGAACATTGATTACTATGCAGCGATCGTGGAGGAGAAGTCATTGTTGCGTCGGTTGATTCGTACCGCGAATCAAATCGTCAGTAACGGCTACGCGAACGAAGATGAAGTGGGCACGATGCTTAGTGATGCCGAAATGCGCATCATGGAGATTTCACAGCGCCGCTCAGGCAGCGGGTTTGTTTCCATCCGCGAGGTGCTGATGGAGGTATTCGAGCGAGTGGAATATCTAGCGGAGCATAAGGGTGGACCTACAGGGATCGCTTCGGGCTTTCGCGATTTAGATAAAATGACATCAGGCTTTCAACGCTCGGATTTAATTATTGTAGCAGCGCGGCCTTCTGTAGGGAAAACCGCTTTTGCCTTGAATATTGCCCAGAATGCAGGTGTGCGCGGCAAGGAAATTGTCGCCATCTTCAGCTTAGAAATGGGTGCTGCCCAGCTTGTACAACGGATGATTTGTGCAGAAGCGAATGTGGATGCAAATCGGTTGCGTACAGGCGATCTGAAGGCAGATGATTGGGAAAAGCTTACGATGGCAATCGGTGCATTATCCGAAGCTCAAATTTATATTGATGATTCGCCGTCCCTAACTGTAGCTGAGATTCGCGCTAAGTGCCGACGCCTGAAGAAGGAAAAAGGCTTGGGTATGATTCTCATCGATTACCTGCAGCTGATTGCAGGGCGTGGAAAAGGCGGCGACAATCGGCAGCAAGAGGTATCCGAGATTTCACGTACGCTGAAGCAGATAGCCCGGGAGCTTGAAGTGCCGGTTATTGCTTTGTCCCAGTTAAGTCGGGGAGTAGAGCAACGGCAGGATAAGCGCCCAATGATGTCTGACTTGCGGGAGTCAGGTTCGATTGAGCAAGATGCAGACATTGTCGCATTCTTGTATCGCGATGATTACTATAATAAAGAATCGGAAAAAGAAGGCGTAATCGAAATCATCATCGCTAAACAGCGGAATGGACCGGTCGGCACTGTAGAACTTGCATTTTTGAAAAATTACAATAAATTTGTCAGTTTAGATCGAACACATCAAGATCCTGTAGCAGCATATTAAAAAAAACAAATAACGAACGATTGAGATAAATTTATCGTAAACGTTCGCCTTTTGTTGGTTTTTTTCTCCGAGAATCGTTGACTTTCACTTTTTGGACTGCTACAATATAAATGCTGTGTTTGAGATCGAAAAAAATAAAAGGACCGTTAAGGGGTCTTACGGAGGTTATGTTCATGTCAACGGTAGTTGTTGTCGGAACTCAATGGGGAGATGAGGGCAAGGGAAAGATTACGGACTTCTTGGCTGAATCTGCAGATGTGGTGGCTCGATATCAAGGCGGAAATAATGCAGGACATACCATTATCATTCAAGATAAAAAATACAAATTAACACTTATACCGTCAGGAATTTTTAATCAAAATAAGCTGTGTGTCATTGGAAATGGACTTGTGCTTAACCCAGAAGCGCTTATTGCAGAAATTCAATATGTGCAGGACAATGGATTTTCTACGGCAAACCTAAAGATAAGTGATCGTGCGCATGTTATCATGCCGTATCATTTATTATTAGATGGTTTGGAGGAAGACGGTAAAGGCGCAGCGAAAATCGGTACAACGCGTAAAGGCATCGGGCCTTGTTATATGGATAAATCCGCACGTAATGGGATTCGGATTGTGGATTTGTTGGATGCAGAATTGTTCGAAGAGCGACTTCGTCAATTAATAGCTGAGAAGAATATTGTTCTGGAGAAAATATATGGTCAGCCAGGCTTAGAAGTTGAACCGATCCTTAAGCAATATCTAGGTTATGCTGAGGTACTGCGTCCTTATGTAACGGACACCTCGGTATTACTGAATGATATGATTGACCTGAATAAGCATGTATTATTCGAAGGAGCTCAAGGTGTTATGCTGGATATTGACCAGGGCACTTATCCATTCGTTACTTCATCAAGCCCAACAGCGGGTGGCGTTTGTAATGGCGCAGGTATTGGCCCAACGAAGATTCATCATATTATTGGGGTGGCTAAAGCGTATACAACTCGTGTCGGAGATGGTCCTTTCCCAACAGAGCAGAACAACGCTATTGGTGATCTGATCCGCGAAACTGGACATGAGTATGGCACTGTTACGGGCAGACCTCGTCGTGTAGGTTGGTTTGACAGTGTGGTAATCCGTCATGCTCGTAGAGTAAGCGGGATTACGGGGCTTTCCTTGAACTCGTTAGATGTCCTTTCTGGTTTGGAAACCGTGAAGATTTGTACGGGTTATAAATATCGCGGAACAGTTATTGAGCATTATCCAGCGAGCTTAAAAATGTTGGAGGAATGTGAAGCGATTTACGAGGAGCTGCCAGGCTGGAAAGAAGATATTACGAATGTGCGGAGCCTAGATGATTTGCCAAGTACAACTAGGCGCTATGTGGAAAGGATTTCCGAGCTAACGGGAATACCCATTGCTATTTTCTCTGTGGGACGTAATCGGGATCAAACGAATCTTGTGAAGCCGATCTACGTTTAATTAAATAGGGTTAACTTAAATAGAATTAATCGACAGCGAGTCTCCTTGGGGGATTTGCTGTTTTTTTGGTTAGAGCGTTAAAATTTATTTTTCTCGTCCATACTGAGCTGTATCTGGAAACGTTTAGGAGAGTGGATCATGACAAAGCTTATTAATTGGTTAACGCGAACGATTATTCAAACGATGCTAGTAACTGGCTTAACTTTATACCTAACCTGGGTGACGGTTCACACTTATGTGGATAAGCTATTAGCCAAATATCATATGAATACGGATGTGTCCAAAATAGAATTTACTGATTTTTTGTCACAAATGTCGGAGAGTCTGAATATACTAAAACCAACTCGTTCAAATAACCAAGCTGCCGAGGAGACGTTCAGGCAGACTCAAGGATCTGACCGGACGGGGGAGCAGCTCCCACAAACCATAGAAGTCCCCAAAACCACGGAGATTCCACCCCAGGCAGACCCGGAAGGTTCATTAAGCCCTAAACCATCACCAGAGCCAACCGATGCCAATGCTGCAAGCACCAAGAAGGTTCCGGATGATAGTGTTTCCGTATGGAAGCAGACGAGCGGGGAGAGCAAGCAGGAAGCAGCGATAGGAAAGCAGAAGGAACTGGTCATGTCCGCTGAGGCATTCACGAAGATGAAGGATCAAATCACAGAAGCGGATAAAGTCAAAATTTTTACACTGCTTGCCACACGTTTGCCCCAATCCGAATTTCAGAAAATCTCAGCTTATGTGGAGGATGGGGTAACGGAAGTGGAATGGGTAGAGATTCAAAAGAGTGTGGAGCAATATCTCAAGCCGGAGGAATATAAAGAGCTTCAGGATTTATTGGCGCATTACTAAAGCTGCCCACCATGTCGAATAATAGTATCCTCCGCTTGCCGCCAGCGTGATTTCTCGACAAATACATCCAATGAATAGGTGAAATCTTCGGCTGCTTCCCTATTCTCAAGCACATTATGGATCCTTAAATCGAGTACGCCTTGCTGTCTGAGAGCTGTAGCTGCGAGATCCAGATCTGTTTTATTTTTGAAAGCAGCAGTAAGGTTGGTTTCCATGGTGTGACCTCCTTTTTTTGATTTTGTTTTATGAACGTATCTGATACTTACGCTAAACAAGTTGAAATCATGAGTCGTAATGTGTTAAAGTTGTTAAGGACTCTTTTTTCTATAATATGGTGTTGAATTCGGAGAATACGATGTAACGTTTCGTAAAAAAAGATTGAAATGGGGAATAACATGACTTTTTTCAAAGGAGCACATAAGCTTCGAACGAAGCTGCAGCAGTGGAAAACACAGCTGGGCGCTAAATTGCAAACGATAATCTCGAACGATAATATACAGAATAAACGGAAGTGGATTTTAGCAGGAAACTGGAAGTTTAACCTAAAAAAGTATCGTATGGTTATGTTTAAGAGTGTAGGATCACTTGGTTTGATTGCGGTTTTAACAGTAGGTGGAAACCATTATGTGAATGCAAATATAGTCGAAGTGTATCACGTTTATGTTGCTGGTGAAGAAGCTGGTGTGGTGAGTGATTCGCAGATTGTGGAAGATTTCAAGCTAAATAAAGTGAAAGAATTAGAGGAGAAAAATCCCAATGTTCACATGGTCGTCAATATTAATGAGGTAACGTTGAAGCCTGAAAGGGCTTTCAAGGTAGGAAGTGATGATCAAGCTGCGCTTAGTCATTTGGACACGATGTTAACGGTGCGTGCTGTTGGCGTTGAATTGGTAGTTGACGGTAAATTAATAGGTACAGTCAAGGATAAGGCTGAAGCAGATGCGATTCTAACACGAATAAAGGCCAAATACTTGCCAAGTAAAGCAAAAGCCGCTGGTAAAGTTAGTATTCTCTCTGCTAATGGCGATGCTGCCAATATAGCAGAAACCCAAGTAGAGAATGCAGATTTTGTGCAGAAGGTTGAAATCAACGAAGTGGATATTGATCCGAATGCATTAATGGATCCAGATGTTGTTGTTGAGAAGCTAGAGACCGGTGATGTACAGCCGAAGAAATATAAAGTAGAAGACGGGGATTGTGTTTCCTGCATTGCACAGAAGTTTGATATATCGCCTCAGCTAATTTATAACAATAATCCAGTGCTTGTTGAGGATGATCGACTTCAAATTGGACAGGTGTTGGATTTAACCTTGCTCGAACCAACGCTATCTGTTCGAACTGTGGAAAAAGTCATCGAAAATCAAGAAATCCAATTCGAAACGAATTATACCTTAGATAGCAGCATGCGTGCTGGTATTGTGAGGCAGACTAAACCCGGTGTAAACGGGATGAAAAAGGTGACCATACAACTAACCAAGCTGAATGGCTTGATGGAAGATGAAAAAATGCTTGATGAAGAGGTTATTATGGAACCTCAAGCAGCAGAAACTATTAAAGGAACCAAGGTTATTCAAGGGGAAGGCTCAGGGAGATTCGCTTGGCCGGTCGTTGGTTCGGGTTTGTCGAGTGGATTTGGTACACGCTGGGGCAAGTTCCACAAGGGTGTTGATCTAACCTCGAGCAATCGTAGTATTCTTGCAGCGGATAATGGAAAAGTTATTTATGCAGGTTATAAAAGTGATTATGGCAATCATATTATTATTGACCATCTGAATGGTTATAAAACAGTGTATGGGCATTTAAGTAAAATCAATGTTACGGTCGGCACAACCGTAGAAAAAGGTGAAAAAATAGGGGTCATGGGCAGTACAGGTGATTCCACAGGTACTCATCTTCATTTTGAAGTCAGAACGAATGATAATGCTCAGAACCCGCTTAAATACTTAAATCGGTAATTACAGGGAAAGGCAGGGCACGGAACAATTTGTTTCGCGGCAATGCCTTTTTTTTGATACAATGAAACTATAGAAATGGGAATACGAGAGGAACGTGGTTGCTTTGTTCGCAAAAATTCTGGTAGTGGACGATGAACAGCCGATTGCCGATATTTTAAAATTTCATCTGGAGAAGGAAGGCTATCAGGTTATTTGTGCTTATGATGGAGGTACAGCTGTGGAGTTGGCCTTTAAAGAGGAACCGGACTTGATTCTACTCGATTTAATGCTTCCGGTGAAGGATGGAATGGATGTATGTCGCGAAATTCGCGCCAAGCTCCATACACCGATTATCATGCTCACAGCAAAGGATTCTGAGATTGATAAGGTACTAGGGTTAGAAATGGGTGCGGATGATTATGTGACGAAGCCCTTTAGTGCACGTGAGCTCTTAGCACGAGTGAAGGCTCGCCTGCGCAGACAAAGCCAAGCACAGATCGCATCAGCAGAAACCAAAGAGCAGCATGGCATACGGATTCATAAGCTATTGATTGATAATGAGATGTATATCGTATATAAAGATGATGTTGGTTTGGATCTTACGCATCGTGAATTTGAATTGATTTATTATATGGCGAAGAATAGCGGCAAGGTCATGACCCGTGAGCATTTATTACAGGCGGTCTGGGGTTATGAATATTTCGGCGATGTCCGTACCGTGGATGTCACGATTCGCAGGCTGAGAGAGAAGATTGAGGATGATGCGAGTCATCCTGAGTATATAACCACACGTAGAGGTCTAGGCTATATGATGCGTACGCCAAAAGTCTAACTTGAATATTAGAGAGCATAATATTTTATCTGATATTCCAGGCAAGTACCCGTCGAGAACGACGGTATAGTTATTTACCTTTGGAGGAAAATCTTTATGAAAGGCATACGTTTTTTGCGAACGATTCAGGTCAAGCTGATTATTATATATGTGTTGCTTATTTTATTTGCGATGCAGCTGATTGGGCTCTATTTTATGAAAACGATGGAAAGCTCCTTCCGCGATAATTTCTCCAAAACCTTGGATTCGCAATCGCAATTGTTCGCGCAAACGACGGCCGCTTATTTAACACCAACCAATCAAGATGGTAAAATTGTCGATGATCAGACCGCGGAGGGTAAGAAAAGAGATGCCGATTTAAGCGCTTATATTGGCAACTGGAATAAAGTTATTAATGCGGATATTCAAGTTATTGATGCGAATGGTATTGTTTTGGCGAGCTCACAGTCGGATGCGGAAAGCATTATTGGCCAGAAGAATACGCAGCCCATCGTCAGTCGAGCTCTGCAGAATATTATTGATAGTGATAATGACGGAATTCTTGTGGATGTGGATCAGAAAAGAAAGAAGTTTGTCGCACGGCCAGTCATTGGCAATGGCGGTAAAGTGATTGGGGCCGTCTATATTGTAGCCTCCATGGAGGATACGTTCGCGACGATTCAACGGATTAAACAAATTTTCTGGTCCGGTACATTAATTGCTCTAGCTATGACAGCTTTCCTTGGTGTTATCCTCTCCCACACGATTACGAGCCCAATTAAGGAAATTACGAAACAAGTCACCTATATTGCTGCAGGCAGCTTTGATCATCAGTTGAAGGTTAGAGGGCATGACGAAATTGGTCAACTGAGCCATGCTTTTAACGGGATGACGGATCGGCTCAAGGAAGCTCTTTCTTTAAACGAAGAGGAACGGGACAAGCTGGCTTCGATTCTCTCGAATATGAGTGATGGTGTAATCGCGACAGATAATGAAGGTCGTGTGATAGTGATTAATCAACGTGCCAAACAGATGCTGCAGTTGGATGAGCAGATAGAAGGAACACAGCTGGCACAAATCCTCGGGATATCACAAGAAATGGCTCTGCCGCGATTGATTGGTCAAACGTATACGAATATCATCGAGGTGTCGTTTCCTAACCGCGAGGAGTTGAATGTCCGTGTGACCTTTACACCCATTCACCGACGGGAGAAGGGGATAACCGGGACGATTGTCGTGCTGCAGGATGTTACGGAACAGGAGCAGCTTGAGCAAGCGCGTCGTGAGTTTGTAGCTAATGTATCCCATGAGCTACGCACTCCGTTAACTACGATTAAGAGTTATCTCGAGGCCTTAGAGGGTGGAGCACTCGAAGATCGCCAGTTGGCAGAGCGATTTGTGGGTGTGACAAGGAATGAAACGGAGCGTATGATCCGTTTGGTGACAGATCTCTTACATTTATCACGTTTGGATTCGAAGGAAGCCATGCTAGCTAAGGAATGGATTACCGTATCGGACATGTTGGAAGAGGTTGCAGACCGCTTCGCTTTCCAGCTCTTACAGCGCAATACAGAAATCTTTATTATGCTCGAGCAGGAATTGCCTGAGATTCTGATCGATCGAGATAAAATTGATCAGGTCTTGGATAATTTGGTTTCCAATGCGATTAAATATACTGGCGATGGTGGTCGTATCGAATTAGGCGCAAGCAAGAATGAACAGAATGAATTGGAGATCTTCGTCCAAGACAATGGGGTCGGGGTTCCACAAAAGGATATGAGTCGGATTTTTGAACGCTTTTATCGGGTGGACAAAGGAAGGTCGCGAAACATGGGAGGCACAGGTCTCGGTCTTTCTATTGCCCAGGAAATTATTCATGCGCATGGCGGCGATATTCTGCTGGAATCCGAATATAATATCGGTACTCGCGTTACCTTCACGATTCCTTACCTGAACAAGGAGGGTGAACGGATATGATGGAACGGATGAAGTCCGTTATTCTGACTTTGTTGGTCGTGATTAGCCTTGTGCAAAGTTATTTTTTAGCTTACAGCTCACCGAAGTTCGATAAGGTGGTACAAACAGACTATGTGCAGAATGAAGTAATCGGAACGAAAGCGGAAGTGGATGATATTCTTTTCCCAGAGCAAGTCATCTTACACTCGGGTACTAACACACATACGCTGCTACCGCTTAGTCAGCAGTTTTATCGTATGATTTATGATGATTTTCTTAAACGGAAGCTTTACGATGGATTCCACCAATCGGATATTTCCTCACAAAATCTCAATTGGGACTATATTCGTAAAACATCCAAAGGGATTGAGCTGCGCTTCAAGAAAGCCATTCCATTACACGTTTTGCAACAAAATATTCTACAAATTAAACAAGACACCACCCTTGTGGATGGAATGGTTTCGCGAATCTGGATCTATTTGGTTGATAATTCTGAAGAGGTGCATACGTATTTCATCTCTGATAAGAACTCGGTTGTTTTTGAAGCGACAAAAGTGGATATCTCGGCGGATAATGTGAGGAAATATGTCGCTTTGGGCGAGTATCTAACATCTTATCATAGTGCCACGGGTGATTATTATTTGCCCGACGAATCGATCACAATGGCACGGATTCAAGCTGCGTTTACCGAGTTCACGGCAGATCAGCTGAAGCGCAATTTGTTTGTGGATCCCAGTATGACCCGTTATTTTGTAGAACGCGATCTCACCCAAACCTATACAGATGGCAAAAGAGCGCTGCAGCTTAAAAGCGACTCGCATTGGATGAACTATTCCGATCCGATATCTACCCCCGTGGATAATAGCAATGATACGAAGGATAATCTATTGGATTCGATTCGGTTTATTAACGAGCATGGGGGCTGGAATGGCACTTATATTTACAGTCAGATGAGCTCTAATTTGGATAAAGGGCCGCAAACCTTCTTTTTTCGCCAATATGTGAACAACTATCCGCTGATTGGATTAACGCCCAATAACTTTGGCTATATCAAGCTTATGATGCAAAGAGGGGTTGTATCTTCCTATGAGCGCTCCTTGATCAACATTGATAACGAATCGATTGTGAAGAAAGAAGCTATTTTACCTGGAGGCAAGATGCTCGATAACCTGATTGACAGCTATGCCAAAAAGCTGCAAATCTCCACTGTTTTTCCTGCTTATCAGGTTGTTGTACTTAAAGGCAATAAGGTTGATTTAATACCGAGATGGGCAGTAGAGCTGCAGGATGGGACGAACGAATTTATTTACTGAAGTTAATGCTTACGAAGAAAGTTTTGCTAAAGCAAAACTCAGATAATGCTTACGATGCAAGTTTTGCTAAATTAAAAACTCTTAGGAGGTGTCCCATGGACTGGAGTCGAGCGAAAATGGTATTAATCTTGTCTTTTCTAATTCTCAATCTTCTGTTAGGCTATCAGATGTGGGCCACTCGTTGGGATCCTAGACTTCTGAACTCGGATATGTCCGCTTTTAAAGAAGAAACCAAGCAGTTGTTAACGAGTAAAAATATCAAAGTCCTGATTACCATACCGAAGGCTGTCCCTAAGCTGAGACAAATTTCAGTTAAGTTTGCAGATAACAATGGCGATCCCAAACTGATTGTTTTACCAGATCCGATCGCTTACACCAATTTTACAGCCAAGAACAGTCTTCGTGATCTAGCGTTTAAAGCGGATATTCCGAATGCGTCCCAGTATCAGTTGGACCGAAGTGTGAAACAAGCGAACTTGTATATTTTTAATCAAATGTTTGAGGATATTCCGATGTTTGATATTACTTTGCAATTAATTGTGGGAAAAGGCACCATTACAGGTTACAAACAGACCTTTGTTGAAGTACAATCAGGAATAGAACAAAAAGAGCAAAAGGTCATTTCTGCTTATACGGCTGTTCGCAGCTTAGCAGAGAATTATTTACCGACAGGCTCGGTTATTACAGATATTCAATTGGGTTATCATGGACAACGCTTTGATTCACAAACGCAGCCGATGCTGCCATTCTGGAGAATTGTCCTCGCTCAAGGCACGTCTTATTATGTGCAAGCTTTTAGTGGGGCAGTGGAAGGTAATCAAGAGCAAACTAAGAATTAGCTGGGGACAGTATATAGGGAGCCGAAGACATGGGACTACGGTTTAGCATATTATCAAGCGGCTCGACAGGAAATGCTACGGTGGTAGCGAATGACGATGTAACTCTATTAATTGATGCAGGCTTAAGTGCCAAACGAATAGAGCAGCTTTTGCAGGAGAGAGACATATCAGCGAAGACATTTGATGCCATCGTGGTGACACATGAGCATTCCGATCATATTAAGGGCTTAGGCGCTATCGCACGCAAATACGATTTACCCATCTATGCCAATGAAAAAACGTGGGAAGCACTGAATAAACAAATTGGTGCGATTGCGGAAGATAAGCAGCATATAATGGAAACGGGTTCGATGCTAGAAATCGGCTCGATGCAAATCCAATCCTATGGGATTTCACATGATGCGGCAGAGCCTGTAGGTTATTGCTTTTATGATGGGGAAGAAAAGCTGAGTGTGGCTACTGATTTGGGATATATGAGTGGAAAAGTGAAAGAGCAAATACAAGATTCGGATGTACTCGTACTAGAATCGAATCATGATATTGAACTGCTGCGCATGGGAAAATACCCGTGGAATATTAAGCAGCGGATTCTTGGCGACAAAGGGCATTTATCCAATCATGCAGCCGGCGAAGGCTTATGTGAATTGTTGACCAGTCGGACCAAGCGGGTATATCTGGCTCATCTCAGTCGTGACCATAACATGATGGATCTAGCGAGAATGACGGTAGGGAATATTATGCAGGATAATGGAATATCTACTACAGATGATGGCGTCACACTTAAGGATACGTATTATGATCGTGCTACTCCGTGGGATAGGTTGAGTGAAGAATAAGCGCCTCGTCCAATTGGGTGGCTTTATTCTCAATATCTTGATGAGTGAGCAGTCCCTTTTCAAGCAAAAGCTCAAGTAGTGCACTTAGAATAAGGCTATTCTGGTAATGTTGTTCCTTCAAATCGGCTAGCTTGCCAATGTAATCAACTTGCTCAAGATGGGGAAATATCTGATTCATGGTAGGTAGTCCTCCTCCAATAAGTGAAATGCGCGAAAAGGTTAACTCTTGTTAGTGTAGACAGTTTTAAGAGAAATCATTCCAATTATTTAAGCACATTCGTTGCGTACTATAGCAACTCGGATTAAACAGATTATAGGAACGGACAAAGGAGGCGGACAGCATGAGCATTTTTAAAGATGATTTTTACTCGACGAAGGTGTCGAAACGGGGCTCCTTTAATCGAAAGCCACAGAGTCGGGTGGGGATTGCTCTCCTCTCTGCTATTAGTGGAGCTGCTCTTGTCCTCCTTATTCTTTGGATTAGCGGAGTTGCTGGTTCGGTGGGAAACTCAGCGCATAAAGCCATTTCCGCTATCTCCATGGATCAGAATGGTGATCAGGAAGAGAATCGTGTGGTTGAAGCGGGCAACAAGGTTGGTCCTGCTGTTGTCAGTGTGATTAGCCAAGTTAAATCGGATGATGTTACGGCTGCCCAAGGATATGGCTTGGGGTCGGGTGTTATTTTTCAAATTGGGGAAAGCAAAGCGCTTATTGTGACGAACAATCACGTGGTCGAAGGCGGAACTTCCTATGAGATCGTTCTGGCTAATAAGGAGCGTCGCACAGCTGCCTTAGTAGGGCTAGATCCTTTTACAGATTTGGCTGTTCTAGAAATGGATGCGAAGGGTATTACAGCATTTGCTGAATTAGGCGATTCGGATACGTTGAAAGCAGGGCAAACGGCCATTGCTATCGGTAATCCGCTCGGGATGGATTTTGCCCAAACCTTGACGAAAGGGATTATCAGCTCACCGAAACGTATAGTTCCAACTACAATCGGCAAGGATAGCGGCGTAGTGTGGGAAATGAATGTGATTCAAACGGATGCACCTATTAATCAGGGCAACAGCGGCGGACCTTTGGTTAATATAGAAGGCAAAGTAATTGGCATTAATAGTATGAAGATTGTTGAATCCGGCGTTGAAGGCTTGGGCTTTGCAATTCCAATTAATGAAGCCAAACCAATTCTAGAGGCACTGATTCGCGATCATAAAATCAAGCGACCTTATATGGGGATTACTCCAGATGACTTGCAGGCTTATACGGGCGGCTTAGAGGTGCTTAAGCTTCCAAAAGATATAACCAAGGGCATCATCGTTGTTCAGGTATCAGGACCTGCTAAGGACGCTGGTTTGAAGTCAAATGATGTGATCGTTGGATTGGATGGGAAGCCGATTGAAAGCTCTTTCGAATTGCGTAAATATTTATTTGATCATAAAAAGATCGGCGATTCCTTAACAGTTTCTTATTACCGAGGCGATAAAAAAAGTGAGACTAAGCTGATGCTTGGTGAGATGCCGGATAAACGATAAGGGCAAACAATAAGGGCAAACAACTGCTCCCTCTTACCAAAAGAAGGGGCAGTTGCTCAGAAAAAAGCTGCCGAAGACAGGGGATCATGATGTACATTGTATGTATGGAGCATGTAGAGCTAGCAATAGACAGATTTGTTGATGAGTACGAGGAAGCGCCAGACTTAATAGACCTGCATGAGGTCAAGTTTAAGAACTGGGAGCCACCTGCTTGTTGCGAAGAATGTAAAGAAGCTGCACGATTTTTGGTGATTTAGCGGAGCATGAATGATGGAGCAAGTGCAAGTGCAAGTGCAAGTGCAAGTGCAAGTGCAAGTGCAAGTGCAAGTGCAAAACATTGCTACGCGGGAGGGATTCAGGATGTTTATACAAATTGTAGCCGTCGGTAAGCTCAAGGAAAAGTATTGGACTGACGGCATCGCGGAATATATGAAGCGTTTGGGTCCTTATGCTAAGGTGACGATTGTTGAGGTTGCCGATGAGAAGGCTCCCGACAAAATGAGTGAGGCAGAAGAAGAGCAGGTGAAGCAAAAAGAAGGCGAACGCATCCTCGCACAGATCAAGAGCGAAGCGTTCGTCTTTGTTTTGGCTATCGAGGGGCAAATGTGGTCGTCTGAGCAGATCGCCCAACAAATCGATAAGCTTGGCGTAGATGGACAGAGTAGCATTACGTTTGTGATTGGAGGCTCTAATGGAGTGTCAACGGCAGTAATGAAGCGCGCAAATCAACTGCTATCCTTCGGGAGAATTACGTATCCACATCAGTTGATACGTGTTATTTTGGTGGAGCAGGTTTATCGGGCGTTTAAGATAATTAGGAGGGAACCATATCACAAATAAATTCGCCTAATACATGATACGTTGAAAGTCCTCATAAATTACTTTACCGTTAGTGTTGATAAGACAGGGATATCACCACTAACGGTAAATTTTTTGTGCACCGCGGCGACGATTTTTTTTGATTTATAATAATAACCTAAGACTAGATTGTATGTTGTTTCCGTGTACGTCTCATGTGGAGTGTGTTGCATTGATAGCCAATAGCCCTTGTATTAAGCGGTATACAGGGTCTTTTAGCCCTAAAAAATATTTAAAGGGCACCATCTTTGTGTGGAAAGGGTATAATAAATTGGCAGATGTAGACCCTAAAAGGGGCTGCCTTGTGTTGAAATGGAAATAGATAACTCTAAAAATATCATAGAATGCCTATGATTTTTGTTTTAAGTAAAAGAAAAAACTAGGATACAAAAAGACAAAAGAAGAAAAGGAGATACGATGACAAAGACAAAAGAAATAATAGAAACAGGATGGAACTTAGACAACAGTTATGCCCGTCTGCCGAAATCATTTTTTACCAGCCTCAACCCAACCCCTGTACGTTCACCGAAGTTGATCATTCTTAATGATCCGTTGGCAACATCCCTGGGATTGAACGTCCAAGCGCTGCAAAGAGAAGATGGCGTAGCGGTGCTTGCTGGCAACCGGATTCCCGAAGGCGCTTTGCCTCTTGCTCAGGCTTATGCGGCGCATCAATTCGGGCATTTTACCTTGTTAGGGGACGGCCGGGCTCTGCTGCTTGGCGAGCAGATCACTCCCCTAGGTGAGCGGGTTGATGTTCAGCTCAAGGGTTCAGGTAAAACGCCATACTCGCGTGGGGGTGATGGTCGAGCGGCACTTGGGCCGATGCTGCGCGAATACATCATCAGCGAAGCAATGTATGCGCTTGGCATTGCTACCACCCGCAGCTTAGCGGTGGTAACAACCGGTGAGTCAGTAATCCGCGAAACCGAGCAACCTGGTGCAATTCTGACCCGCGTGGCTGCCAGTCATCTGCGCGTCGGCACCTTTCAATACGCTTCAAAATGGGGCACTGTTGAGGATCTCCGGGCCCTGGCTGATTACACATTGCAAAGACATTTTCCAGAAGTTGACGCTGGTGAGAACCGCTATCTTTTCCTACTTCAAGAAGTGATCAAGCGTCAGGCCGTGCTGATTGCCAAATGGCAGCTGGTTGGCTTTATCCACGGGGTGATGAACACCGACAACATGGCCATTAGTGGAGAAACCATTGATTATGGTCCTTGCGCCTTCATGGATGCCTATGACCCGGCAACGGTATTCAGTTCCATTGACATTCAAGGTCGCTATGCCTATGGCAATCAGCCGCATATTGCCGGGTGGAATCTCGCGCGATTTGCTGAAACCCTATTGCCGCTGCTGCATGTAAATCAGGCGCAGGCTGTCAAACTGGCCGAGGATGCGATTTCAGATTTTACTGAGTTGTATCACAATAATTGGCTCGCGGGAATGAGAGAAAAACTGGGAATATGTAACGAAGAGATACAGGATGAAACCCTTATTGAAGACCTCCTCAGTATGATGCAGAAGGATGGTACGGACTATACCAATATCTTCCGCGCATTAACTTTTGATACGGCGGAGGATACGGTCCTGTTTGGGATCCCAGAATTTGCTCAGTGGCATAAGCTGTGGCAGG
This sequence comes from Paenibacillaceae bacterium, assembly GCA_040904685.1. Taxonomy (GTDB): domain Bacteria; phylum Bacillota; class Bacilli; order Paenibacillales; family NBRC-103111; genus Paenibacillus_AC. Next base: position 3,959 of record JBBDSZ010000044.1, on the reverse strand, counting down.
CGAGACTAGGCAGGCAGCAGGAATCGAAAGCCTCCTCGCATCAGTTGATGCGAAACAGCAATCCTGCGCTAATCCCTCGGAACCACCGGGTAGAAGCCGCACTAGAAGCCGCAGTGAAACAAGGAGACTACAGCGTGATGGAGCGGCTTCTTGATGTTCTTTCAAGCCCCTACGCGCACTCCCCCGAACAGGCTGATTACTCCACACTGCCTGCGCAATCAACCCGTCCTTACCGAACCTTTTGCGGAACATGATATAGAAGCATTAGGGAAGCATTAGGGATGGTTCTTTCTGCTTTTCAATAAGTTGACGCCTTGTCATGGTTTACTATTAGTACAAGATAATGCTACCCCTTTACTTGAGGTAGCATTATCTTAGTTTACGATTTCTTCCTTTCTAGTAAGGGTCAGTTACAGGAATAAAGCATTCTTTCAGGCTTAATTAATCTAATAGCAAACTCATTAGCTTCATGCTCTTCAATGAATAATCTGTATTAGATTTTATATTTCTAGGTATTAGAAGATGGTCCAAAATAATATGACCTGGGTAGCAATTTCAGATAATAGTTGCGTTTGTAGGATAAGAATACATTTTTTAAGAAAATCATTAATTAAGAAATCCGCCGTTATGGGGGTTAAGGTGAAAGTCCTCACAAATTAATTAACCGTTAGTGATGATAAGGCAGGGATATCACTCTTAACGGTATAATTTTATTTGCGCCGCGACTACGAAATTTCGCCTATAGAGTGATACGGTGAACCGTACCAAAAGTGACGGCTAAATTTTTCATGCGTAAAGGGCGAAGGGGGACGAAAGAGGCTGAATCGGGTAGAATAAGAATGAACTGAATACAATTGTAGTTGATGTTATTTTTGCACAGGAGCGGGATATGGATGAAGCGTACCACGATTTTAATCGCTGATGATGAGAAGGAGATTGCGGATCTGATTGCGTTGCATTTAGAAAAAGAGGGCTACCATCTTATCAAAGTATCTGATGGGAGAGAGGCCATTCATGCGATTCAATCTCACTCGATTGATTTGGCGATTTTAGATATTATGATGCCCAAGCTAGATGGTCATGAAGTGACCCGACAAATTCGAGAACAGCATCATATGCCGATCATTTTTTTGAGTGCCAAATCATCTGACTTGGATAAGATAACGGGATTGGTGATGGGGGCCGATGATTATATGACCAAACCGTTCAACCCCATGGAATTGGTCGCTAGGGTGAATGCTCAGCTACGGCGGTCTATGCACTTGAACCAACCGAAAATAGGAAATAAGTCAGTATTGGAAACGGGTGGATTGACCATTGATCCTGATCAACGGACAGTTATCCTATATGGTGAAAACATCGAGCTAACGCCGAAAGAGTTTGATATTCTATATCTTCTAGCCGGTCATTCAAAGAAAGTCTTTAGTGTGGAAAATATTTTCCAGCAAGTATGGGGCGAAGCATACTATGAAAGTGGTAACACGGTCATGGTACATATCCGTACCCTACGGAAAAAATTGGGTGAAGATAAAAATAAAAACAAATTGATCAAAACCGTTTGGGGGGTGGGATATACATTCAATGGCTAAAATGGTACGAAGCTTTCGATCTAAAATGATCGTGTTATTAGGTTTAAGTATGCTGTTGTCCGGCACCATAATCTTTATACTCTATAAAGTTCTTCAGTTTTATTATGTGGGAGTTCGGGCTGAAGATCCATTAGCTAAATTTCGCCAAATCATAAACAACTTAGGGGATCTTAACTTCTTTTTGATTGTTTTTATTCCGCTTGCAATTTTGTTTTTCTTTTTCCTCACCAAACCCTATGCAACTTATTTTAATGAGATATCGACTGGTATTCATCGTCTTGCCAATGGCGACTTTAAAAGTCGCGTTCAAATTTTATCCAATGACGAGTTCAAGGATATTGCGGAAGACATTAATATGGCAAGTGAAAAACTGCAAAAGGCGGTAGAAAGAGGGGATTTTGCAGAAAGCAGTAAGGACCAGTTGGTATTGAATTTAGCTCATGATTTGCGTACGCCGCTGACTTCTGTTTTGGGTTATTTAGATTTTATTCTTCAGGACGATCATTTGACTACGGAACAAATCAAACATTATACGACCATTGCTTTTACCAAGTCTCGGCGCTTAGAAAAGCTCATTGATGAACTATTTGAAATCACTAGAATGAACTACGGCATGCTTACAATTGAAAAAAAACAAATCGATCTAAGTGAACTTCTCATTCAATTAAACGAAGAATTATATCCTGTCTTTGAGAAAAATCACCTGATAGCCAGATTGAATATAACTCCGCATTTGGATATTTGGGGTGACGGAGAGTTGTTGGCACGTGTATTTGAAAATCTTCTGACTAATGCCAATCGTTATGGGAAAGACGGCCAGTTTGTAGATATCATCTGCCATCTTGATGCAGGAGATGTGGTGGTTCAAGTAGTCAATTATGGCGATTGTATTCCCCAAGAAGAGTTGCCCCATCTCTTTGATATGTTTTATACCGGGGATCAGGCTCGAACGCATCAAGGGGGGAGTACAGGCCTCGGCTTGTTCATTGCAAAGAATATTGTGGAGCAACATAACGGAACGATTTCTGTCCAAAGCAGTTTAATTCGTACGCTCTTTGAAGTGCGTTTACCGCAATAATTCAAGAAATTTAAGAAAAATTTTATATTTGTTCCACTTCTTTTTAAACAGTTTTCCGTATCCTGAATGCATGCAAGGTTAAGGAGAAAACTGAGGATGAAGAAGTGGGTTTTTTGGCTTGTCATACTTTTGCTGCTAGGTTATGAAGCCATTCAATAGAAACCAGAAGTCGTAAACGATAACCAAGGAAAGGAAGACTATGATGCTCAAGAGGTGACTTCCCTAAGGAATGATCTAACGATAAAAGTAGCAAAAGATCTGATTTACCAAGGAAATCTAGTACTGATTAATAAGGAGTATCCTGTAAATCAAGTGGGTATAAAATCGGATGTGGTTAATCTGTTTCAGCATAAGGAGTTGGTAAAGGGATATGTTTTGCTGGATAACACGATTCGGTTGTCACAAAGTGTGGTGCAAGCATTTTCAACGATGATCGATGCTGCTGAAAAAGAAGGGGTTCGTCATTTTTTGATTAGCAGCGGTTACCGAGACACCAAAGAACAAAGTCAGCTTTATAAAGAAAAGGGTGCTGATTATGCTTTGCCAGCGGGCTATAGCGAACATAACTTAGGTTTAGCCCTTGATATTGGATCTTCTCAAACGGATATGAATCAAGCGCCTGAAGGAAAGTGGTTGAAAAAAAATGCTTGGACATACGGGTTTATTTTACGTTATCCCAAGGACAAAACGGCCGTCACAGGCATTCAGTATGAACCCTGGCATTTTCGCTATGTTGGTTTGCCGCACAGCGTGATTATGAAGCAAAAGAATTTATCTTTGGAACAATATTTGGATTTCCTGAAAGAGCAAAAGAACATTTCGACTACTGTTGATGGTAAGAAATATGAGATCTATTATTACCCTATTTCCAAAAACACGACCATTCATGTGCCGAGCAATCGTCACTTTGAGATGTCAGGCAACAATATGGATGGCGTCATTGGGACCGTGCTTCCATGATGTGCACACAAGAATCTCAAGAGGTGAGGAAGAGGAATGAAACAAACGAAATTAATGAACGGCATTATGGTACCGACACTATTTGCCTTGTATGTGTATGCATTATTCAAAGTCATTCTATTTAAGTTCGATTCGATTGAAATAACCTTCCTCTGGCATCAACTTCAGAAGAATTTTGGGGGTTCTTCCTCAACGAGCGATATTATATTTTTGCATGATTCTATGAACTTTTGTGGATTCCTATAGATATAAAGACAATAGAGTTTATCTGTTTTATCAGGGACACGTCAAAGTCGATAGTTGGAATAAAATATCATGGTAACTAATCTCTC
>JBBDSZ010000043.1:0-4102 GCA_040904685.1 Paenibacillaceae bacterium | reverse complement strand
CAGGGATAAATCAGCACTAAACACGCAATAAAATAGATTTACAATTAAGGTATATAAATATCTCGAAAAGATAAGGGACTCCATGAGTCTCTTTATTTGTCTGTCCAAATAGTGGTCAGGAAAATTTTCCTTACCTCTTAGAAAGGGGTGAATATATAAAATGTCTATGAACGAGAAAGACGTTGTAGCGGCCAAGCTTAATATCGACACAGCTAAGATGCTACCTGCATTTAAGGTAATTGATGAAGGTGTACGGAAGAACGCTGAATCATTCAAGGTTCTGAATGCGGAACTGGCCATTACAGAAAAAAACTATGTTTCAATGGCTAAAGCTATGGATAAGATGGCTCTTACATCGGACGAACGCCGGAAGAAGATCCTTGATGAATCCAATGCACTTGTAACTCAAAGGAAAGCTTCAGCGGATCTGCTAACTGCAAAGAAGAATCAACTCGATCTAACTAATCAGGTTGTAGATTCGAAGTATCAAGCACAGCAGGCTATTCTTAAGAGGCGACAAGATGCAATCGAACAACAGGAAAGAGAGCATCAAAAGCGGTTAGAGACTCTACAAAATAGAGCTACAATCTCGGGTGCTCAAGCAGGGAGAGCTACAGGTGCAGCATCTGATAATGCAACAAGGGAACGTGTTTTACAAGAAGAACAGAAGATTAGAGCGAAGTTGGCGGCGCTTGACGAACAGGCGCATCAGCGCAGGCTTAGGGATACACAGACAGAATTAGTTGCTAGAGAGAGAGCGATACAACGTGAGATAGACAAGCAAGCGGACTTGCTCCAAGCACGGTTGCGCATGAACAATCAAGAAGCTTTTAATTTTCCAGATCAGTCTAACGGTATTGTTGAAAAGATTAAGAATGCCGCAATCCACGCAACAATGTTTCATGCTGTATATTCCTCAATCAACATGGTCCAACGCGCCATGCATGAAGGTCTTGTTCAAATAGAATCGAACATGGCCGGATACGTTCAAACAAATGAGCATTACTTTGTGAAGTTTGCCGAAGGCACAGGCGACATGATCATGAACACAGAACGCCTTAATGCTGAAACAACTAAGTTCATTCACACTACTCATGAACTCGGCTCAAACATAATTAATGTAACTGAATCAGCCCGTTTGTGGGGTCGGATGTACAAAGATGTTGATGTCGTTCAGGAGATGGTTAGCCAATCCACAAAGCTTTCAACAGTGGATTTGGTCGAACTTGAAGCCGCAACAAAGATGATGGAATCTACATTAGCTCAATATGCTGTTCAAGTCCATAACGTCAATGATGCCCAGGTACACGGGAATCGAATTTTAGATAGTTGGTCTAAGGTCGCGCATGACACAATGGCACCTGCCAAAGATTTAGGCGCTGCTTTTGAACGAACAGGGAAGATCGCTGCTGAAACAGGCGTATCATTCGACTTTATGAATGGACTCATTTCCTCTGGGGTTCGAAACACCGCTCTAGGTGGGGCTAATCTAGGTAACATGTGGAAAACTGTCCTAGGGACCATTAGAACGGACAAAGCAGTTGCAGAAATAGAAAGCTTAGGCGTGGCTACTAAGAATCTTGTCGGTGATACTGAGGAATGGAGGAAAGCTGAAGACATCCTTCTTGATCTTTCCATTGCCGTTATCGACAAGAATTACGATTTAACACAATCATATGCGGATATTTCTCGAGGGGTTTATCAATACGCTAAATTCGCAGCATCCTTGAATGTCGGAGATATCCTATTGGGCACTTCCGCATCGATCAACTCTACTGGTGCGACTATGGACTATCTAAAAGTACAAATGGACACGATCCAACGGAAAGCTGCTCAAACAAAAGCTTCCTTGCTTGAAATCTTTAGCAAGGCGGGGGATGACGGTTTAAGAAGTACAATCAAGGGATCGTTAGACATACTGGATCAGTTACTAATCGGTATTACAAAAATACCAAAGGAAGTATTCACTGGCACCGCCAGTGTTGTTGGGCTGATTGCTGTTTATAAATTGGTAATTATACCACTCGTTGCATGGAAGAATGCACAAATGGCACTCACTGCAGCTATCGCATTAAATACAACTGTCAGCACTGCTGCAAGTAGACAAATGATTGTCTTATCAGCAGCAGCAAGCAATGCCGCGAGAATGACCGTTTTAGCTACAGGTGGCATTACGTTGCTCACGGGCGCAATCGCAGTTTACTTGATGAGCTTAGGCAAAGCAGAAAAGGCAGAAAGGGAACTAAGCGAGGAACGCGATCATGCCATTTCAAAAATGGAACAAGAATATGGGATGATGGGCAGACAAGCCGACTTCCTTCCCAAATTGGTAAATGCACACAATGCATTGCAGAAGCAACTAGATAGCGGCAACCTTTCGGTAGAAAAACAATCCGAAGTAAAGGCTCAGCTAGACAAGGTATCGCAAGCCTTAAAACAGACGATAGGCGAAGAAGGGCTTGCACAGTTGACAGCAGCTGGTTATACGGACGATGCAACAACAATCATTATTGATTCCTTAAACAAAAGAAGAACTGCCCTAAACGAAAATATATCCGCAAATTTAGACTTGCAAGCAACTGAAAATGTGAACGCCTTGAGCGCTGCACAAAAGAAGTTAAAGGATGCAACGGATAACCCTCAAAAGGGATCTTCATTCCTTGATATGTTGAATCCATTCGGAGGACCATCAAAAACAGGAAACATGGCTAAAGCGGAACAAGAAAAAATATTGAATGCTGCAAATAAAGATATCGTGGATTTGGAGCAAAAAGCTCGCGATATCGAACAGAAGCGGATTGATGTTGCTGCAACCATGGCTGAAAATGTAATGGCTGGTGTTCAAGGCAAAATAACCGCAGACGATAAAGCATACGATGACCGCAAACAATCATTTTCGGATGAAATGACAAAGTTTTCACACCTTGTTGCTATGCAAACCGAGGGGTACACAACCGCAGCACAACAAGCCGTTAAGTTAAAAGCTATAAAGAATAAGTTTAAAACCTTGGATGCAACTGATCTGTATGGGATTGATGAAGACATTTACAGCGCCGAACATCCGGATAAGAAAAAAGGAGAAGGAGAAGGAGAAGGTAAAAAATCTTTCTCGATCAAGTTGGATGATATCGACATCCAAACCAAGCAAGCGAAGGAGCTTGTAGAATCGGCTGATTCCATTATCAGCTTTTATGAAGCTAAGCGCGGAGCTTTAGGTGGTGCAGTCGATGACACATCTACTAAAATTGGACTGTATACAAACAAGCAGAATCAATTGAGAGATTCCAACATACTTTTGAATAACTCATTAACCGCTTTAGGGGCAAGGCAGGAAGCATTGGATTTGATGCGCGATTCTGGCAAGATATCGCTTGATGAGTACAACCAAGCCACCGAACAAGTGACAACTAGGACTGGATCGTTGACTAAGGAAATTTCCGCTAACTCATCGGCTTGGTGGAATCAAGCGAAGATAATTAAGGAAGCAAAAGAACAGCAACTGAGAGACACCTTTGACTCCTCTTCTAAATGGATTGCTCACGAAAAAGCTACTCGCGAAATGGGCGCCAAAGAAGAATATGAAGCATGGCTTCGAGTGCAGGCTCGCTATAAAAAGGGAACTGAACTGCGTAAGCAAGCAGATGAACAAGTGTATTCTGCAAAGAAGGCATTGATTAGTGAAGAGGAATCTTTGTTAGAGAAAGCTCTAAATAAGCAAAAGGACCTCTTAGACGAATCCAAGCAAGATGAACTGGATGCAATCGATAAAGCAAAAGAAGCCTTTGTTGATGCTCAAGATGTGAAGATTCGAGCCATTGAAGATCAGATTAGGGCTGCCGATATTGCAAATTCAGATTCTGATTATGGAAAGTCGCTAGCAGAAAAGCATGCTCGACTCGGGCTGCTAGCTTCGGCTGTTGGTCCAGAAGGAATCAAGGAACGTAAAACTCTAGCTAAAGAAATTGAAAAGATGCAATTGGATCATATAAGAGAGCTAACCAAGCGAGATCTGGAAGTCCAGAAACAAGCATTGGAGGATGAGAAGAGTGAAAAGGAAAAGAAGTTCGAACAGGATAAGAAAGATACTGAAGATCATTACAAA
>JBBDSZ010000042.1:0-25760 GCA_040904685.1 Paenibacillaceae bacterium | reverse complement strand
TATAATATACCACAGTCACAATACTAATTGCAAGCTTTTTTTTATTTTCATTATTCCCAACGGCCATTTAATCTTTGACCGTTCGTTCCGACTCTATCTCGCTTCGTGCCTTGTTAAGGGCAGTCAGCCAAGAGCGGCAAGAGATAATTTATCACAGGTTAAAGCCCAAAGTCAAGTTTAATTTCAAAGTTTAATTACAACCCTTAGTATGCGTAGAAATCAGAATAATAAATCACATGCATATCCACATCGCAGGTCAGTTTAATTAGCATCCCCCTTTAAAACTTCTTTTACAACAAGGTTGCAATGGCGAATGGCTTTTTTAACTAGCTTGTATATCTTAATTCCAATTCACTAAAAGTATCATCCAAAGATACAGCAACTTCACGAATCAAGGATTTCTTCACAAGCTTGTCAAGTAATAATGAAACATTGATCCGCAAATGCTTCAAATCAACATGCGCTTGAATTTCATCTACGCTCCAAGGGGAATTGCGCTCCTCTAGAATGCGCAGCAAAAGCTTGCAGCAGCTTTTCATCTTAGACATGACTGAGAATTCGCATGCCAATATAACAAGCTCCACACGCTGACGCAATGTCTCTGAGCTTAAAGTAAGCTCTTCGTATAGCTTATAAACGCCAGGATTAATCAATCGCACCTGCCGCCATACCGTAAGCTCCGGATGATTGTCCTCTTCAATGATAACTATTCGCGCCCAATGTTGTAGGCTTTCCAAGATGCTGCTGTACGCATCTAAATAATGCCCTTCAGCCAAGTATTCTTTACTCTGAATGAACTTGCTTAAGAATAAAGAAAATTCCATGAGTAGCTTCTGCTCTTTAAATAGTTCCGGAAACTCGAGCAATCGATGTCGCAGTGATTCTAAATAAGTACCTTGATCCAACAAAATCTCCCCTTGTAAAATCCAATAAATAATATTACGGTTTTCTCTATTAAATAACCAAAGCTCTAAATCGGCAGGAGAAATCCAGCGTTCTTGTATACGGTAGCCTTCTTTTATATAATGAAATAAGCTTTTGGTAATATCCTTGCTTTCAGCCACTACAACCACAAGTAAATCAAAGGCATCGGTATGTGAAGGAAACGGCGTTATATTATGATAGGATATGAGACCTATGATGCTTTTCTGATCTTTAAAACAACTTTTTAAAAAAGATTTCAAATGATCCATTGCGGCCTCCTACATGTGCTGAGTTCTCTTAGTAAACTTAATCATATTAATTCTACATGTAGGCCCATTATCCTGCTTAAACTAGGAATAAAGTCATAAAACCTTAAAGAAGAAAGAAGTTGAAACGAATGCTTTTTAAGTCTAGTAAAGTGAATGAATTTCGTTTGTGGGGTTTGGGGTTAACGATGGGCGGTTTACTCATTATGATTGTAGGCATGGCGGGGATTGTTTTTGATTGGGGTGCAGTCGGCAGAGTTATCGCGGCTATTTTTCTAGTTTTAGGTCTTCTTAGTGTTATGGTAAGTATGGGAATTTATTTCTGGGCGGGTATGATGTCTACAAGTGCCGTGGTTATCGAATGTCCCGAATGTGGGAAGACAACTAAAATGATCGGCAAGACCGATCGCTGTATGTTTTGTAAAACGATACTTACACTTGATCCTGAATTGGCAAATACGAATAAACCAGCAGTAAAAGAATAATCTACTGTTAATCAAAACAGGCTCGTCTTCCATTTAAGGGAAACAAGCCTGTTTTGATCTTACGCGATTAGGGTCGCTTTCCCAATCCACTTTGAATGACTGTCCAAATATCATCTGTTTCAAAAGTGCGACTCCACGAGGCAACCCCTGCTAAATCAAGCTTTTTGGCCAAATCCACACGACTTTGTATCGACCGTGCATCTTCAATCCATATTTTTATTTTCTTATTCCCCTCTGTATATTCCACATAGTTTTGCCCACTGGCTTCATCGATGGTTGGTGTTAATTTCTTATCCTTAATTAGGCTTCGGATCACTTCCATGGAAACAGCTTTCGATGTCATTTTGCCGCCCTGTTCCGTCCAAATTCGCGTATAGAATGGAATGCCCATGACAATTTTAGAAGCAGGTACATCGTCCTCATTCATAATTTTTGTAATGCCCGCTTCTACCCAAGGAAGTGAGGAAACTGAACCCGCAATCGGACTGCTCGCCCAATGCTCATCGTAGGTCATGACCATCATATAATCTACCGAATCCTTAACCGCGCGACGATCCATAAATTTTGAATACACATCGGAACCGTCTTTGACTGTTACATCTATGGATACTACAAGTCCTTGCTCATGCAAAAACGGCGACAGCTCACGTACAAACTGCACCATATTCGCTTTGTCCTTCAGTGCTATATTCTCGAAATCAATATTAATCCCATCCAGTTGATACATCTGTGCAAAGCTAACTAACTGCTTAATCATATTCATCCGATTGTCGTAGGTGGAAAGCGCTTCTGTGGTTTGTTTCTGCTCAAAGCCATTACTAAACAATGCCCATAGCTGCAAGCCTTGTGCATGCGCCCACTGGACAAATTTCGCATCCGCCAAGTTCTTTAAATTGCCCTGCCCATCCATTAAATGAAACCATTGCGGACTGATTACGTTCAAACCCGGCATAGGTGGCAGCTTGCTTGTATCTGGATTCTTCGTATACACCTGCTGCCAGGTCAAGTTAATCTTGCCTCCGAGTGGACGCCAAGGGATATAACTCGTTTTGATTTCCGGTTTAGATACGACTTCTACATGATCCAAAATAATCGCAGATTTTTGCACATAACCCATGATGCCATTTTCTAACTGAGCTCGATACCAGCCATCTTTTTCAGCCCAAATCATAATGGTTTGATTTTGTTTCAAATCTGCATAAATGGGAGCATCCGTTGTAGGGTCTGAGCGTAAAGCAAATTGTTTTTCACTATCCTTGAGATCCTGTGCAGTTTTTCCCCACTGAACAATGTCGCCTTCCTTATGCAGCAAAATGGCGCCCGTTTCACTAGATTCGCGGATATTTACTTGGTAGTATTCACGGAGTGGTTCAATTGGCAAATAAACAATATCTTGGTTCAACTCAACAGGAAAATGCAAGGTGAATGGCTTCTCGTTGATTACCCCCGTCAACTGGCTGGTTTTCAAACGTATCACTTTATCTTGGCTCGTGATAATTACGGAATCTGTTTTGGATTCATAAAGTATAGTAGGATCTATAATGGATTGGATCATTTCAAAAGGAAGCTTGAGCTCATCATTTGCACCGATCGCGGGTTGTTTAAGCATTTGACCTTGATAAAAAATTGGCTTCTCCAAGCCGCCAAAATCCTTTTTGATATGCGTCTCATTCGGTAGGTTCTTCAACCAATTCATATAGAAGGCAGCGCCTAGCAGCAGCAATAGAATCAATAGAAACGAAAATAGAACCCAACGCCAGCGAAAGGGTCGAGTGTCGGATATAGGGGTTCTAGCGAATCGCATGGGTCACTCCCTTAATGTGTAGTTTCCGCTACCAAGGTACAGCTCTGACAAATTCCATATACTTCAAAACGATGTCCTTGAATCTTAAAGCCTGTTTCATCAGCAGCTGATGTTTCAACATGGTCAAGTGCTGGATAATTAAAATCTACCAATCTGCCACACTGTGTGCATTTGGCATGATAATGGTTGGACATGTCTGCATCAAAACGACTTGAGCCATCTCCATAGGCAAGCTCGCGGACTAAACCTGAATCAATAAATACCTTTAGGTTGTTATACACAGTAGCGACGCTCATACTTGGAAAACGGCTTTCTAATGCTTTGTAAATTTCATCTGCAGTAGGGTGTGAAAATGTATCGATCAGATACTGTAACACAGCATGCCTTTGCGGAGTCATACGAACTCCTGTTGTTTTGAGTTTATCAATTGCTTCTGCGAATCTGGAATTCATGTTAATACACCAACGTTCATACTTATTTTTATTCGACTGTTACGCTTGTAACCTCGTTCATATGACCAATTCGCTCCATAATCGGAACAATGCTTGATTTTTTGGGGAACTTCAAGGATAGCGTAATCTGCAAAGTGGGCATTTCTTCATCGTGTGTTTCTTCTTCAATAAGCAGCTTCCTGATATCTACACTCTTGCTTTCTAAAAATGTAGAAATACTGCTCAACGTTCCCGACTTTCCGCCTAATACAATTTTCATAATATAAATACGCTTTTCGCGAAAAAACTTCTTCTCGACAGCATTTAAAACAGTTAAGCTCACAATCACCATAACTGTGGAAAGGATTGCGGCATAATAAAACCCCGCTCCTACAGCAAGCCCAATTCCTGCTACTATCAATAGAGTGGCTGCTGTTGTTAAACCTGAAACGGACATGCCGTTACGCATTATGGCTCCAGCGCCAATAAATCCAATACCCGGTAAAACTTGTGCTGCCAATCGAGCGGGATCTAAACGAGCTATATCCGAGTTGGCAAAATCAGCAAAACCATAAATAGAAAGCAGCATGATCAGCGCGGAGCTCAAACAAACCAAGATATTGGTACGGAAGCCAGCAGGATGACTATTACGCTCCCGCTCAACTCCAATTAATCCACCAAGAAGCAGTGCGAGTGAAAGGCGAATTGTGATTTGCAAGGGATCAATATGCCAAATATCCATTCAAGCACCCCCTCACTAAATTCCATTGTCATTATTGTAGCACAAAAAGATGCATTCTACATATAGACAATACTCAAAAAGAGCGTTCCAATTGGGAATTCTGACAATGAAAATAATGTCAGTCTACCCCAAGCTGGGAACGCTCCGTTATTGAATTGTATAGTGGAGCCATTATTGGCGGTTTAAGCACTCTAAAATCAGTTTGTTCACTAAGCCAGGATTGGCTTTACCTTTGGTTTCTTTCATGACTTGCCCGACTAGGAATCCAACTGCTTTTTCTTTACCTGCTTTGAAATCGGCTACGGATTGCGGGTTGTTGTTGACAATTTTCTCAACTTCAGCTTGAATGGCACCTTCGTCGCTAATCTGGACAAGACCCTGCTCTTCCACGATAATCTTTGGCAGTTTACCTGATTCTAGCATAGCTTTGAACACGGTTTTGGCAATTTTACTGCTAATGATCCCCTGTTCGATTAAGCCGATCATTTCTCCCAAGCCTTGACCCGTGATTAAAACCTGCGAAAGCTCCAAGCTATTCGCATTCATATAACCAAGCAAATCGCCCATGATCCAGTTCGAAACGGCTTTGGCATCCGATGTATAACGCAAGCTCTCTTGGAAAAAGTCAGCCATATCCTTAGAAGCTGTAATAACTGCCGCATCATAGCTAGGCAAACCGAATTCTGTAGCGTAACGCGCTTTTCTTGCATCAGGCAATTCAGGAATTGTGGCGCGAACACGTGCTTTCCACTCATCATCAATGTACATTCTCACTAAATCTGGATCTGGAAAATAGCGATAATCGTGCGCTTCTTCTTTCCCGCGCATAGAGATTGTTTTCCCCTGTGCATCGTCCCAGCGCAATGTCTCTTGAATAATCGTTCCCTCACTGTCCAAAACAGAAGCCTGGCGAATTTCTTCATACTCCAAGCCTTTCTGCACACCACGAAAGGAGTTCATATTCTTCAATTCAGTACGGGTGCCAAGCTTTTCTTGACCTAATGGGCGAATACTGACATTCGCATCACAACGCAGTGAACCCTCCTCCATTTTCACATCGGAGACTTCGCAATATTGCATGATGGCTTTGATCTTTTCCAGATAAGCTCTCGCTTCCTCGGGGGATCTTAGGTCAGGCTCAGATACAATTTCAATTAACGGAGTACCCACACGATTAAAATCGACTAACGATGCGTAGCCGCCATCCACATGCGTTAGCTTGCCCGCATCTTCTTCTAGATGAAGACGGGTAATCCCGATGCGCTTCGTCACGCCGTCCACTTCGATTTCAATCCAGCCATGCTCCCCAATCGGTTTATCATATTGCGAGATTTGATAGGCTTTTGGCGAATCCGGATAGAAATAATTTTTGCGATCAAACTTGCTTTCTGTAGCAATCTGACAATTCAAAGCCATAGCTGCTTTCATCGCGAATTCCACAGCTTGTTTATTGAGCACAGGCAATACCCCTGGATGGCCTAAACAAACCGGACATGTATGGCTGTTAGGCGGAGCGCCGAAGGTTGTGGGGCAGCCGCAAAATATTTTGGAGTGGGTATGAAGCTCGACGTGTACTTCGAGTCCGATAACGGTTTCGTATTCATTCTTAGTTACAAACATGGGGTTCCTCCTTTCACAGCTTAGGACGCTGTTTATGATGGTCAGTATGGATTTCATAGGCATGAGCGGTGCGCAGAATGGTTGCTTCATCCAAAGGCTTGCCAATCATTTGCAGTCCAACAGGGAGCCCGCCTACCCTACCGCAAGGAATACTAATCGCCGGAATCCCCGCTAAGTTAACGGGAATTGTTAAGATATCATTTAAATACATCGTTAATGGATCATCTACCTGCGCACCAATTTTAAAAGCTGTTGTCGGAGCAGTTGGACCAATAACCACATCAAATTTAGCGAATACCTCGTCAAAATCACGTTTGATTAAGGTGCGGACTTTCTGTGCTTTAAGATAGTAGGCATCATAGTAACCTGAGCTAAGTGCGTAGGTTCCCAGCATGATACGGCGTTTTACTTCGGAGCCGAAGCCTTCACTGCGCGATTTGCGGTACATCTCGATTAAGCTGTTTGCGTTATCGGTGCGCACGCCATAGCGGACTCCATCGTAACGAGCTAAGTTCGAGGATGCTTCCGATGAAGCCAACAAGTAATAAGCTGCCACAGCATATTCCGTATGAGGCAGCGAGACTTCTTCCCACGTTGCGCCTAAACCTTCCAATACTTTGAGCGCGTTCATCACTAGCTCTTTGACTTGTGGATCAACGCCTTTGCCCATGTATTCTTTAGGTACAGCAATACGCAGACCTTTCACATCGCCAGTTAGGCTGGCAAGGTAATCGGGAATGTCCACATCAGCCGAAGTGGAGTCTGCGGGATCATGACCCGCAATCGCTTGGAGGACATACGCTGAGTCTTCGACGTTTTTGGTTAACGGACCAATTTGATCCAGAGAAGACGCAAATGCAACAAGTCCATAACGTGAAACCAATCCGTAAGTTGGCTTTAAGCCAACGATTCCGCAATAGGCAGCGGGCTGACGAATAGAACCGCCTGTATCGGAGCCTAATGAAAAGTAAACCTCGCCCGCAGCAACGGATGCTGCAGATCCACCACTTGAGCCTCCGGGAACGTAGTCTAAATGCCACGGATTATGCGTCAGATGAAAACCGGAATTTTCGTTCGAGCCACCCATTGCGAATTCATCCATGTTCAGCTTACCAATCGTGATGGCTTGCGCGCTCTTCAGCTTGGTCACAACCGATGCATCATAAATCGCCGTAAAGTTTGCAAGAAATTTACTTGCACACGTTGTAGGTAGACCTTCTGTAGATATATTATCTTTGATACCTACGGGTAAGCCGAATAATAATCCACGTTCTTGGTTCGACTGCTCGTCCAGCTTTTTAGCTGCTGCTCTGGCCTGATCTTCATTCAAGGATAGAAAAGCTTTGACTTTGCCATCCACTGCCTGGATCGTCGAGTAAGACTGCTCTACCAGATCCGTGACGGTCAATTCCTTATTATGCAGCTTGCTATGTACTTCTTGTAATTTAAGATCAAATAAAGACAAATTGAATCCTCCTCAGGGCTTTCATCGTAAGCATAATCTTGGTTTTATTCTAATACTGCGGGTACTTTAAATTGTCCTTCTTCTTCCTCCGGCGCATTTAAGAATACTTTCTCTAATAATAGCGATGTGTGATTCTTATCTTCACGCATTACATTGACTAATGGCATGGCATGACTGGTTGGTTCAATGCCTTCGGTATCCAGGCTGTTTAATTGCTCGGCATATTTTAGGATATTATTTAACTGTTCGGTAAAAACTTGCTTCTCTTCGTCGCTCAATTCCAGACGCGCTAATTTCGCAACATGCTCGACATCCTTGAGGGAAATGCTCATTGATTGACACCCCTTTTTATCATCAGGTATACCATGAATGGATCTGACGGAATTTTCTCTCCATTATAGACGATTCTTTGGGAAAATAAAATGTTGCGGCTGTATTTCCATATTTTATGGGTTTAACTTTGAAAGTACCTATGATAGCCTTGATAGATGCCGAAACTTTCGCTATGAAGGTGCGGGGGATGATTTATTACGGATGCAGCAAGTCTGTATTCCGCTAGGGGTGAATCTGTACTGGCAACAGTAGTTCAAGATGGGCTGTATCCTCAACCCAAACCCGACAACTAACCTCGTAGGAATAACTAAAAGGAGATTTGTCATAATGAAGCAATCCAATTTTAAAGGATGTGTCACAGGACTGACCCTCTGCGTATGTTTGTTCGCGGGGTCTGCGATTGCCACTGCAAAAGCTGGTAATTGGCATGCAATACCATCTCAAAATCAAGAGCAGGATTTATTCGTGATGGATACTAAATTTCGCGTGGAATATGCGAGAGAGCTGAAAAGTAAAGAGCAGGTATTGAACGCAACCCAAGAAAAAGGGGCGAAGAAGCTTGAAATGAAGAAGCCCGAAACGAAGAAGCTTGAGGTCAAACTTAAGCCTAAAGCTGTCGCTTCAAGCTTAAGCTTGAAAAAGATGGAGTCCAGCAAGAAGCCTAAAGTGAGCGCGAAGAAAGAAGCCTCCAACGTAAAATCTCGCACTCTTGAAATCACACCTGGGAATACGATTACATATAGCCGTCTTATTCCTGTACAAGCAACAGCTTACACAGCAGCTGCAGAGGAAAACGGGCTGTGGGGAGCCTATGATTATTACGGGAATCCGCTAAAAGTTGGGACAATCGCCGTCGATCCTGATGTTATTCCAATGGGATCCACTGTTTATATCACAGGCTATAGCTTTGATGGACTTCCTGCAAAAGGGATGATTGGTAAAGCAACTGACCAAGGAAGTGGTGTCCAAGGCAAACACGTGGATATCTTCCTCCCTATCTCTCATGCTGACGCAACGAAATTCGGCATGCAAGATGTGAAAGTATATATTATAAAATAGATAAACGGAAATAAAGAATAATTCCCACCAACCGTCAATATAGAATTAAATAAACATCGCCGTCTTGATGACGGCGATGTTTATTTGGCTACAGGGAGGTGAAGCAGTTCAGGTACTGTTACCAGTTGGAAGCCTTGTTTTCTTAATTCGGTAATAAGGTTCGGCAAGGCTTTAACCGTACCCGATAAATCTTGATTCACCCCACCTGCAGAGTGCTGCAGTATGATCGCTCCTCGATGCGTGTGCTCCAATATATTAGCTAACACCTGGGAGGCATTCAATTCCTTCCAATCCAACGAATCGATATCCCAATTAACCGCAACAAGCCCATTCTTGGCTGCCCATCTCAGTTGATTCTCTTGAAGCGCACCGTAAGGTGTTCGAATCAACTTTGGCTCATAGCCAATTAGTTTATGCAATATAACTTGTGTATGAGTGAATTGTTTTTCAAATTGCGCTTCCGTTAATTTGGCTGGATTCGCGTGATTGTATGAATGGTTTCCAATCGCATGTCCTTCGTTGATAATTCGCTTAATAACGGCCGGATTCGCTTCTGCACGTACGCCTAAAACAAAAAAAGTCGCTTTCACATGATATTTTCGCAGTACATCTAAGATGGCGGGTGTGTATTTATTATCCGGTCCGTCATCAAAGGTGAGGGCAATCTTACTTTCTTTAATTGAGCCATTAAGCCGGAAAAATTGCGGGTATTTCAGGCGCAGTTGTGACAATGTTAGATTTTTTTGTTGGGTTTGTTGAACAGGTATTGATGTTTCTTTTTTCTTTTTTGTCGTGGATTTTGTCGTAGATGTAGGAGACTGTTTGGGTTGGGGTGTCTGAATTGAATATGCCCATTTTTCCTTTTGTAACCCAAGAATATCTTTTGAAACGATTGGAGGCGCTTGACCAGACATTTTCACTTGATCCGGTGTTTGTATAGATGAATGATAAGGTTTGCTACAGCCAAATCCAAGAAAACAAAACAATATAACGACAATTCCTACTTTCATTGCAAACGCCCCTTCGTTTTTCCTCCTTCTTATTGTGGTTGGTTTACAGGTTCTTATACACTCATTTGATGAAGCTTTTCTTGGAATTTTTTTAAATCAATTGGAATTGCGTTATAATGTGTTGAATGTAAGTTAAGTTGAGGTGAAATCGTCCATGAGGACTGAAAAAGCTGTTAGCGATCATAGAGGGATTGTTCTATTAGCTGGGGGAGCAAGTCGGCGGATGGGGCAAGACAAGTGGATGCTAGAGACGAATGAAGCCACGGTTTTAGAACGAATCATTTCCGTATTGTACCCTTTAGGAACTGAGCTTTGGGTAATTGCTGCAGGTGCCGATGAGTTGGATGATCCCAATAAATTCCCTGATCTCTCCATACATTTCCCCAACCTTCATACGACGCATGACAAATCAAGAGATATGGGACCTCTTGCTGGAATTGCTGCTGGTTTAGCTCATTGTGCTCAGCCTTATATTCTGGTTTCTGCTACGGACATGCCTTTCCCTTCAAAAACGCTTGCTGAAGCTCTTTTTGATTTATGTCTTAGGCAAAATGCAGATGCTGCAGTCCCTGAATGGAAGGGTCGTTTGCATCCGCTATTTGCCATTTACCGCAGGGATTGCTTAGATACTTTAACCGCTTATCTTGCAGGAGGCGGACGAAAAGTGATGGACTGGCTGCTAAGCTTGGATATTGCTATACTCCCTGAAAAAGAAATAGAACAGCTCGATCCCGAAGGAACCGCACTGTTCAATATGAATCGCCAAGAGGATTATACCTTGGCGCTGAAGATCATCCGCGAAAGGGCAGGTATTTTAAGAACAAATGCTTTGCCTTAGTTATTATAATCCACATGAATACTGCCATTAGAGGTTTTAAGTAAAACATTGTAGGTTCCTGCTCCGATTGTAAGGAAACGATGTGTTTTTTCACCTGTTTGCCATTCTAATTCGCCGCCTACGCTGCCATTGGACGTTTTAGCTTCAATGTCCGCATTCGATTCCTTAGGAATTGCTAAAGTTATTCGACCGTTCGATGTAACACACTCCCATTCCCCATTAATAATCGAGGATCCTTTAATTGAACCATTCGATGATTCTGCAATCACCGCTCCTGTAATATCCGTTAATGTAAGCGCCCCGTTATTCGTATGCATGTCTAACGATCCTTTAATATTCGTGAAGGTTCCTGAGCCATTCGATGTATCAGCTTTGATATTACCCTCTAGATTAACGACCGTAATCGCTCCATTAGAGGTTTTAATATCTGAATTACTGTTCATGTCTGAAATATGGACACTGCCGTTGGAGGTTTCGATTTTTGTTAACAAGGACTGCGGGATATGGACTGTTAAATATGGTGATTTGTACGTCCAATCAAAAATGCTGAAAAGGTTCCACTTCGCTCCCTTTTGCTCTAAAACAAGCTCCAACGTATCTCCATTTTTTTGAACCTTCCAAATGGATTTTGTCACTTGATCTGCTTTTTCTTGCGAGGCGGCATTCGCTGACAATTGACCTGAATAGGATATCTCTTCTTCATTGGTCCCGATTACTTCAACTTTTCCGTTGGGAATGCGAATTTCCACAAGTGTGATTCCGCTTTCTAAGGGAACGTTTCCTTCCACTACACTCAGAAAACTGGGCTGCCAATTAAAGTTGCTTGGGAAAACCATATGCGTTGAGCTGATGATGAATACTACCACAAGCACAATAATACTCCAAGAACTAAACCCTTGACGTTCGCCGCGATTGCGAATATTGCTCCAAATCACTTCTACGCCGAAGAGAATGATATAGATCGGTCCTGCATATTGAAAGAGTTGATTTGAAATCACACCACTGTAATGTAAGAGTAAAAGAATACCGATGCCAATGAGTCCGAATGATAATGTACCAGAGCCTATTTTCCATGTTTTCATATAGGTAACTCCTCTTGTCGTTTTGATTACCTTCATACTAACAGGTTTCAGCGCCTGCAACTTCGGTCGTAAGATCGGATTTTGTCTCAGTCTGAGGGCTGACAGTCGAAGTCGAAGTTGCTTCTGATAGATGTTATAATAGTAGCAGATATTTAATAAAGAAGGAGCCGTGCGACTTTGAATACTTATCCGCTTCATGTTGATGAAGCTCAACAGAAAGTACTAGCCACAATTACGCATACAACAGAAATTATCCGCATACCTTTGACGGAAAGTGCTGGCTATATTCTTGCAGAGGCGATTACGGCTGATAGTGATGTGCCTTTATTCGATCGCTCCATGATGGACGGCTTTGCCGTTCGAAGTGAGGATACCATAGGTGCTAGCTTAGATCAACCGCTGATTTTGCAAGTGGTCGAAGATATTCCAGCCGGAGTGATTCCGACGAAGATTTTGAAGCGAGGTGAAGCGGCGAGAATTATGACTGGGGCCATGATCCCACAAGGGGCAGATGCTGTTTGTCGCTTCGAAGCTACCAAGGACGCTTTTCAAATAGGTGTATCCGAAACAAAGCTGTTAACCACCATTGCTCAGGGTGAGAATGTTGCTCGACAAGGCGAAGATCTTCGCAATGGCAGTATTGTGCTAACACCTGGTGTTCGTATTGGTGCAGCAGAAATTGCTGTCTTAGCGACTTTTGGTAAAAGCATGGTTCCCGTTTATAGAAAGCCAATTGTTGCTATTCTATCGAGCGGGAGCGAGCTTATTGAAGTACATGAGCCTATACAGCATGGGAAAATTCGCAATTCGAATAGTTTGATGGTGGCTGAGCTTATTCGCCAAGCTGGCGGACAACCTCTGTTATTGAGGTCAACTTCAGACGATATCAACCTATTAGCTAATGAGATAAAATCCGTAATCGATCAAATTGACATGCTTGTAACTACGGGCGGAGTTTCGGTCGGTGACTTTGATGTCATACCAGATGTATACGCAATTCTCGGAGCAGAGACTGTTTTCTGGAAGATTCTGGCGCGACCAGGAAGCCCATTTCGTTATGCTATGCGTGGGTCGATTCCTTTTTTCGGCATATCCGGCAACCCGGCTGCAAGCTTTGTCAACACACAGCTGTTTGTGCTTCCTGCCTTACGCAAATTAAGCGGTCAAATCGAGAAGAGCTTATTACCCACTGTAAGCAGCGCAATACTAGCTACTGCACAGCCCTTAATGCTAAACGCAGTAAAACAAACGCGATTTCTCCGTGCTACTGCTTATTTGCAGGAAGGATTTCTCCAAGTTACAACGGCTGAAGGACAATCATCAGGGATGATTGGCAGCTTGGTTAATGCCAATTGCTTGATCCGCTTAGATGGTGGTGCAACTGCAAATGTCGGCTCACAGATTCCTGTTCTTTTATTTGACGAGGTGCGAGTCCGATGACAACGATTCCGCATCTTGCTTTTGTTGGGTTTAGTGGATCGGGTAAAACCACTTTACTTAGTCAGGTTGTTATTCAGCTGAAACGTAGAGGGTATCGCATTGGGGTATTAAAGCATGATGCCCATGATTTTCAAATGGATGTCAAGGGTAAAGACACTTACCAATATAGTGAGGCGGGAGCCGATCTTGTAGCTATTTCTTCAGCTGCCAAGTTTAATATGATGGAGCGGCTGCAAAAGCCACTTGCACTTGAGGAAGTTTTACAGCGTTTCCGTGGGGTCGATTTGATTCTTATTGAAGGCTACAAACAAGCGAATGTTCCAAAAATATTGGTTGCCCGTACTTCGGAGCAGCTTGCTCTTTACGAACAATTGAGTCAGGTCATGGCGATTGCTTCGACTTTTGGTATGAATAGTTCTGAGGCTTCTAGCTTGATTCTTTCAGTTGATCGCGTTCCGTTTCTAGATCTGAATGATATCGCCGCTATGACTACCTTTGTTGAAAGCTGGCTTCAAGATCAGCATTCATTCGGCAATTGAACAAAAAAACAGTACCGCTAGTTTACAGTACTGTCTTAAATAGGCTATTGGTTATATCCAAGCTTTCAAATTTACTTGTCTCACAAAATCATTGGGGGATGTAACTTCTTTATTCACTTCTGCAGCAGGCTCGATTTCTTCGCCATTCATCACACGATAAAATAATTCAGCATTGTTCGTAGCAAGGGCATAATCAATTAATGCCTCTCTTTCAATTCTCTCTGCCTCTTGACCTAGTAAAACTTCTTCAAGTTCAATATCAGCCGAGGGAAGAAAAATGTGTTTATTGATTTTTGGTATCCGCACAACATAATTAAAGGCATTATCCACATTTCGATCATAAGCGATAATATAGCCATGATCTCCTATTGTCAGATTTTGTTCGAAACTGTCTGCAACAATGATCACTTTTTGTCCCAAAGGTAACATACGTATTCCCCCTCTCATGCTTAACACTATCCTACTAAAAAAAACAACCAGTGTCCAATCTTTTAATAGAGTTTGGGAGAAATACGAAACAAATCATTAGACATGAATTGAAATAATTCCTTCTCGAGAATGAGTCAGCTTCGTATATCCTTGTGCAGTTATGAGATAGCTATTCTCTATCCCGACCACACCGCGCCCGGGAAAGGTAAACTTCGGTTCAATCGCTATCACCATCCCCGCTTCCAATGGAAGCTTGAACCCCTTCGCCAGTACAGGCAGTTCATCAATCTCCAACCCAATTCCGTGCCCAAGAAATTTGACTTGATCCGTACCATATCCCATGAAAAACTCACTCAAGCCCGCTTCGGTCGCTTGCTCTAAGGCTTGAAAATACAGCTCATCACACATGACACCCGGACGAAGATTGGCTTCAGTCGCACGTAGTATACTTTCTGAAATTTGATAAGCGTATGTAAGCTGATCATTCAAACCGCCAACTACAACGGTTCGTGTCTGATCAATCACATAACCATCGATACTACAGCCAATATCAATAAGGATCGGTTCATTCAGCTCGATTCGTTTGTGGCTCGAGCTTTGTGGGCTCGCCGCGCTTAAGCCCCTTCCACCTGCTGGCCCGTCAAAATAAGTCGACTCCGCTGCAGCAGCCCCTGAGCCTACCATACCCGTAATAATCTCTTGATTATAGCCTCGCATACGCATAAAACCTAGATGACCATGCTGGCGTAAGGTCGTCTCGATCAAGCTCATCAAAGCAACCTCCGTCATGCCTTCCCGGACGTGCGAAATGGCGTGCTCAAGTGCAATGTCAATAATTCGTGCCGCTTCTTGAATGCGACCGATTTCATATTCATCCTTAATCATTCGTGTTTCACGGACAAGCATCGAGCCATCGACCCAAGCTACATCAGGCAATGCCGCTTCCAATCGTTGAAACTGCTGTACGGGCAATACATCAAACTCTGTTGCGAAAATTGGCTTTCTTGATGCTTGCTTGACCTCTGCGAATATGCTTGTGAAACGTTCTTGCAGCGTAGCTTCAAGCTCCCGCAATGAGCCTAGAACTTCGACTTGGACAGCCGATTCCTGCTGAGCTCGAACCACACTCCGGCGGACATAGAAGATGGCTTCGCCTTCCACAGGAATCACTAGATATCCCGTTTGCATCGAGCCAGTGAAATAATAAAGGTCGACATTTTGTGTGATCAGACATACATCGATATGCTTTTGTTTCATTTTCAACTGAAGTCGTTCTCTGCGAAATCTATAATTTATCATGCTTAACTCGCTCCCTAACCGTATGGATTTCAATCATAGCTTCTCCACCATTTTACATTCAATTACGTAACTGTACCACAATTACATCAAGAATATTACCTTTAATTTGAAACGGGACATCTGTTGTTTGAGTTAAACCATTGGACCAATTTACATCAAACCGCATCGTATAGGCACCATCTGATAGGGAGTGGACAAAATCGCTATTTATCATTTCACCTAAAAAATGAATTTGATCGGATGAGGCTAACGCGACCTTATCACCGCTTTGGATTAGAGTTGCCGTTATTTTAACTGGTTTAGTGGGGCTTGTACCCGTACTAGTTACCGTGGATGAAAGCTCCAGTGCCTCACCTGCCCAAAAAACGGTAGTATCACGCATTTGTAAAGGGTATTTCATGTTCCAATTAAGTCTATTGCTTTCCCATATAGCAGTATGATTAATAGCCCCATTTAGGGTAAGAGGAAGAGCTGTAAATGTAAAGGTTTGCGTGAATACCCCTCCTTTTCCATCATCCAGCTTAAGTCTTAGGGTGTATGAACCTTGGGCTAATGCTCCGTAATTAAATATTTTCGTAGTCCCTGAAAGAATAACATTCCAATTAGCTATGGTTGTATATGCACCTCCATTAAAGCTTGCTTCGACGGCAATAGTAAGCGCATCCCCATCCGGATCAGATTGAGAGATAGTAAAGATAGGTGTGTCGTGCTCATAAATCGGCGTTACAAAAGTTAAATTCCCCGTAGGGGGTCGATTCGTAATAATTTTAAAATATTTCTTAGGCGATAACGCCCCGTATCCAAATCCATCATTCGCCTGTACCTGAACAGAATAAACCACGTTTTCCACTAAATTCGTTGCTTGCGTATAAGTTTTGGCGGAAGAAACAATTTCGTTTGAAGTAGAAATGATGGCGTTACTCGAATTGTAAATATTTAAGATATATTTCTGCTGTGGATCTCCGTCTGGATCCGCATAGCTCCACTGATAATTGGGCGTTAGTGCTTGTAAAATGTCTGGATTATTTGCATCGGTACTTATAATGTTTGTGATGTTGGTAACCGGTAAATTGTTAGGGATGGTGAAACCTGTGAAGAATGTAGTGCTCGCTTTCGCAGTAGCCCCTTCTATATCCGTCACAGTTAAAACAAGATCATAAGAAACATTTTTAGGCAGAATAGAAGGCGGAAGTCCATTGATCCATGTGGCTGTGCTTGAATCTTTATACATGTATTGTTTGTTGACTATCCCTTTGTTTAACGTGTCTGTAATATTGTGATCCAAATCGTAGCTTGCCTCACTAATGCTGAAGAAAACCTGCTGGGCATCGCTCGGATCATCTCTTAATGCAACATTAAATACAGCAAAAGGCTTACGATGTACGATAAATTTAATCGGTGTATCTTCACTCGACCATTTAGAGAATGGGGCTAATGCTGCATTCCCAAATGTCGGGTTATCTTGGGCAATATAATACCCGGTGTACGATCCCACATGGTCTAAGATCAATGGTGTGATTTGATTCTGTCCATTGTTTGCAATAATGCCCTGGTTGTTGTCAAAACCGCTGGGAGCGTGGTAAAGCTTATATTTCTCTGCTTGCTTGGGATCACTCTCATAGTCACTGTACACTCCGGTTAAATTCAACGGATCGCCCAGTAAATAGTAAACGGTGGCTCCTGCTTGTTGTTTGATATTAGTGTTCATATAATTTGTTAGACTATCCATAATGGCTTGGGTATTTACAAATTGTGAACTGTCCATAAACTGCCCCTTCGATAATTGGACTACATAGTTTACGTCCGGCTGTATCTTTTGCGGTCCGACGAATACAGAGCTTATCGTTTGCCCGCCTATCATTGTGGAAAGACTTGGATCAGTTTGGGATATGTCGATACTGTTATAAACAGTGACGATAGCCTTGTTAGAATTATCATAGCTCAGTCCAATTATTTTTCCGCGACTATTCAATGCATAATAATAAAGGCCATTTGCTTTTACCGGTGCTTTTCTTCCTACGTCCAATAATTGAAAGTCGAACTTATTATATTTATAGAGCGTGGCGTTATCTGCTATGAAAATATTGTTTTTATCGATTACAAAATTATCCCCATAACCGAATTGATTAATGTAATAATTCGTATCCCCTAAATCGTAGCCAAAAATGAGAGAGTTCCATTGCGGGTTATTACTACTCCCTCTATAATTGTATCCTTCAAAAAATATAGTATTCGAATCCGGATCATACTGTAAATTTTTAATAGTAGATACATTTGAAGCAGATATACTCTTAGATATGAAACTAGATGAAGTAGAAATATTAGCCACATCCATATAGTATATTCTACCGTAGGTACCTGTAGCAGCACTTCCGAATATAAATTTACCATTACTAATCGATAAATCCGACAAGTTATAGATAGAACCACCTAAACTATAAGTGTATGTTTTAAAGGCTCCGCTTTTATTCGTGACAATATAAGTGGTAGAACCATTCAATATAATACCATAGGTGTATCCATCTTCATCTTGCGCAAAGGATGCATAATATATAGATGCTGTAGGATCTGGAGCCGTGAAGTTGTAGATATTAGATGTTCCGTTTTTATCCATTTTGTACATACTTACGGAATTCATATAGTAATTACCATTAAATAGGTTACGTTTGAGAAGTCCAAAATAGTAACATCCGTTGGAATACGAAAATTTGGATACACTTGAATCCTGGGGCACATTAAAAACCTGTTTTACATACTTATTTTGGGCGGCGTCATAGAATATCCCATTCACTGTTTGGACGGTAGTCCATTCCGAATTAATGGTAGAAAAACCGCCAGTTAGATTATCATACCTTATGTTTCCGTATCGCAGGTATGAATCTGTACCGTCGAAGTTTGTCGGGATCGTATAAGATTCAATCCCGGCATCGGTCTTTGCTGTGGGTAGGTTCGTATAAGAACCACTATAGACGTAATTGGAATGCCCAACCCAACCAGTGGGAAAAACATTGGTATTTTGCAAGTACCCTATAAAGGTTGTTTTAATGTGTCCAGAAGCCATACCTACGCTATATATCTCTATATTTGAGCTTGCCGTTCTCCTTCCGTAGATATAAGGAATGTTGTTAATGAATTTCACTTTAACATAAAAGAAACTTGCTAATTGATCCAAATATCCATTATTTGTTGTAAATCCGGGTAAATTTGTAGCGAAAAAATTTGACCTGTACTGCCCTTGAGACAATGTTACCGTAGCAAAGAATTGATTGCTTGAATTTGCATCGATGGAACTGTCATTATACCCTACAGAAGACGAATTGAAAGTAGATCCTATATTAATTCCATCAGCGGTCACCGTTACAGTTCCTTGCCAATTCGTAGTATTAAAAGTAGTGTCCATGGTTATAACATGGATTTGCGAATTAATAGGGACAGCTGCAACTACGTCGCTTCTGCTCTGTATTGTGCCGTTTGTTACATTTGTACCGTGCACTGAACCCACATAATCTAAGGTTCTAGTGATTAAATTGACATTATAAGCCCGTGTATAACCATTATCATTATAAGCTAAATTAGTGAAAGATATATGATCGTTTACGTCCAAATAGACCTTATACTGATTATATTGACTGTTAGTTAATGCACTTGAAAACCCCAGAGGTTTTGAATAATGTTTCACATAATCCTCGGATTCCAAGGCATAGAAATATCCCAAGGCAGTATCCATACCCATAGCAACAACATCATTATTCGCAAGCACTTTTAGTCCAAATAGATACATTGTAGATGGTTTTAATATTGTTGCATTGCTATATATACCATCCGGATCAACTTTATGGATTTTATATAATTCAGTATTATTGGAGAATTGAGCACTTTTGCTTTCCGCAGTAAACCAGGCATATTCCCCGTTTTCATTATAAGATGCTGTGGCGTTCGCCTCCGATTTAGAAATTAAGGTGTCGTTTGTGAATGATCCTGTATCGCCATCTTTGCTTAGATAGATCATATTCGTCAAAGAAGAACTAAATAAATACAAAGGTGTAATTCCATCCGAGTCGAAACTAACATCTTGAATGCTGTATACGGACGGAACTGACTTTGTCCAGACAACAGTGTTATTGACATAATCGAACTCTATCACGCTGTCTTTATTTTTGCTAAGCTCATAATCCCAATCTCTCCGAAGCATGTAAAGCTTACCTGTGTTTGGGTTTATTTTTAGGATGGTGTTATTAGTCGGTATGTTAAGTTTAGTCTCATTTACGAGAAGTCCATTCGTAAAAGTTAGTTTATATTGTGATGCATCTGATCTTTTATAGGCAAATACGATGACCGAATTACCTGATACAACCCCATCTGATACACTGTTATACTGATTAAAATAGGTTTTTATACCGTTATAATTCAAAAACAAATAATTCTGATTATAATCATATGTGCCGAACCAATAATCGTTGTTATTGACCGTATACCCTACGCTGTACGTTTCTAATTGCTGAGAGCCTAATGAGTAATAATCAGGGTAAGTGTTTGGGACCCAATTATTAGAGGGTCGTCTGAAAAAATTCTGACTTTGGATCCATGTATCGATATAAAATATCCCTGCTGTACTCCATATTGTCGGACCGGTTTTCATATTGCTCATACGTGAGAATATTTGCGTCGGCTGACGTTCATCATAAGATGCTGGTGAAACATCCAATCTTTTATCCCAAATTCCTTGACTTGGGTAAAACAAATGATAGCCTTGATGGAATACATTATCCGTATTCGATGGGTCATGACTTACTATGGTGTACGGATTTTGATTGGTATCTAACATGACCGATGCCCACGCATTGTAGGGGGACGTGTTTGCGCTTGTATATTGATACCCAAGAGATTGCTTTGTCATATTCCCTACTGAACCTGACGCATAAAAGATGGAGTAGTCTGAGGACTGTCCCATAGGGTTTTGATACACCATATACACATTTTTACCGGTTGCTTTTGCATTTAAGACCTTTCCTTCGAATGGAACGCTAGAAATGGGAATCGGCTTTAAATCCAGAGGAACCGATAAAGACCCTTGCACGTTTCTGGTTGTAGTATTTGTGATACCGATCAGATATTTTTTATCGAGGTTTGCCCTCCAATTCATAGTTGTTAAGAATGAACCAGTGTCTTTGAGATAATCCGGTTCAAAATTTTTATTCCATATACCGGTCGTAATATTGGCATCTATTCCTTTAGCTCGTAAAGTGGCCGTCCAAGATGTGATATTATTGATAATATAATTCCGATCCGCAGTCGATATATCGCCAACGTTTAAGGCGATATCCGTTTTATATGTTTTTTGTGCGGTTAAGCTAGTTGTAGGTGCTTGATTATTGACGAGTGTTGTAAATGTTGCACCTGGATCGGTGCATTTGTAATCTGCAGTTGTTAAATAGGATGCAAAGGGTCCAGGGTCAAAGGTTTCACAACCATACAAGATCACCATATATTTCCCTACACTCGTTGCGTTGAAAGTTAATTTTCCAGTAATTATATTCAGCGTGCCTGGAAAGGAATTGGTTGCTAAATCATCCGCAAAATTTCCATCGTTATTTTTATCGTATACAATTGTCGCGCTACTCGATCCAATATTATCGCTATCGATTGAGTATAAGGAAGCCGTTAGGATGATCATTGCCTTGTTTGCGTTCAATGGATCTCGGTAAAAGCTGGCTCCGCCTTGGATGTCTGCTAGAGGATTCAAATCATTCGCGATGGTAATTTTAATCGTTTTGGTATCACATAAACTTAAGGTATTACAAATTGTCACGGATATGTTATAGTCGCCTGCTTTTCGAAGCATGGTATCGATTTTAACTGTCCCACTTAAAGGTTGTAAGGTCACAACATCTGTTGAAATTGCTCCATTTAAAGGGGTTATGGTAACATTGCGGCTTGTAATCGGGTATGCGCTTGGGCTACTGCTGTTTGTGCTATCTAATACCAAGGGGCGGTTTATTTTCAAGCTGCCTTTAACAACAATATCTGCATCTGGTTTAGGTGGAGTAATGGATATGCTTTTACTCGTTTGTGCGCTGCATATTGGTTTTTTTATATCTACTATACCTAAATATACTGTGTAAGTTCCTAAAGTCGTTAGATTAAATGTGGCATCCCTTGTTGACGAGCCTATGACCAAAGAACCACCAGAAGATGCTTGGTAATACCATTGATAAGATAAATTAGTTCCTCCACTGCTATCCTTTGATCCTGATGCAGATACATAGAAGGTTTCTCCCTCTTTAGCACTACCAGGTACACTTACATTTATTGTAACTGGTGTACTACACGTTGGTGCTGGTGTTGGGATAGGTGTTGGCGTTGCGGTAGCGCCCGAATCTGGAGTTGGTGTGGCAGTTGCTACAGGTATTGGTGTAGGTGTTGCTCCAGGCAGACCATAAGTAACTTTCAAAATTTGATCATAGCGATAGGTTTTGGATTGCATCTGTACGTCAAAGGCATGTACATAAACTAATTGTTTTGCTCCGGGATTGGAAAAATCAGTTCCATATTGATCATTATTAAATTGATCTGTCCAATTAACTGTATATTTATCTAAATCAGTTGAACTACAAGAAACACCACTTGAATTACCACTGTTTGAAGTTACGTCTCCGTTATGGGCAGTTGGTACATTCAATATCGAATTTAATGAACACTTAGGAAATGTTAAGACTGATGGTACTAATGAGCTTTTACTAACTTGAACAGTTGTATCTGTTGTTACAAAGTTAGAATTTCTTGAAAATGTAGAAGACAATTGACCGGGTTGATTAGGATAACGCGGTAATAAATTACCATCATAATTTTGGGTCGGCGCTCCATGACCGTCCGATGACGGAAAAGAACTCCCCCCTCCGGGGTACCATCTTAATCCTCCATCTGCATTAGAATATCCATACCGATCCCAATAGAATAAAGATCCAAAATCGTATGTCATAATATCTGTTTTGACTGTAATGCTATATCCTGTCAGTGTATCTGAACCTGATATGGATTGACCACCAAATGTCACACCGCTAGCAGATCGCAACAAAGTAGTACCATCTGCTGCATACCAATCCAAACCTGTTATTAGTTGACCAGTCGGGACAGTATAAGAATAATTTATATTTGCTGTTCCCTGTTGACTATACCTTTTATTGTCTGATTCTGTTGTATATGAAACTGATGTTGTCCAAGGAACAATTTGCGTGTTAGCTTCAACAATATTATTAAATTTAAAATATGAGAGAAAAAATGAAAAGATCAATAATACTGATAATATTTTTCTAAAATTCATTTACATCACCTTTCCTGGTTTTATACGTTTCAATTAACGCTTAACTACTAAGAGTTTTTTAGCATCTAAATCATGGGGAGCCATTGCAATTGCTCTGATTCTTATACCTATTTCTGTATACAATGATTTTGTATCTTTTGGTACTATAATCCCACCATATAGTTTGGTACCATCTAAAGTAAGTACGTGTGCGCTTAATAAAGTCCCATTTGGGAATGACGATGAATTATCGGGAGGATAAGATCCATAAAATTCAAATGCCAATGTACCGTAGCTATATATTTTTTGATCTTTATTAAAATCCACATGACTTACTGGAAGAATTAAATAAGCATCAGTATATTTTCTTACATCCCAATTATTAGGATAGTCGTACCATTTGAGATTAGCTGGAACCAAGTTCCAATTAGGATCGTCTTTATCTCCTAAATCAATCGCAATTAAAGAGTCCAATGTAGCTTTATATAGTCCATTCTTTGGCTCAACAAACATTTTATTTTTGTCCCATTTATCAATGACATTTTTACCGAAGTTTACTACATCAAATATTTCCGGCATTACCGAAAAAATATTAGTATGATGCCAAAGAACTTCAGCGCGGTTAACGGCATGTTTGTCGGCGGGTAAAGTCCCTCCACCTTTAATAGTTAAAATTCTTTCGATGACCGTAATCGATTGAGCGCGTGTTGTTGATTGATCTTCACCCAATAAACCGGTTTTGTCCATGCCTTGAATAAGCCCTGCTTTTGTTGCTAAATACATCCATTTATCTGGATCATCATTCATCTGTCCCGTTGCCCTTACAGCAGCACGAGACATTTCAAAACGGGTCATAGGTGTGTTCATATTTCCAGTTGTAAAATCGTTTTCTGTATAAATTCCAGCATCCTTTGCTACTATTACATATGGATCATACCAATTTGTCATAGGTTCAGATGAAACAGGTAGTCTTAGAGAAGCAATGGTTAATTTAATAAATTCTGCTCTTGTTACCTTAACATCCGGCTTAAAAGTTCCATCCGGATACCCTTCAACAAAGCCTTTTTTCACAGCTTCTATAATGGATACTTCAGCCCAATGGTTTGTAATGTCATTAAAAAGTAAAGGAATGCTGGAGTCAGCTCTTATAACCTTAAAGTTGTTGTTTGTTGCTAAGAAAAAAGTGACGAGTATGATGATTGTTAATTTTTTCATTTAATTTTCTCCTTAGGATTGGCACAATGCCAACATGATATTTTCTTTATCTGTCTTTACAAAAAATCGTTCAATATCCTTTTGAGTACATATAAAAGTAATATGGTAAACCTACTTTTTCAACACGAATTCACTCCTTTATTCTTTATTCGTCAATATTCAACTACATTATACAGTTAATTCCATTATTAAACATCTACTTCCTGCTAGAATCGGTTGCGAATACTAGATACACTAGAGATTACAATCGGTTCATCAGTAGCTTGACCATACATTTTCTGTTGTACTTCCACTATTGCCACTATAGAAGGTCCGTAAAGAGTCGCTTGAATTTTTCTAACCAGCTGCTGGGCGGTTCTTTGATGAAGTGTGATGCTCTTTACATAGGTAAAGGGATAGCTGCTATTTGTTACCAAGCCCAAATAATGAATAATAGGTGCTTCGCTCAAATAGCTGCCTTGAACAGGTCTATTTTTACTATCCAGATGAAGATTTTTACGCAGATAGCCATAAAAAGACGCTGTTCCTTTATTGACATCCCATATGATCCGCCCTTGTGCAGCCTCGCTAAGATCAATATCTAATGCGGCAGCATGAGTAGCGATGTCAACAAGTGGTTTTGTATGATCCTTATTCGTATATTGCAGAGCGACATTAAGCGAAATAATGAAAATGGCCGTAATCCCACCTAATGCAAGTAATCCAAAAATATAAATATGGGCACCACCATACGAATTCCTCACAAAGGCGAGAATCGCTTGCTTGAGCTTATTCATAGGCTTCGCTACGCCCAGCAAGATGAATGTAATAGTAACCATTGGAAGACTCAGCTTGCCCACCTAGTCCAGTAAATAATTTACTCAAGTTAGCTGCTGGATATTTAATATAGAGATGTATGGTTGGATCTGCTGCATCACGTAAAACCTTGGTAAGTGTGCTCCCGTTATAATTGGGATAAGCATTGCCGCCTATTATCATTGTTGTTAATCCAACAGAGGCTAGCTTTATTGAAGTGCTTGAAATAATTGTATTCGTCACATATCCCGCGACTTCGGCCTCTTTTAAAGCGTGGTTAGCAATCGTTTGAAGATGATTGCGCTGCATCATAAATACGAAATAGGGAATCAGCATAAATGCAAAGACAACTAAAACTATCGTCACGATTAAAGTAGCTATTAAAGTAGCTTCGCCCTTTTCCTCGGAAATTTTCTTCATCACGGTTACCTCCACTCATATAAAAAGGGGCAGAACGCCCCTCGTCACTCAATTCGAGACATAGTCCCAAGAACGTACTTTATCCTTCATCGCTGTATGCCCATCCACAACTTTTTGTTTAACTGAATTTGTTCCTACAAAAATATAACTGCCAATGCCAACCACCAACACACATAATAAAATAGTTACAGCTAATTTAGACATTGTTTCACTCCTCGTATAATATGTTTAGAAGCTCAATTCAAGAGAATTTCCAGTTGATCC
>JBBDSZ010000041.1:0-27377 GCA_040904685.1 Paenibacillaceae bacterium | reverse complement strand
CCTGACTTTTAATCAGGGTGTCGAAGGTTCGAATCCTTCATGTCTCACCATTTTTTACTAAAAGTTCAAAAGCTTAATCTGCATTTTGTTGCGGATTGGGCTTTTTTTAATAATATTTAGGAGAAACTTTGTTATTGATTTTCTTATAAAGCAAACAGGGAGGTACGAATCGAGTGCTTGAACTGATTGGTATAGTTCAGAATTAACTGCCTAATGATAGGGCAGTTTTTTTGGTTTGCAATGAATAATAAGGAGGGGAGCGCAGTCTAAATTATGATTAAGTTTATGTTTTACCCACTTCCCCCAAATCACTTTTTTTCAGACGGAGGAACATAACCCGCCAATTTCATAATGGAGGAAATATTTTAGGGGTGAATCAGGTTTATAACCATGATAATCTTGGAATAGGAGGACAAGACAAAATGAAAAACTAAAAATTGCAAGTACATAAGGAGGAACACAATATTGTTGAAACGCACGATAAAACAAACGATAAAACAAACGATAAAACGGGCGATTGTAATTACTGCGGCGGCGGCTATTCTATTTTCAGGAGGGCAGTTTGGACATATTGCTTATGCGGCAACGGATGATATGGATGCTGTTTCTTTGGCCAAGCTGATGATAGGTAAACAATATGCAGCTTATGAAGAATCTGCAGCTTCTGGATTTGATGCCTCGGGACTGATGTATTATGTCTATAAAACATTAAATTATAAAATTCCACGAAATTTATCGGATCAATATACGATGAAAGCAACATCTGTAAGCTCTATATCTGTTCTTAAAGCTGGGGATATTGTATTCTTTGGCAGTAAAGGCAAGCCTACATTCGATGGGATCTATATGGATAATGGTAAATTTGTGATGGCATCCAAGAGTAAAAGTGAGGTGGTTTCACGTAAGGTTGCTGATTATAAAACGCAATTTTTAGGGGCTAAGCGCATTTTAACTAGGGTTGATCAATTGCGAATCAATCTTGTTTTGGATGCTCAGCAATATTTGGGAAGACCTTATGTGTTTGGAGCTAAATATGGACAGACAAAGACATTTGATTGTTCTACTTTGACGAAGACGGTATTTAATGAAAATGGCATCTATTTGCCGCGTCTCTCTAGAGATCAAGCGACTGTAGGAAAGTTTGTTTCTAAAAGGGATCTGATAGTGGGAGATCTGGTTTTCTTTACTACGAAGAACTCGAAAGGAAAAATTGGACATGTCGGAATTTATGCGGGTGATGGGCAGATGATTCACACATACGGTGCCGGCGGCGTGAAATTAGGAGATATGAATAAAGACTGGTGGAAGGATCACTATGTCAAAGCTCGAAGGGTAATTTAATCATCCTATGCGTTAAATGATATTCAAACAAACCTCTTTGGCATTCTGCTGAAGAGGTTTGTTGTCTAGTAGCATATTCGATTCCTATGGTACAATAGAGAAAAAGTAACGAAAGCTAAGAGGTTGACATATGGACTGGGAACGAATTAGACGCAAGCTAGAACCTATCGTAAATACGCGAATCACACTGAGCAGGCTGCCTCTTATAGAATGGGACAAACTATCAGCGTCACAATCATCTATACAGCAAATAGGCAAGGGAGTCTGGCTGGATCGGCTTTATTTTTTGTTGGAGGTTCGAGAGGGTGTGGCGGTTTTTTTCGTTCTGGAAAGTGTGAGTCTAACTTCAAGTGAACAACAACTGATTGAGCTTGTATTAGATACTTATATATTTTCAGATAAAATAAGAGCAAGTTCAACCCTATCCGAAGAGGAAAAAACGGTACAATTGGTGAAAGAGTGGGTAGACCGACAGCAGTCATTAAAAATAAAAGAAGCTGTATTGCCAGAGCAACTCGTATCTAAGCTTGCTTTGGCATCGCTGCAAATTCCACTTTTACTGTATGGTGAATATTCGGATTCGCAGCTTGTCTCCTATAAGGAGTTAAAAAAGCTGTTAAAGTCTTTTTTTGACGCAGAAATTGTCTTAATCCCTCTAATGGATAAGGAATGGCTGATACTGGCTTCCGAATCCTTGTTGACTGCCAGTGAAGGGGAGGATAAAGAAAGTGTGGAGGATGCGCTTGCCTCGATCTGCTCTGGGTTGTATGAAATGCTCGCGAATGAATGGTTGGGAGAATGCCAGCTGACGATTCATTATCCAATGGAAACACCAGCAAAGTCCTTACTGCAGGTTATTGTAGAGATGCGGGAAACGATGCGCTTGGGCAAAATGTGTTATCCCAGTGCGAGTATGCATCTGCCATGGCAAATGCGATTAGAGAAGCTGCTGAATGCTCTAACAGAAACGGAACAGAAACGTTATGTAAGTCAAGTGCTTAAACGAAATATTCAATCGCCAGATACGGAAATGTATGTATTGTTAGAGCGATTTTTCGCATTGGATTGTAATGTGAGTGAAACGGCAAAAAGCTTATATGTGCATCGAAATACACTGTTATACCGTTTGGATAAATTTAAACAGGAGACCGGACTGGATGTGCGAAATTTCAATGATGCTGTTTTGGTACAGGTTGCGCTCCTCTTGTACAAAGTGACGAAAAGAAGGTAATTTTTTTGTGAGGTATGTGTATAGTCTTTTATTCTTTAATCGGGTAATATTAAAAACAAGAGCAGTAGTACAATCATAGGAGGAATGAATTCATG
Organism: Paenibacillaceae bacterium; assembly: GCA_040904685.1. Lineage (GTDB taxonomy): Bacteria > Bacillota > Bacilli > Paenibacillales > NBRC-103111 > Paenibacillus_AC. The sequence goes on along the minus strand of JBBDSZ010000041.1, from coordinate 24,710 downwards.
GCTGGCGTACGTTTACATCATATCGTGAAGAAATATGCGGGTAATACTGAGGCTACGGTTAAGGATTTTCATTTGGACATTAAAGATAAAGAATTTGTCGTATTGGTTGGCGGGTCCGGTTGCGGTAAATCCACAACATTGCGGATGATTGCAGGATTAGAAGAAATTACAGAAGGCGAATTGTATATTGGGGATCGTTTGGTTAATGATGTAGCTCCTAAGGATCGCGACATTGCTATGGTTTTCCAATCTTACGCGCTTTATCCACATATGAACGTATATCAGAACATGGCATTCGGTTTGAAATTGCGCAAATTCAAAAAAGCAGATATCGATTCACGTGTTCGCGATGCTGCAAAAATTCTAGATATTGAGCATTTATTGGATCGTAAACCAAAAGCATTGTCAGGTGGTCAACGTCAACGTGTTGCCTTGGGTCGTGCGATTGTACGTGAACCACAGGTTTTCTTGATGGATGAGCCTCTTTCCAACTTGGATGCCAAATTACGTGTACAGATGCGTGCTGAAATTGCCAAGCTTCACAAACGCCTTGAAACAACAATGATCTATGTAACACATGACCAAACAGAAGCGATGACAATGGGCGAGCGGATTGTTGTTATGGAAAATGGCGTTATTCAACAAGCGGCTACCCCAGATGAAATTTACAACTTTCCAGTTAACTTGTTTGTTGCCGGATTTATCGGATCGCCTTCCATGAACTTTATTGATGGTACTCTAAGCGATCAAGGTTCAGCATTTTACTTCAAAGCAAAAGGAGTAAACGTCGAAATTCCAGAAGGCAAAGCTAAAGTTCTTCGCGAAAAAGGCTACAATAATAAAGAAGTGATTCTCGGCATTCGTCCAGAAGATCTTCATGATGAGCCTGTATTCATTGAAGGCTCGCCGAACTCTATTGTTAATGCAACGATTGAAGTTTCGGAAAACCTTGGGCATGAAGTACAGCTTCACTTAAACGGAATCGGTGTAAACACAGTTGTTGCTCGTGTGGACAGCCGTGCTGGTGTTAAAGAAGGATCTACAGTTAAGCTTGCTTTGGATATGAACAAAACACACTTCTTTGATAAGACGACTTCATTATCGATCTTTGCAAGATAATATAGCAGGTGAAAGGGATTGGTCTTCGGGCTAATCTCTTTTTTTCATTTTGCAGATGATTATGGAAAGATGAAGTTGATTTAAGGGGCCTTTTGAATTACGATACGAGTAACGGAAACTAAAGGAGTCTAATTGATGGCAAAAAAAGTTAAGGTTTCAGATCTCGTAAAACAATTTCATATGGAAGTGATATGCGGCGATGAAGGCTTGAAAAGAATGATCACAGTAGCGGATTTGTATCGTCCAGGTCTTGAGTTGGCAGGCTATTTTAATTATCATCCATTCGAACGGGTTCAAATATTAGGGAAGACAGAGCTAGCCTTTTTCAATACGTTAACAGCGGATGTGCGACGTGATCGAATGGAACGCTTATGTAATGAGGAAACTCCCTGCATGTTGATTACAAGGGGCATGGATGTACCAGAGGAACTAATAAAGGCCGCGACTGAAAAACAAATGCCCGTTATCCGAAGTCTGGCGGCAACGACAACCTTAGCGAGTCAAATTACCGATTTCCTTGAAAACAAGCTTGCTCCCACTACGACCATCCATGGTGTTTTAGTTGATATATACGGTATAGGTATTCTCATCTCAGGGGCAAGCGGTATTGGCAAAAGTGAAACGGCTTTAGAGCTTGTTAAACGCGGACATAGGCTAACTGCAGATGATGCCGTGGAAATCCGTCAGTCAGCTGCCCATGTTCTTGTAGGGAATGCACCGGAATTGATTAAGCACTTATTAGAAATTCGTGGTGTAGGGATCATTAATGTGATGACATTGTTCGGAGCAGGCGCAGTTCGTAATAATACACGGATTTCTGTTGTGATTAATTTAGAGATTTGGCAGCAGGATAAGCAGTATGATCGCTTAGGTCTTGATGAAGAAACGACTCGAATTATTGATACAGATGTCCCATTAGTTACCATTCCCGTTCGTCCAGGTCGAAATTTAGCTGTGATTGTGGAAGTGGCTGCTATGAACTATCGATTGAAACGGATGGGGTATAATGCAGCACAGCATTTTACGAATAAACTCACGGAAACATTAGCTGGTGGTATGGACGAAAATGAAGATTTGGACTAGGAGGAGTATTTCATGTATTTAGCGATTAATCCCATTGCATTTAGTTTAGGTTCAATCGATGTGCGTTGGTATGGGATTATTCTCGGATCAGCAGCCTTAATTGCACTATTAATTGCCATTCAAGAAGGCAAGCGATTTCATATTAACCCCGATTTTTTTATGGATTTTTTGTTGGTTGCCGTCCCTTCAGCTATTGTAGGGGCACGCGCTTATTATGTTATCTTTAAATGGAATGATTATCGCAATAACCTCTGGGAAGTTTTTATGATATGGCACGGAGGGATTGCGATATATGGCGCGTTGATCGGTTCGATTATTGGAGTCGCTTTTTATGTACGTGCCAAGGGCTATGATTTTTGGCGAATTGCCGATATTGCTGCACCTGGATTAATTATTGGTCAAATGATTGGACGCTGGGGAAACTTTATGAATCAGGAAGCCCATGGTGGACCGGTTACGGAAAGCTTTTTACGGAATTCCTTGCATTTACCGAATTTTATTGTAAATCAGATGTATATAGAAGGAACATATTATCATCCCACTTTCTTATACGAATCCATCTGGACATTTGTTGGATTTTTATTGCTGTTGGTGCTGCGTAGACGTCCTTTTTTGCGGGCAGGCGAGGTATTCATCAGTTACTTTATCTGGTATTCGATCGGAAGGTTCCTTGTCGAAGGACTCCGTACAGATAGCTTGGCTTTTACAGGTCCTTCATGGCTAGCAAGTTTGACGAATGGTCTATGGTCGCCTATGAAGCTCATGTTTGAATCCGGTCAATTGGATGATGGTAATATTAGAGTTTCCCAGCTTTTAAGCATTCTGATTATTCTTGTGGCTATTGTATTGATTTACTATCGCCGCTCATTAGTGCCACCTACTGCTTTATATTCCGATCCAATTGTCAGCACGAAAGCCCCACTATTGACTGTGAATGAAGATACAGAAAGTCTAACGGATCAGGATGAGAGACATTTGAAGGAGTAAAGAAGGTCATGATCGATACAATTCTGTTTGATCTCGATGGAACGCTGCTCGATACGAATGAGCTCATTATTCAAAGCTTTCATCATGCTTTACAAGTGCATAAATTAGCACCTGTTTTAAGGGAAGATATTATCCGGCAGATGGGCAAGCCGTTACGGGAACAAATCGCGCTTTTTTCAAAAAGGACTGATGTCGATGACATTGTGGGGACTTATCGGGAGTTTAATCTGGGGAAGCATGATGAGATGGTCCTGTTGTTTCCGCATGTGAAAGAAACGTTAACAGCCTTGCATGCACAAGGTTTAAAGCTGGGGGTTGTAACCAGTAAGATAAGATTAACTGTATGTCGTGGACTGCAATTGTTTGGCTTGAAGCCGTATTTATCCACTATTGTAACTTCAGACGATGTAAGGCAACCGAAGCCTCATCCGGAGAGTGTTTTCTTGGCACTGAGTCGCTTGGAGGCAAAACCCAAACATACGTTAATGGTGGGTGACAGCCAATACGATTTAATGGCAGCGCAGGGTGCAGGTATCCGCTCGGCAGGTGTCGCTTGGTCACTTCAAGGCGAAGTGGTATTACGTCAATTCAATCCGGATTATATCCTGCAGGAAATGTCGGACTTGCTTCATATTGTTGCAGCAGATTCAATCGAAACAACTTTAAACAAAAGTCTTAGGGGGAAGCTGTGAGAAAGCTCGACAAGTATCCGACTGAAGGCGCAAACGCCTTGTGGCAAATTTACAGCACGGTGAGCAAATGGAAGGCGATGCGTAATTTCTTGGTGATCCAGGTGACGCGATACTCGCCTTCTTTGCGTTTCAAAAATTGGCTGTATCGTAATATGCTTGGGATGAAGGTAGGCGACAATACGGCTTTTGCTTTAATGGTGATGGTCGATGTTTTTTTTCCGGAGAAAATATCTATCGGTGACAATTCAATCATTGGCTACAATACGACCATTCTTGCGCATGAGTACTTGATTCAGGAATATCGCTTAGGTGAAGTACATATTGGATCTAATGTAATGATTGGAGCTAATAGTATTATTTTACCCGGGGTTACGATTGGGGATTATGCCGTGATTGGGGCTGGTACTGTTGTACATAAGGATGTTGCAGCAGGAAGCTTTGTTGCGGGGAACCCTTTGCAGGTGATTCGAAATTAGGTGATGCATCCACACAACCGATTAATGTCCTTCATATTACTAATATGTACGGATATTGATGAACGGGGTGAACATGGTTTACTGGAATAACAAGCTAGGCAAGTACCGAGCATTACGAACCAGTGCGGAGTTGGCCCACCACCTGCCGCCGACGAATCTTGCCGCGAAAGCAAACGTAAGTGGGATGTTGGAAAAGTATCGCGCTGTCTATCTTAAGCCAAGCCACGGAACCGGTGGCTTTGGTATATTTAAACTGTCTCGTCGTGATAACGGCTATCTCTTGCAGAGTGGAACGCTTAGCCGATTATTCGCAACCTTTAACGGGGCGTATGTTGCTTTCGAGAAGGCAAAGGGGAAGAAAACCTATCTGGTACAAAAGGGCATCCCCTTGCTCCGCTGTCACGGTCGCCCGTTCGACCTGCGCATCATGACCCAACTCGGCCCGCAGCGCAAGTGGGAAGTAACAGGGATCGTGGGACGCTTAGCCCGTGCTCATAAGGTCGTGACCAACTACCACAATGGCGGTAAGCCGATGCCGATGCGTGAGCTACTAGCTCCGTTTTTGCCCAAAAAGGAACAGGTTTCCTATGAGGGGAGGCTGAGGGCACTAGGCCTCAGGATCAGCAGCCATATGAGTAGCATTTTTCCGCGGTTCCGGGCGTATGGGGTGGATATTGGAATTGATAAAGAGCTGAAGCCTTGGATCATAGAGGTCAATACTCGGCCAGACAAATACATCTTTAACGCTCTTTCCGACAAGCGGATGTTTCGCAAAATCATACGTTACGAGAGACTCACCAAATCAAGCGGATGATGGCGAGATAAGAAGGATATTCAGGGAAGGAATTGTCATGTGGTTTATCTATGCTAATATATAGTAATAAAAAACAAAAGATACTTAGAAAGGACAAATCCCGTCATGCAGAGGATTACATTTATGTTTAAACTATTCTTAAAAGAACCTGTGTGGTTTAAAATTCTAATTTCGACAACTTTGCTTATTTCGATTATTTTTAGCAGTTCACTTTTTTCGAATAATGCTTATTATCAAAGTTGTGCTAAATTAGCTGCAGCTATCTTTTTTTGTTCCTATGGGATCAAAATGCGGAGGAATCTTCGAATTTCTGTCATCTTTTTTGCTGTAGCCGTTTTATGTATTTATCTTTCTTATGACAGTTTCAAACTCGCACGCCTCTAAGCTAAACCGAGGGACGGGCACAATAGTTTAATAATGGCAGCGGTAGTCTGAGGCTTTATTTTCCTATCTTAGGATTTCGAATAAAAAGTAATGATCGATTAGAGATTTTCTGATTCAATCACAATAAATGAGAATAGGCGTCTCGTACAAGCGAGGATGTTCGCTTGTACGAGACGCCTATTCTAGGATTCTTTCGAACCGTCATGAGTTATCCAAATTTTAGTGCATGCCATATTCTATTATACCGTTAGGTGAGCTTTTGTATTCGGCTTAGTTTCTTTATGCTTGCGCATCTTATCAAACCATTGATGAATGTAAGGAAGCACATAATAATCGGCTCCGAATTTACCTGCATTAGCTCCAGCAACAACAATGAAAATACTGAGTAAAATCAACCAAGGATTACTAGATACTGTACCTGCTAACATGTAAGTAAAGTTCATCACCATTCCGAAGAACATAGCCGTTGTAGTTAAAGCGCCAAGAATTAAGCCTACACCCACTAACAATTCACCCCACGGCACAATTGCGTTAAACAGCTTTATATTAGGTAAAGCGAAATGCTGGAGAAAAGCTACAAAGTTCGGATAAAGGGAATGTTGGGTTCCACTTTCCAAAACCGGTTTAGCAATCGCACCTTTTAAATAACCCGATGCATCAAAGGCAGTTGCTCCTGTAATCTTGTGCCAGCCTGCTTTCATCCATTCATACCCTACATACAATCGAACCAAAGTTAAAATCACCGCTGCATACTTGTTCCCTCTTAGCCATTTCATTACCATCTTAACCATCTCCTTTGTTTTCTTGTTGTTTCTTGATATCATCATACCTCTGCAAAACTATGATTGTTATCGGGAGAAACACTGAAAATAAACGAGAAAAACCCTGAACATTCCCTAAGTGCATTTCATTCCATAATTAAGGGAATCTCCTGAAATACAAAGGCATTTACAATAGTTATACTAAAGTTACCTCTAATAAAAAACTTAAGACTCATTGAAATGAGGCGTGACAAATGATGTATCCTTATAATGAAGATATCCAAAATGAATTGGATGCTCTATGTAAGATTACATCAAGTGATTTTTCAGGCTTGGCATGGATGGATGATCAGGATAGTCGGATACGATGGCTGTACGCTTCAGGCAATAGCAATGAACGATTCAAAAGCTTAGCACTTAAACCCGGTTACGGATTAGCTGGACTTGTGTTAAAGCTGGGACGATCTGTCATTATAGATTTAAGTACGGAGGTTTTAGAGCGTAATAGACTCCAACATGATTATTCCATTATGCTAATTGAACATTTGCAGTCAGCCATAGCCTTGCCAATTACAATTCATGACGAAGCCCGTGGTGTTCTGCTTATTGGGAACCGAACCGATCGTTACTACGAAGAAAATGATTTACATATAATTTTGAATGCGAACCGACAATTTGAATATCTTCTCCAGTCAGATGTGAAAATAGACAACTCAATGGCTCTCACTTTAACATGATTTCATGGTTCAACAGACCAGCCGTTGCAAGGGAACTAGATGTTCTTGTCAAATACAATACATGGTGAGTCGCTATATCGAAGGTCGAATTTCATTCACCGAGTCTCAGATTAGACAAAGATATGTGTTCACACGTGAGTATACGCAGCATATGCTAAAGCAATGGAGTGAAGAGCGACGTATACAGCCTTCACCTTTTGACATGGGAACGGAGTATGGTGAGATATGGACCAGCAGCAAAATATGTAATAAAATCCTTCTTCAATCCTTGCAGCATTTTCGCAATGTAGGGGAAGCCGTAGATTCATCACGGTTAGCGATGCTTTTACTACAACGCAGAGAAGGATCGCGATTCCTTAGTTTTGTGGTTGAGTGCGATCGGGTGATGCAAATTTTAGTGATAAAATAACCTGATAATGTTATAATAAAATAATAGTAGAATAAAAGAGGGATTTGTGAATTAATGGCGAACTTACTTATTGGCGAAATTACTATAGTAAGCGTGTAAACGCGCCATACATTGTAATATTTTTCACAAACTAAGGAGAGGTGTTCAGATGCTGCATATCGTCGTTTGTGTCAAGCAAGTTCCCGACAGCCGGGAAATTCGTATTGATCCCAAGAACAACACGTTGATTCGACAAGGGGTTCCAAGCATTATTAATTTTTATGATATGCATGGTTTGGAGGAAGCACTACGCATCAAGGATGAGCTCGGTGCGAGAGTAACTGTGGTCACAATGGGGCCGCCGCCAGCAGAAAAAGGGTTAAAGGAATGTATCTCATTGGGTGCGGATGAAGCGGTGCTGGTTACAGATCGTGGGTTCGCCGGAGCAGATACATTGGCAACTTCATATGTTGTGGCGAAAACGATTGCTAAAATAGCAGAGACTTGGGGTCCTGTGGACATCGTATTCTGCGGGAAGCAAACTTTGGATGGCGATACGGGGCAGGTTGGTCCTGGAGTAGCTTGTCGTCTGGATCTGGAGCAACTCACTTATGTTCATAAAGTAGAGAAAGTCGATGAGGAAAAACGTAGAGTTACCGTGCAGCGATTACTTGAGGATGGCATTGAAGTCGTTGAAACAAGCATGCCTGTTTTGATTACCGCATTGAAGGAATTGAATAAAGTCCGCAGAGCATCCTTGCCTGGGATGATTCGAGCTGCAAGATATAAAGCAACCATTTGGACCACTGCAGACTTTCCTGGATTGGATCGAGCACAAATTGGACTTAAAGGCTCGCCGACCATCGTTTCCAAGACCTGGGTCCCTGCACCACGTACAGTAAATGGCGTTATGATTTCTGGCGACTCTATAGAAATACAAGCGGAACAGCTCGTTTCAAAGCTTTGGGAAGGCGAACTGCCTGAACGTTTTGGTTGGTAAATATAAATAGACACCACATATGAAATGGATTGTATATACAAGATCGGAGGCGTATAAATGGCGGACGAAGTAGAAGTTCAGGACAATGAGATGCCGGATTGGTCGGCATATCGCGGTGTGTTAATCGTAGTGGAGCAAAGAGATGGCGAAGCGAAGAAGGTATCCTGGCAGCTGTTGGGTGAAGGGAAGAAGCTAGCAACTAAGCTCGATGCCCCATTGCTTGCGCTGGTGATGGGCGACAACGTGGAGCATTTGGCGCAAGAGGCAATTTATTACGGTGCGGATAAGGTATATTTGTGCGATTCTCCAGTACTGAAGGAGTATCGTACAAGACCTTTCAGCCGCATATGCCTGCAATTGATTGACCAGGTGAAGCCGGAAATCGTTTTATTCGGTGCAACAGGGACGGGGCGAGATTTAGCGGGGGCGATTGCTACGCATTTGCCGACAGGACTGACGGCAGATACGACTGAGCTCGATTGTGAGCCGCATCCGTCACGGTTGCTGCTTGCGAGTCGGCCTGCGTTCTCGGAGAAGATGATGGCGACCATCCTCTGTAAGCAGTATAGACCGCAGATGGCTACAGCGCGTGCGGGGGTTTTTCAAGCGCAAGCTCGGGATACTTCGCGGCAAGCGGAGATCATTCGCATCGAGAACCCGATGAAGGAAGAAGAAATTGCAGCGCGGGTGCTGAATTTCATCCGTGAAACGGGCTCAGTAAATCTAGAAGAAGCCGATATTATTGTTGCCGGTGGTCGTGGGTTAGGTGGGCCAGAGGCGTTTGCCATGCTGAAGGATTTAGCGGATGCGTTAGGTGGGATTGTCGGAGCCTCCCGTGCTGCAGTCGATGCAGGCTGGATCAAGCATGAACATCAAGTCGGACAAACCGGCTGTACCGTACGACCTAAGCTATATTTTGCCATAGGGATTTCAGGGGCTGTTCAGCATACAGTCGGCATGACCGGATCCGATATTGTAATTGCCATCAATCGTGACGAAAATGCGCCGATATTCCAGTTTGCACATTATGGCATCGTCGGGGATTTATTCAAAATCGTACCTCAAATTACTGCAGAGGTTCGCAAAAAAAGAGGCGTTTTGTTACCAGCATAAAATTAACGACGAGGAGCGAGTTGCCGTGAATGAGAAATTCGATGCGATCGTAGTTGGTGCTGGACCTGCTGGAGCAGCTGCAGCAATGACGATGGCCAGAGCCGGATTAAGTGTAGTATTATTAGAACGGGGAGAGTTCCCAGGTGCAAAAAACCTGTTTGGCGGGGTACTCTACCGTAAACAAATTGAAGAGTTTGTTCCGGAATTTTGGTTGGAGAAGAACGCTCCGATCGAAAGACATATCGTGGAACAACGGATTTGGATGATGGGTAAGGAATCGATGTGTACGTTTGGACACCGCAATGAAGCGTACAAAGAGCCGTATAACAATTTTACCGGATTACGCGTTAAATTCGATCAATGGTTTGCGAATAAAGCAATTGAAGCCGGAGCGCTGCCCATTTATGAAACCGTGGCTTTAGCACCGATCTATGAGGGTGATAAGGTAGTTGGGGTCAAAACGGACCGCGAAGATGGCGATTTATATGCAGATGTTGTCGTTATTGCGGATGGAGTAAATTCACTGCTCGGCAAAGCAATGGGGATTCATAAAGAATGGAATCCGGATGAAGTATCCTTGACGATGAAAGAAGTTATTGCCATGCCGCGTGAGAAAATTGAAGATCGTTTCAATTTGGAAGGCGACGAAGGTATAACGATTGAATTTATGGGCGAAACTTCATTAGGTATGGCAGGAATGGGTTTCTTATATACGAATAAAGATACACTTTCGTTGGGAATAGGCGTTATGGTCAATCACCTGCGGGAGAAGAAAATTAAGCCTTATGAGCTATTGGAGTCCGTGAAGCAACACCCGATGATTCGCAAGCTGATTCAGGGCGGCGAAATGAAGGAATATGCTGGACATCTCATTCCGGAAGGCGGCTACAACTCAGTACCTAAGCTATCAGGCAACGGTTGGTGTGCTTGCGGAGATGCGGCGCAGTTGGTTAACTTTGTACATCGTGAGGGTACGAATCTGGCAATGACTTCAGGGAAGCTAGCCGCGGAAGCAATTATTAAGGCAAAAGCGGAAGGCAATTTCTCCGCAGCAACCTTAAAGAGCTATGATACAGCCATTCATGCCTCCTTTGTGATGAAGGATTTGAAGAAATACCGCGGTATGCATCAGTTGTTGAAAGAAAACGATCCGGATTTATTGTTTAACCGCATGCCTCGCGCTGTTAATGAAGCTGCTTATAATATGTTCCTCGTTGACGGTGTGTCGAAAGCGGATAAGCAGAAGCATGCAGTGAAAGTAATCAAGGAAGCCGCAGGCGGAACGCTGAACTTGCTGAAGCTGGGTTACAAAGGATGGAGGTCGATGAACGGATGAGTGAGAGCATAACAGATAAGCTGTTTACGATTCGCTTCAAGTGCGATGACAAATCACATTTGGTTATCAAGGAAGCAGATACATGTGAGAAGTGCGTAACAAAGGATTGCAATTTTTTCTGTCCTGCTGATGTGTATGACTGGAACCTGAAGCTGAAAACGACCACAGTTGCTTACGAGAACTGTATTGAATGCGGCACCTGCCGTATTGCTTGCCCATCGAGTAACATCGAATGGGTCTATCCAAAAGGCGGATATGGCATGACTTATAAGTATGGGTGAGTAAGAGCACTGTAAAAGATTAAACCTGCAAATGGCAATCCTCTAGTCATCCTTGTGATGGTTAAGGGGGTTGTTTTTTTTCAGGGAGTGTTCGAGCAAGGTTATTTAAGAAGCGGTGGTTAGGGGTACTGCTGCTTCAGATTTTATCATGTCACCTAATGTGAACACACGGGAAAGGCGGTATTGAACTCAAGTGGTAAAGTGGAAGTTATCAAGCAATTGCTAGTAAATGGAGCGGACAGGAAAACGCCGATACGGCCTTGGGCGTATTCGTGCCCGACTCGTTCAAACCAGTGAATCCATGTTCACATTGCAACTGCTCGTCATGAACTTGGAGAGGAAGCTTCGGCTTTTCGTTGTCTTTTTCTTCAATTTATTTAAATTTCAAATTCAGGGTGTCCAACTTGGGAGTTAAGACTCGTTCAGCAAGCCCTAGTTAGGGAAATATATAAAAAGGATTTTGAGGCATATGGTTATAATATGGACTTTTCATTAACCTAAAATAACAAAAAAAGTAGATCCGTCTAAGTAAAAGACAGATCTACTTTTTTTGAAATTAAGGATTTACTTCAACCCACCTAACAATGTTTTCAGCTGTGGATTGAGGTTCAAAGTGTTCAGTAGTATGGTTAAGGCTTCTCCACGTGTTGCATTACTTTTAGGCTCCATCTTATTGTCGCCTTTACCCGAAATAATACCGACTTTAGCAGCATCGTTAAGAGCTTCTTTAGCATATGAACCATCTATATCTGTAAACATGCTGTTATTTGCTCCATCAGCTGTAGGAGTTAAGTTTACAATACGTGAAATAATGACAATCATTTCTTCTCGAGATATGGTCCGATCTGGTTTGAATGTACCATCCCCGTATCCACTTATTATCCCAAGAGATGCAAGCTTCTCTATCGCAGCTTTCGCCCAATGAGTTCCTAAATCCTTTAGATTTGTAGATTTGGTTCCTGTGTCCATACTGAATACTTTAGTAAGGATTGTTGCAAATTCAGCTCGAGTAATATTAGCATCCGGTTTGAAGCTTTTATCACCATAACCTTGTATAACACCTAATTTTACGAAAGTATCAATTGTTTTTTCAGCCCAGTGTCCTGTGGTGTCTTTTAGTTCTACTTTGACCTCCGAATTATTGACTTTATCCACCATGGCCCGGATAAAATCTGCTTCTTTTGCATCATTAACTATACCACTCTTAAATATATTTAATGGCGTTGGTGTTGGTGTTGGTGTTGCTGTTGGTGTTGGTGTTGGTGTCGGTGTTGGTGTTGAGCTTGTAGTTGGTGAACTACCACAATTACCGCAACCATCGGATGATGAAGTGATTGTCCATTTCGCAAATAAGGTCTTATTTCCAGTCATCACGAGTGCCTCTTCTGCTGCATAGTTTGTACCGCTTCCGTCTGCTAAAGTATTCCATCCCGCAAAAGTATAGCCCGTTTTGATCAAATTGCCTGTGTTTCCATAGACGTTAGCTGTTACTCCATTTAAATAGATGGTGTTGTCAATGGGCACAGACCCGCTGTTGTTTCCGTTGCCGTTATAAGTCAAATCGACCTTAAAAACTTGCAGATAGGGATACCCGTTATTTGTAGACGAATTGATTCCCCATGTGCCCGCAAAGTCCCAACTTAGATCAGAATAAGTGCTTAGATTCTGCATGTCTAGAGTTAATTTACCCGTGCCGTTTCCTGTATCCGGTTGTCTCGTTGTAGTAAGGTCGAAAACACTGCTGCTGATGATAATTCCGCTATCATTGAATCCTACCAAGCCCCCTATATTTCCACTTCCACTCACGCTTCCTATGGCGTAGCTGCCGCTGATTGGTCCATAATTGGCTCCTACCAAACCGCCTACATAACTATTTCCAGTTACACTCCCTGAAGCGTAGCTGCTGCTAATTGTTCCATAATTGTATCCTGCCAACCCGCCTACATAATCAGTTCCGCTCACACTCCCTGAAGCGTAGCTGTTGTTGATCCTACCATCGTTTTCTCCTGCCAACCCGCCTACATAATTTCCACCAATAACATTGATGTTTTCAAGGATGATATTAGTCATTACACTATTAGTATTGCCAATGTATCCGAATAGTCCAATAGGCTCAGCATTTGGCCTCTCAGCATTTGGCCTATTAATTGTTAGATTCTTGATTGTAAAACCATTACCGTCGAAGTTTCCTCCAAAATTTTGATCCCAATCACCTAATGGTATCCAATTGTAAGAACTCAAATCAATATTGGCTGTCAGCTTAAAACTGTCGTTCAAAAAGTCCCTAACCCTATTGAGCTGTGCAGCAGTTGCAACCGAATAAGGATTATCTACAGCACCCGTTCCACCCGCAAAAACTGCAGTGGTCGCAGGGAATACCGCTGTTACGACCCCATTACTGGCTGAAAAAGTTGTTGTTGATGCCCCTGCTACTGTAAAAGAGTTTGAAGATAAACCTATATAGCTATACCCGCTGCGGGGTATTAGCGTTATGTTTGCAGTATAGGCTTCTCCTTCTGCAAACCTTCCATTAGTAGGAAGGGAGGGTGACCATGCTACAGTTCCTGCATACTGTGCTGTAGAGGTTATCGAAGAAACCGGCGTAGCGTGTGTTTCTGGTACCGTTACCCCTACAATAGCTGCTGGTGTGATGGAGCCTGTCTTGATATCCCCTGATCCCACATTCAAAACTTGTGCGAGAGAAGCTGGCTGTGCAGATGTCACCATCACACGAACGTAAATCTGATCGCCTACCTCGACGGGGATGTTGTCAACGCTTGTATCTCCAATGGGTGTGTACGGGTCAGAATTGACTTTGTACTCCATCGCACTCGTTACTCCGGTTAAATGCGTTGCTCCTACCGTGTCTGTGCCAACTGTCAATGCCGCTGTTGTTGGTGCAGCTGCCGGCTTGATGTTCGTTAAGCTTGCAGTCAAACTTATTGCACTGGTTGTATCTGCGGCTACATGGACAGAGATAGCATTTCCCACATTCACATTAATATTATCAACGGATGTATCATTAATCGGGACGTAATTGGCGCTTCCAATCGAATACTCCATTCCCGCTACAACATGGTTTAATTTTATGGTTCCGCCATCTGTTCCTGGCGTCAAAGCTGTAAACGTCCATAATTGTGGATATTGGCCTGGAATGATATACCAAACCGTGTTGAAATCCCAACTGCTAAATGTGTTTTTGTCTTTCATTTGTGCATCTGATATGAAGGAGCTGCCACCACTAATTGTTTCTCCAATGCCTACCAATACGTTGACTACCCCAGTATTATTAATCACCTGGCCTGATGCATAGCTGGCGCTGATGGTTACATAGTTCGTTCCTGCCAAGCCTCCTACATAATTATTTCCATTTACACTTTCAACAGCGTAACTGGAACTGATTCCTCCACTATAATTCATTCCTACCAAACCGCCTATATTGTCTCGACCCGTCACACTTCCCGAGACAAAGCTGTTGCTGATCATACCATAGTTATATCCTACCAAACCGCCCGTATTGTCTTGACCCGTCACACTTCCCGAGACAGAGCTGTTGCTGATCGTACTAAAGCCATATCCTACCAAACCACCTGTATATGATCCACCCGTCACGCTAATATTTTCAAGAATTATTTTATTAATACTGCCACTACTACCTCCAAATAACCCAATATAATCTGTTCCAGGACTATTAATCATCAGATTCGTGATCTTGTAGCCATTGCCATCCATATTCCCTTGAAACATCGAAGTACCATTGCCTATAGGCTGCCAGCCTGCGCCAACATTGTAAGGACTGACGTTCAAATCAATATCTGCTGTAAGCTTGAAAGAGGCACTCATATGATTCCTTACCTCATTCAGCTGATCCGCAGTTGCAATCTGATAAGGATCAGCCAAAGTACCTGTTCCACCCTCGAAACTTACCGCCGCATACGCTTTGCCGCCCCCAATAAACAACCCATTCAATCCACCTAGCACCATCAACATCACTAAGATGATGGAAATTCCTTTTTTATACATAATATGCATTCTTCTTCCTCCTCCAAATTTTTCATCTTACTCTTAACTAAGACAAGTATAACTAACCCCACTGACAGCAAACTGACAAACTTCGACGGCAAAAAAGCCAAAGAGCCAAAACACCTAATTTTTCATACTGTCCGTCTCTTGTTTCAGCCCTTTACAGTTGGTTCAATGCTTCTCTAAAGTTTTTCGGAAAGTACTCTTTGTACGGTTTTCTGAAGTCTACCCTGCTCAACCGGTTTCACGATGTAGTCATAGGCATTCACTTCGAATGCAGCCTGACTATATTCTTTATAGGATGTCACAAACACCAGCTTCATCCGACTACTGTTCTCTCTTAATCGTTTGGCAAACTCAAGACCATTCTCTCTCGGCATACGAATATCTAGAAATATCAAGTCCACCTCATGATTCACCAAATACGAAAATGCAGTCGTAGTCTCCTGAAAGCTTCCCACGATTTCAATCTCATCCACTTTAGCGAGCATTCGTTTCATAATGAAGTGCATGGCCTTTTCATCATCGATAATCACGACCTTCAAACTACTCCCCTCCTCACTTGCTGTAAGAACTAAAGTATAAACAATCCCACTGACAGCAAACTGACAAACTTCGACAACAAAAAAAGCCTGCATATGCAAGGCTCTTCATCTTACTATATTTTAGGAATCAAGCTCTGCCAGCAATTGACTGTAAAAGCCAGCTACATCAGGTGAGGGGCTTATTCCAAGCTCTTTATAAAGTGTCTCCGTATAGTGAAGATATTGTCGCATTAGCGCTTCTTTACTCTTCTGCAACGCCAAGGCTTTCATAAACAGCTTCATTGTTTCTTCGTCCAGCTCATTGTGAGCGGTCAGCTTTATTAATAATCGGATAGCTGTTTGTGTATCCCCTCTATTCAACAAAGCTTTGCATAAGTGATGGGTAAAAGTTGTATACATCAGCCAAAAGCGTTCTACCTCGCTCCACGCCCAAGGGAAAGCGCGGTCTCCGAATAAATCTCCAGCATAGAGCTGCTCCAGCGCTAACGCCTGTTCGATATTGGTTTCGTTCACCTCAACCATCTGTTTACAGCCCTCTTCAAAGCTAACCATATCGACATAAATCCAGGTTAGATCTAATGCATAATGGTTGCTGTCCGAATGTAAACTATTCTTGAGTCCATGGGTATCCAATAATTTACGAAGCTGATAGACTGTCGTGTATAAATAGGTTTCGGCATTCTTAAGCGGCATTTCGCCAAAAATATCTTCAATGATTCTCGCCCTGGATACCAGTCTGCCTCTATGGATTAATAAATAGCCAAAAAGCTCCGCACTTTTGCTAGTCTTCCACTTGACTAACACGTTCTGACCACTTCGAATCTCCATACCGCCCAAACAGTTAAACATGACTCGCAGAGAGGAAGAGTCATGTTCTACCGATATTTTTTCTGAAGACATTCCGGAAAGCGCCCTTTGGACAGTATGATGAAGCCTTGCTTGATTAACGGGCTTTACTATGTAATCAAAGGCATAAACATCAAATGCAGGCAGTGAATATTCTTTATGGGAGGTAACGAACACGATTTTCATTTGTCTGCCGCTATCTCTTAACCGCCCTGCAAACTCAAGGCCGCTTTCCTTCGGCATATTAATATCCATAAATATCAAGTCCACATCTTGGTTCGTCAAAAACGAATGTGCCGTCGATGTTTCCTTGAAGCTTCCCACAATCTCAACTTCATCAAACTTGCTGAGCATTCGTTTCATAATCATATGCATACCGTTTTCGTCATCGATAATAACCACCTTCACACGCTTTCCCTCCTTCTATTCTGCTTATCAGATTGAGCGGAAGCTATAGGAGGCGTGGGGAGGGAGAAATAGAAGGTGCTTCCTTGCGAAAGCGCACTGTCAAACCAGATTTCTCCTCCATTCAAGCGAACAAATTCCCTGCATAAGGTGAGTCCCAGCCCGACACCTCGTTCTCCAGCTGTTCCGGGCAATGAGACCGGATAAGCTTCCTGTAATAAAGATTCAGCTTGACCTGTCGGAATGCCTGATCCTGTATCGCTTACAGAGACAATTATTTTACCGTCTGCATAATCCGCCTTTAATCGAATACTCCCCCCATTTTCCGTAAATTTAATCGCATTAGAAAGTAAATTTCGGATAATTAAATCCAGCATTTCTTTATCTGCAAAAACATATAGATTATCCGGTATATCCGATATGATTATCAAATTTTTACTAACACTCCGAACCTGCATCAATCGCACATTCGTCTGAACCGTGTGGGCTAAATGCCTTATAACCGGATTAAACACCATGCCGCCCCTTTGACTCTGAAACCAGTCCAACAAGCTTTCCACCAAGGTAAAGGTATTCTGAATTTGCTGACTCATTTCATGGACGATTTCCTCATGGCTCTCTTCACAAGATAGCATCTCCTCCTCCATCAGCTCCATCAGATTAATAAGCACCGCAAGGGGATCGCGTATATCATGGGCAACTACGTTAAACATCTTATCCTTGAATGTATTTAGTTCACTCAGCTCTCTTGCATTGTCTTGCAGCCTTTTCTCTGATTGTACGGTTTCCGTCACATCACTTAACAGAAGCATTTTACCCACGGGCTTTTGATTGTCGTCACAGATAAGCGATAGATGAATATTATAAAATTTGGCATCCGCTTCTCCAGTAATTTGTATTCTATTATCCGAGGATGGCTCTTGTTTAATAAGCCTCTCCAATAGCTTTGGATACATGGAAAAGATATGTACAGCAGGCTGTCCAACCACATCTTTACGATTTAAGCTTTCAATTGCCTGACTTGCCGACCCATTAAAACTGGCAATACTATTATCGAGATCCAATACAATGACCGCATCCTGCATCGATTCAAACGCCTTTTGCGAAGCAAGGGGAGCTAATCTCAGCATATTAAATTGATAAATTCCCCACATATAGCACACACCTGAGAAAACAAAACCAAATGGAGAGAAATCTATAGGTATGCTGGTAACACTGCTTAAATAGATAAGCGTGCCTCCATAGGGGCCGCATGAGCCTATCATCATTAAAGCTATTTGCTTCTTCATTCGCGGTGTCGCTTTTCGATACATTTGGATCATTAACCCCATACCTATGATAAAAAGGGTATACGCATACGTCACATGCACCCAATACAATGGCCCTTTAACCAAGGTTACCAATGTAAAACTCACTAATCTATCTATCGCCATACTTTTATAGAATAAATGATGCCACTCATTCGTATAATGAGCCACAAGTGTAGTGATGGGAATTACCAACAGCAACAAAACCACCCATTTGCGTACAAACGCTTGACGGCCAGTATATTGCAAAACCATAATAATCCAAAGCATAGAGCCAAAGGGAATACCAATATATTCAACACGAAGCCAGAAACGTATTTGGTCCAAGGTAGGGCTAAGGATTTCAAAAGCATATCCAAAAGTGTAGAATGCGCCAGCCAACATTCCCAAGCCGTAGCTAATGGCGATCGGAAGCTCTCTTCTTTTCCAAGAGAGAACGGCCATAAATAAGGTGAAGCAGGTAGCAACGATTAGGAGGGCTGATAAAAACTGGTTGTAGTTCATAGTTAATTAGCCCCTGATCCTTGAATTTTTGACATGCTGCAGTGAAAGGCGAAAATCCGTTCCTACATGTCAACTTTTGTCGTCTTATCTAACTATATGACTATATTCTCAAAAAAAAAACTCCCCAAATGGGGAGGTAACGCGATAAAATTGGAGGTCTCAACCAAGTATCCTTAATTCTCTGGCACGCTGCAGTGCTCGTACGCGATTATTTACTCCGAGCTTTCTGTATACGTTTTTAATATGGAACTTTACAGTTTCACCCGTGATGTTCATGCGAGGGACGATTTCCTTGTTCGACAACCCATCTGCGATCAGCCGTAAAACCTTCGTTTCCTGCTCGGTTAGTATTTCTTGATGAAACAGTTCTTCCTCTGTCGTTTTATGGGTAACCTCCATAGAGGACTCGACAGCCGCGCTCCGATGTCTTCTTATGATCTTGTCCAACGTTTTTGACATTCGCTGGGCGGTTACAGGCTTCATTAGATAATCCAAAGCGCTCATATCGAAGGCTTGAACCGCATAATTGTCATAGGCGGTTACAAAGACCACGCCTATGGAAGAATCGAGATCAAGCAACAGGCTGGAAAGCCGCATACCGTCAATTTCCGGCATGGAAATATCCAGAAATGCGATATGTATCGGATTCTTCTTCACAAATTCGTAAGCTTCCACCGGATTCAGAAACGTATGACATATTTCGATGTCGCCGCTCTCGGATAGTATTCGCTCCAAACGGCTCACCGATAATTCTTCATCATCCACGATAATGGCTCGCAGCATGGCCTTCCCTCCAATCTGCTTGATCAGTCATGCTGGAATGTCGAAGCAAACCTTCGTCCCTATTCCTTCTGCGCTTTCAATACGCAGGCTATTTCCGTAAAGAAGCTTGATACGCTGGCTTATGTTCCACAGCCCTACGCCTTTCTTGTTCATATCCGGTTTAAGTATTTCCTCCCGTTTTGTTTCGCTCATCCCGCATCCATTGTCCTCTACGGTAAAGCTGACTACGGCGTCTGCTTCCTTTTTGACGGATATTTTTACTGTACCTCCCCGTAAACTGGACATTAGGCCATGTCTTATAGCGTTTTCCACCAATGGCTGTAGAATCAGCGAAGGAATCCCGATATCCAGATTTGCATCCACATCGTACTCTACGGACAATCTCGCGCCAAAACGCGCCTTTTCAATGTTGATATACGCTTTTACCAGCTCCAATTCATTTTCAAGGGTTGTGAGTGAATCCAGTTGTTTGAAGTCAAAGCTGCTTCTTAAATATTGTGAAAGATCCAGCGTAAGTTCTTCCGCCTTATTAGGTTCTTTGATGCACAATTCAGCAATAGAATTCAGGGTGTTGTATAGGAAATGAGGCTTGATCTGAGAACGTAAAAAGGCGATTTCTGCGTCCTTGGCTTCTGATTGCAGCTGCTGATTCTTCCTGAGCATTTCATTTATAATTTCGTTTAAAGAAATGAAGAACAGCACAGCCGTTACAGTAATAATGATATAAATTAACTGTACCTGAAGAACCTGAAAAGAAAAACCTCTAATAATAGACACTACTATGATTCCAACCATACTATAGTAGACACATAGAATTAACGCAATGTGTATACGCCTTTTCCTGTTTGCATTAGTGAAACGCTTTTGAAAGAAAAAGATAACAGGCATACTGATTAAGAGGGTCAGAGTTGTAGAGTACAATCCCAAGCCGCCCCCAAGATAAAGCCGATACAGGATAATAAGTGCAGACAAGAATAAACCTGTTCGTAAGCCGCCATATAACGTCCCTAACAGTAATGGAACGATTCTAATATCCAAACGGCCATTGGAATTAATATACGTAGGAAAGGACATACATAATAGGATGGATAGTCCCAATAATACGGATAGAATGATCTTTACGTGATTATTTCTCTCAGACCTCTCCGCAAAAAATATTTGATAAGTGAATATTACAGTTGCTATAAGCACTAGTTGCAGCAAAAAATCCTTTATATTGCTCATATCGTTCTTCACCTTTTTCATATAGAGCTGTTACTACTTATTCTATCATCATTCTATGTAATTCGATATTTTTTTCTGAATTCCTGTTACAATTAAACGGCGTTTAGAACCGGATTTAATCCTGCAGGTACTGAAGTCCCTTTAAATAAAAAAGCAACCGCAACCGGTTAAGGTTGGCGGTTACTCGTGGCTACGATTAAATTCTTTACACCATGCACTCTTCCTAACCGATCAACAACCCCTCCCTTTTTTAAAGGAGCCATACGAAGAGAACTTTGCTGATGGTGATTGTGGTCGAAATTCTGCTTAATAAACTCCTCTAGGCTGGAGTCATCATTAATGACATCAAGTGTTGGAGAAACGAGTTGGTATGAAGGATCTATAGCTACCAGCTCTGCCGCTATATTCTTAACATAAATTTTATAAATATTTTTTACAACTTCCATATCATTTGCATTGGCAAGAAATCCTTCATCTGCAAGCACTATTTTAAGTGGGTCATTGTTCTGAATTTTAATGGACCCACAGCTCTTGGGGCGTAAATAAAGAAGAGCTAATGTTAACATGCCATCGGAACCAATTCCTATAAGTTGAACCGCACGGTGTGTTGGATCTGTTCCAGTCGGATCAGGCAAGAAAGCCCCACCTGTGTAAAGAGCATTCGTATTATTGGAAGGCAGTGCCTCATCATTTGGATTGGTTGTGAAGACGGCAAAATTGAGAGTATGGTTTCTTAGACTCTGTCCAACGTTTGGATTGTTAAATATTAGAGGTATACCCGTTTCTTTAAGCAATTTAGCAGATCCTATTCCGGATAACATTAAAAGTTGAGCGCTATTGATGCCTGCTGAAATAATGATCTTTTTTCGTGCGTAAGCACAAATGCGCTTACCTTCTTTTAGGATTTCCACCCCTATTGCACGTTTATTAGAAAAAAGCACTCTAAGAGCCGTCGATTTAAAGAAAAGTCTTAACTTTGATCAATCTATGGGATGACAAGGCAGGGTTTTACTTTCTAGGGATGCATCACCGAAAGATTCCAAAGCAGGTCAAAGGGCTAGACCGCTATATTTTGCGAAGTTACCCCTCGAAGAAAGCCATGAAGAACATGAAACAAAAAGTGAAAGAAGTGACAGAGCCGCGTAACCGATTATTCTGGACAATGAACAGAATGGTCGAAGAATTGAATCCCAAGATACAAGGGTGGAAAAACTACTACGCAATGGACGCTTTTGCTGATATGTTTCTAAACAAGATTGACTGGTATATTCGGAAAAGACTAATGCTGTTCTGGAACAAGAAACGAAACCGTCGTAAGAAGCATAGTAAATTCAGGTTAACGGGCATTATTGCCGGGCATTCTGGATTGAAGAAACTGGTGGGCTAGGAAACGTACCGTAACGCGGAAGAAAGAAGAACATCGGAAAGCCGTATGAGGGAAAACCTCACGTACGGTTTGATGCAGGGGGAGCTGGAAAAGTAAAAAGAGGGCTTTCGCCCTCCAATGAAATTTCAGTTCTCTACTCTACAGGAAATTATACAAACCACTTTTCTGCGGATACGGTATGATCGTACTACCTTTAAATCTAAGTGAGTCCATTATTAATGATACTTCATATCGCTAAAGTAGGGCACCAGCCAGCTCCCACCGTCTACTGCATCCCATACGCCGAAAAACAGTGTATGGAGCTTCGCTATTGACGCTTATGGGGTAACATGGTATATTATTCAGTATTACTTTATCTTGGTAGTATGGTATCGCGCTAAAGCGTTTTACATAAATAGGTTTGAAGTAAAAGAGTGAAATGATTCGAAGAGGTGAAAGTTAACGTGTCAAAGCCAAAAGTGTTTGAGAAGCCAACAGGCTTGAAGGATTATTTACCGGGTGCAGTGACTAAGCTCCGTCATATTGAGAATCGTGTACTGGATTGTATGGACAAATGGGGCTATAGCCAAATCGTAACGCCTACCTTGGAATTTTATGATACGGTTGGGGTGGCTAGCTCGACGCTGGATCGAAAGCTATTTAAGCTATTGGACCAGAATGGCAGAACGCTTGTTTTACGCTCAGACATGACGGCTCCAATTGCACGGGTGGTCGCGTCCTTATTGAAGGATCAAGCTTTTCCCTTGCGGCTTTCCTATCATGCGAATGTTTTTCGGGCTTTTGAGGCAGAAGCGGGACGTGAGTCAGAGTTTTTTCAGACGGGTGTAGAATTGGTCGGGGACGGATCATCTGAAGCAGATGCAGAGGTCATTGCCTTAGCCATTGCTTCACTTCAGTCTGCTGGTGTGAAGAAATTCAAGATTGCTGTAGGACATGTTGGGTTTTTGAATGGGCTGTTTCATGAGACATTAGGTAAGCGTGTAGACGAGCAGCATACCTTAAAGGAATTTCTGTTAAACCGCGATTATGTCGGTTACCGTCAGTTACTGAAGAAGTTAAACCTGGATGAAGGTAAGCAAGCGGAGCTGGAAAGTATTCTGCGTTTGCGTGGAGGCGAGGAAATTTGTGCACAAGCTAAGTTGGTGACGCAGAATCATCTCGCGCAAGCATCGATCCAGCATTTATGTGAGATTTGGGATGCGCTCAAAGCTTATGGGGTAAGTGAGCATGTGTTGATCGATTTAACGATGATCGGGAATTTTTCGTATTACACGGGAATGACCTTTGAAGGCTATGCAGCGGATTTAGGCTTTCCTGTATGCAGTGGCGGTCGCTATGATAATCTGCTTACACAGTTTGGCAGACCGGCTCCAGCAACCGGATTCGCGCTCAAAACGACACGTATTATGGAAGTAACAGATAAAGAAGCAGTCGAAGCCCCTTATCGGATTCTTGTGCTTTATGATTTGGCTCATCGCGGAGAAGCCTTGCAGCATGCTAATGAGATGCGTTCGCGTGTTGGTGTTCGGGTCGAGACTAAGCGTGTGTTGCAGGGATCGGAAGTGGATGCGATAGAGCTTCAGGGCGAAGGTAGTTACTTGTTCCATGGCTGCGCTTATGAGGATATTGTTCCTTTTGTGTGAGAGAGGAATGTAATACGGAAATTCGAAGTTAAGGAAAAGATAATAAGATTGAGAATTAATTTGAATAAGGAAAAGATAAGTAAATGAGAGTTTTGCAGAAGGAGGGGAGAATATGACGCCGATTTTGAAGGTGGCTATGCCAAAGGGCAGGATAAATAAACCAGCGATCAAGCTTTTGCAGGCTGCTGGATTTGCCATACCGGATGATTTAGATGATTCGCGCAAATTGATTATTACAGTACCTGAAGCTCGATTGGAGTTTATTATGGCCAAGCCGGTTGATGTGGCTACTTATGTGGAGTATGGAGTTGCAGATGTAGGTATAGTAGGAAAAGATGTGCTAATGGAAGAAAATCGCGATGTTTATGAATTGCTTGATTTGGGGATTGCTCGCTGTCGAATGTCAGTTATTGGTCTTCCAGACTGGACACCGTTGCTGAATCCGCGTGTGGCAACGAAGTATCCGAATGTGGCTTCGCAATATTTTCGCGAGCGGGGACAGCAGGTTGAAGTGATCAAGCTAAATGGTTCAATCGAGCTGGCGCCATTGATTGGTCTGGCAGATCGCATTGTCGATATGGTGGAAACCGGACGCACGTTAGAGGAAAACGGGTTAGTTGAGATGGAGTCTATTTTTCAGATTACGAGTCGATTGATTGCGAATCGAGTGAGTTATCGGATGAAAAACGATGTGATTCAGCAGCTTTGTGATCGGCTGCAGGCGGTTATTCCAATCAGCAAGTCGATCTGACGCAGCGAATTCATATGACACCTCAGAGCTAACATGGGCGTCAGACGCACAAGTAAGGAAATCTCTTTGTAAAGCTGATTTTCGTGCTTAGAGAGCTCACGAGGCAGAGAAAGTTAGTTGT
>JBBDSZ010000040.1:0-29327 GCA_040904685.1 Paenibacillaceae bacterium | reverse complement strand
TGCTTATTTAGCTTATTTTTCTAGTAAGTACGACCTTTTTGGGGGCTAATCATAACATACGTTTTTAGAGGAAGTCAATGGAGTGATTTCTGATAACCAAGAGGAGCCAGCTATGTCTATAAAAAGCCCAATTCAAAACAAGCTAACCTGTTGAAGATTAATGGTTTTCTCGGGGCTCCTACCCAGACCAATAGTCATTTACCTACATATGAATAGTTAGAAGTAGGAGCGAATTCAGAATAGGGAGTGATGGATGTGAATAGCTATCAGCCAATGCCTAGGTTTCCAACCCAGGCTTCTTCGGGGAGCATGGTAACGTTAGATATGAAACAAGGAGATGTGAATGGGGATGGTGTCTTAGACACTGTTTATCTGATAGGAAATAAACCAGATGGACCAAGTGGAATTTACGCTGACCATATTTCTGTTGTGATTCAAGATGGGCGATCTAAACAGCAAACTGCTGTACATTTTCAGAATAATGCTGGATATAACGCTCGGCTTTTTCTTGGAGACTTTGATAGGGATCGTATACCAGACATCTTAGTTAGTATAGATTCGGGTGGAAGTGGCGGATATGGATTCTTCTATATGTATTCTTTCAAGAACAACATGCTTCGTAAAATGTTTGATGTGGATACCTATAATAAAACCTATTCTTTCAAGGTCAATTATGAAGACAACTATAAGGTTAGTGTATCTAATGCCCAGCTTGATGTGCTTTTCCTGCTAGATATAAGTCTCAAGGGTCCAGATTATTTAGCCGCGTTATACAATGAAAATGGCAAGCTTCTTAAGCCCATCCAAGGTCAGGTTCTCGCATTAGGGGCATTAAAGCCAATTATTGCAGATGAAAAAGCAGATGGATATGATTTGTTAGCAATACAGCGGATCATAGGTACTTTTAATGCAGACACTCTTGGTTATGTGGAGAATATTTTGACATGGATGGGTACTGGGTTTGTGTCCAATATGCTGTCTGTGTCGATTCTGGGCTCCAAGTTAATTGCCCTTTATTAGGTAGCCCAAACCAAGACATTCATCCCGGCATATAATGTGTGATAGCCCACATTAAAAGGAGTGAAGTCGAATGCCAATTATGCCGCCACAGCCACCTCAAGGACCACAAGGTCAATCGTGGCAACAAGGACCTCAAGGAGGTCTAGGAGGCTTACCCGGACAACAAGGACAATGGCCGCAATGGAACCCATGGTCGCAAAGCCAGCAAGGTCAACCCGGACAGCAGGGATTCCCATGGTCGCAATGGCCAGGAACCCAAGACCCACATTTTCCCCAAGATCCTCTAGCACCACAAGGACCACAAGGATCTCAACCGCCTACTGCACCTCCGCCTCCATTCATACCGCAGCAGCCTCAGGCTTCCCTCTATGCTGTTGACCCCGGAGCCATTGCTGGTTGTTTATTTCGCAATACATTTGTTTGGCTCAACGGCGGTGAAAGCTTCTGGTTTTTTCCCACTTTTGTCGGACGCACTTCAGCAGCTGGCTTTAGGTGGAATGGTAGATTTTGGATGTACTTTGGCTTTGATTTAAGACGTGTTCAAACCTTCACCTGCTTCTAATATCCTTGTTTACACGGAGCCTCTAATTTCTTTCAAATGAAAGGAATTGGGGTTTTTTGTTTGGTTTAGATGAAACAAATATTCCCACAGCTTGGACCGTGTTATATAATACATATAATAGTGTACGGCTATGTCAAGTAACCTAAAGAAACGATAGGAGAAATATAATGGATATTATTGAAATTCCTACGCATATGATTGATGAAGATACCGATCAGCCGCGTTATCAATTTGGCGAAGAATCGCTGCAAGAATTAATGAAAAGCATTGAGGAGCTTGGGCTCTTATCACCGATTAAAGTGAGAACGACAAAGGACGGACGCTATAAAATCATTTATGGAAACCGCCGTTATAAAGCATCGAAGATGCTAGGT
The DNA here is from genome assembly GCA_040904685.1 of Paenibacillaceae bacterium. Lineage (GTDB taxonomy): Bacteria > Bacillota > Bacilli > Paenibacillales > NBRC-103111 > Paenibacillus_AC. The sequence continues at coordinate 27,371 of JBBDSZ010000040.1, read as the reverse complement.
AAGCCAACGATCCCCTGCATTGTATCTAACTTAACAGACGAGCTGGAAATCTACCTTGAGCAGATAGCAGAAAATCTGACTAGAGAAGGCTTTTCACCTATTGAAGAGGCGGAAGCTTTTCATAAGCTTTTGAACGATCCGAAATTTAGCAGCTCGACCAAGTATCTTTCCAGCAAGCTCGGTAAGCCTGAAGCCTATATCAAGAACAAATGTGATCTTCTGAAATTCAGTACGGCTGTAAAGAAGCTGGTCGTTGGTGGCACGGAAATTAAGAAAGATAAGCTGACGGAAGAGCAATTGCTGCCCATTAAGGACTTGCCGCTCGAACACCGCAATCCATTGGCATTGATTGTTGCTAGAGATGAGTTGCCCGTAAGTGATGTCAAAAGAATAGCCAAGCTATTCAAGGATAAAGATATTTCAGACAGCACTAAAAACAAATTATTATATAAATCGGGGCGTGAGCTGGTAGAAACCTGGTTCGTTTTCGAGCAAAATAGGGCGGAAAGAGCTAAGGCTGCAGAGCCGAAGACAGTAGTAAAAAGTGAAAGGTCTGAGAACGACGAGGTCGAAGTGATCAAGATACCATTGATTAAGAGTAAGCTGCAAAAATTTACGGCTGCTCTACCCGTTTATAGCCCATTCCCATTGGAGATTTTAAACACTCTTGAAGCTATCGATAGTGATGATAAGATAGGTTTTTTAAATGATATGGATTTGCTTATAGATAACTTAGAGAAGCATTTGCTAGGATGGAAGCATATTAGAGAATTAGCTGCAAGCAATGAGCAATCCGAATCGAAATAATCAATTGAAGGGGACATATGCGATAGATAATCAAACGAGGCAGCAGGATTATTACGTTTTTGCAGGCTCCTATGCGAATGCACAGCAGGAGGGCATTCAACTGCTTATTTTTGATACAGAGCATGGATCGTTAAAAAGGCTGGGAGCTATTGCAGATGTGGAAAACCCAGCTTTCTTGGCTTTGGATCCGGTGCGAAATCGTTTTTTTGCAGTAAGTGAAGTAGTAGAAGGTCAGGTTATCGCATATTCCGTAGATCTACAAAGTGGGAAAATAGAAGAGATTAACCGCCAGTCCACGCAAGGTGCCTCGCCTTGTCATTTATCTATCGATCCGACAGGAAGCTGGCTCTTTACTGTAAACTATACTAGTGGAAGTGTATGTCTGTTTCCTATAGATGAGTATGGCTCCATTGGACCTCTAGCTGATTTCATTCAGCACAGGGGAAGCAGTACGAATCTGGATCGACAAAAGGAGCCTCACCCGCATTCCATTTTCGGTTATCCGAACTCATCCTATCTTTTTGTGCCTGATTTAGGGACGGATCAGATTTATGTGTATAAATTTGATACTGCTGAGCAGAAGCTTAAGCTGATTACTGCAACACCAACTACCCCAGGCTCGGGTCCAAGACACTTGGCGTTTCATCCTTCAAAGCCTTATGTCTATATCATTCAAGAGCTTGCATCGACGGTTGCAGTTTATGCAATTGATCGGGATACTTTTAACCTTACTTTGTTGCAAACGATCAGCACACTTCCAAGCGACTTCTCCGGTGAAAGCATGTGTGCTGACATTCACATTTCACCCTGCGGACAGTTTTTATACGGTTCCAATCGGGGAGATGATAGTATTGCCACATTCGGAATTGTCGAGGATGGAACGCTGAAATGGGAAGGGCATACCTCAACGCAAGGGCAGGCGCCTCGTAACTTTGCTTTGTTGCCAGACGGCAAGCACATGCTGGTAGCCAATCAAGAAAGTGATTCGATAATTGTGATGTCAATTGACACAGACGGGGTACCAATTCCAACTGGCGAGCATTATGAAATGGTAAAACCGGTTTGTTTAAAGGTGCTTTCCTCACTGGAGAAGATTTCCAAATTGTTTGGTTGATTTTGAAATCAAATGATAATCATTTTCTTCATAACAACGATCCGTTCGGTTCCCAATAAGCTAATTTTCTCCATATTGGAATCTATAATGACAGGTCGTCCTAGTTTTAACACAAGTCCAGCTAATCCATGACCTGGTATGTAATCTTGCATAGAGTTTCCAATTCATATTGGATATCTTCATTATTAGGATGCTTCATTTGACTCGCCTCATTTCAATGAGCCCTAAGTTATTTATTATAGGTTACTTTAGTATAGCTCTTGTAAATGTCCTTGTAATTCAGGGAATCCCCTGAATTATAGGGGAAATGCGCTTAGTAAATGTTCAGGGTCTTTCTCCTCGCTTTTCAGTGTTTTTCCCGATAACAATCACAACTCAGCAGAGGTATGATGATATCAAGGAACACAAGAAAACAAAGGAGATGGTTCAGATGGTAATGAAATGGCTAAGAGGTAACAAATATGCAGCGGTGATTTTAACTTTAGTTCGATTGTACGTGGGTTATGAATGGATGAAAGCAGGGTGGCACAAGATTACAGGAGCAACTGCCTTTGATGCATCGGGTTATTTAAAAGGTGCGATTGCTAAACCGGTTTTGGAAAGTGGAACCCAACATTCCCTTTATCCGAACTTTGTAGCTTTTCTCCAGCATTTCGCTTTACCTAATATAAAGCTGTTTAACGCAATTGTGCCGTGGGGTGAATTGTTAGTGGGTGTAGGCTTAATTCTTGGCGCTTTAACTACAACGGCTATGTTCTTCGGAATGGTGATGAACTTTACTTACATGTTAGCAGGTACAGTATCTAGTAATCCTTGGTTGATTTTACTCAGTATTTTCATTGTTGTTGCCGGAGCTAATGCAGGTAAATTCGGAGCCGATTATTATGTGCTTCCTTACATTCACCAATGGTTTGATAAGATTCGCAAGCCTAAAGAAACTAAGCCAAATACAAAAGCTCATCTGACCGTATAATAAAATAGGGCATACAATAAAGTTTTAGTAGCTTATTACGGTTCAAATGAATCCGAGAATAGGCGTCTCGAGCAAGCAAGCGATCATGCTTGTTCGAGACGCTTATTCTCATTTATTGTGTTTAGCATTTTACATCACCAGAAAGTGCGTCCTATCTTTATCGTTAACTATAATTTATAATAGCGTGTATTAGTCAATATGACTAGCTAGTTAGAGCTTATATTTCATCTACTGCAAAATGTTTCTTTTGACTTTTTAGGAGGGTTTAAATGATGAAGAACATACTTATTATCAATGGTCATGAATATTTCTCTTTTGCAAAAGGAGATTTAAATCGTACAATTTCCTTAACCATGGTGGAGAAATTAGGCAAAAAGTACAATGTAAAAACAACCGTCGTTCAAGCAGGATATGACATCAAGGAAGAGCAAGAAAAATTTCAATGGGCTGATACTGTCATTATCCAAACACCTGTCTATTGGTACAGCTATCCTGGTCTATTTAAAAAATATATTGATGCTGTTTATGAACAAGAGATTTTTTATCGAAGTGGAAAAGTATACGGTACAAATGGATTATTCTCGGACAAAAAATATATGCTTTCGGTTACATGGGCTGCAGAGGAAGACTTATTTTCAAATGAAAAAACTTTTTTTGACGGAAAAAGTATGGATGACGTACTTGTGGCCATGCACAAAAACCAACAATTCGTTGGAATGAAACCTTTAAAAACTTTATCTACCCATCAGGCTTTAAATCCGAACATTGATGAGTGTTTAAAAAAAGTGAATGAACATCTTAAAGAAGTATTTTCTGTTTAATGTTCACCAGCAGCGCACAACACGTGTGGAGTGCTGTGTGTTGCTGGTGAGAAGATAGTGATTTGAGGCCACATTTTACCTGATTATATATCTTATCTGAGCTCAAGCGGAGATAACGTTTGGGTCTTTTTGCTGCGGGATGTGAGGTAAGCAAGATGCTAGAAAAATGCAGTCCTAACCTCTTTTCTGAAAAAAAATAATTATTTGTTGAAATCATATATGATTAGATATATAATTTAACTATTGTTTCGTAAACAAGATGAAAAGGGAGTGAAAAATGGTGAAATCGTTGATAAGGTTTATGCAGTAGGCTCTGAAGAAACAGAACGCGCGATTCAAGCGGCAACTGAGGGCGATAGGCGCTTCAAGGGGGGGAGAGGGTTGAATCCATTATTGATCATAAACTGGATCGCTTTTATACTTGTGGGGGCTTATGGCATTTACTTATTTTTGTATCTAATTAAAACTCGTTATGATTATATTAAATTAGGAAAAAAGATAGAGTTTGACTTAAATTTAAAATAATTCTGCGAGTCGGTCACCGAGCAACATACATAAAAAAAAGACCCTCAATGAGAGGAGGCCACTGAAAAAGTCCCTTAAAGGTAAAAAAGGTATACTTCCTCATGTAAACTGAGGAAATTATACCTTTTTTGCTGTATAATTATAGTATCAAATTCATGTGGGTGGTTACTATGATTCAGCAACAACAATCAATGATTTTAAGTTCATATATGGACATATATGATTTAGTTGTTCCAAAGGATAACCTTTTGCGAAGAATAAATGAGTTAATCGACTTTTCTTTTGTATATAACGAACTTATGGATAAATATTGTCTGAATAACGGACGCAATGCCATTAGTCCTATTCGTATGTTCAAATACTTATTGTTAAAATCTATTTTCGACTTATCTGATGTTGATATTGTTGAACGTTCAAAATATGATATGTCGTTTAAATACTTTTTGGATATGGCACCAGAAGGGATAGTTATCGAATCAAGTTCTTTAACTAAGTTCCGAAAACTCCGCTTAAAAGATGTAAACCTTTTGGATATGCTTATCAATAAAACCGTAGAGGTTGCCATCGAAAAAGGCATTATAAAAAGTAAATCCATTATTGTAGATGCGACGCATACTAAAGCTCGCTACAATCAAAAATCTCCAAAAGAAATCCTCATGGATCGATCGAAAAAACTGAGAAAAGCTGTATATAAAATTGATGAAAGCATGAAAAACAAATTCCCCAAAAAAACAACAACGGATGTATTGGAGGACGAAATTGAATATTGTACAAAGCTCATTAGCGTAATTGAAAATGAAGGCAGTATTTCCGAATATCCAAAAGTAAAAGAAAATTTGAACCTTTTAAAAGAGACAGTGGCTGATGATATAGAACATTTACAAATATCTGAAGATGAAGATGCAAAGATAGGCCATAAAAGTGTGGATTCCTCATTTTTTGGTTACAAAACACACATTGCCCTGAGTGAAGAAAGAGTTATTACTGCCGCAACTATAACAACAGGAGAAAAGAATGATGGAAAGCAATTAGAAACACTGATTGAAAAAAGTGTCCTAGCTGGGATGGATGTTGAAACAGTAATCGGTGATACAGCTTATTCTGAAAAAGGAAATATCGAATACACGAATAAGAACGACATGAAATTAGTGGCAAAATTAAACCCTTCTGTTACACAAGGGTTTCGTAGTAAAGAAGACGAGTTTGAATTTAATAAAGATGCGGGTATGTATGTCTGTAAAGCAGGACATATGGCTATAAGGAAAGCTCGACAAGGAAAAAAAGGTGTAGCTGATAATCAAGTGAATACGTATTATTTTGATATAGAAAAATGTAAACGCTGTCCATTAAAAGAAGGGTGTTACAAAGAAGGAGCCAAGAGCAAGAGTTATTCGATTAGTATTAAATCCAATGAACATACCGAACAAGCAAAATTTCAAGAAAGTGAATATTTTAAAGAGAAAGCCAAAGAACGCTATAAAATTGAAGCTAAAAACAGTGAGTTAAAACACAGACACGGGTATGATGTTGCATCATCTTCGGGTCTTATTGGCATGCAATTGCAAGGGGCAATGGCTATGTTTACTGTGAATTTAAAGAGAATATTGAAACTAATTGATTGAAAATGGGTAATATAGCAAACCAAATGATAAAAAAGACGACTCTAAAATTCAAGAAATGAATTTGAGTCGTCTTTTTTTGATACAGCTATCTAATTCATTCAAAAAAACGCAAATCCCCTCCCATATCTATTCGATTTTCAAATAAATTTATGTAAAGGGGAGCCATGCATAACTCCTTCGTGACGGATATCCGCGACCGGCTATGTGCCGGTTTCGGCTGGTATCCCTCCAGCCATCTTCAGGCGGAATTACTTGGAATTACACGGAGCCGCTCAGATGAGCGGCTCAAGGTTTTAATGCATCTTTTATTGACCTGATAGCGTATCTAAACCCAATTCCTAAACTGGTTTCATCCATAACAAATCTTTTGAGCCTTAAATATATCAAGGCTCTATAGTATAAATACCTCATGCTACACCTCCTAGTTCTCTGATTACGTGTACCATATTAAGCTATTTGTACTATTATTCAATAGGTCTAAATCCCCCCATTTTTATTATAATTTACAAAAAAGCCCGCATACAGGTTGTCAGATCGGGATCAAATATACTGCTTAATTTAACTCAAGCAATTTCGCAACAATAACGGCCATTTCGGCACGTGTAACTGGCTGATCTGGCTTAAATGAGCCATCCCCATATCCGATCATGATGCCGGCTTCACTCACAACTTGAATCACGTTCTCCGCCCAATGGCCGGCAGGAACGTCAGAGAAATTTGTTTTTTTCTCCATTTCACCTTCTCCTTTCAATTCTGCATACAACCTTTCCCAAGGAAACATCGGTCCTGGAAAGGGCTCTTCCGCAAAGGTCGATAAATTTGAGATACAAAGTTGCTTCTGTATCGACGAGAGACGCGCTACTGTCATGATTGTCAGAAAAGTATATTTATACTTTATCGACTAATGCGGAAGGGCGAAAGCTAAATGCGAACGGGAAGATCTTGTAATCATATATGATTTAGTTTATGATTAAAATATGAAAACTACAAAAACTACAAAAACTACAAAAACTACAAAAATAACTGTAAATAAGAAGCAGCTGGCCTATGATTATATTCGATCACAGATTGTGAACGAAGTTTTTGGACCAGGGTGCCGGATTGTCATTGATCAAATTGCCAAAGAACTTAAACTCAGCATAATTCCAGTAAGGGAGGCGATTCGTCAGCTTGAAGCGGATGGGTTAATTCAGAACAAGCCGTATAGTGGTGCCATCGTCAGTAAAATCAACGAAGAAGAATATATGGAAACCTTGGTTGTGCTAGCTGTGATTGAAGGGTATGCAACTTCACTCAGTTCTAGGCTAATGGATTCAGATAGCATTCAGCTTCTGGAACAGATCAATCAAAGCATGAGTGATGCTTTGTATGATTTTGAGTTTGAGGAATTCGGGGAACTCAATCGCAAGTTTCATGCAGTCATCATTGAATATTGCGGGAATGAGTATTTAAAGGAACAAATACGTCAAACTTGGGAGCGATTAAATCGAGTGCGCAAATCAGGCTTTACATTTATGCCTAAACGTGCGCGCGAGTCGATTAAAGAGCATGCTCAAATTATTGAGATGATAAAAGCGAAGGACACGGATGAACAATTTGTAAGACAACATAAACTAAATACGGTTAAAGCATTTAAAAATCGCAAGGATACGGAAATGAATATGGAAGAATCTAATTCATCACGTTGAACTAACTAGATAGTATCTATTATCCACAGGGGTGCAATTAATGCATCTCTTTTTTGTTTAAATCTATATGATTTATTACCTAATAATATATTATTTATTAAATAAATATATAATATTTTTATTAAATATGTATTGTAATCATATATTATTTAATTTAGAATAATACCATTAATACAATCATCAACTGGAGGTCTTATGAATGGACGATCAAGCTTTTCGAATGGCTATGGGTAAGTTCGCAACTGGCGTAACAGTGATTACTACTTGTGTAAATGGTGAAGCCCACGGCATGACTGCAAACGCCTTCATGTCGGTGTCTTTGAATCCTAAGCTGGTATTAATTTCAATCGGTGAGAAAGCGAAGATGCTTGATAAAATTAAAGAATCTGGGAAGTTTGCTGTAAGTGTATTGAGTGAAGAACAGAAAGAGATGTCCATGCATTTTGCGGGGCAAATTAAAGAACAGCGTGAAATCGATTTTGAATGGATTAACGATATGCCAGTTCTACGTTCATCATTAGTTGCAATCGTATGTGATGTGTATGAAGCTCACATAGCGGGCGATCACACCCTATTTATAGGGGAGGTTAATCATTTGACATTAAGTGATGGTGAGCCATTATTATTCTCTGCAGGTAAATATCGAAATATTGAGAAAGTAGGTTCTTAAACAGGAAGGTTGTGCGAAATTGCAAACCATATTTCTTGACAAACCGCTTGGAGAGTTACCGTTTTTTGAGATTGAAGACTGTGTGATGGCACTTGGTTTTTTTGATGGTATTCATTTGGGTCATCAGCAGATTATACGTAAAGCTAAAAGAAATCGCTAAGGAAAAACATTTGAAGTTTGCACTCATGACCTTTACACCTCATCCTTCAGAGGTCATTAGACCAAGTAATAAAGACTTTCCATACTTAATCACACCATATGACAAAGTTATAAAAATGGCGAGCCTTGGTGTAGAACAGCTGTATATCGTGAAATTTGATTTACAATCCTCTCGTTTATCACCTCAAGAGTTCGTAAAGCAATATCTAATCGGTCTACATTGTAAGCATGTTGTTGCTGGGTTTGATTACACATACGGTTACAAAGGCGCAGGTAACATAACTCAGCTAGCATATGATTATCAAGATGAGTTTGAAGTTACGACGGTAGTAAAGGTCGAACTAAATAATCAGAAAATTAGCTCAACTCTAATACGTAGCTTAATAACTTCAGGCAATGTAGATCTGGTGCCCGATTATCTAGGTCATTATTATGAAATATATGGGCAAGTCCTATCTACCAATAATCGCAAAGACGATTCAGACTCGACAATATGCTTGATTACGAATTGTCTTCTACCTAAGCCTGGGGTCTATACAATTACTGCGGAGATAAATAGCCAAACGTATGAAGGGATTTGTCAAGAAATACTCACGTTTGATTGCCACTACATGTTAGTTCTACAACTAGTTAACTGTCCTTTATGTGACGATTCTACTTCTATTAAAGTGAAATGGATCCGCCTCGAATTAGAGCTTCCATTAGCTTCTTATATTCCGTCAGAATTAATGCCAGCAAGTTTATAACATTGGAAAAGCAATCTATCTATTAATTTAAAATCATCTGAATAGTACTTGTTATTATATATGAAATAATATATGATATATGCGTCGACAAATTGTTTTTTATACCGGTATGAATGCGCTTTCTAAAAAACTATGGGAGGGTTCAAAAATGAAAAAAAGTTTGTCTATGTTCATCAGTTTCATGTTGCTAATTGTACTTACAGCATGCGGAGGGGGTACTGCTACTAGTACAAAAGCACCTGACGCAACCAGTAATTCAGGTTCTTCTACTCCAGCACCAGCGGCAGTCGGAACCGAAACGATAAAGATTGGTGGGGTATTCTCTGCATCAGGTGGATCTTCTACACTTGGTAAGCCGCAAATGGACACGCTTAAGATGCTAGTCGAAGAAGCGAATGCGGCTGGAGGTATCAGTGGAAAGAAAATCGAGCTTTATACTTATGATGATAAATCCGATCAGAACGAAGCCGTTCTTAACATGAAGAAATTACTTGAACAGGATAAAGTGTCGGTTGTTGTCGGTGGCACTATTTCTGGTAATGCGCTAGCGATTATCCCACTTGCCGAAAAAGCTAAGGTACCATTAATTGCAGTAGCAGCAAGTAAGAATATTAATATCCCAACTAAACAATTTGTTTTCAAAACAGCACAAGGTGACGATTTAGTTGTACCTCGTGCAATTGAATACTTGAAAGCAAATAATTTGACGAATATTGCTTGGTTAAATGTCGATAATTCCTTCGGATCTAGTGCGCTTGCGGAATTTAAGAAATTAGCTCCAGTAGCAGGTATTAAAGCAGTTATTGAGGACGTATTCGATCCAACGGTAAATGATGCTAAGCCGATGTTAACACGAGTGAAAAATGCGAATCCACAAGCCATCATCATTTGGGGAACAACGCAAGAGTCAGCTGTTGTAACAAAGAACGTACGTGAAGTTGGCATTAAATTGCCAATTATCGAATCCCACGGAATTGCAAATTCTCAATTCATTGATCTTACAGGTGAAGCTTCAGAAGGTGTTGTTTTCCCAGCAGGAAACTTACTTGTATCTGATCAACTTGGAGCTGACAATGCACAGAAGAAAGTTCTGGAGCAATATAAGAAGCAATTTGAAGATAAATATGGTTATGCAGCTAGTACCTTTGGCGGTCATGTATGGGATGCTTTTGAAATTATCAAGAAAGCTGTTGAAACTGCAGGTACAGACCCTGTCAAACTACGTGATGCGATGGAAAATGGAACGAAGGACTTCGTAGGTGTCAGCGGAATCTTTACAATGTCGGCAGATAACCATAACGGCTTGAAGACTGATGCACTCGCAATTATTGAAATCAAAGCTAAGAAATGGACATTAAAAAAGTAAAGTGTGACCTTTGAGGGAGGATATAGCTAATGGATTTCCAAGAACAAATCGTTCAACTTATATTTTCTGGATTGACCATTGGCAGCATCTATGCGTTAATTGCAACTGGTTTTGTGATAACTTATAACATCACTGGCGTATTGAATTTTGCTCAAGGCGAATTTGCTATGCTTGGAGCGATGATCGCTATATCACTAGTTTCTGCAGGGCTACCTCAAATACCAGCATTTATGTTGACGATTCTAATTGTCTTTGTAATCGGAGCTTTATTCGAGCGAGTTGCAATTCATCCAGCAAGGCGTTCTAAGGGCTCTACCATGATTATTATAACGATAGGTGTTGCGATTGCTGTTCGAGGTATTGCACTCTTAATCTGGGGGACGGATCCTAAGATCCTCCCTCCCTTTACAAAAGGTGAGCCGCTTAATATTTTTGGTGCAGTAGTCCAATTGCAGAGTCTATGGGCAATCGGTGTGACACTGATTAGTTTGTTCTTTATGTATATTTTCTTTGAGCGTACATTCATGGGTAAAGCCGTTACAGCCTGTGTAGTTAACCGTTTTGCTGCTCAGCTTATGGGTATCAAACCAGAGAAAATGTCCCTAATATCTATTAGTGTAAGTGCTGCTCTAGGGGCAATTGGAGGTATTATAATTGCTCCGATCTCAGGTGCAACTTATGAAATGGGGCTCATGCTCGGAATGAAGGCGTTTATTGCCGCAGTTATCGGGGGGCTAACGAATGCTCCTGCAGCAATTGTTGGCGCTTTAATCGTTGGTTTGCTCGAATCGTTTACAGAAGGCTTGTGGTCGAGTGGTTACAAGAACCTTATTATTTTTGGTGTGCTGCTTCTGGTATTGTTCTTTTTACCGAACGGTCTATTTGCAAAAATTTCGGGTAAACGAGTATAGGAGGCCCCGTGATGATTAAATCGGGAATTAGTAATGTTTATACTCACAGTATCAAAGGAATCGTGCTGTTTGCTTTAGTTTTTATGATTATTCCACTCATCTCTCCTTCGGCTTATATCTTAAGCACCTTGATCTTCATTGGTCTCTATGCATTAATTTGTACAGGACTCAGTATGTTGATGGGTTATGCAGGTCAGATTTCTCTAGGTCATGCTGCTTTTTATGGAATTGGTGCTTACTCTTCTGCCTACGTTACCGTTAAAATGGGATTGCCTTCATTAGTAGGAATGGCAGTGGGTGTATTAATCGCTACACTCATCGCTTATATCGTTGGTATACCAACACTCAAGTTAACGGGTCATTATTTAGCTCTTGCTACACTTGGTTTTGGTATGATTATGTTTGCTTTATTCAAACAGCTAAAGGGAATAACAGGTGGTTTAGAAGGGTTTCTTAATATCCCATCGTTAAATTTCTTTGGCATTAAGATTGATACCGATCTTAAGTATTATTATTTTGTTTGGTTATTAGTGCTGCTTGGTATTCTCGTCACCCGCAACATTATTCATTCACGTGTTGGTCGCGCTCTACGCTCGATTGAAAGCAGTGAGGTTGCTTCCGATTCGCTAGGTGTAGACACAAGAAAATATAAATTGCAAGTATTTATTATGAGTGCTGTATTTGCGTCCATTGCTGGAAGTGTATATGCACATTACATTTCATTTATTAACCCTATGCTATTTAATTCGAACACATCTATTAACTTATTGATTATGTCAGTACTCGGTGGAGGTGCAAGCATTTGGGGTGGATTTGTTGGAGCTCTTACTTATGTATCTCTTGGTGAAGTGCTGAAGGAAATTATGCCTTTATTTGTAACGAATGGTAGTGATGAATTCAAAATTATTTTCTTTGGTATCTTGCTAGTTGTTATCTTAATTTATATGCCAGAGGGATTAGCACCTGTTATAGGTAAGCTTCGAAGAAAATTATTTCCATCGATCAAGAAGAATGGTAGTCGTGAGAAAAATGTGGATTCTTCAGGGGGTGAAGCATAATGACAGTTGATTCACCACTACTTAGAGTATCTAATCTAACCAAATCATTCGGCGGTGTCGTAGCTGTTCATGATGTTTCATTTGATATTTATCCAGGTCAAATCACGGCTGTGATCGGACCAAACGGTGCAGGGAAGACAACTTTATTTAATATGATAACGGCAATTCTGCCCATGACAAGTGGTAATGTCCATTTTATGAATAAAGATATTACAGGACTCAAGCCTTCTCAAATTGCTAAGCTTGGTATAACAAGGACGTTTCAGAATTTGCAGATATTTGGCAATATGTCGGTTGTGGAGAATGTTATGACCGGCGCACATACACAGCTCAAGACGGGGATTTTGCGTTCTGCATTTAGACCACCTTCCGTTATTCGTGAGGAAGTGAAAGTGCATGAAGATGCGCTCAAGCAACTCGAGAATGTAGGTTTGCTTGAGTATGCTTACGATGAAGCTGATACGCTTCCATATGGTAATCAACGACTCCTTGAAATTTCCAGAGCGGCAGCATCAGGTTCAAAGCTTATTCTGCTTGATGAACCAATGGCTGGCTTAAATCCGCAAGAATCAAAGAAGCTTGTGACGATTATCGAACGCATGCGAGCAGATGGAATGACATTTCTATTTGTTGAGCATGACATGGAAACGGTTATGTCGATTGCTGATAACATTGTTGTACTTGATTTCGGCGAGAAAATTGCAGAAGGTACGCCTGGGGAAATCTACAATAACCCAGCGGTGATTGCCGCTTATTTGGGAGACGAGGAGATCGTGATCTGATGTTAGAAGTATCGGGTTTACACACTTATCATGGACATTTACATGCCCTCAAAGGCATTTCTTTCTCCGTTAAGAAAGGTGAGCTTCTGTCGATTGTAGGCTCGAACGGCGCGGGGAAGAGCACTTTACTTGGAACCTTGGCTGGCGTATACATGCCCAAGGCAGGCAATATTATTATGGAAGGTGAAGATATCACGAAACTCACAGTTGAACAGGTTGTAGCCAGAGGAATCTGTCTTGTTCCTGAGCGAAGACAAATTTTCGACTCCCTTTCTGTCAAAGATAATCTGTTGTTAGGTGCTTATCATCGTATGGGGAAGGACAAGAAACGCATTCAGCGAGATTATGATAAAGTGCTGGATATGTTTCCTAAATTAAAAACCATGCTTGAGCGTCCTGGTGGATTACTTAGTGGTGGTGAGCAGCAGATGCTGGCAATTGGTCGGGGATTGATGTCTCATCCGAAATTAATGATGCTAGATGAGCCTTCGCTCGGTCTAGCACCACTTATTGTTAAGAATATTATGGAAATTTTCTCGCAATTAAAAAGTGAATTTGATACAACGATCATTCTAGTTGAGCAGAATGTAAAGGCAGCACTCGGCGTTGCAGAACATGCTTGTGTGCTCGAACGCGGTGAATTTGCATTACAAGGTACTGCTGCTGAGATGTTGAATCATCCAGATGTTAGAAGTGCATATTTAGGCAAAAGTAATGTTATAGTCTCATGAGAAAAATTGGGATAAAGCTGTTTTTGTTGTTCTTTTGTTGCACGGTTTCGCTTGTTACCGTCGTTGGCTTTTTCTCCTACTTTGAATCGAAAGGAATCATCGAAGATAAACTGTCATCATCTACCAAGCAAACGATCGAACAAGCTGCAGATAAGCTGGATCTTATTTTTAGAAACTTCGAAAATACAGCAACACAAATTTTGGCGGATCAAAATTTCCTGATCCATACGAAGCAGTATTTTGCATTACAAGATAATTCTCCCGACAAAATATCATTAGCCGTATCTACAGGCAATATGCTTAATAGTATGGTAGGTACGAATTCTGGCATCGACGGTGTGTATCTGATTCCTGTTGATGGTTCTATGATGGTATCAAGCGCATTTAACTCTTCTTTAGCAAGTAATCATGCAATCGTCAAAGAAGAATGGTTTGAACGAGTTGTACAAGGTGAAGGTTCGCTCATTTGGCTGGAACCTCGGAGTATAAGCTACAGTAGTGCGAGAAAAGAAGCTGTGTTTGCACTCGCACGATTACTCGTGAACTCTGATAAGAATAGTAAGAAATACGTTCTTATAATGGAAATCAGGAAAGATGTTCTGGATTCTGTTCTGAATAAAATTAAACTCAGTAACAGCAGTCGTGTTGTGATCTTAGATGATGATAACAAGCTGGTTCAATCTTCAGAAGTTGACAAACTTGGCGAATTGTTTGATCTTGAACTCAATAAGGCACAATTCGAACAGGCACAAGAGCAGGGTGAAACTGTATTTATAGATGGACAGGATGGAAAGCAGTTCGTTGCATTTAAGAGAATGAATACATCTGGCTGGAACGTAACAGTCGCAGCACCTCTATCTGAATTAGTAAAAGAAACAGACACCATATTGTGGCTTACTATTATCGTGATCGTCATCTCCATTGTAGCTGCATCTGCAGCTGGCTATTTCGTTGCTCGAATGATTGGTCGTCCGCTTACAAATCTGCGCAATTTAATGAAAGAAGGCGAATTAGGTAATTTGACAGTTCGTACTGAATTTCGCAGCAAGGATGAGATTGGACAGGTTGGAACGAGTTTTAATCGAATGATGGAACAGATTACCAAGCTCATGCAGCAAACCACTGCCACGACGAGCGAAGTGCTAGAAACAGCGGGTAAGCTATTGCTGGTTTCCAGACAGACAGCCTCTTCTGCACATGAAATCGCAATTGCTAACGAACAAGTAGCAGATCGTGCTACTAGCTTAGCTGTGGAAGCCGATAAAGGTTATGATTTGACGAATCAGATCGGAAGCAAGATGGGTCAAGTCCAGATTCTAATGTTCAAAATGTCCGGTATTGTAACTGATATCCGAAGCGTAAGTGAAAGTGGTTCTGCTTCAATGACTGAGCTTGCTGCGCAATCGAATCTAACTGAAACAATGACACGTTCGATGGTCGAGCGAGTCCACAGCTTAAAGCAAAGCACCGTATCTATCCGAAAAGTATTGGATTTACTAAAATCGATTGCCAAACAAACCAATATCTTATCACTGAATGCTGCAATTGAAGCTAATCGTGCGAATTCAGCTGGTAAGCAGTTCTTAGTTGTTGCTGCAGAAATTCGCAGCCTAGCCGAACAATCGAAACAATCTATTGAACAAGTGGAAAGTATGACCGATTTAATTCAAAGTGAAATAGATGAGACGGTAGCTGTCATATCAAAGGCTTATCCCGTTTACAACAAACAGATTGAATCTATGAAGAAAGCCAAAGTTATTTTTGAACAGGTACAGCTGCATATGGGAGCCTTTGTTGAAAGCCTGCAAGGTGTCACGGAATCCATCTATTCGCTGGATGAATCTCAATCCGACTTAACTGGCGTAATGGGTCATGTTAGCGCCTTGTCTCAGGAATCATCTGCAACCTCGGAACAAGTCTCATCACTCAGTATTGAACAATTGGGCATTAGTGAAGGCTTGCTAGAGCTGTCAAGTAAGCTTGAGCACCTATCAAGCTCCCTCAAAGAATCACTTAAAAATTTTAAAATATAACATAATATATGATTTTGTAAAATTTAACTTGAAATGATATATTATTTATTATATGATTTCTTTATAAGCCTAAATGGTTAAAAAACTCAGAATATTCACTTTACTAAAATTGAGCAGAAGGGATGAATCTAAATGATAAATTTAGCAGAAGCAAAACAACGTTTGAGAGGATCAATCGCACCGATAGTGACGCCATTTGATACCAATAATCAAGTGGACTTGAACGCTATGAACAACCTTATTGAATGGCATCTCGAATCAGGTTCACACGGCATATCCGTAACTGGAACGACTGGGGAGCCAAGTTCACTTTCGATCAAAGAACGTGAACTTATTATGGAAAATGCGATCAAGACAGTAAATAAGCGTATACCCGTTATTCCAGGTACAGGATCAACGAATCACGAGGAAGCTTTGCACTTGACTAAGTGTGCGCAAGAAATGGGAGCAGATGCAGCTCTTGTCATCGTGCCTTATTACAACAGACCGAACCAACAAGCATTATATAATCATTTTAAAATTATCGCTGACTCTGTAGATATTCCAATAATCCTGTATAACATTCCAGGCCGTACGGCTGTTAACTTAGAAGTGAATACGCTAGCTCGAATCGCAGAGGACTGCTCTAATGTCGTTGGGGTTAAAGAGTCTAACAAAGACTTCGAACATGTGAATCGTGTTCTTCACAGCTGCGGAAGAGACTTCCTTTTGTTTTCGGGTATTGAGCTGCTTTGCTACCCTATGCTAGCCATTGGTGGAGCAGGCCATGTTGCTGCAACAGCTAATGTGGCTCCGAAGGAAGTAGCTGAGCTATACAATAGCTGGGTTGCGGGTGATGTAGAGAGAGCAATTGAGCTTCATTACTATTTAATGACACTTAATGACGTTCTATTCAAAGATACGAATCCAGTTCCATTAAAAGCTGCAATGGGCATGATGGGTAAAATTAATCCGGCAGTCAGACTTCCACTTGGACCAATATCAGATGCTCTGTGTCAAGAGCTTCAAGAAACACTTGTTCAATACGGAATCATTAAATAAGAAATTCAGCTTACGGTTCTTAGAAGAACAAACTATGAAACGGGGAGGAATGAGGAAGACATGAATCGGACTAAAATTGGCAAGGTATTGCATTATATCAATGGTAAATTCGTTGAGAGTGTGTCAAGACGTGTGTTCCAAAACATCAATCCGTTCAGCAACGAGACGATTAACGAAGTGGCCGAGGGATTCGAGGAAGATATCGATCTTGCAGTCAAAGCGGCTCGTAAAGCGTTCGATGAAGGTCCATGGCGGACAATGAGTGTTAACGAACGAATGAAATATATGATTAAAATCGCTGAACTAATTGAAAAGAATGCAGAAGAAATTTCATTCTTAGAATCATTAGACAGTGGCTTACCAATTACACAGACCAAGAAGCAAGCAGAGCGTGCTGCACAAAACTTCCGTTTCTATGCGGAGATGGTAAAGAGTCGTCTTGTCGGCGAATCCTATCAGGTTGATAGCTCCTTTATCAACTATACCATTCATAAGCCTGTGGGTGTTGCGGGATTAATCACACCATGGAATGCACCATTTATGCTAGAAACATGGAAAGTGGCTCCAACTCTCGCCACGGGAAATACATGTGTATTGAAGCCGGCGGAGTGGTCTCCACTCACAGCAAACAAGCTAGCTGAAATTATTCATGAAGCAGGCTTGCCTGAAGGTGTCTTCAACGTTGTACACGGATACGGTGAAACCTGTGGAGCTCCATTAGTAGCTCATCCAGGCGTACAACTGATTTCCTTCACGGGGGAGACAACAACAGGCTCTGCAATCATAAAGAATGGTGCAGATACCCTCAAGAGATATTCAATGGAGCTTGGTGGTAAATCGCCAGCGATCGTATTCGATGATGCGGATCTCGATACAGCATTAGATGCAGTTGTATGGCAAATCTTCTCCTTTAATGGAGAAAGATGCACAGCAAATTCTAGACTGCTCATTCATGAATCTGTCCATGATCAATTCGTAGATAAGTTGAAGGAGAGGTTACATAACATCGTTGTAGGTGATCCACAGGATTCAGCAACTGAAGTAGGTCCCCTTATTCATCGCGAACACAGCGAGAATGTCAAGCGATATCTCGATATTGCACGTAAGGAGGGAGCAGAAGTGATTTCAGCTGCTATTCCACCTGAGTTCAGTGCAGGAAATTACGTAGCACCAACGATCATTCTGAATGCGAATAATAAAATGACTGTTGCACAAGAGGAAATATTCGGACCGGTGCTTACCGTCATTCCATTCTCAACGGATGAAGAAGCACTAAGCATAGCCAATGACTGTAAATACGGATTAGCCGGTTACATTTGGACGAATAATATTAAGCGTGGGCATCGTATGGCACAGGCGATTGACTGTGGGATGGTGTGGTTAAACTCACAAAACGTAAGAGATTTGCGTACGCCATTTGGGGGATCAAAAGCAAGCGGAATTGGTAGAGAAGGAGGCCACTACGGATTCGAGTTCTATACAGAGACACAGATCGTTCATGTAGCATTAGATGAGCAACACATTCCAGCTTTCGGTAAGAAGAAGGTTACAGTTTAATAACCATTATTTGAGGAGGTATTACCATGCCAGCTAAGACAGGCCAGCAGTATATCGACCGTGTAGACAAAGCGCAATCAGATGTCTGGATTGATGGTAAACAAGTAACAGGCAAAGTGTCGGAGCATCCTGCTTTCAGTGGTGTCATGAAAAGTCAAGCTGCACTATATGATATGCAATTTGACCAGGACAAGAAAGATATCATGACTTACGTATCACCAACATCAGGCGATCGCGTAGGGACCTCCTTCTTGCAGCCAAGCACCAAAGAGGACTTGTCACAAAGACGGACAATGATTCAAGAATGGGCAAAGTACAATGGGGGTATGATGGGGCGCTCGCCTGATTATATCAATGCAGGTATGATGGCATATGGTGCAGCGGCAGATATGTTTGGAGCACAGGATCCTATGTATGCCAATAATATGCGAAAATATGCTGAATATATTCGTGAGAACGATTTATCACTTACCCACACCTTAATTCAGCCGCAAGTGAATCGTGGCATTCAGATTAATGAATTATCTGATCCTTATATTGCAGCTCGTATTGTGGAGAAGAATGATGATGGTGTCGTTATCCGTGGTGCTCGCTTGCTCGCAACTCAAGGTGGAATTACCGATGAAATCATGGTATTCCCATCTACGCTACTGAAGCAATCGGAAGAGGAGAATCCGCATGCATTTGCGTTCTCGATTCCCAACAATACACCTGGACTGAAGTTTATTTGCAGAGAATCATTTGACTACGGCAGATCAAATTTCGATCATCCACTTGGATCTCGTTTTGAAGAAATGGACGCGATTGTTGTCTTTAACGATGTAACTGTTCCATGGGATCGAGTCTTTGCACTTGGTAATGCTGATATTTGTAATCGCGCTTATGCGGAAAGCAACGCAGCTGTTCACATGACACATCAAGTCGTATCTAAGAACGTTGCGAAAACGGAATTTGTACTTGGCATTCTTCAACTAATGGTTGAAACGATTAATATCGGCCAATACCAACACGTACAGGAGAAAATGTCGGAAGTCATTATCGTGCTTGAAACTATGAAAGCATTTTTAATCGCTTCTGAAGCGAATGCGAAAGTTGATCGTTGGGGTGTGATGACACCTGACTTCGCTCCACTTAATGCAGCACGTAACTATTTTCCAAAGATTTACCCTCGTTTTTCTGAAATTATGCAGCTACTCGGAGCAAGCGGATTAATGGCGATTCCGAACGAAGCAGATTTTAATTCCGAACTTCGCCCTGACTTGGACAAATACTTACAAGCTGCTAATGGTGACGCTTACAATCGTGTTAAGCTGTATCGTCTAGCATGGGACGTATGCATGAGTGCATTTGGTACTCGTCAAACATTGTATGAGCGCTTCTTCTTTGGAGATCCAGTAAGAATGGCAGGAGCTTTATATAATGGTTACGATAAGCAAGAATACGTTGATCGTGTGAAAGAATTCTTGAATCGTTCCGAACAGCTTGTGAATAATCGTTAATCAAATTAGAAACTGGAGGCTAGATAAATGGATTTCTCAATTATTAGAATTGCGAATGTAGTGATGAATGTTACCGATCTTGATCACTCAAGAAAGTTTTACGTAGATGCTCTGGGCTTCATTGAAACAGAAAGTGATGCGAACAATATCTACCTTCGCGGTTTGGAGGAGCATAACCATCACAGCTTGCATCTTGTGAAAGCTGACAAGGCAGGAATTGTTGTAATGGGCTATAAAGTCATGAAAGAAAGTGATTTGGAGGAAATCGAGAAGCTCTTTAAATCCAAAGGTCTTAAGACGAAATGGATGCCAAAAGGATCTCAGCATGCAATGGGAAGAACTTTGCGTGCACAGGATGTTAGTGGACTTTCCTTAGAATTCTATGCAGAGATGGATAAGGTTGAGAGACTGCTTCAAAGATACGATCTATATAAAGGCGCTAGAATTCAGCGCATGGATCATGTGAACTGCTTTGTTCCTGATGTTGTGAAAGCGTATGATTTCTTCACGAGTGAATTAGGCTTCGCTTGCTCAGAGTACACAGCTCTTGAAGATGATACCTTTTATGCAACTTGGTTGCATCGCAAACAGAATGTACATGATCAAGCATTTATGAATGGCGAAGGTCCTAGACTCCATCATGTTGGCTTCTGGCTTCCTGATCCAATGGCACTTATTCATGCGTGCGATGTGCTTGCATCCCTTGGCTATCAAGATAGTATCGAAAGAGGACCAGGCAGACACGGCCTGTCTAATGCCTTCTTCCTATATCTAAGAGATCCAGATGGTATTCGTGTAGAGCTCTATAACGGAGACTATCTGACAAGTGATCCTGATCTTGGTCCGATTAAGTGGGATATAAACGATCCTAGAAGACAAACATTCTGGGGAAGCAAGACACCAGAATCCTGGTTTAATGAAGGAACACCTTTCGTAGATATCGAGACAGGTGAACATACCAATCTTATACCTCCTAAGTTAGCACCTAGAAAACCACAGCATTTAATATAAGGTCTATATGGTGACTCCGATGAAGAAAAAAATGTTAATTAATGGCGAATGGATTCAAACGGTAGATTATAGTCCGCTTTTCTCGCCATACACAGGTGAACTAATTGCTGAAATTCCTGTTGCAAGTGAAGAGGATACCGAGCGAGCGATTGCAGCTGCATATGAAGCCAGACAGGTAATGGCGAATATGCCGGCTCATCAACGAGCGGGGATTCTGGAAAAGCTATCTATGTTGTTAGAACAGCGTGCGGATGAGGCTGCTCGTATACTGGCTCTGGAAGTAGCCAAGCCGATTACGACCGCAATGATCGAAGTAGTCCGTACGATTGAGACATATAAGTTCGCTGCAGAGGAAGCGAAGAGAATACATGGCGAGACGCTTCCATTAGATGCTTCCAAAAGCGACGAAGGAAGATTAGCTTATACAATGCGAGAGCCTATTGGAGTTGTAGGAGCAATTGCTCCCTTCAACTTCCCCATGAATCTGGTAGCACATAAAGTGGATCCAGCAATTGCATCGGGAAATACGGTAGTTCTTAAGCCTGCGTCACAATCACCATTATCTAGCTTTTTTATAGCTGAGCTGCTGCAAGAAGCAGGATTACCTGCTGGTGCTCTGAACGTAGTGACCGGGAGCGGGCGTGTCATTGGAGACAGAATCGTAACAGATGAGCGCGTAAGCATGATTACATTTACAGGAAGTCCTCCAGTAGGTATTGGCATTCGCAATAGAGCGGGATTAAAGCGGGTAACACTGGAGCTTGGCTCCAACTCAGCACTTATTGTCGATCAAGGTGTAAACGTAGATGACATTATAGCACGCTCAGTGATGGGAGCATTCGCTTTCCAAGGACAAGTATGTATTTCCTTGCAGCGTGTGTACGCACATGAAGCTGTTTATGATGAGTTTGTAGACAAGTTCATTCAGCAGACCAAACAGTTGAAAATGGGAGATCCTCTTGATCCTGAGACGAATGTATCCGCAGTGATATCGTCTAACGACGTGCATAGAATACTGGATTGGATCGAAGAGGCAAGGCAGGCTGGAGCCGTTATCGCGACAGGTGGATATGCCGAAGGTAATGTTGTATATCCAACTGTTATTTTACAAGCGGATCCTGCTCTGAAGGTATCTTGTCAGGAAGTATTTGACCCCATCGTTATGATCAACAAAGTGAAATCTGTAGATGAAGCAATCGATATTGTGAACGATTCAAGATTCGGTTTGCAAGCTGGTATATATACGGATAATGTTCGTACAGCACTTCATGCAGCTGAGAAATTGCATGTCGGTGGCGTTATGATTAACGACGTTCCAAGCTTCCGAGTAGATCATATGCCATACGGTGGAGTGAAGGAAAGCGGCATGGGGCGTGAAGGAATCAAGTACGCTGTAGAAGAAATGACAGAACTGAAGCTTGTGGTATGGAAGAAGTAAAGATTGCAATAAGGGACAGTCCCAATGGTCTGAAAAGATCAGGGACAGTCCCTTTTGTTCTGTTCAACACAAAACCGAAAGCCTTGTTGGTTCTGAATGACAACGAACCCTAAGAACTCTCGGTTTAATTTGTTTATTTGAAATAATTTGACTATTTTTTGTACCTTGAATGAATATTATTATGCTTATAGGAGCCGCCTTCGCTGAACTCCATTAACTCCATGGATAGTGCTAAATATCGCTTGTCAAACAACTGAGCGAAATGTGCCTTGATCACTTCAAAAAGCTCATCACAGGTATCTTGTTTCATTTTCTCTGAACGGCCTGCAGCAATTTTCAGGATGGTGTGAACGAATGCATCATCTTCCGTACCATCAGCCACTCTGTAGTCGTGCAGCTCTATGGCCCTAGACCGAATCCCCCCAATTGGGAAAATATCACTGCGTGAGATAAGGACGTTGTTGATTTTCTCAAGTAGCGCTGGAATATTAGCCTCTGCCTTAATATTGTCGGTATATTCAATGATAATATGTGGCATGACAACCTCCTTATGTTGTTATGAATGAGTAGTTAGGCATGTATTTGAAAGGCATCATCACCCACAATGGTATTAACTAAACGACCAATGCCTTCGATTTCGGTAACAACTTCATCCCCGATCGCGGTGTCGACCAATCCCTCCGGTGTACCTGTCAGAATAATATCATCTTTATTCAATGTCATAAAGCTGCTTAAATATTCAATTAGTGCAGGAATATTGAATATCATGTCTTTGGTAGATCCTTCTTGCGTTAATTTACCATTCACATAGCTGCGAAGCGTCAAGTTCATAGGATCAGGTATATCCTTAGCATCAACGAGCCAAGGTCCAATAGGTGTACAAGTATCACGGTTCTTAACTTTTAAATTTGGACGATAATAGTTCTCCAAGTAGTCACGGATTGCATAGTCATTAGCTACTGTGTAACCTGCCACGTAATTGTAAGCGTCCTCTTGCTTAACTTTACGTGCAGGCCGACCAATCACGACTGCGAGTTCACACTCATAATGCATATAAGTTGCATCAACTGGGCGACGAGTATGCGCACGGTGACCGACGAATGTATTGGAACCCTTCAAGAAAACAAGTGGCTCAGTCGGAGCTTTAAAGGCTAACTCCTTGGCATGATCTGCATAATTGAGGCCAAGAGCGAATACAGTCCGAGGTTGTATGGGTAGAAGCCAGACGACTTCATGTTCGCTTACTTTACGTCCATCTTCAAGCTTTAAGAAGCCATCCATTTCTATTGCGTTATGAATCGCTCCTAAATAGGCTACACGCGCATGTTTCATAATGTGACTCCTCCTCCTACTAGCTTATGCTCCGGTACAATTGGATTCTCCAAGCAACCAATCCCATCGATTTCTATGCGAACACGATCGCCTGCTTTGGCAAGCGGTGCGTTCTCAGGAATACCTACAAGCAGCATATCGCCAGCACTGAGTGTCATAAAGTCAGTAATTTCTGCGATTAAACGGGATACAGAGCGAGTCAGGTTAGCAGTGGTATTATCTTGACTTAGCGTTCCGTTAATAAACACTCGAATACCCATTTCATCTGGATTGTTGATAAATTCTGGTTTGATTATCCAAGGCCCAACTGGGCAGAACCCATCACGTGATAGCTGACTAACAGCAGGTCTGTACACACTATCATGTGGAACCCTGACATCATTCACGATCGTATAGCCTACAACATAGTCAAGTGCAGCTGACTCACTCACTCGCGTTGCTGTTCGACCAATGACAACACCTAATGCTGCACCGATGGCTACCTCTTGAATATCGGTTGGCAGCGGAATAGGCATTCCGTAACCGATATGCGTATTAACAGGCTTAATATACAGAATGGGTGCGTTGGGGGCAGCGTTATAAGGTGCCTCATTCACCGCATTTCCAAGTGCTGCAAGCGCTCCTTTGTAATTTAACAAAGTACCATAGATCATACCTGTCACTGGAACATCCCATGGTAGCACATCAGTATGATAGCACTTTCCTTTTAGCTCAATCGTATTGTCTGCTGGAGAAACAATGGCTTGTTCCAGCACATGCATACCGCATAGCTTAATCATTGCATTACTCATTCGCTTCACTCCTGTTTCGTTCATTGCTACATAATAGTTGATTAGTAGATGAACCATATTCATAATATTATAATTTCATATATTATATCATATATGATAGCATGTCGACAACACTTAATAAATCTCATTATACAGAAGTTCAGCGGAGATCAATTCATAGACAAATCGGTTTCAGACGGAGATATTAACACCAAAAATACCGAAGAGACGATGATGCGTATAATTCGGGATGACTTTCTTGCCGACTCGACAGTCACGCTGGTTATTGTCGGTTACGAAACAGCCCGTCGACCTTTCGTAAACTCGGAGATCCAGGCTTCACTATGGGGAAGCGATCATAACGGTCTTGTAACAGTGGTCAGAGATGAAGTGTACGACCTGATTTATCAGCCCAGTAAATGTACATCTTCGCTTTGTAATTGCGGCATTACTCTTCGCTCACGGACAAGCAATTACGAGTATTATCTGCCTGAGCTAGTACATAAAAACCACGAGTATGACGGCACGACTGCACACTACACTGATGACGAAGTTTACAGCGCCATACTAAAGTATTCCACTTTCATTAAAAACCCTGAAAGATATATTGATGAGGCGTTTGCTAAACGCAAAGGCAACTTTAACATTAAGAAAAAGCTTTCTCCAGAGACCGCAAAAATCCAATCAAAGCCCAATAATATTTTCAGTAGGCTTTTGTGGTGATATTGATCTTGGACATTGTATCAGCCAAATGTTCACAAAGGAATGTGGGGATATGCCAAACGAGGTTAGGGAGCACTATTTACTGGAAATGATCCCAGAGTTCAGATGCCGACAAAACTGGCAGTTATCTTGTCACACTTGATTGTCTAACCTTTTGGTCACAGTAAAGAAGTAATTTACTGAACCAGATCCCAATAATAGCTTACCAATGGCGGGGGGGGCAATGCTGTCAGGTTAAGAAAAAGAGAGCAAAAATCGCCTCAAAACAATGAAAAAACCGACATAAAATCAATGATCAAAAATCCATTGTTCTGATTTCGTCGCGGCCAAAGTGCTACTGGACAACCCTTTCTCCTTTTGATTCTTACTCCTTTACCGATATCATTTAAATACGCATTTAAACAAACATGATAGTAGCAGGCTTTCGCCGATGAAAAAACAATCTCGCAGCTCAAATTTATCGCTCATTGAGTAAGAACCTTGAAAACTCGCTTGGCGGAAATCCTTTTGGAAGAAGATAACGCAAAAAAAGATGCGATGTTTCAGCGATTGATTGCAGAACTGGAGCGAAACATCATTCCAGTTATCCCAGGGCGAAGCTTTAAACGCGAAAAAAAGAGCAAAGCGAACAAATACAGCAAGTCGAAAAAACGCAGCTTATAGCGAGCTAAATTACAATTTATCGAGCGTGAGTTTCTTCCCCCTGTAAAAAAGGTGGGTTATTTGTGTTGATTGCCATATTACCATCCTGCTCATGCTTATGGCGATTACGGAAAAAATGTGCATACACGACAGAACCTGCTACCTAATTTAGCAAATTTCATCGTATTTTCGCTCCATTCCATTTTGAAAACTCTTAACCTGACAGCACTGAGTTAATCGCTCCCTCCTACTCGATTTTGCCTAAAAATATATAATAATATATTTAATCATATATGAAAAAGCAGTATTATATAAATATTATTAGCTCGAATGAATTATACCTGTTATTGTCGTGGCGATCGCCATGTATCTTTCATTCTCAAACTATAATCTAACCAATTCATTGATCGGTCTCATATTTGCTCATTCCATCCTTGCGATTCCCGTTGTATTTGTAACACTGCCAATCATTCGAACAACAATATTCGCAAGCGGCTTATTTGCCTTTGTTACCTCGTTGGACGAAGTCGTGGTCAGTATATTTATCGCGGGCAGTACATCGAAGACTCTACCCGTTGTTATGTGGGAGAACATGCGGACACAAGTAGATCCTACGATTGCGGTCGCTTCAACAATCCTAATTGTGGGTATGGTAGGATAGGGCGAGTCTGAAATTGGAGTAAAATATGGCTCCAGTTTTACATTTTTCGTTCTTCATGTACTATTACGTGTATAGTGGTATTACCAGTAGTACCAGTAGTACCAGTAGTACCAGTGGTGAAAACGAGGTGTGTTCATTCATGAAAAAATTATTATATAACGAGATTTCTGACCAAATTGAACGGAAAATTAATGAAGGAATATATTCCGAAGGGAAAAAATTGCCTTCAGAGCGTTTGTTGTCTGACGAGTATGGAGTAAGTCGAAATGTAATAAGAGAAGCCGTACGCTTGCTAAGTGAGAAGGGATTGCTCGAGATCAAGCCAGGAAAAGGGATTTATGTCATTAGTCCAAATGGGGAGATGATTACGGATGCGATAAAAAGAGTGCTGCAAACAAAAGGTGCCACGCTTCACGAAATGTTAGAGGTTCGGGAGGCATTAGAAACCTCCGTAATTAAGCTGTTGTCAGGGCTACAGATGAGAATATTCAAGCATTGAAGGCAGCTTATGAGCGTATGGAGAGTAATAAAAGCAATGTGGCTGGATTTACGGAGGAGGATGCGCTATTTCACACTGCACTTGCTGAATCGACACAAAATCAGACGTTTTTCCTTTTAATTCATACATTTTTCGAGCTAACGGGCAGGTTCGACAAGTTCTGTTATAAGCGTGAATAGCGTGAAATACAGG
>JBBDSZ010000039.1:0-29354 GCA_040904685.1 Paenibacillaceae bacterium | reverse complement strand
TATAATATACCACAGTCACAATACTAATTGCAAGCTTTTTTTTATTTTCATTATTTCCAACGGCCGTTTAAACTTTGACCGTTCGTTCCGACTCTATCTCGCTTCGTGCCTTGTTAAGGGCAGCCAGCCAAGAGCGGCAAGAGATAATTTATCACAGGTTGCAACTCAATGTCAAGTTTTTATTTTGAATCCATCTATTCAAGAAATTTTGAGTTACATGTTACGTTCACATGACATATCCAAAATTGAGGTTAAATCAAAAATACGTCTAACTATTTAATCATAGCTAGGCGTACTTTACTTTTTTCTGGTATCTTTTTTAAATTATAGGAAAAAATTTTTCTCTTATACTACCCCTATAATTCTGGACAAACCGCTTCCGTCTTTAAAAGACGGCTCAACCGTTTATCCTTGATTATTGAAACTTAGCGATAGCTTCTTTAATGAATAAGTTTCTTTCCACTATTAAATTGACAATAACTCCATTCACACTTATCCAAGGTCTTGTTGGATAGTCTCGATCCGAAAAGACGATTTCCCCTAGTCGATTATCACTCAAACGCACTAATGTACCATTTTGCAAAGATGTTACGCGATTAATAAAGGTTTGTACTAAGGTTGGATCAAGCTTACCGAACGATTCTTTTAATAAATCCTCAAGTACAAGGTAAGGTGATGTCATCACACGATATTGCCTTTCATTCGTCATCGCGTGAAAAATATCAGCTATTGCCAATATTTTAGGGTAAACATGAATTTTATCGCCTTTAAGACTTAACGGATAACCCGAACCATCTTCTCTCTCATGATGCTGAAGTACAGCTAATTTTACACCCTCATTAATTGCAGGCATGTTTTTAATAATTTGGTAGCCTAAAACTGTATGTTTTTTAACTTCTTCAAATTCGGCTGACGTCAATTTGGTTTTTTTCTCTAAAATGACGCTATCAATCTTTACATTCCCTATATCGTGAAGCAACCCAGCTAATGCAATTGGGATCCAATCCTTTTGTTGAAAGTTATGCCACTTGGCTAATTGATATGCTGTTAAACTTACCATGATGCTATGATGTAAGAGATATTCATTCGCACGCACATTTTTCGGTGTAAACGTCAGAATATTATATTGATCAATATATTGAAGCATCGCTTCCAGCTGTGTGCGAATTTCTAATACCGGTGGGGTTTGTCCATTCCGTGCATCATAGAAAACCTTGCGCATCAGCTTAACCATATTCTCATATTTGTCAAAAAACGGTACTTCTACTTGATTTAATTCGTCCTGCTGATTTTGTACGGTTTCCTCGGATGCTTCTGCGTCAGCCTTTGTTTCTATCAATACGAAGGGCACAAAAAAAGCGCGCAAAATCTCAATCTCTCTTGGGGTCACAAAACGACCTTTCTCGAAAAGAAGATTACCTCTTTTAGTCATAACATTGTCAAAAATTTGATCTCCCGCTTTAAGCTGTGAAACAGGAACTGAAATAACTGCCATATTAGGTCACTCGCCCTACTCTGTATTCATATACTCATTGTAAAACAAAAAGAGAGGGCTTGATAGCCCCCTCTATAAAAATATTTTTTTATTCATTTAGCTCGTCATCATCTGTAGATTCGACGATTTCTTCACTTTTTTCTACACAGGCTAGGGTTGCAACTTCATCGTCATCCTTAATATTAATTAAACGAACACCTTGGGTATTTCTACCCATAGACGATATCCCTGACATATCTGTTCGTATAACGGTTCCTAATGCTGTGATAATCATTAAATCCTCGTCGTCCTTAACTACCTTCAAACCAACCACAGGACCATTCTTAGCCGTTACATTCAAGGTTTTGATTCCTTTACCTCCCCGAGTTTGAATCCGGTACTCGGTCATTGGCGTTCGTTTACCAAAGCCTTTAGTAGTTACAATAAGCACGCTGTCGTCCTCATTGACGATATCCATATCAATAACATCATCATGCTCAGAAATCCGTATACCAATCACGCCTGTTGCCGAACGTCCCATAGAACGGACATCCTTCTCTGGAAAATGAATCGACATCCCAAGCTTGGTACCCATGACAATGGCTTGATTGCCATCTGTTAGCTTAACCCCAATGAGATCATCATCTTCTCGAAGATTAATCGCGATTAAACCACCCTTACGAATATTCCCATAATCATTCAATGGTGTTTTCTTGATAACTCCCTTTTTTGTTGCAAAGAAGAGGTATTGCTCGGATTCAAAGCTTTCCACTGGAATAACGGCATTGATTGTTTCACCTTGTTCGATTTGAATCAGGTTAATAATTGGTGTACCTCTAGCCGTTCTACTTAAATCTGGAATTTCATACGCCTTTAACTTATATACCTTACCTTTGTTTGTAAAAAACAACAAAAAGTGATGGGTGTTGGTTACGAATAAATGCTCAACAAAATCATGATCCTTCGTATCCATTCCAATAACACCACGTCCACCACGCTTTTGACTGCGATACGTACCCACTGGCAGGCGTTTAATGTAACCTGTATGCGTGATTGTAATAATAACTTCCTCACGCGGTATTAAATCTTCATCTTCAATACTTTCTTCACCAATCGTAATTTCTGAGCGTCTTTCATCCGCAAATTTCTGTCTAATTTCATTTAATTCATTGCTAATAATCGAAAGAACCAATTGCTCATCACCCAAAATGGCTTTGTATTCCGCTATTCTTTTAACTAACTCTGCATATTCTGCTTCGATTTTTTCTCGTTCAAGGCCTGTTAAACGTTGTAACCGCATATCTAGAATAGCTTGGGCTTGATCATAGCTTAAGCTGAACTGTGAGATAAGTCCATCTCTAGCTTCTTCTGCATTTTGCGAAGCACGAATTAAAGCAATTACGCGATCCAAATGATCTAAGGCAATACGTAGTCCTTCGAGAATATGTGCTCGAGCTTCCGCTTTACGCAATTCATATTCCGTACGCCGACGAATCACTTCTTTTTGATGCTCCAGATAGTGAAATAAAATATCTTTAAGATTCAATGTTTTCGGTTCTTTATTAACAATTGCCAACATATTGATCCCAAAATTGCTTTGCAAGGAAGTTTGCTTGTAAAGATTATTCAACACTACACTCGGATTAACATCGCGGCGCAGTTCAATGACAATTCGCATCCCATTTCTGTCCGACTCATCACGCAGATCTGTAATCCCATCAATTTTTTTCTCTCTTACCAATTCAGCAATGTTAATAACTAAACGTGATTTGTTTACTTGATAAGGCAATTCGCTAACAATAATCCGCGCTTTGCCATTATTCTCCTCGATGATTGTTTTTGCACGCATCGTAACAGAACCACGACCTGTGTTATACGCTCTTTTAATACCTTCACGACCTAGGATAAAACCAGCTGTTGGAAAATCGGGTCCTTTAATATATTCCATTAATTCCATGGGTGTTATATCTGGAAATTTTATCATTTCTTGTAGACCATCAATAACTTCACCTAAATTGTGCGGTGGAATATTCGTTGCCATTCCTACAGCAATTCCTGAAACACCATTTACTAATAAATTAGGGAAACGCGATGGAAGTACAACCGGTTCATTCTCTTCACCGTCATAGTTTGGTTGAAAGTCAACCGTTTCTTTATTCAGATCACGTAGCATTTCCATGGCAATTTTGGAAAGACGTGCTTCTGTATAACGCATTGCCGCAGCCATGTCACCATCAATCGATCCAAAGTTACCATGCCCATCAACAAGCATATATCGCAATGAGAAATCCTGCGCCATCCGTACCATAGATTCATAAACCGCACTATCACCATGTGGGTGATACTTACCAATGACCTCACCAACGATTCTCGCTGATTTTTTGTGTGGTTTATCGGAAGTCATACCTAATTCTGACATTGCAAATAAAATACGGCGATGAACAGGTTTTAAACCATCTCTTACATCTGGTAATGCCCGACTAACAATAATGCTCATTGCATAATCCATGAAAGATTCGCGCATTTCTGAGCTAACATCTCTATCTTTAATCTGCGAAACAAGCTCTTCAGCCATCACGTACCTCCTAAACTGCTATATAATTAAATATCTAAATTTTTCACATATTTTGCATGCATCTCAATAAAGTCACGACGAGGCTCCACATTATCACCCATTAGCGTATCGAACATTTCATCCGCTTCGATCGCATCTTTAACACTAACCTGAAGCAGTATTCGGCTTTCTGGATCCATAGTCGTTTCCCATAGCTGAATCGCATCCATTTCACCTAACCCTTTATACCGTTGCGTATTGACCTTGACGCCTTCCCCAAATTCCTGCAGTATGGATTCTCTTTGTTTATCATTATAGGCATAACGAATCGTTTTATTTCTTTCAAGCTTATATAACGGTGGCTGGGCAATATAAATATAGCCCATTTCAAACAACTTCCGCATATATCGATAAAAGAACGTCAACAACAACGTACGAATATGAGCACCATCAACATCAGCATCTGTCATAATTATAATTTTGTGATAACGTGCTTTGGAAATATCAAAATCATCACTAATGCCTGTACCGAATGCTGTAATCATTGAACGAATTTCTGCGTTTCCTAGAATTTTATCCAATCTTGATTTTTCAACATTCAGAATTTTTCCACGTAAAGGTAGAATCGCTTGAAAATGACGATCGCGCCCTTGTTTAGCCGAGCCACCCGCTGAATCGCCTTCGACAATATAAATTTCACTAATCGAAGCATCTTTGGATGAACAATCTGCTAATTTTCCAGGTAATGAACCTATTTCAAGCGCACTCTTACGACGTGTTAATTCACGAGCTTTACGTGCTGCTTCTCTTGCGCGAGAAGCCATAATGCCTTTTTCAATAATTTTTTTGGCAACAGTCGGATTTTCATTCATAAATTCTTGCAGCTTTTCAGAAAATAGAGACTCAACAATCCCTCTAACTTCGCTATTTCCTAATTTAGTCTTGGTTTGTCCTTCAAATTGCGGTTCTGGAATTTTTACCGAAATAATCGCTGTCAAACCTTCACGCACATCATCACCTGAAAAATTAGAATCGCTTTCTTTAATCGCATTGGTTTTGCGCGCATAATCATTCAGGATCCGCGTTAAAGCGCTTTTGAAACCTGATTCATGTGTTCCACCCTCATGCGTATTAATGTTATTGGCGAACGAATAAATATTCTCTGTGTAGCTATCATTATACTGCAAAGCCACTTCTACCTGGATACCATCCTTCGTACCTTCCGTAAAAATTGGTTTCTCATGTAAAACTTCACGATTGCGATTTAAATATTCAACAAACGATACAATTCCACCTTCATAGCTGTATGAGGCAGATTTATCTGTACGTTCATCCAATAAATTAATTTCAATTCCTTTATTTAAAAAAGCCAGTTCCCTCAGCCGCGATTGAAGAATATCAAAATCATATTCTGTTGTTTCAGTGAAAATTTCTGGATCCGGGGTGAATGTAATTTTAGTTCCTGTTTCTTCCGTTTCACCAATAACCTTTAAATCATATTGGGGTGCACCTTTGCGATATTCTTGCTGATGTATTTTACCCTCTCTTTTGACAGTTACAATGAGCAGCTTTGAGAGAGCATTTACAACCGAAACACCAACTCCATGCAAACCGCCAGAAACCTTATAGCCTGAATCATCACCACCAAATTTACCACCGGCATGAAGCACAGTTAAAACAACCTCAATTGCCGGTCGTTTCATTTTCTTCTCTTCTCCTACAGGTATACCACGTCCATTATCCGTAACACTAACACTATTGTCTTTATGTACAACGATATCTATTTTGTCACAATAGCCTGCTAGTGCTTCATCAATACTATTATCTACAACTTCCCAAACTAAATGATGCAAGCCTCTACCACTTGTAGAACCAATATACATCCCTGGACGTTTTCTTACAGCTTCTAAACCTTCGAGTACTTGAATCTGATTTTCATCATACGTATTTGCATTGGCTGACATGAATCGTTCACCTACTTATAAGATTTCAAAACAGTTTTATTCAATTCATCCATAATTGATGGGCTCTTTTTTTCAAAGTGCTAGATGAGATGGGTGAATAATATACTTTATTCATTGTCACAATCAATGATTTACTATCTTCGTCACCGATTGTTTCAATTTTTTTTTCCTTTTCGGCATGACTTATAAATTGTTTAGAAATTTTTGATGTTTTTTCTATGGATAAATCGAAAATAGCAATTAATTCGGTTGCTCGAATAATTTTTTCCCCACCCAAATGTATAAACATACCATCCATCTCCTACTGTTGTATGCTGCCGTTTCTTACTTGAAATATTGCTGCATCACTTAATTTACTTAAATTTACGCTTTCGATACCTGTAGTAGTAATAAAGGTTTGCACTTTGTTCTGGAACGTTTCAATCAGTTGGGTTTGCCTATATTGGTCCAACTCTGATAATACATCATCCAAAAGAAGTATAGGATATTCCCCCACTTCTTCTTGAATTAGTTCAAGCTCTGCCAATTTTAGCGATAAAGCCGTTGTTCTTTGTTGTCCTTGCGAACCATATTGCTGAACTTCTTTGCCATTAATATAAAAAAACATATCGTCGCGATGTGGCCCAACAAGTGTTATACCACGTTTAATTTCCTGATCCTTTACTTGTTTTAACTTTAACATAAACTGTTCAAATAAAACAGTTTCATCTTCAGAACCCTGTAAATCATAAGAAGGGGCGTATTGAATTGTCATAATCTCTCTTTGATTTGTTATCCCAGAATGAACCCTTTCTGCCCATATTTGCAGCTTTTTTATAAAGTTTTGCCTTTTTTTAATAATTTTAACACCATAGGAAACCAGTTGCTCATTCCACACGTCCAACATCTCAATATTTACCATTTTCTGCAGGCTAAGCTGTTTTAAATAATTATTTCGCTGCACTAATATCTTCTGGTATTGCATGATATCATGCAAATAACTTGGATGAACCTGACCAATCTCCATATCCAAAAAACGTCGTCTCGTCCCGGGTGCACCTTTCACAATTTCTAAATCCTCTGGTGCAAATAAAACAACATTCATCATTCCTACAAATTGACTGAGTTTCTTTTGTTCCAATCCATTAATTTTTGCTTTTTTACCTTGCTGCGATATGACTAAATGCAATTGATTTACCCCGTATTTCTTTTCCACTTCCCCATGCAAAATAGTTTGGGGTTCGTTCCAACGAATCAATTCTTTATCTTGGTTTGTACGATGTGATTTCGTTAATGCTAGAACATAGATAGCTTCAAGGATATTCGTTTTACCTTGGGCATTGGGACCTACAAAAATGTTTACCTTGTGATCTAAATGCAAATCAAATTTTTCGATATTGCGATAGTTCTGTAAAGCAAGTCTTTTTAAAAACATTAGCTGCACACCACTTTAAAAGAACCTACCCCTTCTACGTCAATGATATAATCATGATATAGTTTTTTTCCCCGTCTATTCTCGATTTCACCATTTACTGTTATTTTGGTTTCTTCAAGAAAGCTCTTGGCTTGTCCTCCTGTAGAAATACAATCTGCTAGCTTTAAAAATTGACCTAATGCGATAAATTCCGTTTTGATCCTGATATTTTGCATGTATTACAACTCCTTAGTTTGTTGTGCGATAAGGAAGAATAAGCTGTAATAAGCTATTCCCATCTTCCGGTTGAATAATAATGGGACTCATCGCTCCTGTAAAACCAAGCTTAATAAAATCACTATCCAACACCTTCAGTGCCTCTAACATATATTTAGAGTTGAATGAAATTTTTAATAAATCACCTGAAATATGGGTTGTTTCAATGGTTT
Source organism: Paenibacillaceae bacterium (assembly GCA_040904685.1). GTDB lineage: Bacteria > Bacillota > Bacilli > Paenibacillales > NBRC-103111 > Paenibacillus_AC. The sequence goes on along the minus strand of JBBDSZ010000039.1, from coordinate 21,520 downwards.
CTGTTACTTTTCCTAGCTCTGATGAACTTGAGGATATTTCAATGGTTTTATCTTCGTTCATGATCATTTTTACAATATTCGTTTTATCTTCACGAGATAATAAATAAGCTCGATCAATTGAATCTGTAAAATTTTGGGTATTTATCGTTAGTTCTGTTTGAAACGTTTGTGGAATAAGCTTAGATGTATCAGGGTAAGTCCCATCTAGGATACGAGAATAAAATAATATTTTTTGCAATCGAAATAGAATTTGATTATCTGCTACGACAATATCAACTAACACATTTTGATCTGGTAAAATTTTATTTAACTCATTCAATGTTTTACCAGATATAACGATATTATTAAATTGTTGATCGGTGGATACATCCATAGTGGCTTCTCTTGTAGCTAATCTATGGCGATCACAAGCGATAAGCTTTAATTTTTGATCGGCTAAACTCCATAAAACACCTGTTAGAATAGGGGTTGTTTCTGTTGTTGAAACAGCAAACGAGGTTTGCTTAATCATCGCTTTTAATACATCACTTGCGATAGATATTGTTTTATTCTGTTCGATGACGGGCAATAGCGGGTATTCTTCCGCATCTAAACCAACCATCTGAATTTCGGACGTTCCAGAACGAATAATCGTTTGAAAATTGTTTAATACTTCGATTTCTATTTCTTCAGCGGGAAGTTTTTTGATAATTTCTATAAAAAATTTAGCGGGAAGCACTACACTGCCAATACGTCTGATTTGAATAATTTCTAATCCATTCTCTTCTAAAGGGATAAAGCATTGAATAGATATATCTGTATCACTTGCGGTTAAGGTTACACTTTGATGAGTTGCGTCTATTTTGACACCATTTAGAATTTGAATGGTTGATCTTGAAGATATTGCTTTTGACACATGTTGAATGGCTTCGTTTAGTTGATGTTTGAGGATGGTTATTTTCATCGATTTACTCCTTAATATTAATATTCTTTTATTAGTAATAGTAGTAGGGGCACTGAATATGTGGATATGTGGGTAAAAGCTACAAAATTAAAGCCTATTCACATGTGGATAGTTTGTGCATAGGCATTAACTTTATTAGGTGTTGGGATGTTTAATTTTTTCGGTAATATTATTGATAATTTTCGATAATTCATGATCTTGTTTAAGTGATGTTAAAATTTTATCATGTGCATGAATCACTGTTGTGTGATCTCTACCTCCAAAGGCTTCTCCAATCTTCGGTAAAGAAAAATCAGTTAATTCTCGAGATAGGTACATCGCGACTTGTCTAGGGAAGGCAACAGCTTTCGTTCGTTTGCGTGCTTTAAAATCTTCTAAACGCATTCCAAAAAACTCTCCTACACGTTGTTGAATATCCAATATAGAAATAATTTTAGGACGATTGGACGGGATAATATCTTTTAATGCTTCTGCAGTTAGGTGAACAGTTATATCTTGATTAACCAAGGAGGAGTAAGCAACAACACGGATTAAAGCGCCTTCGAGTTCACGAATATTCGTATCAATTTGATTTGCTATGTATCCCATGGCATCATTAGGAATTTCTAAATTTTCTGCTTTTGCTTTCTTACGTAAGATGGCAATCCTTGTTTCTAAATCAGGTGGCTGGATATCTGTGATTAATCCCCATTCAAAACGGGATCGCAGACGTTCTTCAAGGGTTGGGATTTCTTTGGGCTGGCGATCACTGGAGATAATAATTTGTTTATGTTCTTCATGAAGAGCATTAAAAGTATGGAAAAATTCTTCTTGGGTTCCATCTTTTCCGGCAAGAAATTGAATATCATCTATAAGAAGGACATCTATTGTACGGTATTTATTGCGGAAGCTCTCACCACGATTATCACGAATAGCATTGATAAATTCATTGGTAAATTTCTCTGAAGAGATATACATTACGCGGGCATTGGGATTGTGTTCAAGGACGTAATGGCCTATTGCATGCATTAAATGCGTTTTTCCTAAACCAACACCGCCATATAAAAAAAGCGGATTGTAGGATTTAGCAGGTGCTTCGGCAACGGCTAAGGAGGCAGCATGTGCAAAGCGATTTCCTGTGCCAATGACAAATGTATCAAAGGTGTATTTTGGATTCATCATATTCGGATAAGAATCTTCCGAAAGAACTACGGATCCTTGGGGAGAAGAGATAAAAAGAGATGATCCTCCAGAATTAGGCAAGTCCTCTTCGATGACGAATTGTACTTCAACTTGTTTACCTAAGCATTCAAAAACGGTTGTCGTAATCATTTTCACATAGCGTGTTTCAAGCCATTCTTTGGCAAAGTTAGTTGGGGCACAAATAATCAAATTTGAATCTATAAAAGAAATTGCTTTGGTTGATTTCAACCATGTATCGAAACTAGGTTTACTCAGTTTAGTTTGGATTTCAGCTAATACTTGTTGCCACAATTCATTTATATGGCTATCCACGAACGTTCACTCCTTCTTATTAACTAAGCGACAGCAGCCACATATAATATCTTGTAATCCATGAAAAATCAAGTTATACACAAATTCAAACAATAACATAAACATAATTGCAAATAAAATTGGTTTGTTAACAAAGTTATCCACAACTTGTTAATAAATCATGTTTTTTTTATATTTATCCACAAAAGAAAACATAATAAATATAGCAAAATTAACTTCTATTTTCAATGTATTTATAGATATTATCCACTCTTTCCATACCTTGTGTATAAAAGTTGTGTACAATACTAGATATTGTTTATATTTTGTTATCAATTTTTTAAAAATTATTTTTTATCCATGGGCTCCTATTTTCGGTTGACTTTTAGTACTGAAAATGATTTAATTGTTAAAGGTGTTTTTGTCTGTAACTAATCGGGAGGTGCAAAATAGATGGAACCTACATTTAAACCAAATGTAAGAAAACGTAAAAAAAATCACGGCTTTCGCACACGGATGAGTACAAAGAATGGTCGTCGTGTTATCCAAGCGCGTCGTTTAAAAGGTAGAAAAAAATTAACAGCATAATGGGAGGCCACTAAGAAGTGGTCTTTTTTTATCAGTGTAGTGGAGCGTGCGCGATGCATAAACAACATCGTTTAGCGAAAAGGGAAGATTTTAATAAGGTATTCCGTTTCGGTAAATCAGTAGCAAACCAACAGTTTGTTCTTTACCATTTAACGAAGCCTGAACATGAGTTCTTTAGATTGGGTGTTTCTGTAAGTAAAAAAATCGGGAATGCAGTAGTTAGGAATCGATTGCGAAGAGTGATGAAGGAAATTGTGAGGCTTAATAAAGAGGGTATAACACTCACCGCTGATTTTATTCTTATCGCGAGAAAGCCTATTGCTAATATGGATTATCACCAAATTGAAAGATGTATGCTTCATGTGCTAAAAAAAGCTAATTTGTATAAAAAAAGAAAAGATTGAATGCGTACTTTTCTTTATTATATAGTTTATGCTATATTTGAGTATAGCTTGTTTAGTTTTACTTAGAAAATTAGGATTATGCTTGCGTAGCCAGTTTTTTGGCGACAATTTTAAGGAGGACTACATGACTCGTCGGTTGTATAAATTGTGGCCATTGGTTTTGTTAATGATTGTTTTATCTGGATGTAGTACTGTAACAGCGCCTATTGATCCTGAAAATATGGGTTTTTTCGTTAAATATTTTGTTTATCCATTCTCACAGGCTTTAGATTGGTTTAAAGAACATCTTTGGGGTCAATATGGATTAGCGATTCTCGCAGTGACAATAATTATTCGATTAATTATTTTACCATTAACGATTAAACAATATCGCAGCTCCAAACAAATGCAGGCTTTGCAACCTGAGATTAAGAAAATGAAAGAAAAATTTAAAGATGATCCCAAGAAGCAGCAAGAAGAAACGATGAAGCTGTTTCAACAAAATGGTGTTAATCCATTGGCGGGCTGTTTTCCATTATTAGTCCAAATGCCAATTTTGATTGCTTTATATCAAGCCATTATGCGTAATCCAGATATTCATAATCATACATTTTTATGGTTACAGTTGGGTGAACCCGATCATCTCTATATTCTACCGACACTTGCTGCTTTAACGACTTTTCTGCAACAAAAGGTCATGGCAACTCAAATGACTTCACAAATGCAAGCGCTGATGTTTATCTTTCCAGTTTTGATTTTCGTTATGTCAATGAATTTCGCTTCGGCACTTCCATTATATTGGGTTTATAGTAATATATTTACGATTGTTCAATCTTACTTTATTTATGGTGGTTCCAAGAATAAAGGTGGTACTTTAGTTGTCGAAGCGCCGCAATCTAAAGGTGGATCTAAAGTTAAAGGTGGAAAATCCAAATGAAAAAAATCGTAGTATCAGGTAAAACAGTAGAAGATGCGGTTAAACTTGGTTTAACTGAATTGAATACGACAGAGGATCGTGTAAAAATTTCTGTTCTTCAGCAAGGTTCCAAAGGTTTGTTTGGTCTGATCGGGACCAAGGAAGCAAAGGTTGAACTCGAAGTGATTCCTGATACATTAGAACAAACGATTTTTTTTCTGAACGATGTTTTTGCCGCAATGAATTTAGAGGTGCAAGTAGATAAACAGGTAAGCGAAGAGGGAATTACCTTTAATTTAATTGGAACGGATTTAGGTATATTGATTGGAAGAAGAGGGCAAACTTTAGATTCCTTGCAATATTTAGTTAATATTGTCGCTAATCGCTACTCCAAAACACATTTACGGATTATTTTAGATGCAGAGAGCTTTCGGGAACGACGAAAGAAAACGTTAGAGGAATTAGCTAATCGCTTAGCTGGACGAGTTATTCGATTCAAAAAGGAAGTTGTACTTGAACCTATGTCACCGCAGGAACGGAAAATAATTCATTTTCAGCTCCAGGATCATGCTCTTGTCAAAACTTTTAGTAAGGGTGAAGAGCCTAATCGTAGAGTTGTAATCGCTTTAAGGTAAATATGTCATGCAATGACTTCTAGTTCTTCAGATGGAGGTCATTGTTTTTTTAAAATTAGTGGAATGTGTAAGGTTGGGGTGTTTACTTTGATGGTTAGTGATACTATTACTGCGATTTCAACTCCTGTTGGTGAGGGAGGGATTTCCGTAATTCGAGTAAGCGGTCCGGATTCGATTCATGCGGTAGAACAAATTTTTGAATCTAAACATAAATTGAGCGAAGCTCTTTCTCATACCGTCCATTACGGTTATATTAAATCTTGTAATTCTCAGGAGAGAATTGAAGAAGTATTGGTCACAATTATGCGCGCACCGCGTTCTTTTACAATGGAAGATATTGTTGAAATTGGGTGCCATGGCGGTTTGGTTTCGGTGAAACAAGTTTTGAATGAGCTTTTGTTGCAGGATGTTCGTTTAGCGGAGCCTGGAGAATTTACAAAACGTGCTTTTTTAAACGGACGTATCGATTTAACTCAAGCTGAGGCTGTTATTGATTTAATTCGGGCTAAGTCGGATCGAGCTTTCAAAATTGCCCTCAAACAAGTAGAAGGCGCACTTTCCCTTAAAATAAAAAAATTGAGACATGATCTAGTTGGTATGATGGCACACATTGAAGTGAATATTGATTATCCAGAGCATGATGTTGAAAACCTCACTCATTTATATATAAAGGATAAAAGTGTATTAGCAATCGATCAATTGGATTTATTATTAAAAGCAGCACACCAAGGGAAAATTATACGTGAAGGAATTGTTACAGCTATTATTGGCAGACCTAATGTAGGTAAGTCCTCGTTATTAAATACATTAGCACAGGACAATAAAGCGATTGTTACAGAAATACCTGGCACGACAAGGGATGTTATAGAAGAGTACGTTACGATTAACGGAATTCCATTAAAACTGCTTGATACCGCAGGCATACGTGAAACTTCAGATATTGTCGAAAAAATAGGGGTAGAACGATCCAAGGTTGCGCTAACCGATGCGGATTTAATTTTACTGATGTTTAATGCAGGAGAGCCACTGCAACAAGATGATTATGAATTATTAGATTTATTAAAGGATCGTAAAACAATTATTGTTGTGAATAAAATGGACTTACCCTTACAAATTGAATTACCTTTTATCTATGACCAAGTGCCTTTAGAACGCGTTGTAATGTTATCTTTGCAGGAAAACGAAGGTATTGAACAATTGGAAAAAGCGATTTCGACTCTATTTTTTAACGGGGAACTTGAATCAAACGATTTTACTTATGTCAGTAATGTAAGGCATATTCATCTATTAACTCAAGCAAAACGAGCATTACATGATGCTTTAGAAGCTACTGAAATTGAGATTCCAATTGACATTATTCAAATTGATATACGTACGGCTTGGGAGCTTTTAGGTGAGATAATTGGTGATACGGCTGGAGATTCATTAATCGATAAAATTTTTTCACAGTTTTGTTTAGGAAAATAATAACAATTATGGAGCTAATTTGCTATGGCAAACTCTGCATATGATTACGAAGAAAGTTTGCTAAATCAAACTCTAAGGAGGGGTGAATAATGGAATTTACAGCAGGAGAATTTGATGTGATTGTTATCGGTGCTGGTCATGCTGGCTGTGAATCCGCTCTTGCTGCTGCGCGGATGGGTTGTAAAACACTTTTATTGACAATTAATTTAGATATGATTGCTTTTATGCCATGTAATCCATCTATTGGCGGTCCAGCTAAAGGTCACGTAGTTCGAGAAATAGACGCTTTGGGTGGCGAAATGGCTCGAAACATTGACCGTACTTTTATCCAATTGCGTTTGTTGAATACAGCAAAAGGTCCCGCTGTGCATGCTCTACGTGCTCAAGCGGATAAATTTTTATATCAGCACACGATGAAAGAAACCATTGAACTACAGGATAATTTGACTTTGCGTCAAGGAATGGTAGAGGAGCTTATCGTAGAAAACGAACAATGTAAAGGTGTCATTACTAAAACAGGCGCTACTTATTATGGCAAGACGGTTGTCTTAACAACCGGCACTTATTTGCGTGGCAAGGTCATTGTGGGTGAACTGATGTATGAAAGCGGCCCTAATAATCAACAGCCATCTATTAAGCTTTCCGAGTCGCTTAAAAGTCTTGGGTTTGATTTAGTTCGTTTTAAAACGGGGACGCCTCCGCGTGTGCATAAAGATTCGATTGATTTTAATCAAACGGAAATTCAACCTGGTGATGATAAACCCAAGTTTTTCTCATACGAAACGGAATCTTCTGATCGCAAGCAAATTCCTTGTTGGTTAACATATACAAGTGAAACAACCCATGAAATAATCAGCAGTAATTTGCACCGTGCTCCGATGTTTACAGGAGCAATTGAAGGGGCGGGACCAAAGTATTGCCCTTCAATTGAAGATAAGATAGTACGATTTAGCGATAAACCGCGGCATCAAATCTTTCTTGAACCAGAAGGCGAGCATACGAAGGAATATTATGTACAAGGTCTTTCAACCAGTATGCCGGAAGAGGTTCAGCTTAAAATCCTTCGTTCGATTGCAGGTTTAGAAAAGGTGGAGATGATGCGTACAGGTTATGCTATTGAGTATGATGCGATGGTACCTACACAGCTTAAGCCATCTCTTGAAACGAAAAAAATTGAAAATTTATTCACGGCAGGCCAAATTAATGGTACGTCAGGATATGAAGAAGCTGCTGGACAAGGAATTATGGCTGGAATTAATGCAGCGAGAAAAGCGCAAGGTAAAGAAGCGATAATACTAGAACGTTCACAAGGTTACATTGGTGTGTTAATTGATGATTTAGTCACTAAGGGAACAACAGAACCGTATCGCTTGCTAACATCACGTGCTGAATATCGATTGCTATTAAGACATGACAACGCAGATATGCGCTTAACCGCAATAGGACATGAGATCGGTTTAATCCCTGAAGATCGTTATGATAGATTTCTCACCAAAAAGCGACTTATTGAACAAGAACTTGATCGTTTAAGTCTAGAGAAAGCCCGACCAATTGACCTTGTGCAACAATTACTGGAGGATGCAGGAACGGTTCGTTTAGGCAATTCAATTGATTTATTAGCTTTACTTCGCAGACCTGAGGTCACCTATGCTTTAATTGAGCAAATTTCACCTTCACCGGTTGCATTATCAGAGGAGATTAAAGAGCAAGTTGAAATACAAGTAAAGTACGCTGGCTATATCGAAAAACAACAAATTCAAGTTGATAGATTGCGAAAAATGGAGAAAAAGAAAATTCCAGATGATATCGATTACAATACGATACATGGTCTAGCTAATGAAGCAAAACAAAGGTTGGCACAAATTGTACCGATCTCTATTGGGCAAGCATCTCGAATTTCAGGAGTAACACCTTCAGACATTTCAATTTTACTTGTATATTTAGAGCATTATAATCGTGTGATTGCAGCTAGGGCAGATTTGGTTAATCGATAAAGGGTGAACTATATCAATGGATGTTATTGAAAAACAACTTAATGAATTATTACAAACTCAAGGAATTACATTGAATTCACAACAATTTAAGCAATTTTCAGATTACTATGAGCAGTTGGTTCTTTGGAATGAAAAGATGAACTTGACGGGGATAATAGAAAGAGAACAGGTCTATACTAAACATTTTTATGACTCTGTTTCTCTTTCTTTTTATGTACCAATAGAATCTGTGCGTACCTTAGCTGACATTGGTTCTGGTGCCGGTTTTCCAAGTATTCCACTTAAAATTGTCTATCCTCATTTACAAATTACGATTATTGACTCGTTGAACAAAAGAATTCAATTCTTAAATCACATTGTCAGTTTTCTCAAATTAACGGATGTTTTGTGTGTGCACGGTAGAGCAGAGGACTTAGCCCGGTTGGCAATATATCGGGATCATTTCGATTTAGTAACTGCAAGAGCGGTTGCTAGATTGAATGTATTGAATGAATTGTGTCTGCCTTTTGTTATGAAATCCGGACATTTCGTTGCGATGAAGGGCTCGGACCCAACAGACGAGCTTAACGAAGCTGAATTTAGTGCAAGGGAATTAAAGGCGGTTTTCATAAAAACCCACAATTTTGAATTACCCATAGACCAGTCAAAGAGACACCTAATCATTTTTCAAAAGCAAGATGCAACTCCAAAAAAGTATCCTCGTAAGGCGGGGGTGCCATCTAGGGAACCTTTAATTTAACGTATATATGTTTCACGTGAAACAATTTATTTTCAAAAAAGTCGAAATGTTTAGATGGCAATGATGATTTAGTATTAGCATTGTAGCAAACGTATGTAACTTATAAAAAAGTTAGTGCGATTGGCAGCGTACGGTTCAATAGCAATACGAAGCAATATCAATGCGGAATTTAGTTTAAAGTATCAGTTAAAGAGATATTAAATATCGTTAGCGAATCAAAAGCTGATTAGCTTTCTGATTATATAGCAGTGTCAATCGGTTTTAATTCAATGATATAATGTGTTTCTCAATAGCAGCTTTTATCTTCAGAGTTTGTTGGGGTGAGATTCTTGAAATTTTATAACTTTTTATTGCAGGATATTTGGTGCTAGATGGAGAATTTAATACTTAGTATTCCTTACAGCTAATTAATTAAGGTGGTTGTCCTTCATTATGAAAGAGCAAATTTCAAAATTATTTGGTTTTGCAGATAAAAGCATTGCAAACGAGGAAATAAAAAACATTTCTATTCTTGAAATTGTACCAAGTCCTTACCAACCACGTACCGTTTTTGACGAAGATCGTATTGATGAATTATGTCAAACGATTAAAACTCATGGCGTAATTCAGCCGATTGTCGTGCGATTGCGTAATAATAAATATGAAATCATTGCTGGAGAAAGACGGTTTCGTGCTGTAACTAAGCTGGGAATGGAAACCATACCAGGAATAGTTCGCGAAATCAACGATGCTCAAGCTGCATCTATTGCTTTAATTGAAAATCTACAACGCGAAGGATTAACGGCCGTCGAAGAAGCTGTAGCCTATCAACGTTTAATGGAAATTCATCAACTTACTCAAGAGAGCCTCGCACAGCGATTGGGAAAAAGTCAATCTACAATTGCTAATAAAATTCGTTTGCTTCAACTGTGTGAGCCAGTTAAACTAGCTTTGATGGAACGTAAGATTACAGAGCGCCATGCTCGTGCTTTGCTTTCCTTAAATACAGAGGAGCTGCAGATTCAAGTGTTGGCTGATATCCTTACAAAGGATCTTAATGTAAAACAAACGGAAACCAGAGTGGAGTTTTTCAAGCAAGTAGTCAAAATTAAAAAACAGCGAAGAATCTCTTTTTCCAAAGATGTAAGATTAGCTTTGAATACAATTCGACAATCTGTTGAGATGATAAACAGTTCAGGTATGGAAGTAAACACAAATGAAAATGATTTTGAGGAATATTACGAAATCATTATTAAGATTCCTAAGAAATAAGCAGCTACGGCTGATCGTGATGGATATTGAGGTGAAAGATGTTGTCGAAGATAATTGCAATTACAAATCAAAAGGGTGGCGTTGGTAAGACAACGACATCGGTTAATTTAGGAGCATCACTTGCTTCGATGGGAAAAAGAGTTTTATTGGTTGATATTGACCCTCAAGGAAATACGACTAGTGGGATTGGTATTAATAAAGCTGATGTTGCTAATTGTATATATGATGTATTGATAAATGATGTACATCCTAAAGATGCCATTCTTGAAACAAATGTTTCAAATTTAAAAATTATCCCGGCTACTATTCAATTAGCTGGAGCAGAGATTGAATTAGTACCAACTATATCGAGAGAAGTTCGACTGAAAAAAGCGTTACATGCAGTTAAACATAACTTTGATTATATACTTATTGATTGTCCACCATCTCTTGGCATACTTACAATTAATTCCTTAACAGCCGCTGATTCTGTTCTGATTCCAATCCAATGTGAATATTATGCGCTTGAAGGGTTAAGTCAATTGTTAAATACGGTTAGATTGGTTCAGAAACACCTCAATACGACTTTACAAATTGAAGGTGTTTTATTGACGATGTTTGATGCAAGAACAAACCTGGGGATTCAAGTGATAGAAGAAGTAAAAAAATATTTTCAACAGAAAGTTTATCAAACAATTATCCCACGCAATGTTAGATTGAGTGAAGCACCAAGTCATGGTCAATCCATTGTAACATATGATTCACGATCAAAAGGCGCAGAAGTATATTTAGAACTTGCGAAAGAAGTGATTTCTTATGAATAAAAGATTAGGTCGAGGCTTAGAAGCTTTAATTCCTTCTTTAGATATTAAAGAGGATGAAAAGGTAGTTGAAATTCCTTTAGCGCAGCTTCGTGCAAATCCTTATCAACCAAGAAAGACTTTCAATCAAGATAGTATCAATGAGCTTGCTGCTTCAATCAAGGAACACGGGGTCATCCAACCGATAATTGTTAGAACGGTTTTAAAGGGTTATGAGATTATTGCGGGGGAAAGACGTTTTCGGGCTTCACAGGTATGTGGTGCTGCGACAATACCCGCGGTTGTAAAAAAGTTCTCTGATCAGCAAGCGATGGAAATCGCATTGATTGAGAATGTACAGCGTGAGGATTTAAATGCGATTGAGTTAGCAATAGCTTATCAGTCTTTAATGAATCAATTTACTTTAACACAAGAAGAGCTTTCTGTTAAAGTCGGTAAGAGCCGCTCTCATGTTGCAAACTTCCTTAGATTGCTTCAACTGCCCGAAGAAATTAAACAACATGTTTCACGTGGAACATTATCGATGGGCCATGCAAGAGCTATTGCGGGTGTTAAAAATGATAAACGCAAGAAAGAATTAGCGGAAACAGCGATACTTCAACAATGGAGTGTACGTGAGTTGGAAGATGTAATTAAGAAACAAGAGGAAGCCGAAACGAAGGACGCGGCAGTTATTAATAAAGCAACATCTAAGAAAGATCCTTATATTAATCAATTGGAAGAAAATTTAAGAACCCAATTTAAAACAACGGTAAAAATAAAGTATCAGAATAATAAAGGTAAAATTGAATTGCTATATTACTCTAAAGATGATTTGGAAAGACTTTTAGAGCTGCTGCAAGGGAAGAGTTCCTAACGACAAAAGCGCGTAACCTAGAAAAGTCTGTTCATAGAAGCGGTGTGAGCGATGCACTCAAAACCCCTTCGTGTACAGATTTTTCTTTGCCACATTGTAAGATTTAAGTTTAGTGCTGTCGTATCTTTGGATGATCATGAAAGAGGTATATACTCATTATATTATGGAAAGGAATGAAAAACTGTGAAAACTTATTATTTTGATTATGCTGCTTCATCGTGGCCAAAACCGCCGGGAGTTATTGAAGCCATGGCAAAGTGTTTAAATGAATACGGAGCTAATCCGGGTCGAGGTAGTCATCAGATGGCTGTAAAAGCAAGTAGAGCTTTATTCGAAACAAGAAAGAATTTGGCAAAATTATTTAACGTCCCAAATCCGAATGATATATGTTACACAATGAATACTACAGAGGCACTAAATTTGGCAATCAAAGGCTTGCTAAAAACGGGCGATCACGTGATAACTACAAGCGTTGAACATAACTCTGTGCGGAGACCCTTGGAGTATTTGCGTAGGACGAAGAACATAGAAATTACATATATTCAAGCAGATCAACAAGGTTATATATATCCAGCAGAAATACGTGCATCAATAAGAAGCAATACAAGATTGGTGATATGCAGTCATAGTTCTAATTTGCTAGGAACGGTTGTTCCTATTGTTGAGATAGCTGAAATTTGTAAAGACAGCAAGGTATTGCTTTTAGTAGATGCAGCACAAACGGCAGGGACAGTTCCAATTGATGTTCAGAAAATGGGAATTGATATACTAGCGTTTCCAGGGCACAAAGGTTTGTTGGGCCCACAGGGCACTGGGGGGCTTTACATTCATCCTATGGTTGATTTGGAGCCGTTATTACATGGTGGAACGGGGAGCCAGTCAGAAGCGATTGAACAGCCTTCAGTTCGGCCAGATCGCTATGAAGCAGGAACACAGAATACGGTAGGTGTTGTTGGATTGAATGAGGGTGTTAAATGCATCCTTCAGCAAACGGTTGAAACCATTCATTCAAAGGAATGGATGCTAACGCAGAGGTTAATGGAAGGAATACAAGGAATTAAAGGCATTCAAATATTAGGCCCAAAGATAGGGGAAGATAAGACAGGTATCGTTTCATTTGTAATGCAGCAAGTCGATGCGTCAGAGCTCGCGTTTATTCTGGATCAATCTTTCCAAATTGCAGTAAGGGCAGGCTTTCACTGCACACCCTTAGGTCACCAAACAGCGGGAACAACGGAGACGGGAGCTGTAAGGGCAAGTGTTGGATTTTATACAACAGAGGAGGAGGTCGAGCACTTTATCCATGCGATAAAGGAAATCAACAATCATTATACATAAATGAGATGCGTACAAAAAGGGGATATTCAATCATGGGTTTTTTAACTGATCTAGACCAAGGTGTTGTTGCTCTAAGCTTTAGCGGATTTTTTGTTGTCGTGCTTATCTTATTAATCTTGAATATGAAACAACTCAGCAAAACACGGAAGCAGTACATACAAATAATTAATGGGGGTAGTGCAGAGAATATAGAGCAGGTACTCATCGGCTTGCAAAATAATATCAACGACCTGATTCAACAAAATAACATTCGAAGTGTTGAAATTGAGCAGATCAAGCAATATATGCGTAAGATGAAATCGCATCTTGGTGTACAGCGCTACAATGCTTTTTCGCAGGATGGTGGAAGTGATTTGAGTTTCACGATCGCGATATTAGATGAAGAGCAAGATGGTGTCGTGTTGACTGGAATTCATGGTAGAGATCAGACGTTTTTGTATGCAAAGCCAGTAGAGAAGGGTCGCTCCACGTATAGTTTATCACCAGAAGAAAAAGTGATTATTGATCAAATTGCTGCGAAGTTGAATGTTTAGAGAAGAGGCGAATTCGATTCGTACGAAGTAAGGCAATATAAATTGACTTGGCAATCACTTCAGACATATTCACAACTAAGCTAAGTCGTGTATTCTGCAATACGAAGTATTCCATAAAGCCACCAACATTAACCGTACCTGTAATATGGATATGTCCTACAGGAGGCAATTTCTTATTAACGCCAGCACCTGGCTTAAGCGGTCCAAAGCCTAATTGAATATTGCCAATGCTTGAAACTTGCCCAAGACAAGCATCGATGCCAATTAGATAAGGCTGCTGATGATCGTTGTGGATGGATGTTAATGTGTCTTGCAAGTTCATCGCATGAACCGGTTCATCTAAGGTGCCATATAATTGAATATCGGTAAAATTGTACTTGCGTAACCTAGATCCTACTAAGGGGCCAAGTGCATCACCAGTCGAGCGATCCGTACCTATACAAACAAAAACGATGGGATGCTGTAGTGGGATTTTGGAGAATAGGTCTGAAAGATGGTGCGTGAGCATTTGACTTCCTTTCGTTTCCGAATAAGCCACCTTCAGGGGAACACAGCTTGCAGCGGAAATAGCTGCCTCAAAAGTTAATGTCATAGTAATCCTCCAAACTTATCATTTATATTAGTATACGAACGAAGGACTCTATTTATACATGATTACTGCTACTAAGCGATAATTTCTTAGATTGTTGGTAGAGGTAATAAAGGAAGTGTGGCTATTATGCTGATTGCGTTCGATTCAACCCAGCAAGCACTAAGAGCAGAGATGCTATTGGAATATGTTGAAATTGAAATTGATATTTGCCCAACTCCGAAGGAAATCACTGCAGGTTGTGCATTATCTATTGAATTTCCAAGTGAAGATTTGGAAGCAGTAAAGGAAATCATTCGTTCTGAAAAAGTTGAGATTCGTGGGATTTATTTGAAACGAGAAAATAAGTATGTTACAGTCGGGATATCCTTTTAAGTGCATTAGGAGGGGTATCTCATTTTTATTAAAGGGTGACAGCTATGCAAAGCCTAGTAAATGGCCTATTTAATTCAAATTTTCTCATAGAGAATCCGATAAGTTCTGTTTTCTCGGATAAGCTAAAGGATTATATGACAAATCCAGCATTATGGACGAATGGTTTATTTCTTTTTGTTAAAATTATTGTCATCCTGATTGTCGGACGCTTCATCATCAAATTGGCGAATAAAGCTATGGCACATTTGATGGTGGAACGAGATCGCAAGCATTTGAAATTTGATCAACGCAGAACGAATACCATTGGTCGTCTGATCGGTAATATAGTCACTTATACAGTGAATTTTATAACGATACTTATGATTTTATTGCAGTTTGGCTTTAATCTGACCCCTCTTCTGGCTGGAGCTGGTGTATTGGGACTTGCAATAGGGTTTGGAGCTCAGAGCTTAGTAAAGGATGTTATAACGGGGTTTTTTATTATTTTTGAGGATCAATTTGCTATTGGGGATGTTATTCAAACTCGCAATTTCAAAGGGACTGTTGAGGAAATAGGGCTGAGAGTTACGCGTATAAAAAGCAGTACGGGTGAAGTCCATATTATCCCGAATGGGTCAATTCAAGAAGTAACCAATTATTCTCTCTATAATTCCATTGCAATGATTGATATTGCAGTTGCTTATAAAGAAGATCCAATAAATGCAATTAAATTATTAAAGGTGATGTTGAAAGAGCTTTATGAGGGCAATGCGGACATGGTTAAACCGCCAGAGTTGCTTGGTGTTGAAGTAATTGGTCAATCTGAAGTTATCATAAGGATTCAAGTGGAGTGTAAAGCCAATACGCAAGGAGCTGTGACAAGAGCGGTCAAGGAAGAGGCGGTTAAGGTGTTTGAACAGAAGGACTCGCTTAATCTTATTCGCTTGTGGTGAGCAAACTAGATTGCTTAGAGAGGAGGGGTGAGTATGGAACGGAAGGTGTTTCAGTTAGGAGATGTTGTACAGATGAAAAAAGCACACCCATGCGGCAGTAATGAAATGGAAGTAATTCGCATGGGGATGGATATCCGGATACGTTGTGTGGGGTGTAAGCACAGCGTTCTCGTACCTCGTGCGAAGTTCGAAAGTAAGCTGAAAAAGGTGTTACGCTCTAACCCGCAATTCGCAGAGCAGGGGTTTGACGGAACGCTATAAGAACGAAAGCATCATGCCCAATAAGGTCATTATCCTAGTCGGAATTCGCCGTGGGAATAAGGGTTTATGTCATTGCATTGTGTCTGTGAATTGTGGTACAATATTTTTTGTCCGCAAATTGGATATGGAAAGGTACCCAAGTGGTCCAAGGGGGCTGACTCGAAATCAGTTAGGCGGCGCAAGCCGTGCGTGGGTTCGACTCCCACTCTTTCCGCCATATTCTATCAAATCAATTGCTTCCCCATGAGCAACAAATATAAAGGAGCCCCTTCTACGAAAGCTTTCCGTAGAGGGGGCTCTTATTAAGTAATGCTAATCAACCAATTAAAACCTTTTCTTCGGCAAAACCGATTTTAGTTGTCTTTTTATTCTTCGATAGGGCATAGACCAGGGTAAGCGGACCCAAACGACCAATAAACATAGTGATTAGGATGATGAATTTGCCGACTGAGGATAAATCAGCCGTGATCCCCATGGATAACCCAGTGGTTGAAAAGGCAGAAGTTGCTTCAAATAAAATTGCGATGAAATCGAATTTAGATTTGCTTTCCGTGATCGAAAGAAAAAAAGCAACAAGCAACAGTACATAATGAAATGATAATAACTGATAGGGCGCGTAATACCGTTTCAGTTGCAATTTTCCGGTTGAAGATGTGGATTTCCGATCTGCCACGAATGTGACTGAAAACGGCAAGCAGCAGTACGGTAAAGGTGTTGATCCTAATCCCACCGGCAGTTGAACCAGAGGCTCCGCCAATAAACATTAAGAAGATCACAAAAAATTGCGATGCTGCCAGCATTTTACCGATATCAACGGTGTTAAAACCAGCTGAACGAGGAGACACCCCTTGAAAATAGGCTGCCCATAGACGTTCGCCGGAAGAAAGATTACTAAAGATTTCAGGGCTTACCATCTCCGATATATAGATAACCAGGAAACTGACAAGGATAAGTGTGGCAGAGGTGGTAAGGACAATTTTAGAATGTAATGCCAGGACTCGCCATTTGCGCTTGCGCAGGATGTCTAGGATCACAATAAAACCTAAACTTCCTAGAATAATAAGCAAGGTAATAACAAAATTAACTACAGGATCGCCTACGTAACGAATTAAGCTATCCGGCCATAAGCTAAAGCCTGCATTGTTGAAAGCAGAAATGGAATGGAAGATGGCATAGTAAACAGCATGTTTAAAACCAAGCTCGCTATTCCAATGTATAGTGAGAATCAGGCTTCCTATGACTTCAATAAAAAACGAAATGATAAATATGCTAAGGCAGAGTCGAACTAAGCCTTGGATCGTTGCAGAGTTTGTCGACTCTTGAATGATTAAGCGATGCTTTAATCCTAGTTTTTTACCTAAAAGCAAGGCAATGAGTACGCCATAGGTCATGAAGCCAAGGCCGCCAATTTGGATTAACAGCATAATCACAATCTGACCAAAATAGGAGAAAAAGTGCCCTGTATCGACTACTGTGAGACCTGTCACACAAACAGCCGAGGTAGAGGTGAAAAGTGCATTTAAGAGACCCAGGCTTTTACCGCTTTGGGAAGCTATCGGTAATACGAGTAGAAGAGTACCTATACTAATTATGACTGCAAAGCCAAGCAGCATCCATTGTGAAGGGTTTAGAACAATTGCACGTTTCGACCAAGGAATGATCATTTGTCGAGGTTTTGCTCCTTTCGGTTTTATTCGTAGCGATCTTCAAAATACTGAATTTGTTTGTTGCTTCCGATGATAACGAGAATATCACTGGTAAGTATTTTATAGTCTGAGTTGGGAGAAACAATTACTTTGTTATTTGGTTTTTTAACGGCAACTATCGTACAACCGTAGCGATCACGAATGTTTAATTGCTTTAACGTTTTGCCATTCATGGATTCGAAAGCAGACACTTCAACTAAGCTAAAATCGTCGGTTAACTCAAGAAAATCGATTAAGTTATTCGAAGTAAGTTGGTGAGCAACCCGGATACCGGTATCACGCTCTGGATGGACAACATGATCTACGCCAACTTTTTCTAATACTCTGCGGTGATAATCATTGACAGCTTTAGCAGTCACCTTCTTGATGCCTAGATCTTTAAGAATAAGAGAGGTTAGAATGCTTGCCTGGATATCCCCACCAATTGCGACAATGGCGTGCTCGCAGTTGCGTACCCCAAGCTCTTTAAGCACTTGCTCATCGGTTGAATCCGCATGATAGATGTGCTGTACTAAGGTAGAAAATTCTTGGATACGTCTAGCATCACTATCGATAGCCATGACTTCGT
The DNA here is from genome assembly GCA_040904685.1 of Paenibacillaceae bacterium. Classification (GTDB taxonomy): domain Bacteria; phylum Bacillota; class Bacilli; order Paenibacillales; family NBRC-103111; genus Paenibacillus_AC. The sequence continues at coordinate 3,173 of JBBDSZ010000039.1, read as the reverse complement.
GTCCCAATTCAATTAATGTCCTTGTAACACTACCGCCAAAACGACCTAATCCGATAACTACGAATTGTTTAACCAATTGTTTACCCTCCCGTGAATAGGTACTTCAAACTTAAAAAACACAGAGGCAATGTCTACCCCTGTGCGGTTCAAAATACGAGTATGCAAGCTACCCTAATTATATAAATAATCGTTAAGGACGCTAAATACATGCTACCGCAGAGGCGCTTGATTTACAAGTGTTTTACATGGTTTTTTGGATAAGCCCCTCAAAAGTATAACCTGTATAAGTAAATTAATGACGGGGTCGAGGCACACGTGCCCATTTGCGGTTGTGGTTTAAAGTTTTTGGGAAATGATCACCTGCTTTTAAGGTAATATGTTGTGGATCGTTAATGCCCATGTGGAAAGAATTTTCACCGATTTCTATATATTCCCCATCATTTGGTGCTTTATCCCCCTGAGTGAACTCTGTTTTTTCTCCCAATCTGATCACCTCCATTCCCGATTATTGTGAACAAAAGCGGGGGGAATAATGCAAGGGAAGAGCAAATCAATCTATGCTTGTCAAATGGTCAAGGATTTGATATAGTATAGCGGTGCGAGTTTTGAAAGAAATCCTCGCTCCTTGCTCCCTTTAAGGGAGCCGTTTAGTCCAAAAGGAGGTGAAAGACCATGCGCAAGTATGAAATTATGTACATTATTCGGACGGATATTGAAGAAGAAGTCGTTCAGTCCACAATCGAAAAATTCCAAAACATCATCAACAATGGTGGCGAGATTACGAAGAACAATGTAATGGGTAAGCGTAAATTAGCGTATGAGATCAATAAATTCCGTGATGGTATTTATGTTCTCGTTCATTTCAACGCAGCCCCAGCGGTTGTTGCTGAACTTGACCGTGTATTGAAGATTTCCGATGAAATCATTCGTTACATGATCGTTAAAGATGTAGCTTAAGACATGCAATGTAGAAGTAATTGAAACGGAATTGTTTGGGAGGGAACGAGATTGTTAAATCGTGTTATTCTAATTGGAAGATTAACGAAGGACCCGGAGCTGCGCTATACTCCTGCGGGAGTGGCGGTTACTCAATTCACTTTAGCGGTTGCTCGAAACTTTACAAATCAGCAAACGAAGGAAAAAGAAGCTGATTTTATTAATATTGTCGCATGGAGGCAGCTTGCCGAAACATGTGCCAATTATTTACGTAAAGGTCGTTTAACAGCAGTGGAAGGTCGCTTGCAAGTTCGCAACTATGACAATAACGAAGGACGTAAGGTGTATGTGACGGAAGTCATCGCAGACAACGTACAGTTTTTGGAATCGTCAAAAGAAGGCGGCAGCAGTAGTAACAGCAATAATAGTGGCAATATGGGAAATCGTGAAGAATCAACCTATTCCCGCAACAATAGCGGGGGAGGAACACCACGAGATAATCATAATCAAGATCCATTCTTAGACGACGGAAAGCCCATTGATATTTCGGATGATGATTTGCCATTTTAGAGAGAAAGGACTGACAAACCGATGAGCTTCAAACCAAGAGCTAATAATAACGACGGAGACGATCGCGCAGATCGCAAGTTCTCCAGAGGTAAAGGCGGACGCAACAAGCGCCGTAAAGTATGTTATTTCACTGTGAACAAGATTACTCACATTGACTATAAAGACATTGAAACATTAAAGAAGTTTATTAGTGAGCGCGGGAAGATTCTTCCACGCCGTGTAACTGGAACTTCGGCTAAGTACCAACGTGCGTTAACAACAGCAATTAAACGTTCACGTACAGTAGCATTATTGCCATACACTACTGAGTAATATAAGTAATAAAAAGAGGCAATCGGTGTAGTATCCGATTGCCTCTTTTTATTACTTATATTATAGTTAGTAAATTTACAATATAGTTGGTAAATGAAGTTTACAGCATGCTAAGTCTCGACGAGATTTAATAAGAAAAGCCTCAGGAGGAACACATGCAGTTTGTTATTTCAGACGTTGAAAAGAGATATGGTGAAAACCGGTTTTGAAGGGGATCAATTTCAATAAACTAAAGAAAAATTCACTTTACTAAAATAGTTAAATCATGTATTCTATGAATATAAGCGCTTTCATTGAATATTTAAATCATCATGGCAATATCCTATTTTACACTTCTTTGAGGTGAATTATGGATTCCAATCTTCAACCATTTCAGAATGAAGCCTATTATCATTCGATTCCGAAGGGGGGTAATTTCAATAAACTGAATAAATTATCAATTTACTGAAACAGTTAGATCATGTATTCTATTATTAAATATTTAAAAAGTGTCATGGCAACATGCTATTTTACATTCCTTCGAGGTGAATTATGGATTCCAATCTTCAACTATTTAAGAATGAAGCCTATTATCGTTCAATTCCGATTCATGAATCAGGCGAGCCTTTAATCTCTCTATCGAATATTTCTCCTAAAATTAAGATTTTCCCTTTTTATTTTCAACAAAACCTTCCGAATACGCTTAATGAATGTTATTTACGTGAGGGAGCGGCGCAGAGATTGATGAAAGCGGCAGAGAAACTGCCAGATGGTCTTAATTTTGTAGTCTTGGATGGCTGGAGGCCTTATAAAGTTCAAAAGGTGCTTTATGAAATGACTATAGATGCTTTTAAAAAAGATGGAATGGCTGAGAGTGAAATTTATCGAGAAATTCCCAAGTTTGTGTCTTATCCTTCTGATAACATAGATACTCCTTCTCCGCATATGACCGGGGGTTCCGTTGATTTGACGATCGCTGATCAGGATGGATGGCTGGACATGGGAACAGGGTTTGATGAATTTACGGATAAAGCAAAAACAACATGGTATGAAGAAGCTGCTAACCTTAGTGAAACCGAACATAAGATTCGAAATAACAGAAGGCTTCTTAAACAAGTCATGACGGATGTTGGATTTGAAAATTTTGAAGAAGAATGGTGGCATTACGACTATGGAAATCAACGTTGGGCCATGTTGACCCATCAATTAGCTATATACAAAGGTTTAAGATAATAATACTGTCTTTACATATTATGTTTCAATATATTAAAAATAAAATTAATATATTGCGACTTTATTATAGAGGGTCTTATAATTAATAAGCCCAGCGGTGTAATGTCAAGGAGTGATTTTTGACGAATTGGGAATTTCTTTGG
>JBBDSZ010000038.1:9071-29870 GCA_040904685.1 Paenibacillaceae bacterium | reverse complement strand
GATCGTCTTTGTTTAAAGGTTTGATCGAACTGATTAGTTCAACTTATATAGATAATAACGCCAAGATTTCTTTATATAACGAAATAATGGCGTTACTCACGAAAACTACCGTCCATTCACCTCTACCGCATAATCGCTAAAAGTCGAAAGCACACTATTGTACTCCGCCAAATCGCTTATCGGAATGCCTTGCTTTAGTTGATTTAAGGTGCCTTGCGGCAAACTGGTTTTCAGATGCTCCACGTTCAATTGGAAAAAGGTGTGAATGATTTGCTCTTGATCGGGAGAACCAACAAACAGTGAAAGATTCCCATTCTTATCAAGACCAAAAAATGCATGATGCTTACATTCAGTTGAAATATCCTCCACTTGTTCGACAAAATAAACCTTGCCCTCTGCGGTTAGCTTTATTTGATCCTGAGGATGCTCTTTATGATATTGAGTAATTTGGGTTGAATTTAGTTTGCCGATTTCTGCTAACTCCTGCCCACAGATATAAATTTTTTGAGCAAATACCCGGTGTGCCTCACCGCTTTTGTTAATTTGTTCAAGGACCTGGAGTTGTTTGGTTTCTTCTGGCATACCTATTGTTGCTATTGAATTCGGTATATTCGAAGACCCAATTTCCATATAAATGACTCCGAGCAGTAACAGGATAATCCCTAAGGTTAGCCTGCGTTTTCCCGATTTCAATTGTTTTCTTAATTGTTTAATCAGATTCGCAAAGCTCATATAAATCCCCTTCTTCCGATTTTTTTCTAGCTTGCCCACGGAAGAAGAATTTATACACTGCTATTTATTAGCGATTCATCCAAGGTTCTTTTATTTTATTTTCACGAATGGGTTCTCCATGATTGGATTTTTTCTGCAAAAAATCATGAAGTACGGCGCGGCTATCTGGTTTTTGAGAGGTTCTGCTTGTAGGTCTGGATGGAATCTTCGTTCGTTTTTTGGAAGACAACTCCTGTTGCGAAATTCCTACAACACCATTCTCTTGTTCATTGTTGGGTGGAATGTTACTAGACTCCGCGGTTAATGTCTGATTGGGAGCCAAGTTCTCATTGGAATTGACCCAAGGCGAATAAGGGGTTTGCATACCGTGAAGATAACCCATATCCCCATAAGCCCCCATAGGATAACAAGGCACCATATAACCAAAGGGCGAAGCAGGTGCTGCGGAAGCAGGGAATTGCATAGGCGCATGTTGATCAAGTGGTTGCATAGCATAAGCCAGCATGGGCTGTGGTATATAATAGGTTGGCATCGATGAATACGGTGTAGGATAGGAATTGTATGGTATATCCGAGTTGTAAGGTATATTCGCATCGAAGGGCGAAATATTTGGGTTGTATGGTATAGCATTTGTGTCATAAGACGTAATGGCGTTACCTCCACAACCACAGTCCGGCTTTGCAGAATAGTCTGAAGCTTCATAAGCCCCAAAGTTTAAAGGATGTTCCCATTGAGGCATATCAGCCGCATTCCATGGGGGTAATTGATAGGATTGCGGCTCTTCCACTTTTCCTTCTGCTTCAACAGCAGGTACATCGAATTGCATAAATAAAGATTCAGATGTATGGATGCTTACGATTTCTGGATTGGACTCGGGATTTACCGGATGTTTGCTCTCCGGCTGTAGGATTTGCTCTACTGGCTTGGGAGTCGGCTGTAGGATTATTTGCTCTACTGGCTTGGGGGTCGGCTGTAGGATTTGCTCTACTGGCTTGGGAGTCGGCTGTAGGATTTGCTCTACTGGCTTGGGAGTCGGCGGAGGTGCGATAATGGGCTGCTGTGCGGCAATGGGCGGAGGTGTAACAATAGCTTGTGGCAGGGGTGCAATATTCATTGGAGGAACATACGCTGGCGATATATTATTCGTGGCATTAGGCATGTTAGGAGCAAGGTTAGCTGCAGATCCTGATGGAATATTGACAATTTCCCCAGTTAATAGAACACTTGGGTTTTTCAGTTGCGGGTTGGCATCAATCAATGCTTTCAATGGCAATCCCCATGCTTTGGCAATTTTCCACAAGGAATCCCCTTGCACCACTGTATGCTTATGCGCATATTCCACACCTGAACTCCCACTATGAGCTGCAGCTGATGGGATTTTCACCTTCATGCCCACATCTAATTGATCCGGATTACTAATTTGCGGATTGAATGCGATTAACTGCTCCAACGAAACACCATACTTTTGAGCAATGTTGTACATGGTTTCGCCTGATTTAACCATATGGATTTTCAAATCAAAAACCTCCTCCTGTTGATTCGTAAATGGTCCGTAGCAGGCAAATTCTCTGCCCAGAATGACATTTACATTTTATGCAGGAGATAGGCTTTTGACATCATTATTCAGAAAATAAATTCCAAAAGTAATAATACCGGGCTAAGAGTAAGATCAATTAATTTATATCGTAGACCTTAGCGCCATCCATTTCAACGACTGAGCGGAATTCTTTTAATAAACGGGTTGTAATTGGACCTGCTTTTCCTTCACCGATCATTCGCGCATCTACCTCGCACACCGCAATAACCTCGGCTGCTGTTCCTGTAAAAAACACCTCATCTGCAACATAAACATCATGCAAGGTGAAAGGCTCCTCTTTAAGTGGAATGCCTACCTTTTGACAAATTTCAATAATCGCTGCACGGGTAATACCCTCTAAAGCTCCACAGTAACAAGGCGGTGTGAATACTACCCCACGTTTAATGATAAAAATATTATCAGACGAGCCTTCAGCAACATAGCCTTGTGAGTTCAGCATAATGGCTTCACCGACGCCAGCCAAATTCGCTTGAATTTTCACGAGTATATTGTTTAAGTAATTCAATGATTTAATCTTTGGATTTAGCGCATCGGGAATATTACGCCGAGTTGAAACAGAAACGGTTTTCAAACCATTCAAGTATGCCTCCTCTGGGTAAATCGCCAGCTGCTCCACAATAATAATGACATTCGCTTGCGGAGAACGACGGGGATCTAAACCAAGATCACCAGGACCACGTGAAACCACCAACCGAATATAACCATCTCGGAGCTCGTTTTTACGAACCGTTTCAATGAGCACACGCTTCATTTCCTCGTAAGTCAACGGAATGTTCAGCATGATCGATTTGGCAGAATCGTACAAGCGATCCAAATGCTCCTTACATTTAAAAATATTACCGTTGTAAATGCGAATGCCTTCAAAAATACCGTCACCATACAAAAATCCATGATCATACACCGATATCATTGCATTTTCTTTTTGAACATAGTCTCCATTTAAATAGATCCATTGTGCCATAACCTTCGTTACACCTCCGTAGTGGGTTTAAAATACGAGTAGCTTGGGTAGGAGCCCAGCAAACGCACCAAGCAGCCGATCGCTTCAATTTCAGCAATGGCAGATGGAAGTAGAACAGAATCCATCGAACCTTCAATATCAATATAGAAATAGTAGCTCCCCAGCTTCAGCTTAGTAGGTCTTGACTCGATTTTGCTGAGATTGATCTTACGCCAAGCAAAAGCGGACAACACTTGATGTAGAGCACCTGGATAATCCTCAGGCAAGGTGATGAGTATCGTTGTTTTCATCACATCCGTTGGCTTTAAAGCTGGAGGGGAATGCCCGATGAGCTGAAAACGTGTGAAGTTGTTCATATGATCCGTAATATTAGCAGCTAATATATCAGACTGAAAAAGCTCACTAGATAGCTTACTTCCGATTGCAACAAAACCTTGATTAGGGTGCTCCTTCACATACCTTACACCTTCCGCTGTACTGCTGCTAAATTCCAAATCGGCATTCGGAAGATTTTTTTTAATGAAATCCATACATTGCCCAATTGCCACATCCTTCGAAAACACCTTCTTAACTCGATTCAAATCTAACTGACCTGTGACAGTTTCATATTCAGAGCGCAATCCTATCAAATTCTGCACTGATGGATAGATCCATTCCGCTTGGATTGGCAGATCTACCTCGTGAACTAATAAATCTACAGTATCTTTGACAGAGCCTTCAATGGTATTCTCAACCGGTACTAGACTTAGATCCGTCTCACCCGCAACAGTTGATGCAACCGCATCTGCAATTAGTCGATAGGGAATAAAGGCATGCGGCTCTCCAGCAAAAAAATAATGTGCTGCTTCGTGTGTTATGGTTCCTTCTGGTCCCAAAAAAGCAATTCTTCGCAAGCTTGAACCTCCTCTCGTTGCTTAAAGTTTGTTTTATAAAGCTCTCTAGTGCTTATTTTTAAAAAATGGTATCACCCTATAAGAAAAAAAGCAAGACGTTTAGACGATGTACTTTTATTAAGTTAGCCTTTTCAAATCTACCAATATCTATTTATTTTCTTATCCGGGGAATTCCAACATTTGTAATATCAACGTTTTCATATTTCCTTAATCTTTCAATCACCAGTTAATATAATAACCTCATAGTAGCTTAGCTCTCGAAGGATGCAAACCATTATCGACTTATTCTATTACACTGTTTTTCAATGTTATATGGCGCTTTTCCAGTTGTATTCTATTTTTCGATTTAAATTAGGATCTAAATGCAGTAATACAGTTAGATTGAACAAATTTAACGAAAATTAGGCATCTAAATGCAATAATACAGCTTGTTTTCACCAAAAAGCTTTAAATAAGCGTTTTTTTCGTTTTTTCGTAAAATCTGACTGTACTTTTGCAGGTAGATCGCTCAAAAACATACTTTTTAGCAAATGAAACTGTACTTTTGCAGTTTCATTACAATCAAACCTGCTATTTTACCTCCAACTCCCTAAACAATTTCCATTTTACTTTTGCATAATCCATGTAGGCTTTTCCGGTAAACTGCAGTTTAAGTACCTCCGACCAATGAGTAGTTGAGGGTAATATACCTTATAATGCCAAAATTACTAAAAATACTAAAAACCCTTAAAAATCAATTAAAAATCAAGAGTTTTCATTTCTTATTCTTTGTTTCACCATTATCTCTTCAAGAGATGTATATGAATTAGGTAAATTGTTGTCGAGCACCTGTACACCCAACGCTTCAGGCTGCAGCCACATCATAGTTGCTGTGATGTTCTCTTCAAGTAAAGTATCCTGCATAAACTTCGCAAGCGCATCTTTCTCATGGCTTTGCTTGTCCACTAGGGCGAGTAATGTGGGTCCCGCTCCGCTTAAAGCTACACCCAGTGCTCCATGATGGGTTGCTTCACGCAAAATCTTTGTCATCCCAGGAATCAACGCAGCTCGGTAAGGCTGATGAAGCATATCCTGCATAGCTAAGCGGATTAAATCCAATCTCCCACTGCTTAAAGCCGCCACCAATAGTGATGAATGGCTCAGGTTAAACACTGCATCCCCCATTAAAACTTCCTTAGGCAGCGCATGACGGGCGGTTTCTGTTGAGAGCTGAAATTCCGGTATCGCCACAAGCGCTTCTAAACGTTCGTGCGGGGCTATACGAATATACTCTGCACGTAGTCCATCCCAAAAAGCAACAACAATTCCACCAAAAAGCGATGCTCCGACATTATCTGGGTGTTTTTCAAGCTGTGTCGCCATTTGAAAAATTATATCCATCGACAATGCATTACCGATCAAAGTATTAGCAGCAACCATACCTCCAATGATCGCTGAAGCGCTGCTGCCCAAGCCACGTGTTAGCGGAATTTCACTATACATCGCGATTTCCAGTTCAGGATGACTAACTCCTGCTGCTGCAAAAACCATCTGCGCCACTTGATAAATCAAATTTGATTTATCAAGTGGAATGCCCCGCATTTGCTCTCCATGCAGAATAATCTTAGTTTCGAAAGCGAAATCCATTTCTATCCAAGCATATAAATCAAGCGCCATCCCTAAGCAATCGAAGCCTGGTCCTAGGTTAGCCGTACTTGCCGGCACTTTGACGCAAACCTTTGTCTGATTCATTCCCCTGCCACCTTTTCAAGCCACTAAGCGTTTGATTAGCCTTCAACACGATAGACACTTTTTATTGTCGAGATAACATTCATGGTTTCAAAATGCGCCAATACCTTTTTCATATCTGCACGATTGGCATCATGGGTGATGATAATAATTTCTGCTTTTGGATTATTTCGGTTTGGATGCTGCAGTACGGACTCCAAGCTTACTTCATACTGAGCAAACACTTGGGTGATTTGGGCAAGCACGCCTGCTTTGTCTTCCACGTGAAGTAGAATAAAATTCTTGTAGGCAATTTCCTCGTCTGTTTTAATTTTCTTCACATGATTAGGCGCAAAGCTTTTTTGCCCATTAACACCCAGCTTCAAATTCTTAACCACCGCAACTAAATCAGCGACAATCGAGGTGGCTGTAGGCATTGCCCCTGCACCAGGACCGTAAAACATCGTTTCACCAACCGCTTCGCCATAGACATAAACCGCATTAAAAACGCCATTAACGGAAGCAAGCGGATGTGTTGTTTTAACCATGGTCGGCTGAACTGAAATACTAATGCTATCATCACGTTGCTCTGCAATCCCCAGCAGCTTAATTTCGTAGCCCAATTGCTTGCCATACAGGATATCTTCTTTAGTAACTTCTGAAATGCCCTTAACCGATACATCATTCAGTGAAACATGGGCATGAAACCCTAAAGTACCCAGTATCGTCATTTTACGCGCTGCGTCAAGTCCTTCTACATCAGAGGTTGGATCTGCTTCTGCATAACCCAACTCCTGAGCTTCCTTCAACACATCATCATAGGCTGCGCCTTCTTGGCTCATTTTAGTTAAGATATAGTTCGTCGTACCGTTAACAATCCCGATGATTTTCGTAAGACGATCCGAAGAGAAGCCTTCGATCAAGGTCCGTATAATCGGAATTCCACCTGCTACACTTGCTTCATAGAAGACATCACAGCCCATTTCAGCAGCTTTTTCCATAATCTCTGCACCGTGTAGTGCCATTAAATCCTTATTCGCTGTTACGATATGTTTGCCGCGTGACAATGCTTCGAGAATGTAAGATTTAGCCGGCTCAATGCCTCCCATGACTTCAACAACCACATCAATTTCAGAGTTACTAATTATATCGGCTGGATCCTCTGTTAGCTTTTGTACATCTACACTCACATCTCGACTCTTAAGACGATCCTGTACCAATACCTTTTCAATCATAATCGGTGATCCCACTTGATGCTGCAAATCATTCTGATGCTTTTCTACAATACGGACAACACCGCTGCCTACTGTACCTAATCCAAGCAATCCTACTTTAATCGGTTTCATTGTGTATTCCTCCTCGTAAGCATAATCTCAGCTTTATCCTTGCCCGATGATGGCTGTTCGTATCACACCTTCTTGTTTACGTAAAATGCTTAACAGTTCGTTGATTTTCTCGCCCATAAAAGACGTGTCCACGGAGATAACGGCATTTGCCATCCCCTGCAAGGGTATGGATTGATGAATCGTTAATACATTCCCCTCAAGCCCTGCAATCAGAACCAGCACCTTCGACAAAATACCTGAACGATGCTCCAAATCCATGGATAGGGTAATAATTCGTTCCCGATCAAGTTTGCTGAGCGGAAATATACCATCTTTGTACTTATAAAAAGCGCTGCGACTCATGCCCACATGATCTACTGCATCGTGGATCGTCTTCACAGTACCTCGAGCAAGCAGTTCCTTAGCATGTACGGTTTTGAGTACGGCTTCTGGCAGAATATCCTCACGCACTAAATAATATTGTTCTTTCATTTCTTTGTACGGCAAGCTTCGCAACGTCCTCCCCAAGAAAACCCTTGTTTATGTCTAGAGGACATTATACCGAAAAATATGACGAAGAGCAATAGACACAATGTGTCAAACTTGATCTAAATGTAGATAATGAAAAAAGGGCTACCCCTCCGTCTTTACAGACATTGCGATAACCCATTTTCTCAAAGACTTAACCTTTTTCCATAAACTCAAATTCGAAATCACCAATACGTACAAGTTGTCCATCCTCTGCTCCGAGTTCACGCAGCTTCGCATCAACACCCATTTGCCGCAGGATTCTCGCAAAACGCAAAATAGCGTCATGTGAAAATAAATTGGAGCGTTTGATCATTTTCTCAATCTTTATACTTTCTACTACAAACCCATCATTCTCACGACGAACTATAAATTCCTCTTCATCCGACTTTCTTTCAAGCCGGAACACTTTACGTCCTTCTACTTCAGGTACATGCTCCAGACGCGTTGCTTCTTCGACAACATCCAACAAATCCGCAATGCGATAAAGCAGATCCTGCACACCCTCTTTAGAGAAGGCAGATATGGCTAAGATCTCAAGATCCTCTCCATAACCATCAATTAATTGCTCACGGAACATTAGCAAATTAGCTTCGGACTGAGGCATATCCATTTTATTAGCGACAATAATTTGTGGTCTTTGCTCCAGTTTCTCACTGTATAACTTCAGCTCTTCATTGATTTTCAACCAATCATCAAAAGGATCACGTCCATCGGCAGCGGACATATCCACCACATGAACGATAATACGTGTTCGTTCCACATGACGTAGAAACTCATGACCGAGTCCGATCCCCTGAGATGCTCCTTCAATTAAACCCGGCAAATCAGCCATTACAAAGCTTCTTCCATCCCCAACATCAACAACACCCAGGTTAGGAGATAAGGTAGTAAAATGATAAGCGGCAATTTTCGGTTGAGCTGCGGAAACAACAGAAAGCAATGTCGATTTACCTACACTTGGAAAACCAACCAACCCAACATCCGCAATAACCTTAAGCTCAAGAATAACATTCCGTTCTTGCCCTTCTTCACCATTCTCAGCAATTTCCGGGGCAGAGTTAGCCGGCGTTGCAAAACGCGCGTTACCGCGCCCTCCACGTCCGCCACGAGCAACAATAACTTGTTGCCCTTGAAGTGTTAGATCCGCTACCTTCTCTCCTGTATCTTCATCCATAATAATCGTCCCTGGAGGGACGTGAACAATCATATTCTTGGCATTTGCACCATGCATATTTTGTTTTTGACCCTTAACGCCGCGATCCGCCTTAAAATGTCGCTGGTAGCGAAAGTCCATTAAGGTACGCAAGCCTTCGTCAACAAGAAAGATTACACTGCCTCCGTTACCTCCGTCACCCCCTGAAGGGCCGCCTTCGGCTACATATTTCTCGCGTCGGAAAGCCACAATACCGTCCCCGCCATCCCCTGCTTTTACATAAATTTTCGCTTTATCTACAAACATAAACTCACCTCTTATTGATGAAACGGCAGCCGAATGGTCATAACCGCTTGATTCACCGTATATTCCTCTTCAATCGTGACAAACTGGGAAGTAAACACACTCAGGATCCGTTCAATTCCTTGCTGTATCGCTAACTCATCATAGCCACCTTGATAAATTAAATCAAACAACAAAGCACCGCTTTCCAAATCGAATTGTACGCTTAATACGTTAGGTTCCTCGATGGAGGGGATGGCATGTGCATGAAATAATTTTACTGTCATTTGCACCAAACGCGAAACTTTTTCTTGATCCAAGGGTAATGAAGCAAGATTGATATCCTCTTCCGCTTCCAGCTCCAAAGCTAACGCATTATAATACAAACGAAAGGAAATAAAAAAGGCAACTAATGAAGGAATACCCAATTTAGCGATACCACTTTCTTGTAATGCTTTAGATCTTATTTTGTCCATGCAGTCGTCTAATTTATCATATTTTTTTAAGCTCACGTAACCAAACAACAATTGGAGATCATTCATCCAATCATGTCGATAATGACTGATTAACTCAATCATCTGACGCTGATTCGCAGCTTCTTGTTGTTTACGTTCCATATTTATAGAGAGAAAAATCCCCACACAAGCTAAAACACCCAGAATAGCCAATCCAATAGCGATCCAGGTTGTTGGAGCAGTCCAAATCAGCAACAGCAAAGACACCAGAACTACAACAACTGTTATAATACGAATCCGTTGCCAATGTTGCATGTCTCATCTCTCCGTTCTGCTTGGTTTACTCACAAAAAAACCCCGGCGCTAAGGCCGGAGCTTAGGATGATACAATTAAGCCTGGACAGCTGCTTCTGCAACTGGATAGACACTAACCTTTTTGCGCTCACGACCCCAACGCTCAAATTTGACTACACCTTCGACTTTCGCGAAAAGCGTATCATCCGATCCAATTCCAACATTCGTACCCGGATGAATTTTAGTACCGCGTTGGCGATATAGAATACTTCCAGCTGTAACTGTTTGACCATCTGCACGCTTAGCGCCAAGGCGCTGCGCTGCACTGTCACGACCATTTCTGGTAGATCCAACCCCTTTTTTCGAGGCGAACAATTGTAAATTTAATTGCAACATAGTTGATTACCTCCTTTTCCCGTTACTTTGTTTCACTTGTATATAATCTCCGTACGTATTTTCAATGGATTGCAACATGATAACCATAGATTCGAGCAGCAGCTGCAGCTTATCCTGCTTCAGACTATCCAAACCTTCCGGAGCCTCTGCTTGCAGAAAACCATCCTTCATTTGTGCTTGCAGTTCAAAGCCAAGTAATGTTTCTATTGCATTGACTGTTCCTACGGTAACCGCAGAGACACCTGCGCAAACAATATCTTGTCCCGGATCAGCAAACATTGCATGACCCTTCACCTTGAACGAACGGATATGATCATTCAACGGAAGTCTTTCAATCGTTACACTTATCATAGCAGCCTCTTACGCTTGGATCTTGTCAATTGTGACTTTAGTGTAGGGCTGACGATGTCCTTGCTTCCGACGATAGTTTTTCTTGGCCTTGTATTTATAGATTAAGATTTTTTCGCCTTTTCCGTGTTTTTCTACTTTTGCAGAAACAGCAGCGCCTTCTACAAGCGGAGAACCGATGACTAATCCGCTCTCTTTGGAAACGGCTAGAACCTTAGTAAAAGAAACGACATCACCTTCAAAAGCGTCCAATTTCTCGATGAATAGAACATCACCTTCAGAAACCTTATACTGCTTACCACCTGTTTCAATAATTGCGTACATATTTGTTGCACCTCCCCATGTCTCAGACTCGCCTTTATCCAGGTGATACCTCGTCTTCCGACGCGGTATACTTAAACCCGACCTGTGCGGTTATAGCATGTTAAACAACATACTGACCTATATTAGCACAGTAGGTTAGATAAATCAAATAAAATGTTGTTAAAAAGCATGATCTCAAGATATCGTTATATAAAGTAAGCTCTAGTCCATTTAACGCACCTCGCACTTTTTTGCGGGTAATTTCCATTAAGCCAAGCTTGGTCCATCCAACAATAATGGTTTTCGTTCGATCTTCCGCACAGAGGGTTACCAGCCGTTCAGCCACCAGTCGACGATTCTCTTCTTGGGTCATGTCGATAAAATCTACAAGGATGATACCGGATAAATCTCTGAGACGAATTAATCTGGCAATCTGTTCGGCTGCTTCTAGATTGGTAGCCGTCACTGTCTTCTCCAAATCTTGTTCACCGACGAATTTACCTGTATTCACATCAATCACCATTAACGCTTCCGTTTGGTCGAAGATCAGATTTCCTCCACTAGGCAGAGTTATTTTTCGTTCCAATGCACGCTCAAGCTCCTGACTTATCGAATATGCCGTAAAGATAGGCGTCGTTTCTGAATACAAGCTCACCCGGTTTGCATAGTTCGGTGAAATCTGACACAGGAGCCATTGAATATCTTCAACCATCTGCGGATCGTCCACAATGATTTCAGTTACTTCCTCCGTGAACAGATCGCGAATTAACCGAGGAATTAAGGCCAAATCTCTATATAATAAGGTATGCGTTGCATTAGATTGCTTGTCCTTCAACATGGCTTCTTCCCACAGAACGCGCATTTGCCTAATATCAAGCTCCAACAACTCCGCCGCTACTCCTTCAGCAACTGTGCGGATAATCAAACCTTCTCCGGGTAGTCTCAGCTGCTCGGCGATCTGCTTTAAGCGAGTACGCTCCGCTTCTACTGTTATCTTCCTGGATACGGCAACATAGTCTGCATGTGGCAGCAAAACGACCCATCTCCCAGGAATCGTGAAATGGGTTGTGATTCGCGCACCTTTATTGCCGTTTTGCTCTTTTTTCACTTGAACAACGATGGATTGCCCTACTCGCACTAAGTCCGTGACAACTGGCTTTACAAGCGGTTTTTTCTCAATATGGGCAGGCAGTAGATCATCCACATGCAAAAAGGCATTCTTCTCCAATCCAATATCCACAAAAGCTGCTTCCATCCCTGGAAGCACATTGACGCTACGTCCTCTATATATATTTCCTACCCTTTCTCGATCCACAGGAGGTTCACTATAAAATTCAATTAACTTCCCTTCTTCTAACAAGGCAAGCTGGGGTCTACCACGCAAGGATTGAACGATCATTTGCTTTTTTCGTTTTGGCTGCCTCATTCGTTTCACCTCAAAGCCTATTTTACACGAATATTTCAGAAACCGCACGATGCGATTTGGCTTCCGAGAAATAGGAATGGATCAATCGTTGTTCCGTGAGCACTTTTTGTATATTCCCCTGTTTACTTAAGATATAAATCAAATGATATTTTTCCCGCATGAACAGTTGAACGATCATTGAAATTTCTTTATGTCCTCCAACTAGAATCGGTTGAGCCAAAGTTCCCTTGGCAAGATGCTGTGTAGCCCTTCCTTCACGACTCATCAGAAAACGACGAAATTGATAGGGAATATGGCGATAGCTGATCCAATTGGAATACAGCAGAAACAGACCAATTATCAATACATTCAACTGCACCCCACCCTGTGTTCCAATGCTGATAAATGCAGCTATGATAATCATACAGCTCAAACCCAAGCTAAACCATGCACAAATATGCAAGGTCTTATAGTAGCATAACCGAAAGCTAAGCAAGGATACCAATACCTTTCCTCCATCCAATGGAAGGACTGGCAGCATATTAAACAAGCCAATCATTACATTCGCCTGCAAAAAGTACTCCCACCAAAGCGAGTCAGCTCCACTAAATTTCATCATCAGAAAAGCAAAAAATGCCATCCACGCATTCTGAGCCGGTCCAGCCAATGCAACCCATAATTCCTCATACGCCGGAATATTGCCTGATTCTTCAACAACCGCAACTCCTCCGAAAGGCAAGAGTTGAACCTCCATAACCCGCCAGCCAAAGCTTTTCGCCATGGTAACATGCCCCAATTCATGGATAAAAATAATGCCAAATAAGGTGAACAGTTCGATAAAATATCCCGTTAGAATGGAGAGCAACATCATCAACACAAATAAAGGATGAAAACGATAGACGGTGCCAAACCATTTATTCAAAAGAGATCACATCCGTCGGATTTATATATTCTCCAGATTTCATCAATGCTAGCACAATATTGCCTTTGGTTTGTCCTTTAGGAGTTGCGGCTTTCCCTACTACCTCACCCAGCTTGATCCAATCATCCTTTTTCCATGAAGTGGGCTGCAGCATGCCGTAAGTCGATTGAAAGCCACCTGCGTGCTGTATGGTCACCGTGTACCCTGTATCCTCTCTTAATCCCGCAAATAGTACTCTGCCGGTTTCAATCGCACATATTAAGGCATTCGCTTGGGTTTGGAGTACAATGGCTTGATGCCTAGTGCTATAGGGCACAACAACTTTGCCATATACGGGTATAAAGAAGCTCTTTTGCCCCGAAGCGTTGACCTTTTTAGCAGCTTCTCCAGAAGGGGAGTGTAGAGAGGGAATAAAGGATGGCGCACCACTAAAGGTATGCTCGTACCATGCGGAGACAGATCGAAAGGCAATTTCTTGGCTCAGGGTGCTCCGAATCACCCCCTGGCCTTTCATAGCCCAAGGTGTATGTAAACGAAACAATCCCCACACACTTATAAAAAGGACGAATGAGATGATGATTTTTAGACGCATTCCCCGTCTGACCGGTAACCTTTCCATATTCATACCCTCCATGTTCGTATATAGCTTGTTTACATCTAAACTATGACAAAGGGGAGAAGAATATGAGAAAAACGATTATCGAGGTCAATTTAAAGATGAGTGACCGCGTATAGTGGGAAAAACCACCGAAAGCTTCGGTGGTAAGACTAAACTCGATTTACTCTTGAAAAAAGGAAACCTTCTCTTGATGGACTTTAATACTCATAACTAGACCTAATGAAATCATATTAATGATGAGGGAGGTTCCCCCATAGCTCACAAAAGGCAATGTAATTCCTGTCACTAGCATAAGACCAATCAACATACCGATGTTCTCATAAATTTGAAAAACGAACATCGAAACAATACCGACAATGAGATAAGAACCGCTTAAATCAAGCGTTTGGATCGATATGAGAATGATCCGATAAATCAATAAGAAATAGAGTAGAAGCAATGCCGATGCGCCTATAAAGCCAAATTCTTCGCCAACAACCACAAAAATGGCATCCGTGTAGGCGACAGGTATGAAGTTTTTATGAATGGAATCACCTTTGAGGTAGCCATCGCCTGTCAGCATACCAGAACCGATTGCACGTGTAGATTGAACGACTTGGTAGCTTTCAGCCTCAGTCGCGCTAGCTGGATCAAGAAAGGTATCGATTCGCCCAATCCAATGTATTTTACCATGTTCATCTAGATACTGTTTAATCTGATCATGATTATTCATGTAAAAATAATAAAAAGCGGTCATCATAACCACTATGCCTAATGTGCCTAAGAGAACATACTTAAATTTAATATTGCCTATCCAAAACATACCGAGCAGGATGATTAAATAGATACTCGCATTCCCAAGATCATTTTGGATAAAAACTAAACCAAAAGGAATGAATCCAATGATACATATTGGAATCACATCTTGAACAAATTCCAGCTTTGCTCCATTACGCTTGGCAATAAAAGACGTTATCGCAATGATCAAGATTAGCTTCATCAGCTCAGCAGGTTGAAAGTCCAAACCAAAGGGAAATTCTATCCACCCCTTCGACCCGAAGCGTTCAACCCCGAATACCAAAACATAGATGAGCAGCATAATGCCAAAAGCGTAAATGTATAAAGCCAATTTGACGAAAAGACGAAAGTTAATAAAAGTCACTATAAAAAAACAAACAAAACCAAAAATAAAATTGAATATGTTTTTTGTATAAGAAACTTTAAAATTATCTAAATTCGCACTGTAGACCAGCAAGGTGCTGACCACCATAAATAATAACAAAATCAGAATAATCGACCAATCGATTCTTTTTATTTTCTCAAACAAAGGCTATCAACTTCCTATTCCAAGAAACTTCTTGACACGAGTAAACATACCTGCTTTATCATCAAGCTGCATCAAAGGCACTGTATCCCCAAGAATTCGACGAGCAATATTTCGATAAGCAATCGCAGCTTTGGAAGAAGCATTCATCACCGTAGGTTCCCCACTATTCGCTGCTTTGATCACATACTCGTCATCAGGCACAATACCAAGCAGATCAATAGATAATACAGAAATAATCTCGTCGATGTCCAGCATCTCGCCTTTTTTCACCATATTCGTGCGAATCCGATTGACAATCAATCTGGAATTGCGAATTTTATTCGACTCCAGCAATCCAATAATCCGATCAGCATCACGAACAGCAGCATTCTCAGGTGTCGTAACAACAATAGCCTTATCTGCTCCAGCAATGGCGTTCTTAAAGCCTTGCTCGATCCCTGCAGGGCAGTCAATAATCACAAAATCAAAATCCAGCTTTAAATCCAAAATAATTGTCTTAACATTATCGGGTGAAACGGAGTCTTTGTCCTTGGTTTGCGCTGCAGGAAGCAGGTAAAGCTCATCAAATCGTTTGTCCTTGATTAGCGCCTGCGGTAACCGACACCTTCCCTCTACCACATCTACCAAATCATAGACGATTCGATTTTCCAATCCCATGACTACGTCTAAATTGCGCAGCCCTATATCGGTATCGACCATACATACCTTCTTGCCCAAAAGCGCGAGTGCTGTACCGATATTCGCTGAGGTTGTCGTCTTACCGACACCGCCTTTTCCTGATGTAATGACAATCGCTTCTCCCATTTCTCCACCCCTTAGCATTATCCTTCACCGATTCTCTGGACGAAACCGCCCAAGCTGATTGATCTTATCAATCTCCATCACACCGTTGTGTATGTAAGCAAATTCCATAAAAGCTTCCTCGATCCCCCACTCATCCGGAGGCCGACTAATCACTTCAGCAATTCTCAGTTGCGTGGGACGTAAATGCGAGGCTGCAATAATTGCTTCCTGATCACCGTTCATCCCCGCATGAGCCATACCGCGTAAGGAACCCATAATATAAATATCACCCGTACATTCAATAATGCCCCCAGGGTTAACATCCCCCATTAACATGATTTTACCTTCATGCTGAATCGTTTGTCCTGACCGAATCATGCCATAGATTATCTTGATCGAAGGATCAGGAGTTAAAAGCAGCGATTCTGACAAATCGCTTTCAACACTTTGGACAATCAAATTGCCTCGGCTTTTAATGAGTTCGCGAATTTGTTCCTTCTCTGCATCCACTAGCTGGCGTTTCCCTAGCTTTACTTGCACATGAACCAACGGACCAAATAAAATTTTACGATGTGTTTTCTCCAGCTTGTGCCGCAGTTCTTTCAATACATCGGCCAAAAGGCTAGCATCATCAAGCACAAATACAAGTCCATCTTTTACACCCTTTATCGTTACCAAATGCTTCACAACAGCCATGTTATGTCTCCTTGCCCTTAACAATTCGGTTATCGTTATGCATTATCCTGCTTAATGAAACTCATCTTGTTCTTCTCTTTCTCGAGCAGTCCCGAAGTTTTCCAGTAATTTTCGAATAGGTAGATAAACCAGAATTGCAAACAGGAGGTTGATTAACAAACTCGGCAATATATGATAGGTTAAGGCAAAGTGGACGCTAATATGTGTAATCTGAAAGACACGATAGATTCCGTAGAAAATGAATTCTAATATAAGATTACCCGCTACAATTAATAACAAACTAGTCAACATACTAGCTCTGAAATAGAGAGATAACAAACCGATTAAATAACTGACTAACCCAAATCCAAATGTATAAGTCCCTAACATGGGTCCATAATAAACGATATCGTGCAGCATTCCAAAAGCGAGTCCATAGGCTAATGCCCAATGTCGGCCTACATAAATAGCAAGGAACAAAATAACAATCAATGTAAAATGCGAAGTCACATCAATCCTAGATTGCCAAGCTGCTGGGGCAATCAAAGGCATCACTGTGCCCTCGAATATAAATAATACATACAGAATAACAGGCAAGAAATAGCGCTGCATACTTTACCTCACATCCGGCACTTCGATAACCATGACATAACGCAAATGGTTAAAATCTGCTGCTGGTTCTATTAGTGCTTTATAGTTAATTCCGAAATCACCAGGTTCCTTCGAAATGACCTTGCCAATTTCAATCCCTTTAGGGAAAATTTGCCCCATACCTGAAGTGATAACCGTATCTCCTACCTTCAACAAATCAGATTGATCAATTTTGGTCATAACCAAACGTTTCATGCCCGGATTGTCTTCGTTGATCTCTGCCTTTTCAATAATTCCAAAGGAAGCTTCGTTCCCTTTGACAGTTGCGGAAATAGCTTTAGTATTCGGTGTTATCGAGATACTCTCATCATCGATATCAATCAGGCGTTGTACGGTTGAATAGAAATTATCCACCCGTGTGACACGACCAATCAGCCCTTCCGCTGATACAACTGCCATATTAATCTTTATGCCATCCTTTAAACCTAGATTGATATTAATAATATTGCTGTAAGGATCCGGGCTGACTGCTACGATCTCTGCAACATGGTAGATGTATTTATCCGCTAGCTTTTGACGTTCTGTAAATGCCAGCAGCTTTTTTAGATCCTTATTCTCGCCTTCCATTAAGTTCAGCTTCATCGTGTCAATGGCATATTGAGAGAGTCTTGAACGCAGCACTTTATTCTCTTCATAGGTCAAACGCAAATGACGTATATCCTCAACCCAGCCCCTTACATAACGGGCTGGCTTAATAAAGAGACTTTGCGTCCATGAAACCGAATCTTTAACAAACATTTCCGGCCAGGTTAGCTTCTCTCGGCTTTGAATAGTCAAACCCATCAATGCAATAAAAACAATCAAAAATAACAACAACATCAATAGCTTCTTATTCCCCATGAGCTTAAACAAAACCGACACCTTCTACTCTACCCCATATTTATCGTTTGGATTTACTGGTTGGACCTGATCTCATTTTGAACAAATGGATATTCTCCAAAGCTCGTCCTGTGCCGATAGCAACACAATCCAAAGGGTTTTCTGCAACCATAACCGGCATTCCTGTTTCTCGTGTAAGCAGCCTGTCCAAATTACGCAGCATGCCTCCGCCACCTGTTAGAACAATACCGCGATCCATGATGTCTGCTGAAAGCTCAGGTGGGCATTTCTCCAGTGTGACTTTCACAGCATCCACAATACTCGAAACAGTATCCGCTAAAGCTTCGGCAACTTCATCTGAAGAGATTGACATTGTCTTAGGTAATCCCGATACTAAATCTCTACCGCGAATTTCCATTTTCTCTTCCTTTTCCATTCGCATAGCAGAGCCAATTTCCAATTTCATTTGCTCGGCTGTGCGCTCGCCAATTAACAGATTATACGTTTTCTTAATGTATTGTATAATAGCCTCGTCCATTTCATCCCCAGCTACACGAATGGACCGACTCGTTACAATACCACCTAATGAAATAACAGCAACCTCTGTCGTACCTCCACCAATGTCAACCACCATACTTCCGGTTGGCTCCCAGACTGGTAAATCTGCTCCTATAGCAGCTGCGAAAGGCTCTTCTATCGTATAGGCCTCTCTAGCTCCAGCTTGCTTAGTCGCATCCTCAACCGCTCTTTTCTCAACAGGGGTAATGCCTGAAGGTACACAAACCATTACATTTGGATGTCTTTGGAAAAAAAAGCGTTTTTTCTGCGCCATTTTAATAAAATATTTAATCATAATTGCCGTTGTTTCAAAGTCTGCAATGACCCCGTCCTTCATTGGACGGATAGCACGGATATTGCCCGGTGTCCGACCGATCATACGTCTTGCAGATTCACCCACAGCTTCTATTGTTTTTGTATCTGTGTTTATGGCTACAACTGAGGGCTCCCTAACGACGATCCCTTTTCCTTTCACATAAACCACTGTATTGGCCGTTCCTAGATCAATCCCCAAATCTTTTGTAAGCCCACTGAATATTGACATCGTCTGGTCACTCCCTTCATGCTAGCATTCATTATATTACATAAACCCTTTTTCCTTCAAACTAACAAAATTCTGATCGCCAAGAATGATATGGTCGAGTACTTCAATCCCAATGATCTGCCCAGCTTCAACAAGGCGCGATGTCATCTGAATATCTTCTGGACTTGGTGTTGGATCTCCACTCGGATGATTGTGCACACAAATAATTGAGGCGCTGCTGCGCTTAATTGCGGCACGAAATACCTCACGCGGATGAACGATCGAAGCGTTCAAACTCCCCATAGATAATGTCTCTTGCCCAATTACATGGTTTTTTGTATTCAGAAAAAGACAAACAAAATGCTCCTTCTGCAAATAGCGTAAATCTTCCATGAGGTATGTAGACACATCCTGAGGGGAACGAATCGTAATCGTATCACTCATCGATGTGCGTGCTAATCGTCTACCCAATTCAATACTGGCTTGAATTTGCAAAGCTTTCGCTGGACCGATGCCTTTAATTGTCATCAATTGATCCTGACTCATATCAACCAAATTACGTAATGAGCCTGCTTCAATTAGAATCTTTTGTGCCAAACGTACTGCAGATTCGGCAAATGTTCCTGTTCGAAGTAATATAGCCAATAATTCGGCATTGCTTAATGCTTGAGCCCCAAACTGCTGCATGCGTTCTCTAGGTCGTTCGTCGTGGGGAACATCGCGCAATAAAAGATTGTGCGATTCCATAAATAACCCTCTTTCGCTAATAAATTATATTACGTCAACATCAAGTTCTTTTAACATTTCACTTAACAGAGACAATGGCAATCCAACCACATTAAAGTAGCATCCTTGAATGGAATCCACTAACGTAGCTCCAATTCCTTGAATCCCGTATGCGCCTGCTTTATCACTGGATTCTCCGCTAGCTATGTATCGGCAAATTTGTTCAATTGACAAATTACGCATGGTCACTTCCGTCATACGATGCTGGATGCTCTGTTTTTCGGACTTTAAATCTATGCAAGCGACCCCACTAAATACTTGATGGGTCTGCCCTTGCAGCATACTTAGCATTCGTATGGCATCTGCTTCGTCGATCGGCTTATTCAAAATTTGGTTTTGATAAACAACGATCGTATCTGAACCAATAACAATACCATCTAGAGACTGAGCTTTCAACTTTTCTGCCACGGCTAGCGCTTTACGCAAAGCCAAAGATTCTACAATATCTGCAGGTGCGGAAAGTGGAGCATAATCTTCATCAACATGGCTGACCTCAATTCTTATCGGGAGCTGAAAGGTTCGGATAAGCTCCTGCCGCCTTGGAGAAGAAGAGGCTAATATTAACATACGTGTTCCTTGCAAAAACATGTGAGGACTCCTTAGAGTTTTCGTAAGAAAACTTTCTTCGTAAGCGTATGCTGAGTTTTCGTAAGAAAACTTTCTTCGTAAGCGTATGCTGAGTTTTCGTAAGAAAACTTTCTTCGTAAGCGTATGCTGAGCTTTCGTAAGAAAACTTTCTTCGTAAGCGTATGCTGAGCTTTCGTAAGAAAACTTT
>JBBDSZ010000038.1:0-8971 GCA_040904685.1 Paenibacillaceae bacterium | reverse complement strand
CTTCGTAAGCGTAGTCTATTACATTCGTCGATAAATCCAAATTGCACCTATTGCGCAGAATATGCTAGTTAAGTTTAGTTTAACCTGAAAATTCAAATCATATTTGAGAATTTGTAAATCAGCCTTCGGATGCCATTCCATTTGCGCTGACTTCGTCAAAAAAGCGAGAGAAGATACAGGCGCAAGCAGCTCAGCAATGATAGTACCACACAATAAACCAAGTGCAATAAAAATGATCAGTGTCAAATTCGTCTTTTTCAAAGAATCACATACCTTATAGAATTTTTACAAATCTTATGTCTAGTATAAAGCTTAAAGGAAGGCATTACAATGAAGGTCTATATATTTGGCTGATTTTACCTGCATACATATCCCTTATCTTGCTTGTAGAATAAAGCGGAAGGGAGGCATTATGCGCAAACTTTTATTTATTTTGCCTATTTGGCTAGGTTTGGTAGTTATTTCTCCATCCTTTGCCCACGCTTTAAAAATTGTTGTTGATGCTGGACATGGTGGATCAGACCCCGGAGCAATTGGTATAAACCGTTTATATGAGAAGAATGTTACGATTGATATTGCGCTTAAATTAAAGGATGAGCTTTTGAAACGGGGCTATGAGGTCATTCTATCCAGAGAGGACGACCACTACATCAGCTTAAAAGATCGAGTTGATTTTACGAATCAACAAAATGCGGATTTATTCATTTCCATTCATGGAAATTCTTATCCAGAATCACGAGCCAAGGGTACTTTAGTGCTTTACTACGATAATCGCTACCCGCAAAGCAACTACCCAGCTAGTGAGCAAATGATCAAGCTTACACCCATTAGTAAATCCTTTGCCCAGCAGGTATTAGATTCATTTATTGTGAAAATGCATACTGATAACCAAGGTATTGTACCAAGCTCTGTCTATGTTGTGAGAAATGGCACGATACCAAGTATTCTGATTGAAACTGCCTTCTTATCTAATCCAGCGGAAGCTGCTCTTTTAGCAGATTTAAATGCTCGAACCCAAATGGCTGAAGCGATCGCAGACGGTATTGCGGCTTTTCGTCCTGTTGAGCTGTCTGATATTTATGGACATTGGGCGCAGGCTGCCATAATGCATTTAAAGGAGCAAGGCATCGTTACAGGAGATAATCATTTATTCTATCCAGATCGTTCATTATCCCGTGCAGAGCTTTTAACCCTGTTGGATCGAATTCAGCCTTTTGCAGAAGTAGCCGAGGGTGCATCCGCTACAACTTTCACGGATTTAACTAAACAACATTGGGCATACTCCACAATTGAAAAAGCCTATGCAGCAGGCTACATTCATGGCTACGAGGACGGGACTATAAAACCAGATCAAGCTATTTCCCGAGGCGAGGCGGCTGTATTAATTGATCATTTTATAGAGAAAACACAAACCACTGAACCCTTTGATGCAGATTTTAACGACGTTCCTGAGGATGCATGGTATGCAGAAGCCGTTTATCATCTGAAAGATATGGGTATTCTGATGGGCAAAACCCCCACTTTGTTCGAACCGACTCAAACCATTACAAGAGCTGAAATTGCAGCTTTATTGGATCGATGGATCAAGAAAAAAACCGTGGAACGTCTACCTTGACGTCAACGGTTTTTGGGGTTCATCTTTGTTTTAAATACTGGCAACATCAGTCAATAATGTTTTTTCAGTGATAATAAACTGGATCATGTTCGTTTGAGCTTGCCATAACATTTCAAAGGAAGGTGTTTTCTTATATTCATCTAAGCTGAGTTTCGCTGTATTCATAGCATTTGTCATTTTTTGCAATGACGGCTTGACGATTTCTGTAGCATCTTTAAAAACCTGAGCAGAAGTTGTGGTCCAAGCATCAAATGTGTTTTGAATCGATTGAAGGGTGCTATCCGATATCGCCGTTAATTGGCTTTCCTCTAAATGAACAAGTGTGATGCCGCTTAGCATTTGTATCAATTGATCAGCTTGTGTACAGTAGGTTTGTAAAAATTCAGCGTTGCCGGTCCATTTCATCGCTTGAAGTGCAGGCAAGCTATAAGCCTTCTTATAGATTTCCATATTCTTTGCTTGCAATTGTTCACTTAAAGCAAGTGCGCTATTTCGATCATTTGCAACACCGATATAAACAAAAAACTTATCTGCTGATTCTGTTACAGCCGCCATTCCTTGGTTACGCACCTCAGTCCCTGCTTGGTTCGCTCCTTCCAAGGTACTAAAGACACCGTTCTGAAGGAATGTGTAGGTTCTTGCTGGAATTTGTACAGCTATCACCCCGGCTTGGAGTGTATCTGAAAGAACCGAAGGAACTGAAACGGACGCTTCCTTGGTCACATCATTCGTTATCGACTGTACCTCATCCGTAGTTGTCGTCTTATCTTGGGTTGAATCAGCTTCAGAAAACATAGTTAAGATAAGATACCCCAATATCACACCGGTAACAACTGCGCCTATCGCGGTAGCCGTCACCTTAAACCAAGGAATATTCCGCCGCAAATACATCGTTCCACTTGTTGTATGTGTCGAGTTTTCACTATATTCATCATGTCTAAATCGTTGCTCAATTTCATAAACGGACAGATCTTCATTGGTTCTCCGCGGGTTTTTTTGGATCGTGGGTATATTGGATTCACGAATCAATTGTTCAATTCGCTTGGTCTCCGCATCAATGGGACTGTTCCATGCACCATAATCATTTGTATATTCAGGCAGAGGCTGAGATCGCACTTCATTAACTACACGAAATTCATTCTCATACAATGGAACCACTCTTTTTCTGTCTTCCTGATTCGTCCGTTCCAAAGGCTTCTCATATTGATTATCCAAGCGATAGGTTATCCTCGTTTTATTCAATGGCGCCAACTCCCTTGTCCAATATACTTCTACACTATGAAGCAATCGTCGGGATTATGACTCTACATATATACGGACACTTTACAGAGCAAGAACCTTTAATTCTTGCTCTTTTTCTTCATGAAACGGTTTGCGTGGGAATCACTTGCGCTGCTTGTGTATCCAGTCTTACCTTGTTCACATACGAAAGCTGCTGGAAAACAAACCCGATCTTCCTCCATATACCTTCCTAAGCATGCTGGACGCATTAAAGAACGGAGCAAATAAAATATTCGTCCGTCCCAGTTGTTTGTTTATTCACATCAAGCTCTTGCTTTTGAGCTCTTTAACTAACCCCACTGCTGCTTTCCAGATATCTCCTGCTCCCATGGTCAAGACAAGATCACCGCTTTGTACATGATTTGCCAGATAGGCCTGCACTTCTTCCTTGGATGGAAAATAGGTCACTCTCGGATTGCTGTTAATGCGGATTAGCTCCACAAGCTTTGCCGAGTTGATCCCTTCGATTTGCTTCTCCCCTGCAGGAGAATAAATATCGGTTATGATTACTTCATCAGCCTCTGCAAATGCTCGACTAAACTGTTCAAATAAATAATAGGTGCGCGTATATCGCTGTGGCTGGAAAACAGCAATTATCTTTTTCCCGGAAGCTTTTGAAGCAGCTATTGTTGCTTCTATTTCTGTAGGGTGATGTGCATAGTCGTCGACTACCAAAATTCCGTCTACATCCCCTAATACTTGGTATCTTCGCTTTGCCCCGTTGAATTCCGTAATCGCAGAAGCAACTTGTGCAAAAGTGAGATCTGCTTCAAGACATGTAATTAAGGTAGCTAGTGCATTATAGACGTTATGCTTACCAGGTATGGATAGAGTGATTTTACCAATCGTCGCATTTAAATGCAGAACATGAAACGTTACAGTTCGATCACCTAGCTGGATGTCGACTGCTCGGTAATCCGCATTTTCCTCAATACCATATGTAACTACTTTACTTTTTAACTGGGGTAGTAATTCTTTTAGATAAGGATCATCCAAGCAAACGACTGCTTTTCCCTCATCCTTTACTTGACTTAGGAATTGAGCATAAGCCAATTTAAGCTTATTGAAATCCCCATCATAATTCTCGAGGTGGTCTGCTTCAATATTCGTGACAACGGCTATGTTAGGGGTATATTGCAAAAAGGAGCCATCACTCTCGTCCGCTTCTGCAATCACGTATTCGCCTTTGCCCGCTTTAGCATTGCTGCCTAAATTCATAATTTCACCGCCGATAATATAGGTCGGTTCCTGATGATTTAAGTGCATAACGAGCGAAATCATGGACGAGGTTGTCGTTTTCCCATGTGCACCAGCTACAGCTATGCCTTTTTTCTCATTCATCAAACGTGCTAACATTTCTGAACGATGGATAACAGGAATTTCTAGCTGCTCTGCTCGCTGTATTTCTATATTGTCTTTCGCTAATGCTGTAGAATAAACAACTAAATCAGCACCTTGAACTTGTTCCTCTTTATGTCCAAGATAGATGGTTGCTCCCTGTGCGATAAGTTTCTCTATTAATTCCTGATGTGCCACATCAGAGCCTGACACTTTGAAGCCCATTTCCAGCATAACCTTGGCGATTGCGCTCATGCCATAACCGCCGATACCGATAAAATGAACGTGTTGTACTGGTTTCACGGCCTGCTCACCAACCTTTTTCAGAATCGGATTCATGTAAAATCCAAGAACGAACATCTGAGATTAAATATAGTGTACCCGAAATCACACCTAGATCTTCCACTGCAACAAAATTCTTTAACCGAAGCCATGCCTGCTTCCAATCCGGCTCAACAACAATCTCCACCTCAAGCTTCAATTCGTCAACCACGGTTCTTGCTAAGTCAGCTAATCTATGGGAATCCATCTGATTACGGAAATTGGGTTCTGTTACTATAAGCGTATCCACCAATGGTAGTATATGCCTTAAATAGTCCGAATGATGCTTCGTTCCCATCATTCCCATCATGAAATGCAGCTTTTTATACATATACGTTTGCTGCAAAGCTGTTGCCAATGTTTGAGCGCCTTCGGGATTATGCGCTCCATCTAATAATATTCGCGGTTGTTCGCTAATCATTTCCAAACGGCCAGGCCATTTCGTTGTTTTCAGTGCACGGATCAACACATTATCTTCAACAATCAACGCATAATATTGACGCAAAACTTCCAATGTCATAATCGCTATAGCCGCATTTTTATATTGATGAGCCCCATTTAATGAAATACCCAATCCATCCAGACCTCTAAAGAGTCCCTTGAAATTAAATTTTTGTTCATTAAGCTGTGAGGAAACCGCTTGATATGCATACTCCCGATTCATTAAATAAAGCGTAGCTTTTTGCTTAGCACAGATCCGCTCCAAAACAGCAATCGCCTCAGGCTGCTCGACGGCGCTAACCACAGGGACACCAGCTTTTATGATCCCTGCTTTCTCTTCTATCACAAGCTCTAAGGTATTACCCAGAATCTCCATATGATCATGCCCTACATTGGTAATCACAGAAATTACGGGATTCACAATATTCGTCGAATCCAGTCTTCCGCCCAGTCCAGTTTCCCAGACCACATAATCCGGGTAGACAACCGTTGCATAATAGAGAATAGCAAGTGCTGTGCTAACCTCAAACATCGTAGGTGAGCCAAGCTCAGTCTCAGCGATGGCATCCACATGTGGTTTTAGCTTATTACACAGCTGCAATAAATCCGCTTCTGGAATATTAACGCCATTGTATTGCATTCGGCTGGTATATTTCTCAATATAAGGTGAAGTGAAGGTTCCCACATCATAACCGCTTTGGATTAGCACCTCTGTTAAAAAAGCGCAAGTCGAGCCCTTTCCATTCGTTCCAGCGACATGAATAAATTTCAAACGATGCTCGGGATTGCCTAGCCGCTCCATCAGAGCTTCCATACGGGCAAGACCCGGTCTAATACCAAAGGGAATACGTCCAATGATCCACTCTATGGCTTCATTATAGTGGTTAAAATCCAATTGACTCATCCTTTCAACTCTACTAGGCGAGCAATGACCTTATCACGCTTATCGGCATAATCGGCCAGCTTGGTTTTTTCTTCATCGATCACTTTGGCTGGTGCTTTCGCTACAAAGCCTTCATTGCCTAATTTCTTCTCAATCCGTTCCACCTCGCCATGCAAAGACTGTAGCTCTTTATCCAAGCGGATTATTTCCTGCGCAATATCGATCAAGCCTGCTAGAGGTAAATAGAGCTCTACACCTGTAACAATAGCTGTCATCGCTTTCTCAGGGGAAGCTAAATCGCAATTGATTTCAAGCAAGGATGTATTACAAAAACGACGGACATATTCAGTATTCTTCAGATAAATTGCTTCTATTTCAGGAGTCCCTGGTTTCAACAGCAGCTCGATTTTTTTACTCATCGGCACATTCACTTCTGCACGAATATTACGAACAGCACGAATCACTTCCATGAGCTGCTCCATTTCACGAACCGCGTCATCTGCAACAAATTCCTCTTTAAATACAGGCCAAGCAGCCAAGGAAATCGTCTCACCTTCATGCGGCAAGTGCTGCCAAATCTCTTCACTGATGAACGGCATAAAGGGGTGAATCAATCTTTGGGTTTGATCCAAAACATAGGCTAGTACAGATTGCGTACTGCTTTTTGCGGCAGCATCTGTGCTATAAAGCGATAATTTGCTGAATTCAATGTACCAATCACAGAGATCATCCCAGATGAAATCATACAAGACTCTGCCTGTTTCCCCGAATTCATAGCCATCCAACAAACGAGTGATCCGTGCAACGGCTTCATTCAAGCGATGGAGAATCCAACGATCGGCTGTACCAAGCTTACCGCTTATTTCTATATCTGTAACTTGAAAGCCTTCCAGATTCATCAAAGCAAAACGCGAAGCATTCCAAATTTTATTAGCAAAATTACGCGCTTGCTCCACCTTCTCCAAGCGGAAGCGCAAATCTTGACCTGGGGTGCTGCCTGTTGAAATCATATAACGCATGGCATCTGCGCCATATTGTTCGATAATTTCTAGCGGATCTATCCCATTGCCTAGCGATTTGGACATCTTGCGACCGTCGGCATCCCGAACCAAGCCATGAATCAAGACATCTTTAAACGGAATTTGCTCGGTAAACTCCAATGCCGTAAAGATCATTCGTGCTACCCAGAAATAAATGATATCATAGCCCGTCACCAAGACTGTAGTTGGATAATAACGCTGTAAATCGGCTGTTTGCTCCGGCCAGCCCAAGGTGGAAAAAGGCCAAAGCGCCGAGCTAAACCAGGTATCCAATACATCATTGTCTTGTTCAAATTGTGTACTGTCACATTTAGTGCACTGCGTTGGTGCTTCTTTACTTACATGCAATTCTCCACATGCTTGGCAATAGTAAGCAGGAATCCGATGTCCCCACCACAATTGTCTTGAAATACACCAATCCCGCACATTTTCAATCCATTGTAAATATATTTTCTCAAAGCGATCCGGCACAAACTGTATACCTGCTCCATTCTTCTGAGCAGCTATCGCTTTTTCCGCTAACGGCTTCATCCGTACAAACCATTGCGTGGATAAATAAGGTTCAATGACCGCACCCGTGCGCTCACTATGCCCCACTTGATGCACATGATCCTCGATTTGCACAAGCACACCTGACTCACGTAAATCTGCAACCAATTGCTTGCGACAAACAAACCGATCCATACCGTTATACGGACCTGCGTTTTCATTCATCGTTCCCGTTTCGTCCATAACCAATACCTGTGGCAAATCATGACGACGTCCAACCTCAAAATCATTCGGATCATGAGCTGGCGTTATTTTCACAGCCCCACTACCAAATTCTTCTTCGGCATAATCATCGGCAATAATCGGAATTTCTCTGCCTGTGATCGGTAGAATGACCATGCTTCCAACTAAATGCTTATATCTCTCGTCCTTCGGATTAACAGCCACTGCTGTATCTCCGAGCATGGTTTCGGGTCTTGTTGTTGCCACGGTAATAAATCCACTTCCGTCTTTCAGCGGGTATTGCAGGTGATATAAATGACCTTGCACTTCTTTATATTCCACTTCGATATCAGACAACGCTGTGCGAGCTGCTGGATCCCAGTTGATAATATATTTGCCGCGATAGATCAAGCCTTTTTCATACAGCTTAACAAACACTTCACGCACAGAATTCGAAAGTCCTTCATCTAGAGTGAAGCGCTCCCGAGAATAGTCTAACGATAGCCCCATTTTCGCCCATTGCTCACGAATGGAATTGGCATATTGTTCCTTCCACTCCCAAACCTTCTCCAAAAACTTTTCTCTGCCGAGATCGTACCGCGTTATGCCTTGCTCACGCAGCTTTTGCTCCACTCTGGTTTGCGTTGCAATACCGGCATGATCCGTTCCGGGCAACCAAAGCACATCAAACCCCTGCATTCTTTTCGTACGAATCATAATATCCTGCAAGGTAAAATCAAGCGCATGACCGATGTGCAGCATACCCGTTACATTGGGAGGCGGGATTACAATCGTATAGGTTGGAGCGTCAGAACGCTTCCCCGCAGCAAAATAATTCCCTTCCAGCCAATAAGCATACCACCGTTGCTCGGCTTCCTTGGGGTCGTACGTTGTGGATATCGCATTCAATTGTTCGGATGTATCCTTATGATCTAAAGTCATCGTTTAACCCTCCATTTCCATATAAAAAACCCTTCGCCGCAAAGGACGAAAGGTTCAGCTTCCGTGGTACCACCTTCATTTCGCATCCTGAACAAGGACACGACACTTAAACAGATAACGGCTGCGACCGGCAGATAACAATCCTAACCTATCCCGCTAATCAAACGGTTGTTATAGGGGAAGTATGCTGCAACTCCAGGGCGACTTCGGCAATTACATCCTGCGGAACCTTCCAGCTTGGTTCATTCCGCTCTCTGAAGGGTTGGCTGCCTACTACTCCCTCTCTTCGTTTTATATTTTATAATAAACATTTTCAAGGATGGAGTCAATATTGCGGGTAACTCGTCAGAGCTGACGCATGAAAATGTTTAAAAATCTCTCGAAGTCTGAAACTGGTGT
>JBBDSZ010000037.1:0-5461 GCA_040904685.1 Paenibacillaceae bacterium | reverse complement strand
AGAGGTGCTTTTTTCTTTCAAAGTTCAAATTACTTCATAACAGGAATGGCTCCTTATCAAAAATAATTTGCATGATTCCTGATCCGTGTTGTCTAAAAAATCTGCTTATTGTTGTTAGTGGATTAGTATTCTTGATCTTCTTGCATTCCAAAAATGGGCTATTTTGAGATTCACTGGAAATTAAACTAAGACGTAAGAGGCTTAATTTTTATGCATTATATAGGGATTGTAATTATTAATCACAAAAAAAGAATACAATCATTAAAATAGTGAATAAATAAAGCCTTTATAAATATAATATTTATTATTCAACTTATGCATGTGTATGATTCCATGTACATTCCGATAAATGCTCCTACCGAACCACCAATGAACGCATACGTAAACAATTGCCGTTCCGGTATTCTGCGTCCTTTTTTCTTTGCCATTCGTTTGTCATACCCCATAATAAAAAAAGCCCAAATATTAATTCCAATCAAATAATAGATCCATATCGGCAACATATTTTTCACTCTCCTCTATATACAAACAATCACTTGCCGCGAAAAGCTTCCTTTTCTAACCAAACAACGATCTTGAATAATAAAGCCAGCACTTACGATCAATGAATCTATCGATTCAGTAGTGATAATCACGACTCTCCGAGCGAATTCACGTGCACTCTGCAGCATGTCCAGCTGCTCTTCTGGCGAAATAACCGAACATAAATTATAGGGTAAATCGAGAATAGCTGTATCAAAGCTCCCTTGGATGAAACGCATATCCCCTATGGTAACGGTACAATCAAGCCCAAAATGAGCTAAGTTAGTACGGGCGCCGAGCACTGCCAAAGGGTTGAGATCATAGCCGACTATATCGATACCCATTGAACGCGCTTCTATTAATACCGTCCCGATACCGCAGCAGGGATCAATCACTCTAATACCAACAGGATTTGATACAGCAATATTAACCACTGCTCTGGCCAGTCGTGTATTAAGTGCAGTCGAATAGTTTTGCGGTTTGTTTCTATGCTCCAACCAGACTGCTTTATTTGTACTACACTCCCCAAACACCCAACGAGCACCAACGAGTAATATAGCAAAAATCCGCTCCGGTGTACGCATCTCTGCTTTGCCGCGAATTTGCCAGCCGACCTCCCGCTCTGCCGCCCGTTTTTCCGTAAAATTAAATGGTGTTAAAGGGTTAGTTTCCGTTTCGATATAGATCACTTTAAATGTTGCCCCATGCAACTCCACAGCGGCTACTTGCTCAGCGATTTCTGCTGTGTTTGCACCTGTAAACAAAAGCGAAACCCTTTGTTTAATGAACGGGCTTCGACTGGGATCAATATATAGCGAGCTCTCGATATAACCATTGGAAGGCTCAACACCCAAAAGGCACTGCAGTTCTAGCCTGCATAAATCGACTTCATCTTCGTGGCAAACATAAGTGTAGACATATCCTATTTTCATAGCATCGTTTCCACACTTGGGATCCGGTTGATCTCTGGAACAACCGCCACGACTTCGCCTTTTTGCAGCTGATACATCTTGTAATATCTGCCTTGAAGCGCCATTAAAGCATCATGGTTGCCGCGCTCAACAATTTCTCCGCGATGCAGCACGAGAATCTGATCCGCATCTCGAATCGTTGATAGCCGATGGGCAATGATAAACGTTGTTCTACCTTCACTCACAACCTTCAGCGCCTTTTGAATCAAGCCCTCTGTCTCGCTATCAATACTAGCCGTTGCTTCATCCAATATCAGAATAGACGGATCAAACGCTAAAGCTCTGGCAAAAGAAATCAACTGCCGCTGCCCTGCAGATAATGTACTTCCCCGCTCTACAACCGGCTCGTCATAGCCTTTGGGCAGTTGCTCCACAAATCCGTCTGCGCCTACTTTTTTCAACGCATTTTTCACACGCTCTAGATCAATCTGCTCATTATATAAACTCACATTAAATTTAATATCACCCGCGAATAAAAAGGGATCCTGCAGCACAATGCCCATATGCTTACGCAAAGCTTGTTTCGAGAATGAGGTAATGTCACGACCATCGATAGAGACAACACCTTCACTAGGCTCATAAAAACCAAGCAGCAGATTCATAATTGAGCTTTTACCTGAGCCTGTATGGCCAACCAAAGCGATGGTTTCGCCTTTTTTTGCCTCGAAGGAAATATCCTTCAGCACATTCTCGCCTTTTTTATAGGCAAAGGTTACATGATCAAACTTCACATAACCTTCTGGCTTGCTCATATGATCCGCCTGCGAAACCTCTATACCCTCCAGATCGAGATAATAGAAAACCTTCTCCGCAGAAACAATCGCACGCTGCGCATTCGTTAACTGTTCAAAAATGCCAATGATTGGCTGAAAAATGCGACCCAAATAATCGATAAACGCATAAAACATCCCGAAAGAAATCGCTGTCGCTAGAGACTGATTACCAAAATAATAAATCACAAAAGCAGTGACCAAGCTCCCAATCGTACCTACAATATTACGTGAGGAAAGCGAGAAAACACGGAATTGTTTGAGTTGATTGGCATAGCGATCCTCATTCAATACTTCAAATTCCTCTAGCTGTACCTTTTCACGACGAAAGGCCTGAAGGATCGGCATAACAGCAATGGTTTCACTGATCATCGCATTCATATCGCTTAATCTTGCACGCATGATGGTAATATAGATTTTCGAATATTTGAGATGAATTTTCATGATTAGCGCAAATAAAGGTGGAAGCAATAAACAGAAAAGCGCTAGCTTGGTATTCAGGATAAACAAAGCAATATAAATACCTGTCAATTGAACTGCACTAACAACAAAGGTACTCATAAAGCTCATGAACAAATCACGAATCGCCTCTGTATCATTCGCAATTCTTGACACGACCTGACCAATCGGTGTATTGTCAAAAAACCGCAATGGAATCCGCTGAATGTGTTGCATTAAATCCATCCGCATATTTTTAATAATCCGCAAAGCTGTAGACTGTAAGGTGTAGGACTGAATAAAGTTGCAGACACTAGCAGTTAGCAATAAAGCAATATACAACCCGATCAACTGAAAAACAGGCTTTAATTGATGATCCATAGTGGTAAGATGCTTGTCGATAATCGTCTTCACGATAAAAGGACCACCCAGCTCTGCCGCTACAGCACAACATAGAACGAGCAATGCTCCGATAATTCGAAATTTATAAATAAGTGCATAATTTAATAATCGTTTTAATACTGGCCTTTTTGGCTCCATTTGTTGGCTGCTCCTATTCTTGTAAGCTTGCCTCGAGCTGCTGATGCTCCCATTGCTCCTTATACCATCCACCCAGTAACATGAGCTGCTCATGTGTACCTTCTTCAACAATCCGTCCATCGTCTAACACAAGAATCCAGTTCGCATGTCCGACTGCCGAAAGTCGATGTGTGGTAATTAAGGTAGTTTTCCCTGCACGCGTTTGGCGAATATGATGCAAGATTCGACTCTCTGTTCTTGCATCTACAGCCGATAATGAATCATCTAAGATTAAAATTTCGGAATCAATAAGTAAAGCCCGTGCGATTGCTATACGCTGTTTCTGACCACCTGACAGCATGACGCCATTTTCCCCGATAACGGTATCCAGCCCTTGCGCCATTTGCCTGATATCTTGCGTGAAGGAAGCCATTTCTATGGCTTGAGCAATTTCAGCAGCAGTAGCATTCGGTTTACCTAAGGCAATATTCTCACGAATCGTCTTAGAGAGCAGCAAATGCTCTTGGGGCACATAAGCGATCCATTGCTTCAATTGACCCAGAGCCATTAACTCTACAGCTACATCCGATATGAATAATCGATTCTGTTCAATGGGATATTGTCTAAGCAATTGCTTCAGAACTGTGCTTTTCCCACCGCCTGTGCGACCTACAATCCCCAAAGTTTGCCCTTGCTCCAAACGAAAGGAAATTTCGTTTAAGCTAGGACGTTCTGAGTTAGGATATGTGAACGATAGCTGCTTCATTTCAATACTCGTTGGTGCAGCTAGTGTAATGGGTTGATCCGCATCCTTTAGATCAGGCTGATGTGAGAAAGCTTGCTCCAAGCGATCCGTCGAAGCACTTCCCCGTTGTAAAACGTTAATAAATTCCCCGAATGAAATCACCGGCCAGATTAGCATACCTAGGTATATATTGAAGGAAATCAGCTGTCCCAGTGTAATTTGCTCATGAAAGACCATATAAGAGCCGTATCCAATCCCAATTGCGAAGCTGCAGCCGACAATGAAGGAGATAAGCGGCTGAAATAACGCATTTAGGATTGAAACGCGCTGGTTCTTGACCATTACATCTCCAGTAACCTTATCGAATGCAGCAATATCCTTCTCTTCCTGCACATAGGAACGAATCACTCTCATCCCGGAAATCGACTCCAAAGCATGATCATTCATGACTCCAAACGAAGCCTGTGCTGCAATAAATCGAGTTCGGACTTTCTGACCTAATTTATTAATCACCACAACTAAAAAGGGCAACGGGATTAGAGCCGCAAGCATAAGCTTATAACTGATTAACGTGATCATCGTGATGATAACAACCGATGCACCGACTAATGTATTCGCAAGTGTCATTACGCCATACCCTGCCGTTTGTCCAATGGCCAAAACATCATTTGTGGCCAAAGCCATCAATTGTCCTGTAGTGTTTCGTTGAAAGAAACCAGGTGTCATTTTTGTAAGATGAGCTAATAAACGTCCTCGTAGCAGCTTTTCAACCAAACCTGAGTTTCCAAATAAGGTGGTTATCCAGACATAAGTCATCCCATATAGTAGAATTGCAAGCCCAACTAATATCAGCACCGTTTGATTAAGATTCACAGAAGTCAAGTCATTATTACGTATGTGATCGATTGTATTCCCGATCATCTTAGGTGGAATCGTAGAAAGCAAGCTAACCATTGCCATTAATACGATAGCCAACGTATATTGTCTCCAGCGCAGTTTAAAAAACCATTTCAATCGTGTGACAAAAGACACAGTTTCACCACTTTCAACAGAAGATTACTTTATTATAGTCGCTATGGGCGTAAAAAAAAACACCGCGCTTAGCGATGTTTCTTCATTTTTTTATTTGGTTATTATTTTAGGCTGTCCTATTTTAATGTATATGGACTGAATTAATGAATAACACAAAGTATCTGAGATCCAAGACCTTATCGGCAGCGTACAATGCTGAAAATCAGCATTACAGAA
Source organism: Paenibacillaceae bacterium (assembly GCA_040904685.1). Lineage (GTDB taxonomy): Bacteria > Bacillota > Bacilli > Paenibacillales > NBRC-103111 > Paenibacillus_AC. Next base: position 248 of record JBBDSZ010000037.1, on the reverse strand, counting down.
CCAAAGTAACCTCGAAATGAGCATGCAATGCTGAATATCAGCATTGCAGAACCAAAGTAATCTCGAAATGAGCATGCAATGCTGAAAATCAGCATTACAGAACCAAGCAACCTCCAAGTTAGTATGCAATGCTGAAAATCAGCATCACAAAACCAAAGTAACCTCGAAGTTAGTATGCAATGCTGAATATCACCATTACAGAACCAAAGTAACCTCGAAGTTAGTATGCAATGCTGAATATCACCATT
>JBBDSZ010000036.1:0-31542 GCA_040904685.1 Paenibacillaceae bacterium | reverse complement strand
GTGACTTATTTTTTTTGGTCTTTATCATAATTGCACTGGTTTCAGTTAACGTTCTATTTGTGTACTTCGCAATATTGTAAAATGTTGTGAGATTTGTGTAGGTGGTTCGTGTATGGTGTGTGATTATGTAGGATTTGTGTAGTGTAGGATATGTGTAGGTTTTTTTAATTGTGAGATCAGTCATCAATTGTATTATTGATGATCTGGTCTAGCGGACTCTGAATGCGGCGTATGTCTTTGACGCTAACATGGGTGTATTTTTCTGTGGTGCGGCTGCTCTGGTGTCCAAGTAGTTCTTGAATATACCGCAAGTCTGTGCCTCCTTCGAGTAAATGGGTAGCAAATGAGTGTCGGAGAGCATGTATACTAACGTCCTTAGTAATCTTTGCCACTACTACAGCATGTTCAAAAGTTTTTTGAACAGACCGCTCTGTCAGATGACCTTTTCGATCCTGTCCTGGAAATAGCCAATTATTCGGTCTATCTTGTTCGACATATTGCCGGACGATAGTAAGTGCTGAATCCGAAAGTAGGGTTAATCGATCCTTACGTCCTTTTCCTTGACGAATGCATACGGTTTTACGTTCGGTATCAAGATCCTGAAGCTTCAGCCGGACAACCTCACTTACACGTAAACCAGCAGAATAAGTGAGGAATAAAATTGCTTTATGCTTCAGGTTTTGCAATGCGCTGAGTAACCGCATAATTTCGCTTTGGGATAGAACATGAGGAAGCTTGTTTTCCTTTTTCGGTCGTATGAAGGCAATATCTGATTCACGAAATTGATGAACAGCCGACAGATAAAACTTAATTGCGCTGATGGCTTGATTCACATAGGCTGGGGACTTCTGATTGTCTAATAAAAACACAGAATATGCTTTAAGCGCACTACGATGAAAGGGCAATTCTGCAGCAGCAATATAACGAAAATAACGATCAAGGTGCCCTACATAAGCTTTAATGGTTTTGGTGCTGTAGCCTCTGGCCTTCAGCTCATGCTTTAATTTGTCTTCTTCCACCTGACTCCATTGAATAACGAATGAAAAGTGACTTTCACTTTGATCTTCTACTAGTGGCAAAGATTCTTTTCCCAATGGGCTATTATTTTCTTGCAAAGTGCCTGTATTATTGTGTTTTTCGATTGCAATTGGATAATTTGTTTGGCTAGACTTTTGATTGGAACTCAAAGCTGGAGACATATTCTCAAGTTTCAGAGACGTAGAAGCAGTTTTGTTGGGAACAAGCTTCTGCAGCACCTCACATTCTTCCAATAATTTAGGTTCAATTCGGACAGAACAGCTAGAAAAGGTTTGAATCAACAGCTCCATATGCTTTAGAGTGTACGGGATTAGCCAAACTTTTTCATTGGGATTCCACGCTTTACCGGGAATTCGTTTGATTTGGATAATGTCCTTTTGGGTATACGTAATGGTTTGAAGCCCAATGTTCAATTCACTATGCTTAAATAAGTAAATTTTCATCCCATCCAACCCTTCGCCAAGTATACAAAATTTTCATTAATTTGAAAATGGAAAAGGAGACTTTTTATAATCCCTACTAAAAGTAGAGGTTTTAAAAGTCTCCGATGCCTTCGGAAGATTGAATTTTTCCAATCATTTGCTTAAAAATATAATAGCATTCTTCAATCAATATCGTCTACAGTTTTGTTCAAGAATAGAGCAAAAACATCAACGATCGTATATACTGATTGTAAAATATCAAAAAAAAGGGGAGCCAACCTACAGATGCCGAATATATGGACGCATTTGATTTTTGGACAGGAAGTTCTGCAAGAACTTCAACTCATTCACATACTCGAGCAACCCAAACTGCGGAATACGTTTAATTTGGGCTGTCAGGGGCCGGACATTTTGTTTTATCATAATTTTTGGCCGTGGCAGCGGGATAAGAAGATGAATAAGCTGGGCAGCGCGATGCATAGTACGGAATGTGGTCCGATGTTGCTTGAAACGGTACACACAGTGCAAGCCAGAGAACTGGATGACCCTGTAGTGGTTTATGTGCTCGGGTTTTTGCTGCACCATGTACTGGATCGGAATATGCATCCCTATATATTTTATCGCTCGGGGTTTAAGAAGTGGGATCATCAGCATTTTGAAGTGGCGATGGATACGTTGATTGTGAAACACAAGCTTGGACTCGAAACATGGAGAACACCGGTCTGGAAGCAAATAAATATTGGCGAACACATGCCAGAAGGCACTCTAACAATGCTCAATATTGCCGCTCAACAGCTTTATCCGAAGTTAACCGAACACATCCAAGAATCGGATTGGGATAAAGCTTATCAAGATATGATCCAAGCACAAAAAATATTTCATGATCCAAGCGGAATCAAACGTATTCTAACCTTTCAGCAAATTGAACCGATGGTGTTTAAGCGTAAGTTGACTCATCATGATTTTCTGAATGAAGCACGTAAGGAATGGAATCACCCAGCTCTAGAGAATAAAACATCTACTTCAAGCATTTGGGATATGTGGGATCTTGCTCTAGAAGACGGCTTGCATGTTATCCAATCCGCGCTAAATTTTCTCCAAGAAAACACACTGCACCAAGAAAAAGACGACCAAGCACTGCAAGCAGCGATTGGCAATCTCTCTTATGAAACAGGTCTTGCCTGTGAGGATGGACTGGAAATCAAATATGCCGACCCAAGCTTTTGGTGATACACAACAAAGCGATTTAGGCGGAAGCTTGAGTCGCTTCTTTTGTGCTTAGCAGCACCGCAACACTTTATCTCTTATTCTATCATCGGTTAGATGAGCTTGGCTTTTTACGGAGGGTCTGATTTTGCTTCATTTTTTCTTCCATGCCTTGCTCAGAGGCCAAAAAGAAGCTTGCTTCCTGCAGTTCATCCGGCAGATAGGCTTGTTCGACATAATGATTCGGATAATTGTGCGGGTACTTATAGCCTTCATGCCCCAGCTTTTCCGCCCCGCTATAGTGGGTATCGCGTAAATGCAGCGGGACCTCAGCGGACTTCAGCATATCCATCGCTTTCATCGCACGATCAATCGCGATCGGGATCGCGTTGGATTTAGGGCTTTCCACTGCGAAAAGGATCGCTTGCGCGATAACGTATTTAGACTCGGGCCAGCCGATTTTGTGATAGGCATCCATGGCTGAGACGGCTTGAATCATCGCCTGCGGACTGGCGAGGCCAATGTCTTCACTGCACGCGACGATCAGCCGGCGCAGGAAGGTCATGGGATCCATGCCGAGTTTCTCGATGGCATAGAGGAACCAGAACAAAGCGGCGTCGCTCGAGCCGCGCACGCTTTTGTGAAAGGCGGAGAGGACATCGTACTGCGTGGACTCGTCGGCTTTCACCGTAGGACGGCGAATCGATTCCTCCGCGACTTCGAGCGTGAGGTGGATCGTGCCGTCCGGCTGGGGTGGCGTTGTGAGCGCGGCGAGCTCCAACGCGTTGAGCGAACGGCGGATGTCGCCGTTCGCCATGCGGGCGATGTGCTGCAGCGCAGCAGGCTCTGCCACCAGCGGCAGCATGCCTAAGCCGCGCTCGCGGTTCTCGAGCGCACGATGCATGGCGATCAGCGAATGCTCGTGCGTCAGCGACTTCAGCTCGAAGAGCGTCGAGCGCGAGAGCAGCGCCCCATTCACATGGTGAAACGGATTCTCCGTCGTCGCACCAATAAAGATAATAATCCCTTGCTCGACCGCAGGTAATAATGCATCCTGTCTCGCCGTATTAAATCTATGTACCTCGTCAAGAAACAGAATCGTCTTTTTCCCATAGAGTGACTTATTTTGCTTCGCTACCTCAATGACCTCGCGAACATCCTTAACCGAAGCATCCACTGCATTGAGCTTAACAAACTCCCCTTTGGTGCTATTTGAAATGACATGAGCAAGCGTAGTCTTCCCTGTACCCGGCGGCCCGTATAGCAAAATCGAGCTCACCTGATCTGCCTCAATTGCACGACGCAGCAGCTTGCCAGGTCCGATAATATGCTCTTGTCCTATATAAGTATCCAACGTCCTTGGACGAATTCGATCTGCAAGCAGCTTCCCTCCATTATCATGGGAGGATTGAAAAGTAAATAAATCCATAAAAACACCTCGATCCTCAAACTTATGTAAGGGTAAACGGCTACGCCGTCCTTCCGAAGGAAGACGGATGCTTTTGCCCAGAAATATAAAATCAGTATAATGTGAAACTTTCTTATTTAGAAAAATCGTATCACAGTTAAACACAAAAACCAACGTTATGCCATGTAGAATTTCGCTCGAAATAGAGTCATTGTATTACCCTATACACAAAAATCCACCCGGTACCTTCCACATTTTAGAGGGACTGCCGGATGGTTATGTTAATCTTGTGCGATAGAGAAGCAAGCTCTCCATACCTGCTTCAATCTTTCTTTTTCTTCTCAGCAGCTCCGAGCAAATCCCTGACCACTGCACTGACCATAATAAAGCCGGCAACAGGAGGTACAAAAGAATTACTAGCCGGAGGCTGCTGTGCTTTGCGACGATCCGGTGCATTCTCAGGTACTATTTGCTCAGTCACATCCTCACGTGGTATAACCGGCAACTCGGTCGAGAAGACAACCTTAACACCTTTTTTAATGCCTTCCTTACGCAGCTTCGTCCGAATGACACGTGCCATTGGATCCACCGATGTCTTCGATATATCCGCTATTCTAAACAGGGTCGGATCGGTCTTGTTCGCAGCACCCATACAAGAAATGAGCGGAATCTGCCGAGCCAAACATTCCTTGATTAGATGAATCTTATAGCTAATTGTGTCCGAAGCATCAACCACATAATCCAGCGGATACGCAAACACCTGATTACAAGTTTCTTCTGTGTAGAAAATCTGTAGCGCCACGGCATCACATTCCCGATTGATCAAAGCAATCCGTTCCTTCATCAGCTCCACCTTCGACTGACCCACCGTTGTCAAAAGCGCTTGCAGCTGACGATTGATATTCGTGATATCCACTACATCCTTGTCGATCATGATAATCCGCCCAATCCCGCTTCGCGCCAACGCTTCCACAGCAAACGAGCCGACTCCGCCAACACCTAGCACAGCTACAGTGCTATTCTTAAGCACATCCAACCCTTCCGGGCCGATGGCCAACTCCGTTCTAGAAAATTGATGAACTGCCAAACAAACTCACCCCCTACCTCTCATCTTATAATAATCCTATGCTTCTTTCTTCGCAGCCACAGGCTTCAAAGCCAATTTAATCGACAGCATTTCCAATTGCTTCTCATCTACAGTACCCGGTGCGTCTGTCAACAGACAAGTCGCACTTGCTGTTTTCGGGAATGCAATCGTTTCACGTAAGTTCGTACGCCCTGCAATTAGCATCACCAAACGGTCAAAACCAAAAGCAATCCCACCATGCGGAGGCGTGCCATATTCAAAAGCTTCCAACAAGAAACCGAACTTCTCGTTTGCTTCTTCTTCGCTGAAGCCAAGCGCGGTGAACATTTTCTCCTGTACATCACGTTTGTAAATCCGCATTGAGCCACCACCGACTTCATATCCATTCAGCACTAAATCGTATGCTTGTGCGCGAATTTCACCCGGATCTGTATCAAAATAATGTACGTCATCCTCATTCGGTCTAGTGAACGGATGATGCTCAGCGACATAACGTTTCTCGTCTTCATCGTAGCTAAGTAATGGGAAATCCACGACCCAAGCAAATTTAAATTGGCTCTCATCAATCAAACCAAGCTCTTTACCTACCTTCAAACGCAGAGCGCCCAATACATCTGTAACGATTTTCTTCTTATCTGCTGAGAATAATAACAAATCGCCTTCTACTGCACCCAAGCGCTCTTTAAGAGCTTCAATGTCAGCCTCACTAAAAAACTTCACGATCGGACCCTTCATTTCGCCGTCCTTCATTTGTACCCAAGCAAGTCCTTTAGCACCGTAACGGGAAGCAAATGTACCGAGATCATCGATTTCCTTACGGCTCCAGGAAGCACAGCCCTTAGCATTCAATACTTTCACTTCGCCTCCGCTAGCAACTACAGAAGCAAACACTTTAACTCCGCATTCTGCAACAATATCGGATACATCCTTCAGCTCTAAGCCAAAACGCAAATCCGGCTTGTCCGATCCATATTTATTAATCGCATCTGCATATGTCAAACGTTGAATCGGCAAGGAAATTTCTTTGCCTGTTGTTTCGCGAATCAAACGAGCAACTAGCTTCTCCATCATCTCTTGCAGCTGGTGCTCGGAGATAAACGAAGTTTCAATGTCCACCTGTGTAAACTCAGGCTGACGATCCGAACGCAAATCTTCATCACGGAAGCAGCGTGCGATTTGATAATAACGCTCCATCCCGCCGACCATCAACAATTGCTTGAAAATTTGCGGCGATTGCGGCAAGGCAAAAAATTCACCCGGATGCACACGGCTTGGAACCAAATAATCACGTGCTCCTTCTGGCGTACTCTTCGTCAAGATTGGGGTTTCTACTTCGATAAATTCATTCTCATCCAAGAAGTCACGGAAAATCTTCGCTGTCTTCGCACGCAAGACCAAGGTCTTCTGCATTTCAGGGCGACGTAAATCAAGATAGCGATATTTTAAACGCAATGATTCATCAATTTCTATGCCATCTTCAATAAAGAATGGCGGATTTTTCGCAGTGTTAAGAATTTCAAGGTGGGTCACTTGAATTTCCAATTCACCTGTTAAAAGGTTTGCATTCTTGGTTTCCTGGTCACGTTCAACGACTTTCCCTTTAACCGCTAATACGAATTCGTTACGTGCTTTATCTGCAAGCTGCAATGCCTCACCTGAGAAGTCTGGGTTAAATACCAATTGCACAATCCCACTGCGATCACGTAAATCGATGAATAGAACCCCACCTAAATCGCGTCTTCTCTGTACCCAACCGTTTAATGTAACGGTTTCGCCTACCTGTGATTTGTTAATGTGTCCGCAATGATGTGTTTTAAGCATGGACATTTACTAATTCCTCCTTCATTTTGTTTACAAATTCATCTAAGTTAAATGTGATCTGCTGACCTGTTTCCATTGTTTTCACAATGATTTCACCCTTTTGCAGCTCATCCTCACCGAGAATAGCCACATAACGAGCTTTGAAACGATCAGCCGACTTCAGCTGAGCTTTCATTTTACGACCGACATAGTCCTTTTCAGCAAGATGACCATTCTGACGCAATTGATACAATAATCGCACAGCAACCTTTTCCGCTTCATCACCCAAAGCTACAAGATATACATCCAACGGTTCAACAGTAGGAAGCTCAACCTCTTGTGCTTGCAGAATCAACAAGGTTCTTTCCAAGCCAAGCCCCAAGCCAACACCAGGCTGATCATTACCGCCAATCGAGCCAACCAGTCCATTATAGCGACCGCCGCCGCCAATCGTATCAATGGCACCAATACCCGCAGCCTTGTATTCAAAAGCCGTATGCGTGTAATAATCCAATCCCCGAACCAAGCTCGGATTGACTTCAAACGGAATATTCATTTCGGTCAAATACCCCAGCAGCTTGTCAAAATGCGTCCGACACTCCTCATCTAGATACTCCAGAATCGTCGGCGCCCCTTTCACCAGCTCCAGATCGATTTTGCAATCAAGAATCCGCATTGGATTCCGCTCCAAACGCGACTGGCAATCCTTACAAAGCTGATCCTTCATCGGGGCAAAAAACTCCACAAGCTTCGCTTTATACACATCTCGGCAGGATGGATTTCCCACGGAATTGACTTCAACGCGGACATCCTTGAGCCCAACCTCTTTATAAAAGCTATAACCAAGCGCAATCACTTCCGCATCGATACTCGGATCAATCGCACCAATGGCTTCAATTCCAAACTGATGCAGCTGACGATACCGGCCAGCCATTGGTCGCTCATAGCGAAACATTGGACCAATATAATACAGCTTATTGATCTCCGTCTCCCCATGCAGCTTGTTCTCCACATAAGCTCGCACTACACCAGCCGTACCCTCTGGTCGTAAAGAAAGACTACGATCGCCTTTATCCATAAACGTATACATTTCTTTTTCGACGATATCTGTTGTTTCCCCAACACCTCGAATATAAAGCTCCGTATGCTCGAAGATAGGCGTGCGAATTTCTTTATAATTGAAGCGTCGGCATAGATCACGCGCTTTATCCTCAATATATTGCCATTTCTCCGAAACACCCGGCAGAATATCCTGCGTCCCTCGCGGCTTTTGTATACTCATTCCCTTCACCCTTTCCTTAAAAATAAAGACATTCTACAAACAAAAAAATCCCCCGCCCCTAGCCAAATAGCCAGGGACGAGAGATTGAACATCCAATCACCCGTGGTACCACCCAAATTCGGAATTCGTACTCTTACGATTGTCTTACGACAAAATAGGGAGCTAACTTTTCATTCCGCACTTTACGGTTAACGCCCGCTTACGCATATCCACTACTGAATGAAGATCCGTACAGATCACCATCGTTCACAGCATGTTCTCCAGGAGGTCTTTTCACTCGTTCAACAACGGAAGCTTGCAGCCTAAGGCTTCCTTCTCTTTGGTTGCGATTTCGAATTACTTAATCCTATCAACGAATCACTGAACTATTCATTAAACTTGTTTTGATTTTAAACTTGCTTACAGCTAAAGTCAAGTAAAAGTAAAATAAAGACACAAAGAAACCTACAATATGTATTGTAGGCTTTAAAAAATATATATTCTAAAAGGGGGGTTAATTTGTATTATAGGCTCCGAACGTTAAGAAAGCATGAGGATTGGATTACAGTTATATTACAAATAATAAAACGCTTTCTTTCGTATTTTTTGTTCTAAACTATGTATCTAGTACATATATATTAAATACAAGGGTCAAGCCCTTGATTATATGTGTGGAGGGATTCGAATGAGCAACGAAGAAAGCTTTGCGACACAAGAGCCTGTAGAGGTCGTTTTAATCAGCGAAGAGGATGGAGACGCAATTGAAACCTTAGAGGTTGCGGCTGACGCTGAAGAAGAAATCGCAGCAGCTGAAGAAGCTTCTGACGAAGAAGTTGCTGACGAAGAAGTTGCTGACGAAGAAGTTGCTGACGAAGAAGCTGCTGAAGAAGAAATCGCTGCGGATGACGAAGATGGCGCTGAAGAAGTTGCTGCTGACGAAGCCGATGTTGAAGCTGTAGAAGAATCTAGTGAAACAGCTTAATATCAATCACTTATACATAAACAAGAGCCAAACTTAGTGAGGAACCCTTCTCAATAAGTATGGCTACTTGTTTGTTTCCGTCTATTTATTCGAAGTGCAAGTCTACTGAATAAGCGAGTAGGTCGCGTATAACCATAAAGACATCCCCATTTGTTAAACTAGCTTTATTCGGTATCCAATCTAACGTTGTTTGAGTCAGCAATTTCTGCTTGATTAACTCTGCTAGTGAATCTTTTAATGCTATTTGTACATTCATCGTTTTGATAATCGTGTAGCTTAGCTGTTCCAAGCTTACAGGCAGTTTTGCTTCTGCCTCAGTCATTGCAGCAATAGCTGCTGAAGGACTACCTGGGAAAACAGCGGGATACTTTCTTTTCATAACATTTAAGCTATTCACTACTCTTTGACTATTCGAGATTCCATCCAAATCAAACATTTTGTTCCCATAGCTTCCATTCGTAATACCAAGATAGACAGCTACCTTCAACCCAGCATAATCCTTATGATTCATATAATCTTGATTTTTCAGCTTGTATGGTTTTATATCCATACCTTGTTTATTCATCATATCTTGCATTTCTGCTATTAGATCCTTTGACTTGGACATTTCACGGAATGTGACATTGTGTTCTTTCGCCACCTTTGCCGCTACGCCCGCTGCTTCACCCTCTGCCATCCCATTCGGAATGACTCGTGCACTTCCATGCGCCAAGGTATCATAACTAGCTGAACGTCCTACAACAAGAAGCCCATCGACCTTTTGTGGAACGATACTACGAAAAGGAATCGCATATTGGATTGGATCTAAAATTACATTGCCTTTTTCTACAGAATCCTTGGGCTGTATATCGCCAGCATAAGAACCAAAAGCAATCCGATCCCATTGATCTTTATTTTCCAATAAATCGACAACATTCAGTCTGTATTCACCAATCATATGGCGTGTTTCCCGTACATAAAGCTCAGGGGCAACGTCGCCCAACTCGACATTTGCAAATTCAGGAAACGTTTTTCTCATAAAATCAACAACGTATGGCAGCTCCTTTTGCGCTGTTTCTATAGCTTGTTTGCGGGAATTTGCATCAAACGGATCTACATGATATAAAAGTAAGGAATTCGATAGGAGTGTATGATCATTCTGCCTCCCTATATTCAAGCCTCGCATTGTAGCAAGCAGCGGATTTAAGGGTTGGTAAGCTCGCATCCCTGAATATCCCCAAGCCGACGTTTCATCTGCTCCTGTATTCATGTCCGTATCTTCATTTAATCTTTGCTTCACTTGTTTCCATACCTCAGGTGTAACATTCTTCACTTTAAACACTAAGGTGACCGCCATTTGTGCTTTCTTGTCTCCTAAATCCTCGTGACCAATAGTGAATGGAACCCCTGCGGCAAAGGCGATATCCGCATCCTGGGTAGCATCAATAATTGTCGCTGCATAAACATAATGTTGCTTTCCATCTTTTTTAGTAATCTTAATGCCTTCAATTGCTTGTTTGCTGTCTACTGCTTCTTTGAGAAGTGGTGTCATTTCCTTTGTATCTAATAGAAGATCGATATTTTTTTCATTCTTAACCATCTTATAAAAAGCATTTGCCGCAGTATGAACATCAAACGAATGACCTTCGATCCTATCAAACCATTCCATAAATAGGCCTTTGTTTAAATAATTATGCTTGCCAGGTATTATCGAAGGATTCACTTTATCATAATTCATATCAATACTATTTAACCATCCAAGTGTCATCAGACCACCTAATATTGTACGATCTCTACCATCTACTAAGAGTGTCTTCAATCCATTACGAGCAGCAGAAACAGCAGCGGTAATCCCTTCTGGATCGGTACCGACGACGATAACATCATATTTATTCTGGACTTTAGCAACCGACTTCACAGTCTCTAAAGCTTGCAGTGTTTGATCCACATGTTTCTCATGTTTAGCACTATAGTATAACCATCCGCCTCCGGACGAGATCAGTACAATGACTGTTATAAATAAAATAAACCAATTTCTTAGCATCTTACACCTCAGCTATTTCATAGTAAGGGAGGACAGTTCTCCGATAACTATGCTAGTTTAACATACAAGTCGCGGCAAAAGAAAGCAAACACAACAGAGGAACTGTTCGGTTTGCTTTGATGAAGCGGTCTCTTCGTCTAGCGCGGCATTTTTCGTGGGATGTACTTTATTGGTAAATCATTCATTCCTTGTATCAACAGCACATCCTCCGCTGCTTTATCTGCTAATCCTGACTGAGATTCATAATAATGGTTCTGTAGAAGGATATTTTCCGCTTGTTGTATGTTCTTAGCTTTGGCTGACTGTCTCATGGTTACCATACTCCTTCGCATGATGCTGAGCATACTTGTATATGGGTTAATATACTTGTAATGTCCCCCAAAACAAAAAAAATAACCTCAAATGAAGTTATTAGGCGATGGCTAGAGTATATTCAAGCTAATTTCACATCAAATTTCATATTACCATAATATACCTATCGATTGAAAATGAATTATTGCTTTAACGACTATCCAGAATCAACGTCACGGGTCCCCAATTGGTGAAAGAAACATCCATCATTTTGCCAAAAGCTCCCGTTTCCACATGCAAACCAAGTTCACGAAGTCGGTCATTGAAGAAGTTATATAAAACCTCAGCCGGCTCTGGTTTTGCTGCTGCCATGAAATTAGGACGTCTGCCTTTGCGACAATCTCCATAAAGGGTGAATTGCGAGATTGAGAGAATTTGTCCCTGAACATTCGTTACGGAGTGATTCATTTTCCCTTCCTCATCTTCAAAAATGCGCAAGCCAGCAATTTTCTCCGCAAGATAAACTGCATCCGCTTCACGATCCTCATGTGTCACAGCTACAAGCAATACAAGTCCGTGTGTGATCCGTCCTACGCTTTGACCTTCTACGGTTACCTCAGCTTCTTTGCTCCGTTGGATAACCGCTCTCATGATTGCATGATCCTTTGCACAGAGTATACATCCTGAATTCGTTTAATTTTATCGACAACCGATTGCAATTGATCGACATTCCGAATCAGAATGGTCATGTGAATCATCGCCATTTTATTCTTATCCGAACGTCCAGAGACCGCAGAAATGATCGTTTTACTTTCCGAGACAGATTGCAGCACCTCATTTAATAGACCGCGACGGTCATGCCCCGTAATTTCGATTTCCACGCTATAATTAGCTTCAATGGAATCGACCCATTCGACTTCAATGACACGATCGCCTTCTTCGCCTTCCGTAACTGGAATATTCGTGCAATCCTCACGATGCACAGTAACCCCTCTACCACGCGTAATATAGCCAACAATTGGATCGCCTGGTACTGGGTTACAGCAGCGAGCGAACCGCACCAGCATGTTTTCTACGCCCCTTACTTGAATACCATGGGTTGGACGCGATTTTTTCTCAGGTGCAACCTTAAGATCTCTGACTTCCGAAGTCAGCTCGATGACTGGAGATTCTTCAGCTTCTCTGCGAATTTTTTCGGTAAGCTTCATGCAAATTTGTATCGCGGTAATCCCACCAAAACCAACTGCCGAAAGCATATCTTCAATATCATTAAAATTAAATTTTCCAGCAGCTTCCTGTAATTTATCTTCTGTCATGAAAGCAGATGGTTCATGTCCCATACGCTTCAGTTCGCGTTCAATGCCTTCCTTGCCTTTAATCGTATTCTCTTCACGTTTTTCTTTCTTGAACCATTGTTTGATCTTACTGCGTGCATGGGAGGATTGAGCAATTTTGATCCAGTCTTGACTTGGGCCATAAGAATGCTTAGATGTCAGAATTTCAATAATATCCCCAGTGTTAAGGCGATGATCCAGTGGAACAATTCGCCCGTTTATTTTTGCCCCAATCGTTCGATTGCCGACTTCAGTATGAATCCGATAAGCAAAATCCAACGGACCCGAGCCCGCAGGCAGCTCAATAACCTTTCCTTTAGGTGTAAACACAAAAACAAGATCGGAGAAAAAATCCATCTTCAAGGATTCCATAAACTCGGATGCATCGCGGGTATCGTTTTGGAGCTCCAATATTTCGCGAAACCAACCCATTTTATCTTCAAAATTCCCAGATGGCACTGCAGATCCTTCTTTGTAAGCCCAATGCGCGGCGATCCCAAACTCTGAGGTTTTATGCATTTCCTTGGTACGGATTTGTACTTCCAACGGCTCACCTTGGGCGCCAATAACAGTAGTATGCAATGATTGATACATGTTCGCCTTAGGCATAGCAATATAATCCTTAAACCGCCCTGGCATTGGCTTCCACAAGGTATGAATAATACCTAAGGTCGCGTAACAATCTTTAATGTTATCGACAATAACTCGAATTGCTAGCAAATCATAAATTTCATTGAATTGTTTGTTGCGTGTAGTCATTTTTTTATAAATGCTATAGATGTGCTTCGGCCTACCCGAAATATCGCTCTCTATACCCATTTCAGTTACTTTATCGCGTATGCTTTTAATGACATCCTCGATATATTGCTCACGTTCTGCGCGTTTCTTCTGCATGAGATTAACAATTCGGTAATATTGCTGTGGATTTAAAAAACGCAGTGCAATATCCTCCATCTCCCACTTAATTGCAGAAATCCCTAAACGGTGTGCGATCGGACAATAAATCTCTAAGGTTTCATCGGCAATTCGCCGTTGGCTTTCTTCGGATTGATATTTTAACGTACGCATATTGTGCAAACGATCGGCAAGCTTTATGAGAATTACGCGAATGTCCTGCGCCATTGCCACGAACATTTTGCGATAATTTTCATTTTGTTGCTCTTCTTTGGATTTGAATTGGATTTTTTCCAGCTTGGTTAAGGCATCCACTAGCATAGCACAAGTATTACCGAAATGCTGCAAAACACTCTCTAAAGACACCGTTGTATCTTCTACGACATCATGTAATAAAGCGGCGATAATTGATGTCGCATCCATTTGCATATTAACCAGAATATCCGCAACTGCTAGCGGATGTAAGATATAGGGCTCACCTGATTTGCGTAGCTGTCCATGATGGGCTTGGTTGGCAAAATCATATGCTTCCTTTATCTTGACTAGGTCATTTTCTTTTAGATATGTTGTTGCCTTCTCAAGTAGCTGTTCTATCGTCATTCCGTAACCCTTTCCTTCTACACGTCTTTTCAAAATGCGTTTTTAATTTATTATGCCCATCTAATAGGCAATACGTCAAGAATCATGTCGAAGGCTTACGAATCTTCCGCTCTACTGTTTTTCAGTGCATGATAAGTCTGGCAAGCTATTAATGATATTGAATTAACGTTTGTATACCAATCCCACTTAGCTTTTCTCGCCCTGTTAAATAACCCAATTCAATGAGAAATATGGATCCGACAATATCGCCGCCCAGTTGCTTGATTAAATGAATGGATGTAGCAATCGTACCGCCTGTAGCTAAGAGGTCATCTGCAATTAACACCTTTTGTCCCGGTCGAATCGCATCCTTGTGCATTGCAAGCTTATCTTTGCCATACTCTAATGCATAATCAGCTTCGATCGTTTCACCTGGTAGCTTACCGCTTTTACGTATAGGCACAAAGCCAACTCCTAATGCATAAGCAAGCGGAGCGCCAATGACGAACCCGCGTGCTTCCGGACCAGCAATAATGTCAATTTGCAAATCCTTGACCATATCTTTAAGTGCATCGATAGCCGCTTTATAGGCCGGTCCATTATTAAGCAAGGTCGTGATATCTTTAAAACGAATGCCCGGTTGAGGATAATCTGGAATCACGCGAATATAGTCTTTAAAGTTCATAAGTACTCCTCCTAAGGGTAAGCATACTCTGAGTTTTACCTCCGTGAAATCTTAGCTTCATGTTATTTCTATATATACACCCTCACCCAAAAGCTTCAATTGAAGCTTTCTGCAAAACGGCGAGCTGTGGAAGCAGCCATCGACTCAAATCATGCGCTGAGCTATATAATAAGGTTTGTTCAACTTCCTGTCGTTGCAGTCTATGCTGATATTGAATCGATGAAGAGAGCTCACGTTTTTCCGGAGATAGGGTACAGGAATATTTCTGTCCCGCTTGTTCAATTAAACCTAACTCTACGAATACATCCAGTATAAAACGAATCATTTGTGGAGTTAGTCCCGAACGCTTGCTAAACGATACGGAGAGACTGTTCATATCGATGTTCGGCTTTTGCTGAATCGTCCCATAAACACTTTTGAATAAATCCCTACCCGGAATTGCGGTGGTTTGGGTTGGATCCGAATCATGGAATAGCGTATAAATGCGCTCCACCTCCGTCATCAGTGACAAAGATAGTCGTAACGGCTTTAAACTAGCAGGTAAGAAATAATAAATGATATCCTTGCACTGTGCAATTGTTGTATCTCTAGCAAATGAATTTAACGGCTGTACCTTGCCTGAATATCCAACTAACCAAATTGAACAACCTAACATAGTTAAAGCTTGAGGGAGTTTAGCCTTCTCTGCTTCATCAAATACAACAATGCCCACTGTGCTTTTCTTCGTTTTATCTGTACCTGCTGCTGAATGAATCGCTACGTTTCTCGTAGCAACTTCGGTCCATTTTTTCTCAAAATCCTTCGTTCCACGCCAATCAAACAATTGAGTCTGTGACACTTGGATATCTTGCATCATTAGCTGCGGCTTGCGATTCCCATTCCATTCGTTTATAGAAAGCTCCCCGTAAACGTCAATCCGAGCTGTAGCAGAGATCAATATGGAAAGTGCACCTTTGTTAAAAGCAATAGCTTCAATGGAGCAAGCCGCATCTTCCTTCGATTCGGATAACAGCATTTTTAAATGCTGTTGCTCTCTACCCATCGTTTTCATCTCATCAATCCGCAAGCCGCGAAAAATGAATCTAGGCGAGGGATTACCCATTCCATAGGGTGCAAGCTGATTTAACTGCTGAATCATTTCCAATGGCATTTCTCTTAAATCACAAACTAGATCAGCCTGCAGGATCGGCAAGTAATCCTCAGCCGTGAGCCATTCATCTGCGAGGAGCTCTAACCTGCGCTCCAGCTCTGGAATAAGATCCTGACGGATCGTCATCCCTGCGGCGGCTTGATGTCCGCCATAATGCTGGAATAAATCCGCCGACTGAGACAATGCTTTATACAGATCAAAGCCAACAATCGAACGGGCTGATCCTTTGGCTAATCCTGTTTTTGGGTCAATTCCCAATATGATGGTGGGACGATAATATCTATCAAGCAGCTTGGAAGCCACAATCCCAATAACGCCAACATTCCAATCCTCTTGTGCCAGTACAATAACCTTACGCCGATGAAATAAAGGATCTTTCTCCACCATGAGCAGTGCTTCTGTGATCATCTCTTCAACGATCCGTTGCCGCTCTTTATTCAGAACATCCAAATCAAAAGCAAGGTGCTCGGCTTCCTGTTCATTTTCCGTAGTCAGCAGACGCACAGCCACATCTGCACTATCCAATCGACCGCTAGCATTTATGCGAGGAGCAATCGAAAAGCCGATATGGGTTGCAGACACTGTACTCCGCTCAATTCCTGACACATTCAACAAAGCTTTAAAGCCGGGTAAAGCCGTTGTACGCAAGCGTTCCAAGCCTAACTTAACCATTAAACGATTCTCATCCTTTAACGGCATCAAATCTGCAATTGTACCGAGAGTTGCCATTTCTAGCAGCTCAAAAGGGATTCTGCCTAATAATGCTTGAGCAAGCTTAAAAGCGACCCCAACACCTGCAAGCTCCTTAAAGGGATAGGGACATCCAGGTTTTTTTGGATTAATGATCGCAAATGCCTGTGGTAAAATCTCCGGCGGTTCATGATGATCTGTCACGATAACGTCTAAGCCAATTTCATTGGCATAATCAATCTCCTCAACCGCACTGATTCCCGTATCCACCGTAATGATTAACGTAATCCCGCTTTTTCGTGCCAAATCAAGCGCATTTCGATTCAAGCCGTAGCCCTCGGTAACGCGATGAGGAATATAATAATCATAGTCTGCATTTAATTGTTTTAACAATAGGACCATTAATGAAGTACTGCTCACCCCATCAGCGTCATAATCCCCATAAATACGGATTTTTTCTCTTTGTAGATTAGCTCGCTGAATCCGTTCCACCGCAGCAGTCATACCATCAAGTAAATAAGGATCGTGAAAATGCGCCACATCCGCTCCGAGAAAATGCTTGGCCTCCATTTCCGTTTTGATGCCGCGCGTGACTAACAATTTGGCGATTAGCGGGTCAATGTTTAAGCTTTGAGTAAGATGAAGCTCAAGCGCCTCATCGCTCTTGCGAATGTTCCATCTGGCCTTGGATTGGAGCATAGTTCACCTCTTTATCTGCATAAGCTTCAATGTAACAATGAAGGACTTTCGTCCTGTTCTGGATCTATATTATTTTTGTATGGATAGCCTGGATCGTATGGATTCACATGAATAAAGACATCCGAAACATGGATGAACCGCTTCATCAGCTGTTGTTTGACAAGTCTTGCGATTTCATGGCCTTCGTGAACGGAGATTTTGGGATTGACACTAATTTTCACATCAACGATAACATAATGCCCATGCTCTCTAGCTTGCAGCTCATCTACTGTAATGACACCTTTTATTCTCTGAACGGTACTGATTAACTCCGCAGCATCCCCAGCATGCATCACCTGATCCACGGAAGAATAAATCGAATCCAGCACAAGCTTATAGCCCATTCTGAAGAGCAGTAAAGCAATAAATAAACTTGCAATCGTATCGAAAATGAATAAGGATTCCATTTCAAGTGAATAGCCAATCCATGCACCAGTAACCCCAACTAAAGCTACAAAGGATGCATACATATCGTTGCGATGCTCCCAAGCACTCGCAATAAGTGCTTGATTGGCAATTTCTCTACCTAAAGCGTATTTATAACGAAACATAATTTCTTTAACTAAAAGCGAAACCACTATGGCAATTGCCGCAATTCCATGTGGCGGACTCGTTATGCCATGAATAATCGATTTCACAGCTGAAATCCCAATTTCCACACCAACGACTAGGAGTACTACGGCAACCGTAATCGTTGTAATCGCGTCTGCTCTTCCTACTGCATTGGGTTGCTCATCTTTGTTGAACATTTTAGAGGGACGAGATCCCATCCATCCAGCGAGAGTTCCCACAACAACTGAAGCTGAGTAAGCTGCATCTGCAATCAAAGCTCTACTATGGCCTAGTAAACCAATAACGCCCTCCATAATGGCCAAAAGCAAAGTAACAATCATGCCAACCAATGCTGCAGATTCCGCTTGTTTTAACCGCCGTTCTGACATAGGATCACTTCCTGGTATCACAGATTCAAGGAAATATTTCTTATATTTCAAAAAAACCGCGTAAAATTAAATTTACGCGGCCTCTTGCTATTCTTTTGCAGCAAGTAATTTTTTAGCAGAAGTCACGGATTTGTTTTTCATGACGAGCCATAAAGGTGATGCAATAAATATGGAAGAATAGGCTCCACAGGCTAAACCTACAATCATCGCTAAGGAGAATAGTCGAATCGCTTCACTGCCAAAAATGAACAAACTTACAGCACCTATAAGCACGGTCAACATGGTATTAATGGAACGAGTCATCGTCTGCCAAGTACTTCGATTGACCAACTCGGAAAGATCGTCGAAGTTCTTAATTTTCGTGAAGCGCAGATTTTCTCTTACCCGGTCAAAAATAACAATGGTATCATTTATCGAAAAACCGATGATCGTAAGCACGGCCGCGACAAATGGCAAGTTAACCTCCCATTGAAAAATAGAAAACATGGAGACGACGATAAAAGCATCATGCAGAAGAGCAACAATAGCGGCAATGGCAAATCTCCATTCGAAACGAATACTAACATAAATGATAATCCCCAAGCTTGCAATTAATACAGCAACAATCGCATGCAGCGCTAATTCTTTTGCTAGTTCTGTATCGACTGTATTCTCTTCATGCTCGACTTTGACCCCATAAGATTTATCAAAGGCATCCATAACTTTATTAACTTCTACCATGGAAAGCACTTTATCGAAGCGTGCACTTGCTCTATCTTGAGCAATAGTTGTCGTTGAAGGTGCATAAGTGAGACTATCTTGAATAATTTTCACGACCTGGGTCTTTTCCAATGTTTTTCCAGTTACGGTAATATCTAAGGTCGTTCCAGCTTTAAAGTCAACTCCGGTATTCAAACCAAATATGGCGAGGGACAAAATACCAATTATTGTAATGATGATCGAAACCGCGAAATATTTCCTGCGGTTTTTAATAATATCAAATCTATAACGCATGGATGTCTGCCTCCTTTACTGCAAAATATTTGGGTTTATTAATAACACCGGATTTAACCAATAGCTGCAACAACACGCGAGATAAGAAAACATTGGACACTAAGCTGACTAATATACTGAAAATCAGTGTTAATGCAAAGCCTTGAATCGCGCCGCTTCCGATAAAATAAAGCACAGACGCAGCGATTAATGTTGTAACATGTGAATCGATGATCGTCCGGAAAGAAGTTTTCGAACCTGCTCTTAGTGAAGAATAGATACTTTTACCGCTGCGCATTTCTTCTCTAATTCTTTCGTAGGTGATGATATTCGCATCGACAGCCATCCCAATCCCGAGAACAAAAGCCGCAATCCCCGGCAAGGTTAACGTTGCATTCAGCAGATCAAACACAACCAATAACATCCAAGTATAGGTAAGAAGGGTAAAGCTTGCAATAGCACCTGGAACTCTATAAAAAGCGATCATACCGATAATGATGATGATCAATGCGATAATACTCGCTTTCATCGTATCATCCAAAGACTTTTGACCTAGCGTAGCACCTACGCTTTGGGTATATTTCTCTGTAAGCTTAAGTGGTAGCGCACCCAAGTTAATGGTATTCGCCAAATCCTTGGCAGCACTTAATGTGAAGGGTCCTCCAGTAATAACTGCGCTATCACTGTCAATCACGTTATTGACTCTTGGATCTGAAATCATTTTTTCGTCTAAGTAAATGGCTAATGTTTTGCCAACCAAAGCTGTTGTCACTTCTTTAAACTTAGTTGCGCTCTTTAACTTTATCGCAACAATGGGCTCAGTCCCATTCTGATATTCAACCTTAGCGCCATTGGGTACGAAATCTCTTCCGTCCATCATGACTTTTCCATCTGGAGCTTTAAAGCTTAATACGGACGGCTTGCTTAATATTTCTCTAATTTTCGTTTGATCCGTAGCGCCAGCGATTTTCACGCGGATTCTATCGTTACCTTCTGGTGTTATCTCCGGTTCAGAAATCCCTTGTGCATCGACACGACTCAATAAGCTTTTTGCCGTTTCCTTCAATGCCGCTTTGGTGACAACTCCCCCTTCGTCAATTGCAGAAGCTACATAAAGTGTTTCAAACCCACCTTTTAAATCTAAGCCCAATTTGATATTTTTCAGGAAATAAGGGGCTGTCCCAATTACAGTACCTAAGGTAATCAAAACAATCAATACAAAAGTAAATAATTTTTTGCCATTCATAAACACTCTTGCTCCCTTCTAAGATCAATAGTCCTATTATACTCACCGAAGAAAATCGAGTCAATTTACTTCGTACATAAAAAAAAGCACCTAGATTAAAAGGTACCTTTAAAAGCTCTCATTGTCATCCAATTCATAAACTGTGTCGTTTTTAAGGAGAGAATATCATTCACAACTTGGTGTAAGGGCGGTACACCTTTTTTCATATATTTATCACTTACACAATCCCAAATATCCTTACCCGTTAAGGCTTCATACCCGAGTTTCTTGAATTCCTCCGACTTGCTCCAGCATAATTCCTCGATGATTTTGTTTAATTCCTCTTCGTTATATTCGACTTCCATTGATTCTGTCATTAGAACCCTCCTGAAAAGCATTACATGCTAGTCTACTTATTCGCTGCAACAATCTGTGAATCCTGCTAAACATCTGCAAAAGAGCGTGTGAAAATTATTGCATGAGCTTGGACACATCCTGCATATCCATAAAGAGAACGATTTTGCCGTAGAGGGAAGAAGGGATCCGATTGAGTAAATACAAGCAATCCTTTATGAAGGGTACTCTAATTTTATTAGTCGCAGGTATTATTAACCGCATTCTTGGTTTTATCCCCCGCATCGCGCTTCCACGGGTCATAGGTGCAGAGGGTGTAGGGTTATATCAAATGGGATATCCCTTTTTAATTGTGATTATCACTATTATTACAGGCGGAATACCACTTGCTCTCGCTAAATTAATTGCAGAGGCCGAAACCCAAGGCAATCAAGCGAGAATTCAGAAGCTCCTTTGGAGCTGTCTTACCATAACGGTTAGCTTAAGTATCACCTTCACTGTCATCTGTATCAGTGCTGCCTCGTGGATCACTCAGCATCTTTTGACCGATGCCCGTGTCTATTACACCTTCATGTGGATGAGTCCAATCATTATTATCGTTAGTATCTCCTCCGTTTTAAAAGGCTACTTTCAAGGTAGGCAGAATATGATTCCAACAGCAGTCTCCCAGGTTGGCGAAACTTTAATGCGGATATTCTTTGTCTTGATTTTTGCTTATATGATGCTTCCTCAAGGCGTAGAATATGCAGCTGCTGGCGCAATGGCCGGTGTTCTAGTCGGCGAAATATGTGGACTGATGATGATCATGTACTTCTATTTGCAGAATAAAAAAGTGTATTTCAGCTTCTTAAAGGCTAACATAGGAACCATTACAGCCTATAAGCCGAATATCAAAATAATCAGACGCATCTTTCGGATTTCTCTTCCCGTTACTGCTAGTCGCCTGGTTGGCTCGCTTTCGTATTTTCTCGAATCTATTGCCATTGTACAAAGCTTAGCGATTGCTGGAGTAGCCACAGCAACTGCAACTGCTCAATATGGAATGCTGCAAGGCATGATTATTCCAATTGTGCTTTTGCCGAGCGCACTCACTTACTCCTTATCCGTATCCTTGATTCCTTCCTTATCCGAAGCCGCAGCGCGTAATGACATGTTAACCATCCACAAACGATTGCAGCAATCACTCCGCCTCGCCCTAGTAACAGGGGCTCCCTTCGCGGTCATTATGTATGTGCTCGCCGATCCGATTTGTCATTATTTATTCAATATCACTGGCTTGAACATTATGCTCAAAATGATCGCACCCGTTGCATTATTCATTTATTTCCAAGCTCCTCTCCAGGCTGCTTTGCAAGCATTAGGAAAACCTGGAAGTGCCTTGGTTAATACTTTTATCGGGGCTACCTTTAAACTCGTCTTGATCTATTTGTTAGCTACTAGACCCAGCTTTGGTATATTGGGCGCCATTATGGCCATCAATATAAACATTATTATGGTTACACTACTTCACTGGCATAGTGTCTCACGCTTGCTTAAATTCTCGATGCAGATTAGCGAATTTCTCAAGGTTGGGGTGTCCATGCTTATAATGGGTCTTGCTTGTTACGCGATCATGAACACAATTTGGACGCATCATATCTTATTGCGCTTCCTGGCCTCCAGCGTAATTGGCGTCCTTATCTATTTAATCTGCGTTACCCTATTTAAGCTAGTCAACAAATATGATTATCGCCGTATTCCTTGGATCGGGAATAAAATTGAATAGTAAAGATCGCCATCAAAAAATTCTGAGCTAAAACAACCGATTCTGAATGCAAAACACTCACTTCCTTTGCATAATTATAAGCGACTTGGCATAAATAAAACAGCTTGACCATAGAATGAAAATAAAAAAGAAGAAAGAGGTGTTCTTATGGAACCAACGAAAAACACGGCCAGTGTACATTTTGTTTCTCCACTCTTTTCCGGTATCGTTTATGCTTTTATCACAATGGCAATCTTCTCGCTGCTTTATTCTTTTGTACTAACGTTTACAAACCAGAACGAAGACTCCCTTACCTTCTTTGTATATTTGATCCACGCCATTGCGATATCTATTGGATCGTATGTATGTGGCAAACGTACAAATCATAGAGGATGGTACCATGGTGGAATGCTTGGTTTGATTTATGCAGCAATCATTATTCTCATTGGGTTTCTTTCCTTCGATCATGGATTAACTTTTCATACTCTGCTGGCCATGATTGCTGCTTATTTAATTGGAGCGCTGGGAGGTATTCTTGGCGTTAATCATACGAAGTAATTTCCCCTTCTCCCAAAGATATGGTATACTATACAAGTTATTTTAATCCAGTTGCATTTTTACCATATTTTAGGGGGATCATTCATGTTTATCATCCATTCCATGACGGATATCACCATAGGGATTACCTTGACTGTTTTTATGTTGATCTGGTTAGCTACACGTAAGATTCCCTTTTACGCAGCAGGCTCCTTTGTTCAAGAAGTATTCACCTCCCGTAAATTTGCCTTTCACTTTATTGCATTAATTGCCATCCTGTTCGTCAACAAACTTGAGCAATTGGTAGCTGGAAAAATGCATTTTAAAGCCGATTTCACTCCTTCCATTTACAGTTTGGAAGGTGATTTTGTCGCTTGGTTTCAGCAATTATTCATGAATGATACGATATCAACGATTACCATTTTCATTTATGTGTTTATATTTCCGTCCTTGATGATTGCCTCCCTATTTATATATACCTATCAGAAAAATTATAAAATGTTCTATGCTGTCTGCTACGGAATCATGTTCAATTATCTCATCGCCATTCCCTTTTACTTGTTCTTCTCTGTAGATGAGGTTTGGTCCTTCCGTCCAGATGTGCAAGCGTTAATGTTACATGCCTTTCCAACGTTTGAAACGGATTACCGCCCCACATCAGGAATTTCAAATTGCTTTCCCAGCTTGCATACCTCCATATCGGTTTCCATGGCGTACCTTGCTTTGCAATCCAAGAATAAATTTTGGGGCAGGTTTACTTTAATCAGCTGTACCTGCATCATTTTCTCCATCTTTTATTTAGGGATTCATTGGCTGACTGATATGTTTGGCGGTTTAGTACTAGGTGTTGTTGCTGCTCGCTTAGGCATTCGTATTAGTGAATGTCGTGCGTGGATTAGCAGCATCATCAGCCTCAACAAGAATCGGGATTTCAGCAAGCAAACATTAGATTGATCTTCCAAAGCCAGACAAGGATGTTAGTAACAAAAAAGGGGCATTCGCTTATTTTGCGAAATGCTCCTTTTTTGTTACTTATTTATAAGACTGTATAAGCCTTATTTTATTTCAATGCTTGATGACGATTGGGTTATTGCATTCACGGATGAACGATCAAAGGTTAGCTTAGTGGTGTCATTAACACGCAATATAACCGTTCTCGCATCATCATCCATCTCCAGGATCGTACCATGTAAACCACCAACGGTAATAATCTTATCCCCTTTTTTCAACGTGTTCAGCATGCTATTCCGTGTTTTTTGTCTTTTTTGCTGAGGACGAATGAGTAAGAAATATAGGACTAGAAACATGGCGATGATGGGTCCAAACGTCCATAATGGATTGGATGCTTGATCCCCTGAAGCTGCTGCTGCCGATAAGAAATGCATATTTTCCCCTCCTTTCTTTGGTTAAAATCCCCTATTGCTTTCGTTCATCCCATACAGCTCGAAAAACTCATTTCGATAATCCAGCAGTCGATCTTCCGCGATAGCTTGTCTTACATTCCGCATCAAATCCAATAAAAAATGAAGATTGTGGATAGAGGTTAGCCGAATACCGAAGGTTTCTTCTGCTTTGATTAGGTGTCGAATATAAGCTCGTGTATAGTTCGTGCAGGTATAACAATTGCATTTGGGATCAAGCGGTGTAAAATCCTCTGCATACTTGGCGTTGCGTATGACCAATCGCCCACTGCTTGTCATTACAGTGCCGTTGCGGGCAATCCGTGTTGGCAGTACACAATCGAACATATCAATACCACGTATTGAGCCTTCTAATAATGCATCCGGAGAACCGACTCCCATTAAATATCTGGGTTTGTTAGTCGGCATAAGTGGAACGGTATAATCCAAAACCTCATACATTAAAGACTTAGGCTCGCCCACACTCAATCCACCAATAGCATACCCCGGAAAATCCATAGAAGTCAAATCCGCAGCACTTTGGCGTCGTAAATCCTCATGCATCCCACCTTGAATAATCGCAAACAATCCCTGTACATCGGGATGCGCGTGACTAATTAAGCAACGTTCCGCCCAACGACTTGTCCGCTCAAGCGATTGCTTAGCATAGGCGTGATCTGCTGGATAGGGGGGACATTCATCGAAAGCCATCATAATATCAGCACCCAGCGCATTCTGTACTTGCATGGCAACCTCTGGTGAAAGAAACAGCTTGTCCCCATTCAGATGGGAGCGAAAATGCACGCCTTCTTCTGTGATCTTACGCATTTCGCTTAAGCTGAACACTTGAAAACCACCGCTATCTGTAAGAATCGGTCGATCCCAGTTCATAAAGCGATGCAAGCCACCGGCTTGTCGAACCAATTCATGTCCTGGACGCAAAAATAAATGGTAGGTATTACTTAAAATAATATGCGCATCCATTTGTTTTAATTCTTCTGGGGCTAATGTTTTCACTGTAGCTTGCGTACCGACAGGCATAAATGCAGGTGTTTCAATCACACCATGCGGGGTGTGCACACGACCCAATCGAGCGCCGGATTGCTTGCAGGACTTAATATGTTCATAACGTATTGCCAATCCAATCGCTTCCTTTATTTACATATTTATTCGAACAATTAATAGATAAACATGGCATCGCCGAAGCTAAAGAACCGATACTCGAGTTGAACCGCTTCATGATAAGCGTCAAGTATATAGGCTCTGCTCGACAAGGCGCTAACCAGCATAAGCAGGGTGGATTTAGGCAGATGAAAATTGGTTAACAAGGCGTCAACTAGAAGTAAATCTTCACCAGGATAGAGAAAAATATCCGTCCAGCCTTGACTTGCTTGCACAGGAACTAGATCGTTTTCTCCATCACTTTGCTTTGATTGCTTCAATCTGGATATACGTGCGACGGTTTCCAATGTTCGAGCTGAGGTTGTCCCAACTGCAATAACACGTCCACCCTTGGTACGAACCTCATTGATGGCATTCGCGGTTTGCTCGGGCAAGCAATAATACTCAGCATGCATCACATGGTCTTCAATTCGTTCTACCGATACAGGGCGAAATGTGCCTAATCCCACATGTAACGTGACATAGGCGATTTGCACACCTTTTGCTCGCAGCCTATCTAGATAGCTTTGCGTAAAATGCAAGCCTGCCGTCGGTGCTGCTGCTGAACCTTCGTGCTTGGCATAGACCGTCTGGTATCGTTCTTTGTCTTCTAGCCGTTCTTTAATATAAGGTGGAAGCGGCATTTGTCCAAGCTCATCCAGAATTTCATTAAAAATGCCCTGATAAGAAAACCGGATTTGGCGAATACCCATTTCGCCTTCCACTTCTATAGTCGCACTTAACTGCTCGCCAAAAACAATGACTGCACCATTCTTGAGCTTCTTCCCTGGTCGGATTAAGACCTCCCAGCAATCATCGCCTAAAGCTTGCAATAACAGAACCTCTGCCTTTGCCCCTGTATCCCGTTTAATTCCGAAAAGCCTCGCGGGAATGACACGCGTATCGTTCAGTACAAGCAGATCACCCGGGTTTAGCAATTCAATTATCTCATCAAATTGCCGATGAATTGTTGTTCCAGTGCTTTTATCCAAGACTAAAAGTCTAGACTTCGTTCTATCTAATAATGGTGTTTGGGCAATAAGATGCTCTGGCAGATTAAAATCATAATCTTCAACATTCATTTCATTCATTCCTTAACTATATTGACTCCAGCGAAATAATTTTTCAATATTCGAATATAATCATAGCCTTGCTGCGCAAAGCCGAATGCGCCATCCTGCGACATCCCGAGGCCATGTCCAAAGCCTTTACCTGTAAAGATGAACTGTGGTGTCGATGTAACCAAACGAACTTGCTGAGTTGTACTTAGCACAAACCATTGCTTTTGAATCGCTTGCGTAACAGCACTTCCTTGTACTACATATAACCCAGCTGCTGAAACGCTTTGCGGATAACTACTTTTAGCTCCATTCGCTCCCAATACAGTATACCTGCCCGTTTCTTCAATATCAAACAGCGTGCTGGGTAAGCCTCCCAATACGGTACGATAAGAATCTGGTCTTGTGACCTTAAGATCCGCTCCGTTAGCTCGTAAGAGCATTACACGACCGGAAGGACCGCGACTGGAAATCTGTAAGGTTTGCAACGGACCCGAGAATGTGGTTCTCAACACATTATTCATCACAACAGCTAAGCTCCCAGCATCAACCGGTCCACGCTGCCATGTATATGAGCCTGATTGTAAGGCCTGTCCGATAATCGTCACTCGCTCAGCTTTGTTTAATTTGCCAATAATCGAGCTTATATTATCCCGAGAGGATGCAATCATTCGAACGTTAACTGCTGACTCCGTAGCCTCATAAATTGCTAATCCTACGGGGTTATGGAGTCCTGAATCTTTCAGATAAGCGGAATGTACATACCCTGTTGTCCCATCAGATAAAACAGCATGATACCATATCGTATCGCTCTGAGACGAATCATCACCCGGACTGGGGAAGCTTTTTAAATAAGGATCGCTGCTGCCCCATACCTCTGAAGGATCCGCTGTTACACCACCTGCATTCGCAGAGTAGAAGGGTGTAATCAAGCCTTTACTGTCTGTTAATACCTCGCCTTTGGTTGCATCCACTGCTTGGATAACATCGTCATACTCAACACCTGTATACACTTGATCCGTTGTCGTATCGGATATATTAGCGATTTTGTAGGCCATCCCTTTGGTTAAGGCATAGGTTCTCGCTGCAACGGCCTGTGCCTTCAAAGCCTCCATCGGCCAACCCGTTGCCATTTCTGAACCTACAACCCCATATAGATATTGCTCAAAAGGAAGATCGTTTATCAGTGCCATTTTGCCATTGTATTGACTTAATTCCATACCGCCACGATAGCTTCGATTGGATTTCTCCTTAACCGTGATTCTTCCTTGTGCTTCAGCTGTTGCCCAAACCTTCTGATTCGTTGCATTGAAAAAATAATGCGGCACTGCTGCCTGACCACTAGATACTGTTGTGATATCGTCTCGTTTTAACAGATATGCTCCATTGGCATCCACTGCTTGAAGGCCAACTGATGGCGCTAGAGCAAGCGCCTTCTGTTTAAGCGCATCTAATGCCGCCTGATCGGGTTCATTCCCAACCCATACCGCATAGCTCATTTTTCCAGCACTATTGACTTGATAGACTAGATCTGCAATAACACCTGTTCGTGATAAGTTTGCTTGAGCATAAACCGCTTCACTTACAGTTGCATAACTTCCAGCACTCCAATGTAAGGAGCCTGTTACGGTCGGAGTTTGGGCTAAAACCATAATGGATTGATTATTGTAAATGGCATTCTTGGCAGTTGTTGCAGCTTCCTTGGTGGCATAGGGGCCTGTCCAAACCTGATACAAAGCTTTGCCCATCTTGGACTTTTCGAATACATAAGGTACATAGCTAGCTTTGGTTAATTTTTGTTTAAGGGAGGTTGCTTGATTGACATCATTGGTTTCCAGTACTTGGACCATGAACTGATCTATTGTACTGCGTACCGTCTTAAGCGTCGCACCGCCCAGCCAGCTTTGAACGCCTGTTGAGGTGCGCACACCCAGCTTCAATCCACTTGTCGAAGTGAGCGTGATTGAAGGTGCATTTAATTTATAACTGGAGGTTTCGATAAACAGGGCAACTCGGATATTATCAAGTTTAGGGATAGCGGCAAATGCATCGCCAAGCTGGGTGAACAAACCACTTACACCTAATATACATACGATAGAAAGTAATAATAAACGTTTGATGCGAATGTTTTTAGTCACAGGTATGTACCCTCCTTTCTTATTGTTAACGGGTAAATTATACTCATTAACAACGTCGTTGCTAGCATTATTTGGATTCAGGTGGCTGCATACCAAGATGCTTATAGGCTAAAGGAGTTACCGTTCTCCCACGCGGAGTTCGCTGCAAAAAACCGATTTGCAACAGGAAAGGCTCATATACATCTTCAATCGTTTGGCTTTCCTCACCAATAGTAGCTGCAATCGTATCTAGCCCAACAGGGCCGCCTTGAAAATTTGTAATAATCGTTCGGATCATTTTATGATCGATCTGATCTAAGCCTAAATCGTCAATTTGCAGCAGCTGCAATGCGCTCTTGGCAAGAGCAAGTGTAATAACCCCGTCGCCACGCACTTGGGCATAGTCTCTTACGCGTTTTAATATCCGATTTGCAATACGCGGTGTGCCGCGTGAACGCATGCCAATTTCGTTTGCTGCTTCTCCGACTATTGGAACCTGGAGAATTTCCGAATTGCGTGTCACAATATATGTAAGTTCATCAATCGTATAATATTCCAATCGACTGACCACACCAAATCGATCTCTTAATGGCGAAGAAAGCAAGCCCGCACGTGTTGTTGCCCCGATAAGTGTGAATGCAGGCAAGTCCAAACGCACGGAACGTGCACTGGGTCCTTTGCCAATCATAATATCGAGCGCAAAATCCTCCATGGCTGGATAGAGCACTTCTTCAACCGTACGCTGCAACCGGTGGATTTCGTCTATAAATAGCACGTCACCCTCCTGCAAATTCGTTAAAATTGCCGCTAAATCCCCAGGTCGTTCAATGGCTGGTCCCGAGGTTACTCTTATATTAACACCAAGCTCATTAGCAATAATATTCGATAGTGTCGTTTTCCCTAATCCAGGCGGACCATACAACAAGACATGATCCAACGCTTCCTTCCGCTGCTTTGCCGCTTCAATGTAAACCTTCAGGTTTTCCTTTACTTGCGATTGTCCAATATATTCAGCCAAGTATCGCGGACGCAAGCTTAATTCCACTACCTGATCTTCCATCATGAGATTGGCAGATATAAGTCGATCCTCCATCCTTTTCTCCCCTATCCCTTAAATAGCGCCTGTAAGGCTTGCTTAATAAGCACATCCGTTGTTACGCCAGAAATTGCGTTTTGTTGCACATTCGGCCAAATTCGCTCTACTTCCGCATCGGAATAACCAAGTGCAACCAAAGCTTGCTTAGTCTCCTGCCAAGCCACGCCTCCACCATGGGATGAGCCACCCGCGCTTACCGAATTCCCTGCCAAAACAGTTGATGTTGCCTGCTGCATAGGTAGGTCAGCTAACTTATCCTTTAAATCCAGCACAATTCTTTGAGCAGTTTTCCTACCGATACCAGGCAGCTTAACCAAGAAATCAATATCCTCCTGATAGATGGCGGATACAATCGCTTCGGGGCGACCAAAAGAGAGGATACCCAGTGCTACGCGCGGACCAATCCCTGAAACAATCAGCAGTCGGCGAAATAAGGTTTGCTCCTCACGCGATTGAAATCCAAATAAGGTAACTGCATCTTCGCGAACATTGTGATGCGCAAACAATGTAATTTCTTTGCCTACATCCTGTTGGATGGCGTGCGGATTCACACAAAATAGACGATACCCTACACCATGCACATCCAGAACCAGGTAATCCGCTTCCCTATGTACAATGTGACCTCTTAGAAAATCTATCATCGCTTCACGACCTCATTTATCTTTTGTGTGAGTAAGTAAGAATGAGCATGACAGATGGCAATCGCAAGCGCATCCGCTACATCATCCGGCTTAGGTACTGCAGACAATTTCAGAAAAATACGGACCATTTCTTGCACCTGCTTCTTCTCAGCACGCCCATAGCCAACAATCGCTTGTTTGACTTGAAGTGGTGTGTATTCAGCAACCGGCAATCCCCGCTGTACAGCCGCTAGAATCATAACTCCTCTTGCCTCAGCAACTGTAAAAGCCGTTGTTACGTTGCGATTGAAAAAAAGCTTCTCAATCGCCACAGCATCTGGTTTATAACGCTCTATCAATTCACCTAACGTATCATACACTTGCTTTAATCTCAGGGTGCTTTCCGTTTTAGAATCTGTTTGAATCGCACCATATTGAACGGGAACTAACTTACTGCCTTCTTTATCAATAAAACCAAACCCAACAATAGCAATCCCGGGATCAATGCCTAGAATACGCACAATCATTCTCCCCTTACCAAAAATAGCGAACATATGTATCTTAATTATTATAACAGATAATCCAAGTGTTGAGTATGCATAAAAACTCGCTCTCGCATAACGCAAAAAAACCACCCTTCGGATGGTAATGCCAACCTCTGTGTTAAATTCAAATATATAAGTTGAACTAAAGATAACTACTAGCAGGAATTTCCAAGCCCTTATGTCG